>CAVYHG010000001.1:0-6517 GCA_963768245.1 uncultured Flavobacteriaceae bacterium
ATGCAAATTACAATTAATTGAAATATTTACCATTCATCGAAAAGATTCATGTAGTTCATCGAAAACTTATTCTTGTATCTAAATATTTAGTTGTCGTATATTTACTGCAGCCCCAGAATCTATTTTTTATATGCAGTGGATTAAGTCTACAATATTTTGTTATATTGTTTTCATTTCATTTTCTATTAATGCGCAATCCGATCAGGAGTCTTCAATTGCTTTAGGGCTCAATACAGGCTATAATGGTGGCTTTGGAGTACAGTTAAGCGCAACAGCCTTAAAACCTTTACAAAGTTTACCTGTACAGTTACGTTTTGGATTGGCTATAGTAAACTAGATCCGGGAAGTGCAGCAGATGCCAGACGTATTTTTATAAATAATGCCACAAATGGAGTGCCTGAAGAAAAAGCTAAAGCATTTGATTACAGACTGGATTTTTTATGGTCAAGTAGTTTGTTAAATTTAGAAGAGGCCTATTTGGTTGTTGGCCCACGTTACTCTAGTTATACCGCTAATTTTAAATATGTCGGTGGCAATGAAGATTTTGATGTGACTAGTAAACAATTTGGATTGGATTAGGGGCGGAGAGCCATTTTCCTATCAGTAAAAAACTAAATCTGGTTGCGGCTGCTGGAATGGATTACTTTTTTAATAACACTTTGCAGGGTCATGATACCAGTTACAGTCCGGATAATGATAATGTAAATCCAAGAAACGACAACCAGAATAATGATGTACAATTCACATATACTGATGCTAATGATGCTGTGAATCAGCCTAATTTTATGCCTCGAGTCTTATTGGGTATCCAACTAAAAATATAAATATGATAAATTGAAAAAGCTATTCATAAAGTGTAAGTTTTATAGTGTTGAGGATCTGAGCGGGTTAATACCTAAATTTCTGTGAACTTACACCTCAAAGCAGGTAGTTTCTACCTGCTTTTTTTTGCGAGAAGTTTTAAGAATTTAGTTTATTTGTCGTTCATCGAAAGTAGATATAAAATAACATCCAATATAGTTTTACGGTCGTAAATAGAATATTTGACTATGTGATTTATGTTACATATGACAAATGTCATGAAATACTATAAAATCTATGTTTAATTTAGCTGGAAATAAATGTTCATAGCTAACTGACATATTTATTGATTAATAGCAATTAGAAATCCTCGTAAAAGACTGTAGAGAGTTGATAGCAAAAGCTTCTTTTTTTACAGTCTTTTCTTTTCTTCTAAAATAAAAAGGGATTTAACATGACAAAAATCATTGCATAGCTTAATAGTTATTTTTAAGTTATTTCGTTAAAAACTGCACAGCCATGACTATTGGCTATTATCTTGATAGTATTGGGGATTTTGGTAACATACTTGTTACTTATGCCAATTATTTTGTCTATTAATACCCTAAAAAATGACTACTATATTCAATTAAAAGGATTGGCAAAAGCCAATATTGAAGCTCATGAAGACGAATTGATAAGAATCAAACTCAAGGTCTTTTTTATGACCTTTTATTTCTTTCCAATAGATGAATATTACAAGCGTAAACGAGTCAAGAAATTAAAACCTGAAAAACATAAAACAAAAAGTAGAAAACGCCTTAGTTTAAACAAAGGGTTACAAGTCCTAAGATCCTGTAAGGTAAAACAGTTTGTAATTGATATAGATACCGGCAATGTGATAACTAATGCCAAATTGTATCCTGCCTTTGCATTCCTGAATTATCATATTGGAGGTTTCAATGTCAATTTTGAAGGACGAAACCAATTGGCTGTTTGCATACAAAACAGGCCAATAGATATAATTAAAGTATTTATTAACCCTTAAAAATTTAAATTATGGATTTACATTTTGAAGAATTATTAGGACAAATTACAGACTTTATCAAGTCTGAGGCGAAAACAGAAACCGTTGTTGGTGAAAAATTTGAATTGGGAGAATTTAAATGTGTTCCAGTTATTAAAGTAGGTATGGGATTTGGATCTGGTGGAGGCGAAGGAGCTGACAGAAAATCTAAAACTCTTAAAGGCCAAGGAATGGGCGGAGGAGCAGGAGTTGGTATAGAACCTATAGGTTTTTTAGTAACTAAAGGTGAAAGCATTTCATTCCTTGAAGCAGGAAAAACTCACGGATTAGCAGCAGCGTTTGAAAAAATGCCTGACGTGATCGAAAAGTTTATGGACAAACGTTACAAAGAAACAGAACCGGCTTAATCAATTGATTCACTATTAAAATTCTGTCAGTTTAACGAATTTACTGAATACGTACGATCTTATTTATAAGAAAAACGTATTCAGTTTTTTTGTAAACTTTTGTTAAATAAGATTTATGATGTTTATATTTGTTTATTTTTACAAACAAAAAATTAAACAAAAATGAAACCATTAATAGTTTTATTAATAATTGCCTCATTTCTTAATAGTGCGAACGACTTTATATTTGATTTTAACAAGATCAGCGATATGAGTAATTGGATGATAGTGGATGATGGCGTAATGGGTGGATTATCTCAAGGTTCCATAGTCCTGAATGATGAAGGTCATGCGGTATTCAGTGGTTTTGTAACTACAGATAACAATGGAGGATTTTCATCTGTAAGGTATAATTTTGAAACAAAAAATGTATCTGAGTACACTCATTTGGTTATAAGGATAAAAGGAGATGGCAAGAATTACCAATTCAGAATCAAACAGAACAGTTACGATCGTGCTTCTTATATAAATACATTTGAAACCCAGGGAGAGTGGGAAACCATAAAAATTCCATTAAAAGACTTTTACCCCAGTTTTCGAGGTTACAAATTAAATCGTCCCAATTTCGATGGAAGTAGTATGGAAGAAATAGCAATATTAATTGCTAATAAGCGAAAGGAAAACTTTCAATTGGAAATAGATAGTATATCTTTAGAATAACAAAAAAGTTAAAGTATCATGGATTATTTTAAAATTGCATTACAATTAATAGTTGCTTTTAGTCTTTTTAATGTATGGTTATTACAAAATAATAAAGCAACACGTTGGAGAGGAGGAAATGCCAAAACAATTCTTGAAGAATTTGAAGTTTACGGATTGCCAAAGTGGATGTGCTATTTAGTTGGCGCATTAAAAGTTGGTTTGGCGATTGGCTTGATTGTAGCAATATGGGTTCCGTATTTACTACAACCAGTAGCTCTGGGTTTATCCGTATTACTTTTTGGTTCTATATTTATGCATTTCAAAATAAAGGATCCCTTGATAAAGTCCTTTCCTGCGGCTTTGTTTCTTACTCTATGTTTAGTAATTGCTTTTGGTTAATAAAAATATTTTAAGTAGGCTGCAAAGACAATAAAGTTAATTATCATAAAAATAAATGAAGGAAACGTTTTAAAAAAACTGTCTTTAATTTTAATCCGTACGCTAAGACCAAGGAGCATAAGTAAGCCAAGACCAGCTGATGACATAGCACCTATAAAAGGAATAAATATACCAAGAAATAGTCCAAATGCACCTAACAATTGTGATACTCCAGTAATTATTCTTTGATAATTTGAAAGACCAAATCTCTTAAATTCACTTTTCATTTGTAATGAAATCAAACATTGAATTCCATAATATATGAATATGATACCCAAAATAATGGAACCAGTCTGAAGATAGATCATAGCTTAGTTTAAAATGCTAAGGTAGACAATTTGTTTAATATATCTTATATAAAGCTAAACAACATAAATTTAATATTTAAAAAACTAACTATTAAACTTTTTTAAGAAGTAACACTTTAATAGAATTAAATATGGAAAATAAAAAACCAGATCTTGTTGTATTTAATGATGAGAACAATCAATATGATGCTGCTTTTAGAGAATATCCAACCGACCTGGCTGCTCCAAGTATAACGATGACAAACATAGTTCCTTGGAAACAGTCAAACCTCAATGATGTAAACACCCAATTAAAGGCAAAGTTTGATGATTTAAAATCGGAGTATTCCGAACTTTTATTTGCATATGAACAAAATAAATTAGTTTATAGTTCAAAATTTAAATTTAAACCAATAGTTGGTCAAACATATCATTTATATAAAAATCAAAACGAAGAGTCTTTTTTGTCCATAATAAAACCTAATGAGTGTAGTTTCCATCATTTGGGTTCTTTTAGATTGAATAGCAGCAAAATGTGGGAGCGATTATAATGTCTTAATAATGAAACATTTAGGCAGTCAATATTTTCATGCCAAATTAATTATTTCCCTAAATTAGACAAATTGCCTGTCATGTCTTATCTTTGTTCGAGTTTATGAGTCAAGCTCTAAGCCGGGAATTACAAAAACTGGATCAATCTTCAGGCGAAACAATAACTTCAATTATTCTTTTCCAAGCATTTTTTTAGTATTGAAATTTCAGTAAAACATTTAATTAATACTACTTAAAAAAACTGCATGGGGAGATCACAACAGACATTCAACAAAAGTGAAAAAGAAAAAAAACGTTTAAAAAAACGCGAGGATAAGAGGAAAAAAATGGAAGCTCGCAAGGCTGAGGCTAAGGAAAGTGGGAAGAAAGGGATAGAATTCGCTTATGTAGATCACAATGGAAATTTAACAGATACTCCTCCGGATCCATCCAAAAAAATTAAAGTAAAAGCTAAAAATATTGAAATCGGAATTCCAAAAATGGACGATAGCGAAAGAGAAGTTTTCGATCCAATAAGAAAAGGGAAAGTTGCCTTTTTTGACACTTCTAAGGGATACGGTTTTATAACAGATCTTGAAAATCAGGAAAAATACTTCTGTCATGTCAGTGGACTTATTGATGAAATAGCTGAAAATGACCAGGTTTCTTTTGAACTTGAAAAAGGTCAAAAAGGAATGAATGCTGTTAGAGTAAAAAAAGTCTAATCTTTTTCTTAAAATTCTAATTATATTAGACGTTTGTTTTATCAAATGCAACTAAACAGTGAATTCTTAATATTTAAATTTATTTCATCTTTTTAAATTCTTAGATTATGTCGCTCAGAGGGTTTGAAATAGAAGAAAAAAATACTGGTAAAGAGCTCTATCATTACCAAAAGGGTGCTATTGACAAAATATTCAAATATTTTGATGAAGCACCTGATGACTTTCATTTATTATATCAACTACCTACAGGAGGAGGGAAGACCGTTATATTTTCTGAAATGGTCAGACAATACTTAAAGCATCATTCTAAAAGAGTTCTTATCATGACTCACCGTATTGAACTGATCAAGCAAACATCACGAATGCTTACTGAATTTGGTGTAGTTAATAAAGTTGTTAGCAGTACTGCCAACCTGGACGATCAACTGGATTATAAATGTTTCGTCGCTATGGTTGAAACTCTCAATAACAGATTAATTGATGACAAGTTGGATATTTCTGATATTGGTTTGGTAATTATAGATGAGGCTCATTATAATGCATTTAATAAGCTTTTTAAATTTTTTGAAAAGTCATTTATTCTTGGTGTGACTGCAACACCTTTAAGTTCCAATATTAATTTACCTATGAAAGGTAATTATAATGAATTGATTGTAGGCGAAAGTATTCCATCCTTAATAGAACACAAATTTTTAGCTCGTGCAGAAATGTATTCTTATAACGTTGGATTAACGTCTTTGGTTGTTGGATCCAATGGTGACTATACAGTAAAATCCTCAGACGATTTGTACACAAACAATGAAATGTTGTCCAAGCTTGTTGATGCATATGAAGAGGTGTCTAAAGGAAAAAAAACATTGATTTTTAATAATGGTATCAATACCTCACTTTATGTTTATGAGACATTCAAGGCAGCTGGTTATCCTGTTGCTCACTTAGATAATAACAATTCTAAAAAGGAAAGGAGTGCCATTCTAAAGTGGTTTAAAAATACTCCGGGTGCTATTTTAACATCGGTAAGTATATTAACTACAGGTTTCGACGAACCTACTGTAGAGTCTATAATTTTAAATCGTGCCACTAAGTCCTTAACCTTGTACTATCAGATGATTGGTCGAGGTTCCAGGATTTTAAGTAATAAAGATAAATTTACAGTTATAGACTTGGGGAATAATTATCACAGATTTGGTCCTTGGGGATCTGATCTGGACTGGTATAAAATATTCAAGTATCCTAATTACTACTTAGATAATCTATTAGGCGATGAAGAAATCGAAAGCAATTTTAGGTATGAAATGCCTGAAGATTTGAGGAAAAAATTCTCTAATTCTGAAGAAGTATATTTTGATATTAATCAGACCTATATTGAATCTGTTAGAAAGGGTGAATCCTCTAAAGTTGTTTTGGAACGATCTATAGCGCAGCACGCCTTTATTTGTGCTGAAAACAGTGATGATATGTATGATGCACTGGCTTTAGCGAAATTATTGGGAGAAGACATCGATTTTAGAATCGAACGTTACACTAAAAATATAAGCAAGAGTACTTTTAATTTTGTGGAATGGTTAAAAGAGGACTACAGAAAAAAATTAAATGCTTATATCAGACTAAATTTTGACGATATTTATGAATCTATTCATG
>CAVYHG010000002.1:0-193193 GCA_963768245.1 uncultured Flavobacteriaceae bacterium
TTTTTAATGCTTGTGCAACTTATAAGCCTCAATATAAGGACATAATTGGAAAATCGATTTTCCTGAAAAAGAAATTTTGCATTCCTTTTACTTAATTGGAGATGCTGGAAATTCTCCACTGGGCTCTTCTTCAGGAGCCTTAAAGCTTTTAAAAATGAATTAGCAAAGCTTCAAAAAATAGTACAGCTATTTTTTTAGGAGATAATATTTATCCAAAAGGAATGCCTAAAAAAGGTCATGAAGCAAAGAGAATTTGCAGAACATCAATTAAATATTCAAACAGAAGCAGTTAAAAATTTTAAAGGGAAAACTATTTTTATTCCAGGTAATCATGATTGGTATAGCAATGGATTAAAAGGATTAAAAAGACAGGAAAACTATATTGAGGATATATTTGGAAAAAATACCTTTTTACCAGAAAATGGTTGTCCAATAGAAAAAGTAGACATTACTGATGATATTAGTATTAATTAATTATAGATTCTGAATGGTATTTAACAAATTGGGATAAACATCCAACAATTAATGATGATTGTGAAATTAAAACCAGAACCAAGTTTTTTGATGAATATGAAAGGTTTAATTAAAAAAGCAAGAGGAAAAACAACTATTGTTGCAATTCATCATCCAATGTTTACCAATGGATCTCATGGTGGACAATATTCTTTAAACAGCAATCATTCCACTGATTCAAAATTCCATTGCCAGTTTTAGGTAACTTAAAAAATATTATTAGAAAAACAGGAGGAGTAACAACAGTTGATAATCAAAATAAACTATACAGAGAATTTCAGAAAGCGAATAGTTACTTTGTCTCAAGAAAATGATAAAGTCATTTTTGTTTCTGGTCATGATCATAATTTGCAATATATTGTTCAGGATAATTTACCACAAATTATTAGTGGATCAGGTTCTAAAAAATCGCTACTCGAAATGTAGGAAATGGGCAATTTTCTTATGGAACACCTGGTTATGCAAGATTAGATATGTTTAAAGATGGTTCATCGTCATGTTCGATTTTATTCAGCGAAAATGATGAAATTAGTTTTCAAACAGAAGTACTTCAACAAGATGAAAAAACGAACTTTACAACCTATCCAATATCAATTATTCCAAAGATAAATCTGCATCAATTTATTCTAAAGAAGAAACTAACAAAAAGTAGAACTTACAAATAACTTTGGGGAGAACGTTATCGAAAATATTATAGTACTAGAAGTAAATGCTCCAACTGGTAAATCTTAGATACCTTATTTGGAGGATTAACACCAATTAGAAAAGGAGGAGGACATCAATCTAAATCATTGCGATTAAAAGATAAAGATGGAAGAGAATATGTTATGCGAGCCATTACGAAAAAATGCAGTTCAGTATTTGCAAGCTGTTGCTTTTAAAGATCAATATATTGAAGGACAATTTAATGATACTTATACTGAAGATTTATTACTGGATGTTTTTACAGGATCACATCCTTATGCACCTTTTACAATTGGAACACTTTGCAGATGCAGTAGGTGTTTATCATACAAATCCAGTTTTGTATTATGTGCCAAAACAAAATGCTTTAGGAGCATTTTAATGATGAGTTTGGAGATGAATTATATATGATTGAAGAACGTGCTGCTGCTGGTCATGGTGATAAAGCAAGTTTTGGATTTTCAAATAAAGTTATTAAGTACTGATGATCTACTTAAAAAAGTTGCATAAAGATGAAGATCATATTATTAGATGAAGCGTCTTATATTAGAGCACGATTGTTTGATATGTTAATTGGCGATTGGGATAGACATGAAGATCAATGGCGTTGGGCAAGTTTTAAAGAAAATGGTAAAACAATTTACAGACCAATTCCAAGAGATCGAGATCAGGCATTTTCAATAATGGCAGATGGTGCTTTATTAAATTTTGCAACTAAAATTAGTTCCGGCATTGCGTTTAATGCAAATCTTATGATGAAGAATTAAAAAGCCCAAAATGGTTTAATTTAGAACCTTATCCTTTAGATATGGCTTTAATAAATCAATCTGATAGAAATGTTTGGAATGAACAAGTAAATCATATTGTAAATAATTTAACAGATGAGGTTATAGATGAAGCTTTTACATATTTTCCAGATGAAGTAAATGACGAAACCATTCAATGAAATTAAACAGAAATTAAAAGGAAGACGATCAAATCTTCAAAAAATCTCTAATACTTATTATAAGCACATCAATAAATTTGCTGTTATTAAAGGAACAAATAAAGACGATTGGTTTGAAATTGAACGATTGCCTAATGGAAAAACAAAAGTAACTGCATATCAGAATTAAAAAAGGAGAAAAAGGAGATGTGTTTCATGAACGAGAGTACTATACAGAATGATAACAAAAGAAATTTGGATTTATGGTTTAGATGATGATGATATTTTTAAAGTATCTGGAGAAGGCAATAATCTAATAAAAGTGAGATTAATTGGTGGTCAAAATAAGGATACTTACAATATTGAAAATGGAAACAAAGTAAAAATTTATGATTATAAATCAAAAGAAAATGAATTTATTACAAACAAAGGAAGTAAAAAATTGACGGATGATTATGAAACCAATGTTTATGATTATAAAAAACTAAAGAATAGCTCGTAATCAACTTATTCCAACTATTGGTTCAAATCCAGATGATGGTTTTAAAATAGGGTTTTCAAATACATTCACAAATTATGGATTTGAGCGTAATCCATTTACTTCCCAACATATTCTTTCAGCAGCTTATTATTTTGCTACACAAGGTTTTGATTTGACTTATAATGGTGAATTTGCTAATGTGATTGGAAATTGGAATTTGGCTATAGAATGCCATGTTTACAAGTCCAAATTATAGCTATTAATTTCTTTGGTTTTGGAAATGAAACTGTCAAATCCTGAAGCCGATGAAGATGATGGATTGAATGTAGATTTAGATTATAATCGAGTTAAAATTAAGACCATTAAAGTTTGCACCATCTTTAATTTGGAGAGGCGATTTGGAGCCAGTTTTAAAATTGGATTGTCATATGAATCCAATGAAGTTGAAGAAACGGAAGATAGGTTTATTAATACATTTTATGGTGATCAATGGTAGATGAAAGTGAGAAATTTTTGCTGGAATTGAAGCAACGTATCAATATGCAAATAAAGATAATGAAGCATTTCCAACATCTAGGGATGGACGCTTGCATTTGCAAGCAGGATATAAAAATAATGTAGATACATCTAAAGGGTTTGGTTATTTTATTCCGAACTTTAGGATTTGATTATAAACTAGTGCCAAGTGGACAATTGGTTTTGGCTACAAAACTAAAAGGTCATATTAATATCGGAGATGATTTTGAATTTTATCAAGGAGCAAATATTGGAGCAAATAATGGATTAAGAGGATATAGAAATGAACGATTTACAGGTAAAAGTGCTTTTGTGCAAAGTACAGATTTACGTTTGAATTTACGAAAAGTAAAAACAGGAATATTACCTCTAAATATTGGAATTTATGGAGGAGTTGATTATGGACGAGTTTGGGTTGAAGACGACAATTCAGAAAAATGGAATAACTCATTTGGAGGAGGATTATTTGTGAATGTTGCTGGATTCGATGTGGGCAATATTTCTGCGTTTAACAGTAATGATGGACTTAGATTGGCATTTAAATTAGGGTTTGGATTTTAATCATAATTGGTCAGAATTTTGTATTTTTAATAAAAGCGCCAAAATGAAAACTATTTTAAATGTATTATTACTAAGTCTGTTATTGGGATCTTTCAATTTAATTTATTCTCAGAATAAAATTCCTTGTAAAGTAATACATGAAGATGATTCTGGAACTTATAAAGGTAAATGCAAAAAAGGATTTGCTCATGGGAATGGAATATACAAGTTTTCAGACGGAGAAAAAGTATATGAAGGCCGCTTCAAGAAAGGAATGTTTTCGGGAAATGGTGAAATTTACAAAATTACTAATGGTGAAAAAGAAGTTTTAAAAAGTGGAACTTGGAAAAACAACAAATATTTAGGTAAGAATAAGGTGATTTCTTACACTGTTAAAAGAAGTGAAAATGTAGATAGGTATACAATAAGAAAAGTAAGTGAAGGTAATCGAGTAGAAATTAATTTTTTTCAGAATGGTACCAGAAACCAAGTAAGAGCGTTAAATATTAATGCAAATAGTGGTGTAGAAATTGTCGGAAGTTATATTGGTGGATTTCATGGTGTAGAGTTTCCATTTGTTTGTGAAGTAAATTATACTACTCAAAATAAATTCAAAACAATTACTTATCAGGTAAACTTTGATTTTATAATCACTGAACCTGGAGCATGGGACGTGACACTTTTTAATTAATTCAATTTTAATTCATAAAGATTACCTCCTATGCCAAAACTATATTCATCGGTTATATAAACTGTCTCATTATCTTTAAAGAATACACTCTCTTTTTGTGTAATGAAATCAAATGGATATTCTTTAACTTTTCCTATAAAAAAATTATCATCTTCATAGTCAGTGAATATAATTAGAGCTTCTGGAGTTAACAAGGCAACTTTTGATTTATCAGGACTCATATCTGCTGATGTAGTCCAGCAGGTAAAATAATCACATGAAGAATTAAAGCTGTCAATTTTTAATGCTTCA
This sequence comes from uncultured Flavobacteriaceae bacterium, assembly GCA_963768245.1. Taxonomy (GTDB): domain Bacteria; phylum Bacteroidota; class Bacteroidia; order Flavobacteriales; family Flavobacteriaceae; genus Site-B1. The sequence goes on from CAVYHG010000002.1 coordinate 4,642, forward strand.
TGACGCCCCGGTATAGCTGGAATTTTATATAAAGTAGTTTTACCATGATTACCATCTACACGGCTTTTAGTGAATAAGTAAAGACTATCATTATAAAAAAAGAATGCCTCACAGTCAAAATATTGCTTCTTTTTTTTGGGTGGAAACTTCTTTTGGTCAGGGTAATGAAAAGAGATTTTTTCAGTTTCAATGGGGACTGTGCTTTCTAAGTCTTCCCTGTTTACTTTTAAAATTACTAAGTCAGTTCTTTTATTGTTGTTGTTCCCGAAGTCACCAATATAAAGGTTTCCTTTGTCATCAGTTGTTAGTTCTTCCCAATCATTATTTTTATCATTAATCTTTAAAGAAGTAACAATTTTACCTTTAAGATTAATTCCGTAGACAACTGGAGAATTTCCGGCATCATTTATCATCCAGATTAAATTAGAGCCTATTGTTTTTTGTGCTCCTGAAGCCTCTCTAAGAGTACTAGGAAGATCGGCTAATACCTTTAAATCTTGAGAATGACAACTAAAATTTAAAAGTATAAAAAGTGCAATAATTTTTTTCAATGTCAATTGTTTTATTTAAGCCCTAAATTTACGTAGATTTAAAATAATGAAGCAGTACGATGTTATAATAATTGGAGGAGGTGCGGCTGGCTTTTTTGCGGCTATTAATATAGCCGATCTTAACCCGAACTTAAAAATAATTATTTTGGAGCGTGGAAGTAATGTTCTTACCAAAGTAAAAGTTTCAGGAGGCGGGCGATGCAACGTGACTCACGCAGAATTTGACCCCAAAGAATTGGTAAATAATTATCCTCGAGGTCACAAAGAATTATTAGGTCCGTTTCATAAATTTATGACTGGAGATACTGTTCAATGGTTTGAAAACCGAGGAGTGGAACTTAAAATTGAAGATGATGGAAGAATATTCCCTAAATCTGATTCATCACAAACTATTATTGATTGTTTTTTAAATGAATTAGAAAAACACAACATCAGGATATTAAAAAATAAACCATTAAAACAATTATCTAAAATTGATGAAAATTGGTTGGTAGAAACTAATGACGAATTATTTTTAAGTCGAAAAATACTTGTTGCAACAGGTAGCAATCTAAAAGTTTGGAATATTTTAAAAGAACTGGGACATACTATTGTTTATCCAGTACCATCTCTATTCACTTTTAACATAGTTGATGAAAGAATTAAGGATATTCCCGGAGTAGTCGCAAAAAACGTAAAAGTTAAAATTTTAGATAGCCAATTAGAATCTGAAGGACCTTTATTAGTAACACATTGGGGAATGAGTGCTCCATCAATTTTAAAACTATCAGCTTTTGGTGCAATAGATTTAAAGAAGAGAGATTACAAGTTTGAAATAGAGATTAATTTTGTTAATGATTCTTATGAGAATGTAATTTCTGAATTAAAAGAATTAAAACAACAGCAACCAAAAAAGTATATTTATAATTCACCTCAATTTAATCTTCCAAAACGCCTGTGGCAAAAATTATTAGAGGCGGCTAACATTTCAAAAAATATATGTTGGGCAGATCTGAGTAAGGATCAGCTAAGAGAATTTACAATTCAACTCACAAAGGCAGTTTTTAAAGTAAATGGTAAAAGTACATTTAAGGAAGAATTCGTAACAGCTGGAGGTGTTGATCTAAAGGAAATTAATTTTAAAACATTTGAAAGTAAGCTTCATAAAAACCTATTTTTTGCAGGAGAGATTTTAAATATTGATGCCATTACAGGAGGGTTTAATTTTCAAAATGCATGGACTGGTGCTTATATCGCTGCGGAAGCCATATCAAAGAATTAGAAATTTTTTACAGATGATTACATATATAGCACTATTAAGAGGAATAAACGTTGGTGGCCATAAAAAAATATTAATGGCCGACTTAAAGTTACTATTCGAAAAACTAAATTTAAAGAATGTTCGAACTTATATTCAAAGCGGAAATATAATATTTTATTCTAACGAAGAAAATATACAAGAAATAGAAAATAGAATTAAAGATAAAATATTTAGTCAGTATGGTTTTGACGTATCGGTTTTAGTCAAAACTCATTCAGAAATCATAACTATTTTTAAAAACTGTCCTTTTTCGGAAGATAAAAAAGTTAATAGTTATTTTATCATTCTTCATTCAATTCCCGATGAAAAATTGGTAGAAACAACAATGCAGATCAAATATCCGAATGAAGAATTCCATATTAAAAATACATGTGTTTACACATTTTATTCCGAAGGATTCGGGAATGCCAAATGTGGTACGAATTTTTTTGAGAAAAAATTAAAAGTATCTGCTACTGCCAGGAATTATAAAACAATAATGAAATTAATCGAGTTATCTAATTAAGTTGCCAAATGGAAAAATTAAGTACAGTTGCAAATAAGACCCAGAAAAAATATGGTAAAAGTAAATAAGCAGCAGTGTTACTTACAACTTTAAACCATTTATAAGTAAGAATAATAAGGACAAGTAATACGAGTATGACCAATAAAGCTAATCCAGGACTTCTAAACCCAAAAAATACAATACTCCATAAACCATTAAATAATAGCTGAAAAATGAAATGATACATCGCGGTTTTAACCCATTTATGGTAATACCCCTTCGACCAAACAATCCCAGCGGCAATTCCCATTAAAATATATAATAAAGTCCAAACAGGAGCAAAGATCCAGTCTGGTGGATTAAAAGAAGGTTTATTCAGTGTTTCATACCAAGTATCTATTGAACTTTGTGTAGCAAAACCGGAAAAAAAACCAATGCCTAAACATACTAAGACAGCTATTAATATTTTTGGTAATTTTTTTAACATTAGTTAGTTTGGTTGGAATACTAAGTTAACAATTTAATTAAAACATCAATATTTTTGCAAGCAAAGTAAAAAGTTATCTTTGTAGAATAAGAATTTATAATGCAAGAATCCCAGTTTTTATCAACCCAGTATAGTAAAACAATAGATCAAGGAAAAATTACATGGGAGTCACCAAGTAATATTGCCTTGGTTAAATATTGGGGAAAAAAAGAAGATCAAATTCCAGAAAATCCTTCAATAAGTTTTACGTTAGATTCTTGTAAAACAACCACAACGTTGTCATTTACGAAAAAGGATAAAAAAGACAATTTTTTTCTTTTGATCTGTTTTTTGAAGGAAAACAAAAGGAAGATTTTAAACCAAAAATTCAAACATTTTTTAAACGAATTGAAACTTATTTACCTTTTTTAAAGGATTATCATTTTAAAATTGAAACATCAAATTCATTTCCACATAGTTCTGGAATTGCATCTTCAGCATCTGGAATGAGTGCTTTAGCTTTGTGTTTAATGAGTATTGAAAAGGAATTGAATCCACGAAATAACTCATGAATTATTTTAATAAAAAAGCATCATTTTTAGCACGATTAGGTTCTGGAAGTGCTTGCAGAAGTATTGAAGGTGATTTAATAGTTTGGGGAAAGCACAAGGAAATTGAAGGAAGTTCTGATTTATTCGGTGTAAAATATCCGTATGAAGTTCATGAAAATTTTAAAAATTATCAAGACACAATTTTATTGGTTGATAAAGGTGAAAAGCAAGTAAGTAGTACAGTTGGTCATAATTTAATGCATGGTCATCCTTTTGCTGACGAAAGATTTAAACAAGCTCATGATAATCTGTCAAAACTAATAGTGATTTTAAAAACTGGTGATTTAAAAGCATTTATTGAAATTGTGGAAAGTGAAGCCTTAACACTTCATGCCATGATGATGACAAGTATGCCATATTTTATTTTAATGAAACCAAATACATTGGAAATTATTAATAAAATTTGGAAGTTCAGAGAAAGATTCAGGTTTGCATATATGTTTTACTTTAGATGCTGGTGCAAACGTACATGTTCTTTATCCAGAAAATGAATCGATAGAATTTATGAATTCATTAAGAATGAGTTAGTTGCATATTGTCAAAATGGACATTATATTTGCGACAGAATTGGTTTAGGTGCAAAAACATTTAATATAAAAGTGTATATTTGGTTATTACCAGATTAAATATTGACTAATCAAATAGGTAATTATGAAAGGACCTCTTTTTTACTCAAAAATCTTACTCTTCGGAGAGTATGGAATTATTAAGGATTCTAAAGGTTTATCAATTCCTTATAATTTTTATAATGGTGCTTTAAAGAAAGATGAAAATCCATCTGAAGAGGCTATAAAATCTAATCAAAAGTTTAAAAGATTTTGTAGATTATTTAAAGAACTATTAGATCCAGATTTAGTAACTTTTGATATTGAATAAACTTTAAAAGGATGTTGAATGCAGGAATGTATTTTGATTCTTCAATTCCTCAAGGATATGGTGTTGGAAGTAGTGGAGCTTTAGTAGCAGCTATTTACGATAAATATGCCCAAAATAAAATTACAGTTTTAGAGAATTTAACTCGTGAAAAATTATTGAATTTAAAGGCAATATTTTCTGAAATGGAATCTTTTTTCCATGGAAAATCATCAGGATTAGATCCTTTAAATAGTTATTTAAGTTTACCAATTCTAATCAATTCTAAAGATAATATTGAAGCAACAGGAATTCCTTCACAAAGTACAGATGGTAAAGGAGCTGTGTTTTTATTAGATAGTGGTATTATTGGAGAAACTGCTCCAATGGTTAGTATTTTTATGGAAAACATGAAACAGGAAGGATTCCGAAATATGCTTAAAGATCAATTTATAAAACATACAGATGCTTGTGTTGATGATTTCTTAAAAGGAGATATTAAATCTTTATTTAAAAATACAAAACAACTGTCTAAAGTGGTTTTAAATCATTTTAAACCTATGATTCCACAGCAATTTCATGAACTTTGGAAAAAAGGAATAGAAACTAATGATTATTATTTAAAACTTTGTGGTTCTGGTGGAGGTGGTTATATTCTTGGTTTTACTGAAGATTTTGAAAAAGCAAAACAATCGCTTAAAGATTATAAATTAGAAGTGTTTATAACTTCTAATGATTCGTCAATTTTGTATTGACGAATAATCTTATTTGAATTTCTGATGTTATCTCGAAACCAAAAACACATTCTAATAAAATTTTTCAGCATGTTTTCTGTGGTTAGAGGCTATAATATTCTTATTATTGTTATTGCTCAATATCTAGCTTCTATTTATATTTTGGCTCATGATAGAGCATTAGGAGATGTACTTCTTGATCTTAATTTATTCTTTTTAGTTTTGGCATCAGCAGCAACAATTGCTGGAGGTTATATTATTAATAATTTTTACGATTCTGAAAAAGATTTAATAAACAGACCCAACAAAACTATGTTGGATTCATTGGTAAGCCAGAATACGAAACTCTCATTTTACTTTGTTCTTAATTTCTTAGCGTTATTATGGCTAGTTATGTGTCTTTTAGAGCTGTTGTATTTTTTTCACTTTATATTTTTGGTATTTGGTTTTATTCACATAAATTAAAAAACTTCCTTTAATTGGAAATTTAACTTCTGCTATATTAACAATTACACCATTTTTTGCCATTTTTTTGTATTATAAGAATTTTGAAACTGTATTTTTGTTCATGCCATCTTTTTGTTTTTAATAATTTCTATGCGGGAATTAACCAAAGATCTGGAAAATATTAAAGGAGATTTAGCACTTAATTACAAAACAATTCCGGTTGTTTATGGAGTAAAAGCTTCTAAAATAATGCTTACTATTTTAGTGGTTTTAACTTTGATTCCTGCTTATTTTTTAACCAATTACTTTCCCATTGGAAAGATGAATTATTTTTTCTATTTGAGCTTCATTCTTCTTATTATCTTTATGGTTTTGCTTTGGAGATCAAGCTCTAAATCTCAATTTCTATTGCTTCATAATATTCTAAAATTTATAATACTGACAGGCGTTTTTTGTATTCCTTTAATAGATGTTGAATTGTTATTAAATAGAATTATTTAAATCTATATTTGCAAAAATTTAAATCATGAGTAAAATGCAAGGGAAAAAGGGAAAAAAGGACTCTTTTAGAGGGAAAAAGGATGCTGGAAAACGATTCTCAAAAGAGAAGGCTCCAGTTAAAAAAACAGTATCTCAAACTAAATCTAACCCAGACGAAATAAGACTAAACAAATATATTGCTAATTCTGGTATCTGCTCTACGACGTGAGGCAGATATGCACATAAGCATTGGAGCTGTTACTGTAAATGGTAAAATAGTTACAGAAATGGGTTATAAGGTTAAATTAGATGATGATGTGCGATTTGATGGTTCAAGGGTTAATCCAGAAAAAAAAGTATATGTATTGCTTAATAAACCAAAAGGATTTGCTACTACTACAAGTGAAGGAAAAGGCAGAACAGTTATGGATTTGGTAGCAAATGCCACGAATTCAAAAATAAAACCTATTGGTCGTTTAGGAAGAAATTCTAAAGGATTGTTGTTATTTACTAATGATGAAACTGTAGTTGCAAAAATTCACGAATTCTAACAAAGGTGTTGCACGATTATTTCATATTGAATTGGATAAGAATTTAAAATTTGAAGATCTAAAAAAAATAAAAGAAGGTTTTAAAATAGAAGGTAAACTAATTGCTGTTGAGGAAATTAGTTATATTGATGGAGCCAGTAAAAAGGAAATTGGGATTAAAAATAAAAAATACTGGAAATACAATTATTCGTACAATTTTTGATCATTTAAATTACGATATTATTAGTTTAGATTGTGTTGCCATTGGTCATCTTACCAAAAAGGATATTCCTCGAGGTCATTGGAAACATTTAACTGAACAGGAAATAAATACCTTAAAAATGCTTTAAGCCTATTATTTAACTAAAAAAATTTAAAATAAATCAATTAAATTAAATTTTTTGTATTTCATTTGTATTGCATTTAGCTGAACAAATTGAAATCTGTTTTTATGTTCGGGCTTTTGAAAATTAGGAAGTCAAATTCAAAAGCAGCTTATGGGATAAGTAACCGAATTTTAAAGCTAACTTCCGCTTATTCTACAATTATATGCTAGTCAGCATAAATATGGTTTTATCCCCACTACACAAAATCAAATTCGAATTTGATTATTAAGTCATTATTCTTTGTTTAAAAGCAAAATATACCTGTTTTTCTATTTAAATAATTACAATTTTATAAATATAATAATGAATACAAAATATATTGATTTAATAAATCAAACTTTTGATTTTCCTCAAGAAGAATTTAAACTTGAAGAACAATAACTTACACTTTCATGATGTCGACCTAATGCAATTGGTTGAAGCAATATGGAGCACCTTTAAAATTTACTTATTTACCTCAAATATCTAATAATATAAATCAGAGCTAAAAAATGGTTTCAAAAAGCCATTAAAAAACATAATTATAAAGGTAAATATCATTATTGTTATTGTACAAAAAGTTCTCATTTTAAACATGTTTTAAATGAAGCTTTAAAAAATGATATTCATATTGAAACATCTTCTGCTTTTGATATTGATATTGTTGAAAACCTTAAAAGAAGAAGGAAAAATCAATAATAACACTATGTATTATGTAATGGTTTAAACGAGCACAATACATTACTAATATTGCTCGATTTAATTAATAATGGACATAAAAATTGTATTCCTATTATTGATAATTATGAAGAGATTAGATTTACTTTCTCAAGAAATTAATGGAAAATTTAATATTGGAATTCGAATTGCTTCAGAAGAAGAACCAAAATTTGAATTTTACACTTCACGATTGGGAATTGGTTATAAAAATATTGTTCCATTTTACAAAAATCAAATTCAGAATAATAAAAAAGTAGAACTTAAAATGCTTCACTTTTTTATCAATACAGGAATTCGAGATAATGCTTATTATTGGAATGAATTAACCAAATGTTTAAAAGTTTATACAAGCCTTAAAAAGATTTGTCCAAGCTTTAGATAGTTTAAATATTGGAGGTGGATTTCCTATAAAAAATTCATTAGCTTTTGATTTTGATTATGAGTATATGATTGATGAAATTATAAATCAAATCAAACTTAGCTTGTGAAGAAGAAGAAGTTGATGTACCAAATATTTTTACAGAATTTGGAAGTTTTACTGTAGGAGAAAGTGGTGGAGCTATTTATGAAGTATTATATCAAAAACAACAAAATGATAGAGAAAAATGGAATATGATTAATTCATCTTTTATTACAACATTACCAGATACTTGGGCAATTAACAAACGTTTTATTATGTTGCCAATAAACCGATGGAATGATACATATGAACGTGTTTTATTAGGTGGTTTAACCTGTGATAGTGATGATTATTATAATAGTGAACAACATATGAATGCTATTTATTTACCAAAATATAATAAGGAAAAACCATTGTATATTGGCTTTTTTAATACAGGAGCTTATCAAGAAACTATTGGTGGTTTTGGAGGTTTACAACATTGTTTAATTCCTGCACCAAAACATATTTTAATTGATAAAGATGAAGAATGGTAATATTACAACAAAAGTATTTAGAGAACAACAAAACAGTGAAGATTTTCTTAAAAATTTTAGGTTACGACAATTTAAACCAGAATGATTCGACTTCATAGAATAAAGAATTGAATGGTAAGAAGTATTTAATAAAATAGCGACGTAATAAATTAATAATAATGAAAACTAAAACTTATGCTGGAATTCCAGAAGAATTTGCAAAATTAGAAAATGCAAAAATTGTATTAATTCCTGTTCCTTATGATGGAACAAGTACATGGCAAAAAGGAGCAGATAAAGGTCCAGAAGCATTTTTAAATGCTTCAGAAAACATGGAACTTTATGATATTGAAACAGATACAGAAGTATATAAACAAGGTGTATTTTTAGCTGATGCTGTTACAGAAAATTCATCACCAGAAGCTATGGTAGAAGCAGTGCATGAAGCTACTAAAAAGTATATTAAAAAGAATAAATTTGTAACTATTTTTGGAGGTGAACATTCAGTTTCAATTGGAACAATTAGAGCATTTAATGAGATGTTTCCATAGTTTAACAGTTTTACATATTGATGCACATGCAGATTTACGAAAAGAGTATGAAGGTTCAACATGCAATCATGCTTGTGCAGTTTATGAAGCAAGTCAAACAACAAATTTAATTCAAGTAGGTATTCGTTCTATGGATATTATGGAAAAAACTGTTATGGATAAAGACAAAACCTATTTTGCTCATGAAATGGCAATAGATGATACTTGGATGGATTCTGCAATTGATCAAATGACAGACAATGTATTTATTACATTTGATTTAGATGCTTTTGATCCTTCAATTATGCCATAGTACAGGAACACCAGAACCAGGAGGATTATTTGGTATGAAACTTTAGAATTTTTAAAACAGGTATTTGAAGAAAAAAATGTTGTTGGTTTTGATATTGTTGAATTATGTCCAAATGCAAAAGATAAATCTTCAGATTTTCTTGCTGCAAAATTGTATTATAAAATGTTAAGCTATAAGTTTCAAGATGAAGATATAGAAGATGATTATGATAATACTTATGAAAGTTCTAAACCAAAAAATAAATCATTCAAAATTTGATGACGAAGATGAAGACTACTAAAGGACGCAATTTCACAATTTATTGAAAAATATTATCTGCATTTTAATGCAGCTGCTTTAGTTGATGCAGCAAAAGGTTATGAAGAACAATTAGAATCTGGAGCAAAAATGTTGGTGTCACTTGCAGGAGCTATGAGTACAGCCGAATTGGGAAAAATTTTTGCAGAAATGATTCGTCAAGATAAAGTTCATATTATTTCTTGTACAGGAGCAAATCTTGAAGAAGATATTATGAATTTAGTAGCACATTCACATTATAAACGAGTTCCTAATTATCGTGATTTAACACCACAAGATGAATGGGATTTATTAGAAAAAGGATTAAATCGTGTAACAGATACTTGTATTCCAGAAGAAGAAGCATTTAGACGATTACAAAAACATATTTTTAAAATTTGGAAAGATGCTGAAGATAAAGGAGAACGTTATTTTCCACATGAATATATGTATAAAATGTTATTATCTGGTGTTTTAGAAGAATATTATGAAATTGATTTAAAAGATTCTTGGATGTATGCAGCAGCAGAAAAGAATTTACCAATAGTTTGTCCAGGTTGGGAAGATAGTACAATGGGAAATATTTTTGCAAGTTATGTGCTTAAAGGAGAACTTAAAGCAAGTACAATGAAATCTGGAATTGAATATATGACCTTTTTAGCAGATTGGTATACAGATAATTCCAAAAACGGAATTGGATTCTTTCAAATAGGAGGAGGAATTGCAGGAGATTTTCCAATTTGTGTTGTACCAATGTTATATCAAGATATGGAACGAACAGATACACCATTTTGGAGTTATTTCTGCCAAATAAGTGATTCAACAACCAGTTATGGTTCGTATTCTGGTGCAGTTCCAAACGAAAAAATTACTTGGGGAAAACTAGATATTAATACACCAAAATTTATAATAGAAAGTGATGCAACTATTGTTGCACCATTAATTTTTGCCTATTTATTAGACATGTAACACAATCTATAAAAAATGATACGTAAAATTGTAGATTACCAAAAATTAAATGAAGATATTTTAAATCTTTTAGTAGAAAAATTTCCTGATGGATATGACGATACAGATATTATTTCATTTAGAAATGCTCAAAATGAAATTATTGAAGCTGTTGAAGTAAGAACAGAGGATACCATATATCTTAGTAAAAGTTGGCAAGCGATTGGTTCAAGCAATGGAAGACTATGAGGATAGTGATGATAGATGATTCATCAACTGAAGATGAAACTTCAGATAGTTGAACCAGATTTAATTGATGACGACTGCAGATGATTTAGATTAAATATTATTTAATAATGGAAACAGCTGTTTTTAAAAAATACGAAAACGGTTATTATACGTTTTTGTTCGAGCAATGGAGAAGAAATGGTTTTTGAAGAAGTGAGACCCAAGAGTTTTACATCAATTTGATTTAAAAAATGATAAATCACTTATCAACAAAACTTTTGACATTAACTTTTGTTGAAGTTTTTGATGATGATGACGAAGATTTTTTAATTTACAGAATAGAATATTTAGAATTAGTGTAAATCAACTAAATCCTGGAAAACTATATTTCATCTTTCATTACCATGTTCAGATTTAAGGCAACAAAAATGTTTTATATAGATACAATTGGTGCTACATTTGGACGAGATTCGAGAACAATTGGATAGATATTAATTTATTTGGATCATCAGATTACATTTACTAAGGCAGGAAAATTTGATTTTACAAATCCAAATTATATTTTTGAAGGTAAAATTCTGCCATCTTTTCATTTTGGAATTATCCTGGAAATAAAAACTGGGAAAAAGTTTATAAAAGACTAAACGAACAGAAATTAGAATTGGTTAATAAGTCTATTTTTTTAAAAGATCATCCAGGGGAGCATTCATCTTTCTATGTGAAGGACCCTAACGAATATATGCTTGAATTCAAGTGTTTTACAATACCAAAAGATATTTTTAATAAATAAAAATAATGTACACTGTAGTTGCTTATCAAGTTGCAAGTACTATCAACATTAAAGCTTGTAAACAAAAATTCCCGCTAAAATTATTGTTTCATGATAGCGACGAATTGTACTATTCAAGCTCAAGTGAACACTTCATCTATATTTTTCACTACGGAATGGTGAGTTTTTTCAACATGAGCGAAAATGAAATTGAAGGTGTTTTAAAGCAAATAAAACCCTTTTGTAACGATTATCATTCTGAAAAAATATCAGAAGAGATACAAGTAGTAATTCAATCCAACATTTTACAAGTTCAGTTTGACAATGTTATTTTACCGGAATTAGATCATGAAATGATACGATTAGTTATGCTTAATACGTCACAATCGGTAGCTTTAAATAAATACTCTGAAATAACAGAACAACTTTTAGTAGAAACAAACGAGCATACTAAATATTTAGAAAACAAAGGTAAGCTAGATATTTCTGGTAATAAGTTAAAGCGTTTTATAGGCAAGGTTCTAAATATTAAAAATAAAATATCTGAAAATCTGTATATTTTTGATTCACCAGAAGTTGCATGGGAGAACGAACAACTTAATAAGTTAAATCAAGATCTAAAACAAGCTTTTGATCTTAAAGACAGATACCGGCTGATTCATGATAGAATTGAAATAATTAAAGAGAATTTAGAACTCTTTAAAGATATTATGGATCATAAGGAGAGCAGTCGTTTAGAATGGATTATCATCATTCTCATTCTTTTTGAGGTGGTCGACTTGTTTATTTTAAAGTTTATATAAACCTAAAAATTAATAGAAAACGTATAAAAGGCATAATACTATACCACGTGTATTGACAATTAATTGAAGATACTAAAAGCATTGGGACTTGAATGTGGCAAAATTCCGGAACCAAAACATTATTAATTAACTTAATTATTAATATATTATGAAAACAAATTCAGTTAAATTTAAATTAGTTGTCTGTTCATCTTTGTGACATTATAGGCATTTACTAACAAGATTGATCAGGATATATTATCCTAGAAGGAGTTTATGATGGCCATGAAGATTATGGATACAACTTTATTTATGTGGATGAAAATCAAGACGAGAGAACAAAGACTTTTCAGGAAATAAATGAAGATGTTTTAGAAAAATTCGATTTAGATTCTGAGGTCTTCTTGGGAAAAAAATTCGAAATAACCTATACATTTGAAATGGAGTCACAGATAGATGAAGATGGGAATGAGGATGAAAACGAAATAAATACTATTACAGGTTTGAAGGTCAAATAGGGCATCGTTAAAAAATAAATAAAAAAGACTACTTGATGAAGTGGTCTTTTTTGTTACCAGTTCTTTTGTTGTATACTTCCCAAATAAAAACACTATATACTATTAGGTATTCCAAGCCAATGATCCATAGGTTTTCAGTATTGTTGCTATTGGCATATGCCAGATAACTTAATATGATTACAAAACTCCAGACTAAAGGGAATTTATAGTTGGTAAATACACACAGTATTAAAAGTGTTGAAATATACCAGGGATGAATCGTAGTGCTTACAAAAAAATAGAATGTCAATACCAACAGCATTGCTGTTATAAGTTGAGGTAAGGTTTTATTCTTTCTGAAAAATGTGATGATAATCACAAACAAAGTCACAATAATTGGAATGATTTTACCTATAACTGCAATCTCATTATAACCTCTAAATAAGTAACCAATTTCCCGAGCTATATAGTATAAACTTGCATTGAACTCGAAATTTTGAAACCACAAACCAACGGTCTTTGTGTAGTTATTTATAAATTCTGAAGAGTAAAAAGGCGCGAAAAATAAAAGTGTTACAAAACCAACAATTGCATAAAATCCAATCAATTTTGTCATTCTGAGCGGCAGTGAAGAATCTCTTTCGTCATTACGAGGAGTATACGACGAAGTAATGTCATCCTTTGAAACAGATTGCTTCGTGTTACTCGCAATGACATTTCTTTTCATAAACCATTGATAGAACAATGGCATAAAAATTAGTGGAATTAACTTGACAGAAACCGAACATGCAAAAATTATAGCAGCTAATTTCCATTTTCCAGAATGCAATAAATACAAACTCCAGATCAGAAAGAATATCATAACTGCTTCAAAATGAAGGTTACCTGTTAATTCGATTATGATGAACGGATTTAAAATATACCAGAATATGTTGTGCAGCAGGAAGCTTTAATTTTTCCAATAGTCTTTTACCAAAATAGAACGTTCCAAAATCAGCAGCTATGATTAGTAATCGCATGACTATAACAGAACCTAAAATACTCTTGCCAGCAAATAAACCTGCAATGACAAAGCACAACTGATTTAAGGGCGGATAGTTTGTATAATGACTTCCATTAAGTGTTCCCATTCCAGAATACAATTCTTGAGCTTGAGCAACAGGGAACTCACCTTGTGGAAATAAAAAAGTCTGGTGTAACCAGATAAGGATTCCATCCTTCCAAGTATCATTCTTCCATCCCAAATAAAACGATAAAAATCCTGCGATAAATTGGGAATGGAGAACAGAAAAACTAACCGAAATAGAAATGCAACAATTGTCAAAAAACGAATATTCTCCTTTTGATGTTTAATCAAAAAATAGAATAGAATGAAGCAAACCAACATACAAACTAATTAGCGTTATATAGCCAGTTCTAACTAAATCATAAGCGAATAAGTAATAAAAAACCAAACTTAAAAAAGCCAATAAAATAGGAATTTTATAGAGCTTTAAAAGGGTTGGATTTAGTAGCATGAGTCAAATATAATTATTATTTAACTGTCGTTTTTAAAAAGGGATTACTCACTTGATTGTGTTAAAAAACAACTAAATGCGATTAACTATTGCGGTATAAGGAATCTTGTTATAAGACTTATCCGATCAGTGCTCGTGTTTCTTTCAGAAGTTTCTTCGTTTTCAGTGTATTGGAAAAAGGTGCAGCTACCTTAATGCATTCTTCGGACATCTTTGTTTTCCAGTCTTCTTTAATCGCTTTGATAACGGCATTAGCCAAATGCTCACTGAAAACTTCTATATCATCATTTTCAGGCACCAAATATCCAACATCATTGGTCATAAAATCCCTTGGGCCACCAGAATCAGCACCAATTACAGGAACTCCACATGCCAGAGCTTCAATCAACACCATTCCAAACGGTTCTGCTTTTGATGGAAATGTACAAACACTTGCAGCAGCAAACAATTTGGCCAATTCCGGCTGCATCAGTGGTCCAACAAAACATGTATTCTTGTTTCCGAGGCTTTCATTTAAATTCTGCAACTCAATGTTGTATTCTTTTTTCTGTTTCCCAACGATCAATGTAAGAAGCTCATCTCCAAACTCCGTTTCCCAAATCCTGGCGGCACGTAAAACAGCGTCAATTCGTTTCCACCCTACAAATTGTCCAACAAAAACAATCATGTGTTTGTAATCTGTTCGAATATCATATGTTTTCTCTTCGGTAAACCAATATGTTTAAGCCGTGCTTCCTTCAACACCTCTGAAAGTTTAATTTGAGGACGAGGGACAAAACAATTATTGAAACCTGGGTTTGCCAAAATGTACTTATCCTTATCAAACTTGGGAAATAATTCGGAAAACACCTCCATATTCTCTTCAGAAATGGCATAGGCAAGATTTGCATTTCCAGGTTTGCTACAATCGTCAAAAACTTTCAATTCCGTCAATTGTTTGTGAAATGTGGATGGCCATTTCCTATCCGAGGGTGCCAGTTCCCCAGATTCAATCAGGGAGGCTTCCCGTAATTCGTTCACCATCATTATCATAGCAGTACCGTGTAAAAAAATAACAATTGGCGGAACCGAATAGCCGTTTGCAGCTCTCTTTTCCATTACCTTTTTTGCGATAATACTGTTAATACAGGTGTGATGGGCAATAAAGAGCTGGATCTCGGAACCCGCTTCTAAAGTATTTTCAATTTCCAGCATATAGTCATATACGAGCTTCTCATGATCGGAAATGAATTTATCCACATATTCATCACTTACTCCTCCCCAACGGTGCCCGTCGGGATGGCTATATTCTGGTACCTCAGAGTCCATTTCGTAGATTCTAACATCTTTCCTATTTAGGTCTTGATTCTTTTGGCGGGCAAATCCGGAAGGAAATATGGAATAGCTGGCTACCCCATCCATGGCATTAAAAACCTCATGCTGTGCCTCGTGTAATATTCCCGATCCGGAGGTAGCTTCCACCTCGGATTGCCAGGGATAGGAGCCAAGCTGAAATATCACATAGTTACTGGAAGGTTCGGTTCCATTTTTGGCATTAGTTTCATTGTTAGTAGGTTGATTCATAAAGTTCGATTTTATAGTATTAATTGTCTCTTTGCAAGATTAACACGGAGGACGGCTTTATAATATATATTCTCCCGCCATTTATGGTCAATTTTACTAATATACAACCTAACATCTGGAGAAAAAAGAAATGAAACCACAACGAATATAAGTTAATCGATATCAGGTCATTTCTTTCAATAACTTAATATCGATTGCGTTTGTTTTAAATACGCATGGAAGGACAATTCTGTAATCCTTAAATAGATTAAGCAGAAAGCGCGACCCAAACGGTAACGCCCAAATTATACTTTAGAGCTTATCGATTTAAAGAATACATATCCAAAACCAAAAAACAGCATTAAGTGAAAAGGAAATAATCCAAAATCACCTCCTTGGTCTCCAACTACAAATGCACTATACATTCCGAAGGCAAAATAGAGCATTAACATACCTTCAATAATCACATTTAAAGAAATTTTTTATGTAAGATATTTATTGCCTTTCCAAGAATCTTTAATGAGTTGATATTGAATTTTGGTGTACGTACAAAATCACTTCGTTTGCCAGCATGACCTTCTAAAACTGCAATGGAATTATGTAATGAAAAGCCCATGGCAATTGAAAAAAACGTAAAGAACATACCAATGTAACGAAAGAATTTTGTGAATCCGCCTCCATAGGTTTGCTTGTACATAAACCAATAACAAATAAAGAAAATTATTGTGCTGATCACAAAAAAGCTCATGACATAAAAGTATGATTTTAAATGTGCATATTCATTTTTTATATAAAGCATTGGAATGCTTAAAACTGCCACTATTAGTACATTTAAGAACATGGTACTGTTCAATAAATGTAATAAACCATGTATTTTAGTTTTTGTAGAAATATTTTGATTTTTAATAACATTCCACATCATTTTTCTAAAATTTTCGGCTCCTCCTTTATTCCATCTGAATTGTTGTGAACGTGCTGCACTAATAACTACAGGTAATTCTGCAGGTGTTTCAACATTCTCCAAATATTTGAATTTCCAGTTTTTAAGTTGTGCTCTGTAGCTTAAATCTAGATCTTCGGTAAGTGTATCACCTTCCCAGTTTCCTGCGTCTAAAATGCATGTCTTTACGCCAAACACCTGCAGTACCATTAAAGTTGATAAAATGTCCTTTGCTGTTTCTGCCAACTTGTTCTAATGTAAAATGAGCATCTAAAGCAAAGGCTTGAATTCTGTGTTAAGATGGAATAGTTTCTATTGATATGACTCCAACGTGTTTGAACAACACCAATTTTCTCATCTTTAAAATATGGAATGGTCTGTTTTAACCAATCTTTTTTAGGTAAAAAATCAGCATCAAAAATAGCAATGAATTCACCTTTGGCTTTTACCAATCCTTCTTTAAGTGCTCCAGCTTTAAATCCTTTTCTGTTCACTCTCTGTATATGTTGGATATCTAAACCGGATTTTTTTAATTGCTCGATCTGATCAGGAAGTCGATTTAACAGATTCATCTGTAGAATCATCTAATACCTGAATTTCCAGTTTATCCTTTGGATAATCCATTTGTGCAATATTATCCAGGAGTCGTTCCATCACGTACAATTCATTATACACAGGAAGTTGTATGGTTACATAAGGAATTTCATCTGGATTATTAAAATTAAATTTAGGTGATTTGTCTACAAGTTTTTGAGCTTTTAAATAATTGAATAACAGATTAAGTTGCGCTAACGAATACAAAAAAATGAGTATTAGTGCAATGGAATAAATTATAATAATCGTTATTTCAAGAATCATTATTTAAAACTGTATTTAAAAATCCAACCGAGTATCTTAAAGCCTGCAAAGATAGTACCTTTTACTGTTCCAGATACTTTAGACACTCCAATTCTGTTTCTATATTTTACGGGAACTTCTATATAACTTAATTTCTGTTTTAATGCTTTAAGCTGCATTTCCACAGTCCAGCCATAAGTCTTGTCTTCCATTTTCAGTGCTAATAACTTATTGTACTTAATAGCTCTAAAAGGTCCAAGATCTGTAAATTTTGCTCCAAAGAATAATGTCATTAAATAAGTTGCCAGCCAATTGCCAAAAATCTGTTGCGGAGTCATAGAACCTTGTTCACGTAGTCGTTTAACTCGTGCACCAATTACAAAATCTATGGAGTCATTTAGAATTGGCTCAACAAGCTTGGTTAATTCTTCAGGATAATCGCTATAATCACCATCCAGAAACACAATGATATCTGGTTTTTCATTTGCATGTAGCAATATAATCCATTCCTTTTAGACAAGCATATCCATAACCTTTTTTGGATTCGGATAAAACAGTTGCTCCTGCTTTTTTGGCGTTTATTATAGTGTCATCTGTAGAATTGTTACTAATAACAATAATTTCATCAACTGCATCTGGAATTTCATTAATTACTTTTGCAATAGAATCTTGCTCGTTATAAGCAGGAATGATGACTTTGATTTGGCTCATTGAATTGACTTTCAGTGCAAAAATACGATTGTTTTTTCTCAAAACAATTATCAACTGAAATGTCAGTCTGAGCTTGTCGAAGACTGGCCACGTATATCTAAATGACCAAATTCAGTATAGTTCTTTGAAAACTCAATTAAATCTTTCCAGTTTTCGTTTATTAAAGCTTCCTTTTTTCTGTGTGACCAACCTTGAATTTGTTTTTCTATCTTAATTGCTTCGCTTGGATTAACGCATTGTAAAAACCATTTTAATTCAATTGGTCTTCTGTTGAATGTATAACTGCTCTTTTTGTATCCAGATTCATGTTGAATTATTCTTCTGTCTAAATCATTAGTCATTCCTGTATAAAAAGTATTATCAGAGCATAGTAATATGTATACGTAATAATATTTCATTCTAAATAATAAAATGCTTCGACAAGCTCAGCATGACATTGTAATTTCAGTTTGTCATTAAGTAAAATTTTAATTGTCATTTGCAAGTTTCATTAAATTCACATTATTTCCGAACAATATTCATACTAAATGAGATTATGTTTCGACAAGCTCAACATTACATCAAACTTCTAATTGTCGTTTACGAGTTGCATCAAATCAACATCGTTACCTAATAGAATTTCGTTAGGATTGATTCGACCTTCCATACTGCCATTTTCCAGTTTTAAAACACCTCTTGGACAAACAGCAGAACAAATTCCACATCCAACACAACTCGAACGAACAATGTTTTCACCTTTTTGAGCATACGCCCGAACATCAATTCCCATTTCGCAATAGGTTGAACAATTTCCACAGGAAATGCATTGCCCACCATTGGTTGTGATTCTGAATTTGGAGAATAGACGTTGTTGAAATCCTAAAATAGCTGCCATAGGACAACCAAATCTACACCAAACTCTGTTTCCTAAAATTGGATAAAATCCAGTACCTACAACTCCGGAAAAAATTGCTCCAATTAAGAATCCATATGATGATCGCAAAGTTTCAGCTTCGATAAAAAATAATTTAGATCCATTTGAAAAATAGTGTAAGGATAAAAAGTGACAGGATTATCACGAAAAATCCAATAGCTCCATAGCGAGCATCTTTGCCTAACTCGTTTCGTTTAAAAGCCATTGTTAAAACAAAAACAAGCGTTAGTAATGCTCCAACCAAAGTTAAAAACACACCTTTTGTCAACCAGTATTTATTCGGATCGTATCCTAAATAAGTATATACAACAGCAGTTGTCATAAGCACCACAAATACCAAAACTGTATGAATTAGCCATCTCTCTATTTTCCATGCAGATAATTTCTTAGATGATAATTGCCTGAATGAATCACCAGCCGTTTCTGCTAATCCACCACAACCACAAACCCAGGAACAATACCAGCGTTTTCCGTATTTATAGGTTAAGAAAGGTGAAATAACGAAAATGGAAAGCACTCCAAAAATGAGTAGAGCTAATCCAATATTTCCGGCATTAATAAAATCATCAATTCTGTATTGTTCAAAGTTATAATAGTTTAATGGCCACATATTCTTTAAATCGTAATAAGGTAATTTAAAGGTATCTGAATTCAATCTTGCCATAAATTCCGGAATCAAAAAGGCAAAACCTAATTGAAAGAACATAACAGAACCTGTTCGTAATTGCTGATACCGATTATGACGATATTTAAGCATGAATTTATATCCAAACACTAAAATGGCAATGGTATACAAGGTTCCATATACAAACCATTGGCTTGCTGGATTTCCACTTAAAAATTTACTTAAAGGATCAAATAAAGAAACCAATCCAGAGTTGGATGATCCATTGATTCCAAGTCCTAAAAGCTGAGGATAGAAGTACAACACAATATAGAACAGCGTTAATACGATGCCTGTAATCCAACCCAAAACTCCTCTTGAGGAAATGGATTTAAACCAAATTCCATCATTTTTGATACCTTCTAATTTATTAAGATAGGTGTCATTAGCGAATAGAATGGTACCAACAGAAATTAATCCTAAAGCTGCAATTAAAAACAAACTTTTATTCGGAAAATTGGTATTGAGAAGTGCCAGAACTAATATAAATAATCCGACAACTCCTAAACCAACGGCAACTTTTTGCTTAGTCGAAAGATCTTGAGCATCAGGTTTAGCCAAAGACATACTATGATTTATATTGCTGCTCATTCTTAAGTGATTTGAAGTTGATTTTGGTATGTGGTTAAAATGTCTTTTTCGAATTTTCTGTAAAATTCCGGATCGAAATTAGCTTCAGATAAATTATTGATAACATAATCTGCATCTCGTTTTTCGGTAAGCCATTTATCGAAAACCTCATGTCGCATTCTAATTCCGAAAGTATTGATGCCAAGAAATTGATTGGTATTGGTATCAAAGCAAACAGTTATGCATTTAGTGTCGTCTTTATGCTTCCAATGAAAATGCGCTTCGTTCTCTCTTGGTTTTGAAAACACCCAGCCATAAGTTTGATATTCTATATCTAAAAATTTAGCCGAATTGAACCAATGTCCCGGCTTGTACTCGATTTTATTATCACAAATAGTCTGCGCAACGGTTTCTCCCATCATGCGTCCTGTATACCAAACGGCTTCAATTGGTCTGCGTTGTCCTATAGATTCACGTTGTTCTGCACAATCACCAATGGCATAGACGTCTTTTATATTTGTTTCTAAAAATCGGTTAACCAAAACACCACGGTTGGTTTCAATGTCAGATGATTTAATAAAATCGATATTTGGCGAAACACCTGCTGTTAATCCTACAAAATCACAGTCAATCGTTTCTCCGGTTTCAGCAATTACAACCGCTTTAGCCTTGCCATTTTCATCAGAAATAATTTCTTTTAAATTTACGCCTAATCGCAGATCGATGTGATGATTTTTGATGTGTCTGTTTATCATTTCACTTTCGCCTTCTGGTAGCACTCCATTCCAAAAACTACTCTCTCGAACTAAAAAAGTAACAGGAATGTTTCTTGAGTTCAGCATTTCTGCTAATTCAATACCTATCAATCCACCACCAACTATCACAGCGCGTTTGCACACTTGATTATTTGGGGCATAGACTTCAAGATTCTCTAAATCTTGTTTGTGATATAAACCTTGAACACCTTTTAGATCTTGACCAGGCCAGCCAAATTTATTAGGCTTACTTCCTGTTGCAATAATTAATTTATCGTATTGGAGCCTATCACCATCTTCAAAATGTAAAGTTTTTGATTTAGTTTCTATTGTTTTTACATATCCACTTTTTAAATTGATTCGATTCTTGTCCCAAAACCAATTCTCGTAAGGTTGTGTGTGTTCAAATTTCATGTGTCCCATGTACACATACATTAAGGCTGTACGGGAGAAAAAGTAGTCTGATTCGGCAGATACAATGGTGATTTTTTTATCAGATAGCTTTCGAATATGTCTTGCTGCAGTTACACCAGAAATTCCGTTGCCAATAATTACAATGTGCTCCATTTAGTTTTAAAGTTGGTTGACTAATTTGTCGAAGGTTATGTTAAAACCTTATGTAATAAAATGAATTTGTTTAAATTTAAAATAAAAATTGCGTTTATGAGGAAATTTTTGATTCTCTTTTTATGTTTATTGCTAATCGCCTGTTCTGCGACATTACCAAAAAAGCCATCCATAAATGGTGTGAGTTTTGTAGCATCCAGAGAAGCTGTTGAGCAAAAACATATCGATCCTGTAGTTAATATAAATGCGAATTACGCTTCTGTAATGCCATTCGCTTTTATAAGGAATTTAGATTCACCAGAAGTAATTTATAACACTAACAGACAATGGTATGGGGAAACCAAAGAAGGCGCTAAGCAATATATTGAGCAACTTCAGAAAAACAATATAAAAGTAATGCTTAAACCACAACTTTGGGTCTGGAGAGGGGAATTCACAGGTGATATTGAAATGCAATCGGAAGCAGATTGGGAAATTTTAGAGGACTCCTATTCGAAATATATTTTAGACTTTGCACAAGTTGCCGAAGAAACTAAATCTGATATTTTATGTATTGGAACTGAATTAAATAAGTTTATAAATATGCGTCCTGACTTTTGGGATCAATTAATTAAAGATGTAAAATCTATTTATAAAGGTAAATTAACATATGCTGAAAATTGGGATACCTTTGCTAATGTTCACTTTTGGAATGAGTTAGATTTTATTGGGATTGATGCTTACTTTCCTTTAAGTGGAGAAAAGAATCCATCGAAAGAAAACTTAATTACAGGATGGAAGCAACATAAGACAAAAGTTGAATTACTAAGTAAGCAAACTAAAAAACAAGTTCTGTTTACTGAGTATGGCTATAGAAGCGTAGATTTTACAGCGAAAGAACCTTGGGATTCAAGCAGGAAGAATAATATTGTAAATCTGGAAGCCCAATCTGTTGCACTTGAGGTATTGTATGAGCAATTCTGGCAGGAAGATTGGTTTGCGGGAGGCTTTTTATGGAAATGGTATCACGATCATGAAAATGCAGGAGGATATAATAATGATAGGTTTACACCACAGAATAAGCCAGCCGAGGAAATTATTCGAGATCATTATTCTTTTAATTGATCTAAATTCAGAAGTTAAATTAATTTCTATTCATTTATTACTTTATTATTTAAGATTTGTAAGTTTATATATAAAATGAGAACATTAGTTATTGGCGATATTCATGGAGGACTAAAGGCATTGATTCAACTTTTGGAAAGAGCAAATGTTAAAGAATCTGACACTTTAATATTTGTTGGAGATTATGTTGATGGATGGAGCGAATCCTCTTATACAATTAGGTTTTTAATTGATCTGTCAAAAACAAGCAAATGTATTTTTATAAAAGGAAATCATGATGTCTGGTGTGAAAATTGGTTAAGGGAAGGAACTACTTTCGACACTTGGTTATTTCACGGAGGTAAAGAAACTATCGAAAGTTATAAAGCAATATCACCAGAAGAGAAACAGGAACATCTGAATTTTTTAGAACAAATGAAACTCTATCATATTGATGATAAAAACAGGTTATTTGTTCATGCTGGTTTTGTCTCGATGCATGGTCCGGAAAGGGAATATTCTGAAACCAATTTGTATTACGATAGAACTTTATGGGAAATGGCTTTGGTTTTGGACAAACATTTAGATGAAAGCTCCATCCTATTTCCAAAACGATTAAAACTTTTTAAAGAAATTTATATTGGTCACACACCAACTATTCATTTTGACTCGTATGAACCTATGAATGCCCAAAATGTATGGAATGTTGATACTGGAGCATGTTTTTATGGTAAATTATCGTGTATAGATGTTGATACTAAAGAGGTGTTTCAAAGTGATGTGGTTCAGTCCTTTTATCCAAATGAGAAAGGGAGGAATAAATAACCATTATATTTTAGAATTAATTTTTGAAATATGTAATTATAATTACTACAAATTTAATTTTTTTCATACTACTTAAATTTATCTTACTATTAGCTTTCTTTGTAATATCAATCCCTTGATGCATATCTAAGGTATTATATTGATTAATAGCAAATTTTTTTTATCACAATATTCAGGATATGCGAAATTAAGTTTCTATATAACTTAAACTAACTAAACGGCCACCTAATGATTCTAAGCGGAAATCTTAGGTGGTCTTTTTTTATGAATGAAAAATTGTGTAATTTAATTCTATATTAAATAGTTATAAATGAAATTTCTAATTGTTGACGATCATGTGATTTTAAGAAAGGGTCTTTTAGGAATTCTTAAAAAAGAATTTATTGATTCTTTATTCGTTGAAGCTTCAAATGGTTATGAAGCATTGGCAGTATTGAAAGATAATGATGTCGATATTGTAATTTCTGATATTTCCATGCCTGATCTAAATGGTGTTGATCTGTTAAAACAGATGAAGGCTCTTCAAATAAAAACACCTGTAATAATTTTAAGTATGTTACCAGAGGACCAATATGCTATAAGGGTTATGAAGGCAGGTGCTTATGGATTTTTAAATAAAGATTGTAAACCTAATGAATTAATAAGCGCTGTAAATTCAGCTCTTTCCGGGAAAAAATATATCACGTCTTCCATTTCAAATTTATTGGTCAATGCGCTTGGTGTAAAGCAAATTAAAAATCAGCATGAGTTGTTATCAGACAGAGAGATGTTGGTACTTCATAATATTGCAAAAGGAAATTCTTTAACAGATATAGCAAATTCTTTAGGGTTAAGCATAAATACGGTAAGTACGTATCGAGCCAGGATAATAAAGAAATTAAACCTAAAGAATAATTCTGGAATTATTAGATATGCTATTGATCACAACTTGGGCTAGTCTGCAATTTCACCTAATGTTTTTTAAGTAATATAGATGTAATTCTTCGGGTGATGCTCCGAACCATTTCTTAATATAGATCATCCAAAAATGATATTGTAGTTTCCAAATACCATTTGTTTGATATTTTCTTGATGAGGTTATAAGCCATTCCTGAATGACTACAAATTGATTTCTTGAGTATAATTTATTAATAAGGTCGTTGTCCTCATAAATTTTAAAGCGTTCGTCAAAACCATTTAATTCTTGAAACAACTTTTTTGTTATAAACTGACTCTGATCTCCACCACGACAAGCTCGCCAGCTAAATTGGGTTAACCAACCTGCCAATTTTAACCACCAATGCTTGCTGTCGAATTTCATTTTAAAGCAACCGGCAGGATTTCCATTTTCAACTTCTTTGATAATGTGCTGGTCAAAGTTTTTAGGAGGGAATGAATCCGCATGCAAAAAATATAGAATATCTCCCTTAGCATTATTGGCACCAATGTTCATTTGTTTAGCTCTTCCTTTAGCCGAAGCAATGAGTTTTACATTGCAAGGCAATGCTGAACTTGTTTCAGGATCTTTTGAAGTGAAAGTAAATCTTGAAACAATATCTAATGAACCATCTGTGCTTCCACCATCTACAACAATAATTTCAGCAATATATTTTTTAGAGGATTTTTTTATTAAATGATCAAGTAAACCAGGAATGGTTTTAGCTTCATTTAACATGGGTATAATAATAGAAATTCTACTCATTTAAATTCCAGTCATAGTCTTTATAACTTATTGATGCTTTTTGAGAAATTTCAGTATCAGAATATTTATTTAAAAAATCAATTAAAGACTGTCCTTGTTTAAAATCTTTAGTGAACCATTTAAAAATTTTGGATAGTTCCAATTTATTAGTCATAACCTTATTTTTTGATGGATCGTTTAAGAATTCTTTTGTGGCATTGGTTAATTGCGTTTCCAAATCGGAGGCTGTAAATGCTTGATTTTGAAGTTTAGGACAAGAAACAGAAGCACAAACAATTGCAAAATGAATACGAGGCTCGTTCATTTTTCTCAAAATATCATGCTCGATTTCATTAAGATTGTACCATTTCTCACCTAATTTCCATAAACGTTGATCCCAAGGATCATCAATTTCCTTTATGCTTTTAACAGATGGATTTCTTAGAATCAGATCAATTGTTAAAGCATTATAAGCATTTATCCAATAAGCTAATTTATCTTCTTTTGTCCATGAGTCTTTAGGTGTGTTAGCTCCTAAAGACGATATGTAATTTCGTACTGCCGATATGTCTTTTTTAAAACCGTTGTAATTTACATTGCCTCGATCTGAAACATGCTTTTTTAGTAAACCGTTAAATATTGAATGATCAAAAGCTTCTGTTGTTTTTACCACTTCAATCATTTCGTCAGTAGTACTTTCAATTGGTAATGGTTGACTTTCATTGTCAATTGTCTGCGTTTCTTCAATGATCTCTAAAGCTTCGCGATCTAAAAGGACAGCAACCTCATTTTTTTCTTCTTGAGGTCTTTCAACAACTTTATTGGTTCCGCAACAGGCTGACAGACTAAAAAACAGTAAAAAAGTAACAATGTAATTATTCATAAATCCTTAGACGAAAACAGTTATGTTTCCTTTCTTTACCTATAATGTCTTTATCAATTCTTTGAACAGTGTAATCATGTCTGGTTCTGCTTTATTTGCCATAGCTATGATTTCTTCAATATCAATTGGCTTTAGGTTCTTTGGGTCGCATTCATCGGTTAATACTGACACTGCTGCCGCTTTTAGATTTAGATGATTCGCAACAATAATCTCAGGAACAGTACTCATACCTACTGCATCTGCACCAATAATTTTTAGCATTTTGTACTCTGCTCTGGTTTCTATTTGTGACCCTACAACGCTGGCATAAACGCCTTCGTGCAACTTTATATTTTGGGATTTGGCTATTGATTTTATCTTAGAATTTATTTCTTTACTATAAGGTTCACTCATGTCTACAAACCGTTCCCCTAATTTGGAAACACCTTTAAAAGCCAAAGGAGAACTACCTTGAAGATTAATATGGTCTTCAATCAACATTAATTCTCCTTTTTTAAAGTCGAGGTTGATCGCGCCTGCCGCATTCGACACTAGCAAGGTTTTAATTCCTAGTTTCTCCATGATCCTAACAGGATACGTGACGTCTTGAAGTGTATATCCTTCATAGACATGAAAACGACCTTGCATTATGATAACCTTTTTGCCTTCTAATTTACCATATATTAGTTTTCCTTTGTGGAACTCCACTGTTGCCGTTGGAAAGTTTGGAATGTGGTTGTAACTAACTTCTCTAATTATTTCAATTTCATTAATTAATTGACCCAATCCTGTCCCAAGAATAATTCCTATTTCCGGATTCTCAAATCCTTTTTCTTGTAAATACTCAGTTGTTTTTAGTATCTGTTTGATCATTTATTATAAATATTTTTTAAATACTTCTATGTTCTTTAGATCGTCATAAACATCTATATCATTTAATGTTTCCAAAAATTGGATAGATTGATCTTGTAAATCATTTAAAGTATCCTTAAAGACAGATGAGGTTCCCCAATCTTTATTTTTAAAAACTTGTGAATATAATGATTTCATTCCTAACAAATAATAACCTCCATCATGCGCTGGACCTATAATAATATCGTGTTTATGTAGCCTTTCAAACGCTTCATTAATATGCCTTGGAGTTAAATTGTAAAGGTCACTTCCAATGATGACAACTTTGTTATAATTGGCATTGAATGCATCCTTAAATGCATTGAGCATTCTTACTCCTAAATCCTCTCCTTGTTGAAGATATTTTTGGAAGATTGAAGCATCCCAAATATCATTATCTCGAATCTTTACAGAATAATACACAGCTTTATCACAGTTTACCTTTCTAACCGTTTTTGCCGTTCTAACTAATAATGTTTTGTAAATAGTTAAAGCATTTTCATTACCGATAGTTTTGGCTAATCGTGTTTTTACTTTACCAAGTTCTGGGTTACGTGTGAAAATGATGAGTAGATTTTTACTCATAAATTTTTATTCCATTTTTTAGCCAATGACTCCATTCTTTAGAAAATGTATGCACCTTGTCTGTTTCTAATCCTTCCGAATTGTATAAAGGGAACTCTTTATTCTTCCATTCAAAAATTCCTCCATACAGATTGAAAACATTAGTGTATCCCGCTTTTTTTAGTTTTTCTGCAATGTCTTCTGAACGAATACCAATAGAACAATACACTACAATATTTTGTTCTTTGTTTTTTATTATTTTTGAAACTGTGTCGATTTTAAATTCGTCATAACCAACATAATATGCATCTTTAATATGGCTGGTTTCATACTCTTTTATTTCTCTTGCATCTAATATAACAGCTTTAGTTTTTGGCATTGCTAATTCCTGCACAGACATATAGGGAATACTTTTAGAGTTGTGTTTTGTTAATAGATCAGACATTGTTTCCTGAGAAATACTACATGTAGAAATAAGAAAAATTAAGATTTGAGCTAATAATTTCATTTTTGGGTAATTTTTAAGCAACAGTTCCTTGACAACTACTTCCTGCTCCTGCGGTACAACCATAGCAGTGTTGTGAAATGACAACTTCCCTGTTTTGAAGCAGTTCTTCATTATAGTCACTTATGTGATTTACCTTGCTATTAACATTTAGTTCTAACATTTGATTAAAATCACAGTCGTATAACCATCCATCCCAGCTAACGGAAATGGTATTTGTACACATTACATTTTGTACGGCTGCAGGGTTGTAAGCCTCAACAAAGGAATACATATAATCTTCATAATTTTCAGAAGCTATTAGATAATCTAAAAACCTGCTAATTGGTAAATTGGTAATGGCGAATAGATTATGAAATTGAATTCCGAAATCTTCATTCAAAGCCTTTTTAAAATCTTTCTCCATCGATTTTTGATCTCCAGGTAAAAATGCTCCAGATGGATTATATACCAGATCCAACTTTAAATCGCTATCAGGCATTCCATAGCCAACCGCATTTAATTCCTGTAATGCTTTAATGGATTTATCAAAAACTCCTTCACCACGTTGTTTATCCGTTTTTCCACGGGTCCAATGTGGCATAGAGGAAACAACATGTATATTATGTTTTTTGAAGAATTCAGGTAAATCGTGATATTTTTTATTGGCTCTAATAATTGTAAGATTAGAACGTACAATAAAATCCTTAACACCAACTTTTGAAGCTTCTTCCACAAACCATCTGAAATTTGGATTCATTTCCGGAGCGCCACCAGTAAGATCTAATGTGTGAGCCTCTGTTTTTTTAATGACATCCAAACAATGTTGCATGGTTTCTTTTGTCATTATTTCCTCTCTATCTGGACCTGCATCTACATGGCAATGTGCACATACCTGATTGCACATGTATCCTACGTTTATTTGAAGGACTTCAATTTTTTTAGGTTTTAATGGAAACTGTCCGGTTTCAGCAATCTTATCTTTGAATCTTGGTAAATCTCCAGTTTGGAAAATACCATTAGATAAAATTTCAACCTGTCGTTTTGCATTAGCCAATTCATTATGTCGTTTATGTAAGGATTTTAACTTCATAAGTTACATGTCCAATTTATTCACCTTGTTCATCATTTGTACTCCATGAACTAAGGATGCACCACCACGAATGGCACCTGCTACATGTAAAGCTTCTATCATTTCTTCTTTAGTGATTCCTCTTTGTAATCCATCACCTGTATAGGCGTCAATACAATAAGGACATTGAATAGTATGTGCAACAGCTAATGCAATTAAAGATTTTTCTCTTGCGGTTAAGCTACCTTCTTCAAATACTTTGTTATAATATTCAAAGAATTTTGATCCTAGTTCTTCATTCCAGTCAGCTATATTACCAAATTTTTTGAGGTCAGCTGGATCGTAATATGTTTTTTGCATGCTTTTAATGTTTCACAGATTTTTAATAGGACGTGAAAATAACCAAAAGTTTACAAAACTTTTATAATAAAAACTTAAATGTAAAAGTTCAATACGGATTATATATTCATCATATATTGCTTCGGAGTCGTGCCATATTTCTTTTTGAATGCAGCTATAAAATGACTCGCAGTACTATAACCAACTTGCAGACTAATTTCTGAGACGTTGTGTTTTTTAGAAAGCAACATTTTTCTGGCAAATTCTAATTTGTAATCCAATAAAAAGTTAAATATTGAATCGCCATAAATATGTTTGAAACCATCGTTTAATTTAGGTAAGGTTAATCCAACTTCATTGGCCAGATCATGCAATGAAGGTGGTTCGGCCATATGATTAATTACTATTTGTTTCGCCTTTTTAATTTTGTCTACATTCTCTTCGTCGTCAAGGAATGGACAGCTTTGATCACTATCTTTGTTCTTATTAAAGTAAAGACTTAACAACTCAAATACTTTACCTTTTGTGTATAGTTTTTGAAGCGATTCATGCATATGGTCATTACAGATCTGATTAAGAACTAATATTTCTGAAGGAGTTAGCTCTTTATCCAAATAATATTTCTTGTCTTTATTTTCATCATCTAAAAAATGTATAAGATCTGCAACCTGTGAAAAGAAAGAATGAAAAACTTTTATTGATATGATTAATATGACTTGTTTTGAATTAGGCTCTAAGCTAAGATTTATAGGTAAGTTTTGATTTGGGTTATACAGGAGAAGTGAGTTATTTTCCTTGATATCAATAGAATAATGAGGGCCAAAATGAAGTTTTGTTTTATTCTTTATGCAAAAATGAAGCTGTATAAAAGTACTGCTAACATCTTTTTCATATTTAGTATTTTCAGACGAGTCATTTTCTATTTTGACTAAACTAAATCCCTCTTCTATATTCAATTCTTTGGTCATAATGTACCGATACATTTCAAAAATAAAAATTAATATCTCATGATAAAAATCATGTTATAAATGCTTCAAATATACTTATTTTACAGTGATTATAGTGAATAAAGTAGAAATTAAATTTCATCGACATTAAAATTTCTTTAAGCGTTATTTTTTAAAAATATAACGAAGTATTTTCGCACTTGTTTTTAATATGAAAAAGAAAAAACATTTAAAATTATCCATTCTTTTATTTCTATTTGGGGTGTCAATTGGTTACTCTCAAATTAAATTAAAGGATACAGTTGTAGAACAAAAGCTAGATGAAATTATTGTTACTGCAACAAGAACATATAGACAACTTTCTTCCCTCCCTCTTCCAGCTCAATTAATTGCTAAAAAGCAGTTAAATGAAGTAAATTCCAACAGGTTAGATGACATATTGAATGAGCAAACAGGGTTAATAACAGTATCTGAATTTGTTGGTGGCGAGGGCATTCAAATGCAAGGACTGGATTCTCAGTATACCCTGATTCTTATTGATGGTGTACCAATAATAGGCAGATCTGCAGGGACATTGGATATTAGTAGAATAAGTGTTGGAAATATAAAACAGATTGAAATCGTAAAAGGAGCGTCTTCCAGCTTATATGGAACTCAGGCTTTAGGAGGCGTTATAAATATTATTACTGCTGATCCTAATAACCTTGGATTTAGAGGTAATTTGAATTATATCTTTGAGACTTTTAACACTCATGACGTTAATTTAAATCTGGATTACAAAAAAGAGAAATTTTCAATTAATACATTTTTTAACAGATTCAGCAGTGATGGATACCAATTTTTAAACGCTGTTGATTTAAATACTGTCGATCCATACAGTAATTATACTTTTAATTCTAAATTAAACTATAATATAAACGAGAATACTAAGTTACTTCTATCCGGCAGATATTTTACTCAGGATCAGGTTTATGCTCCTACATTAGAAGAAAAAGGAGAGATCAATTTAAAGGAGTGGAATGCTCATATTAAGGTTAACCATAGATATAGTGAAAAATGGAGTAGTTATTTCGAGTTTTACGCAACTCGATATAAAGCCGATGAATATTTGAATTCAATTGCCGATAACTCTCTTTTTAGTGAAAGCGATTATAATGAATTGCTAATTAGGCCTGAAATTCGTGCTACTTACGATCCTAATAGTAAAATAACGTTTAGTGGCGGAATTGGCTTAAACCATGAAACTTTAGACCGAACGGATTTTACAACAAAGCCGGAATTTAATTCTCCATTTGCATATTTGCAATATGAAGGCAATCCGAATGAAAAATTAAATCTTATTCTTGGAGCAAGATTTGATAACCACAACGAATATAAATCACAATTCAGTCCAAAAGGAGCGTTACGATATGAATTCAATAATAAAATTTCAGTTAAAGGATCTGTTGGATATGGATTTAAGGCTCCTGACTTTAGACAGTTATACTTCGATTTTTCCAATGGCTTTGTAGGCTATACTATTCTAGGCTACAATACAGTAATAACTAGAATCCCGGAATTAGTAGATTCAGGTGAAATAACAAATGTAGTTGTCCCTGTTTCGGAGTTTGAAGACGAGTTAAACCCTGAAAGTTCTGTGGCATTTAATTTCGGAATTAATTTCAATCCAATTTCTGAATTAAAAATAGATTTGAATTTATTCAGGAACGATATAAAGGACCTGATAGATACCAGGCTAATAGCGAATAAAACGAATGGACAAGGTGTTTACAGTTACTATAACGTGAATGATGTGTATACTCAAGGATTGGAATTTAATGTTTCATGGAAACCTTCCAACCAAATTAAGATTTCAGGAGGTTACCAACTATTATTTGCCAGAGATAAAGAAGCGGAAGAGGCGTTTAAAAATGGTGAAGTCTTTGCTCGATTAAGTCCAAGTTCTCCTTCATTTCAACTAAAAGAGGATGATTATTTTGGTTTATATAATCGTTCAAGACACATGGCTAACATAAAAGTGTTTTACGATTATAAGAAATGGGATTTAAACACAAATATTAGAGCTAATTATAGAAGTAAATATGGTCTTTTCGATACAAACAGTAATAATTATCTGGATAAATACGATGATTTTGTTGAAGCGTATACCATGTGGAACTGGGCCATTAATAAGAAATTCAAAAAGAATTACGAAATAGGATTCGGAATCGATAATATTTTTGATTTTACCGATCCGCCGGAGTCAATTAGTGACGTATTGTTTATTGGCAACATACCGGGAAGAATAATTTACGGAAAACTTAAAGTTCAAATTTAAATTAATATACAAATACTATGAAACGAGCATGATAAAATTTTCTCATAAAAAGGGACTATTATTTGCGAGTTACATTTGACAATTAAAAATCAATAAATAATAAACAAATGAAAACAATTAAATTATTATCACTATTAGCAATATTTATTGCCTTCAGTTCATGCAGCAACGACGACAATGACGATGCACCTTTATTACAAATAGAATCCGAGTCTGTAGCAAACCTGTATGCTCCTCAAGTTGGTGGAATTGACCAAATGGGAAATCCGGTACCAATTTCGGGCGAGTTTACAAAATTTGATTTTTCCACGGGAACAACTACAACAAGTGCCATAGATTGGGACATAGCCTTTAGAGGGACTTCAATAATAATAAATGGAGGTGTTTCCTTGGGAACTACTGATGAAGCTGAAAGAACTGGAAATGCAGCAGCGTACATGGCTACAGGAACCATGGCAAGTGTTGTTTCGGTCGATGTTTCATCCCTGGAACAAGATTCTGTTAATGGATATGTCTTAAGCAACTGGTATACTTATGCCGGACCTCCAACACATTTAATTTCACCGACTGCAGGTAAAATATTGGTAATTAGAACTCGTGATGGCAAATATGCAAAAATAGAGATCTTGAGCTACTACAAAGATGCGCCTGATAATCCGGATGCATTTATGGATGAAGAAAGATACTATACTTTCAATTACGTTTACCAACCTAATGAAGGTGAAACAACATTTTAATAGATATCCCAATATTTATAGATCATTATTTACTAATTCATGATTAAAGACCCAAACATTTTGTTTGGGTCTTTAATTTTTATTAATGGGTTATATTGAATGGTAAACCTGTTCAAAAGGAACTCGAAATCTTTTCCCATAAACTCCGGCATCATCTCTAATTCCACAACCAATTACCATTGTAATTTCTGCACTTCTCGGAATTTTAAGTATGTTCTTTACTCTTAAGGTATCACTACCTTCCATTGGGCAGGTATCATAACCAATTGCAGCCATACTGATCATAAAATTCTGGGCTGCCAATCCAGCACTTTTATGAGCGACTATTCTCATGTCACTTAATCTTGTTTGTCTGTAAACAGGGCGAAATAATCCAGCTATTTGAAAAAATAGATACTTAATAAATCCAAAAAGACCAAATAATTCTGAATACAAAAATGGTATTAACTTTTGGTAGTAAGCTAAAAACATTTTTTTGCGTTTTTTTAAACGTGGTGCCAGGTCTGGTTTGTCATATACATTATTTAAAAAATCTATGTTTGCTTTGGCACGATTTCTCCATAAACTTTTTCTGGTTACTACAACTACTAATTGTTGAGCCGTTTTAGCTGCATTCTGATCCATGCAAGCAACTGCAAGTTTCTTAAGGATTTCTTTATCAGTTATATGGTAGAATTCCCAAAGTTGTAAATTACTGCTTGTTGGCGCTAAAGTAGCATTAACAAGACATTGCTTTACTTTTTTTGGGTCTATAGGCGTGTCTTTATAAACTCTTACAGATCGTCTAAAATTTATGGCTTCTGAAACTGTTTTTTCCATGATGAAATATAATTTATTGAGATGAATTAGGTAATAATAACAAAAAAATCCTAAACAATTTTGTTTAGGATTTTTTGTGGTACCTCCAGGAATCGAACCAGGGACACACGGATTTTCAGTCCGTTGCTCTACCAACTGAGCTAAGGTACCAGTCCCTTCATAGCGGATGCAAATATATATTCAATTTTGTTATTCGCAAAACAAAACCAGATAAAAATGGTTTCAATTTCAGTTCAATTTATTCTAATATTGTCAGATGTAATTCACCATGAATATAATTTCAGATAAGAGGATAAATATTGAGGCTCATTTTGTAAATTTACCGCAATTCTGGAGAAATGAACCTAATTATTGATGTAGGAAACACGTATGTTAAGCTGGCTGTTTTTAGAAAACACAAAATAGTTAAAAAGCATGTTACAAATGTTTCAGTTTTAATATCTACAGTTAAAAAAATCCTAAAAAAATATCCACAAATAAATAATGCCATACTTTCGTCTGTAGGAAATCTTAAGAATAATAAGTTGCAAAAAATTCAAAATACTATTGATCTGATGTATTTAGATTCCAATGTTAAATTACCTTTTAATAATTTATACAAAACACCAAAGACGCTTGGTTCAGATAGAATAGCCCTTGTTAGTGCATCTGCTTTTAAGTATCCAAATAAAAATGTTTTAATAATAGATGCTGGTACATGTATCACATATGATTTTATTACAAAAGAAAACGACTATTTGGGAGGATCAATTTCACCCGGAATAAGTTTGAGATATAAATCGCTTCATAATCTCACTGCAAATCTTCCGTTGTTGAACAGGGAACAACCAAAAAATATAATTGGAAGAAATACTAAAGATTCTATTCATTCCGGAGTTATTAATGGTGTTGTGAATGAAATACAAGGTATAATTAAGGAATATGAAAAGAATTTTGAAGATTTAACAGTTATTTTAACAGGAGGAGACGCAGAATTTTTGTCTAAGCCATTAAAAAGTAGCATATTTGCGAACTCAAATTTCCTTTTAGAGGGTTTAAACTATATTTTAGAATACAATATAAGTAAATGATCAAAAAACTTTTATTTGTTGTTATTGCATTTTCCGCAATTAATATTCAAGCCCAGGAAGGTACATCATCTCCATATTCATTTTATGGCATTGGAAGTCTAAAATTTAAAGGCACTGTTGAAAATAGGAGTATGGGCGGCTTAAGCATATATACAGATAGTATTCATGTGAATTTAAGAAACCCTGCATCCTATGCCGGTTTAAATCTGACATCTTTTGGTGGTCAGAACAGACCTGTAAAGTTTACGGTAGGAGGCAGTAATAGTTCACTTAAATTAAAAACTGATGACGCTGAAGAAAAGACTGCTTCAACAACATTTGATTATATGGCTCTTGCTATTCCTATGGGTAAATTCGGACTTGGTATTGGATTAATGCCTTATACATCAGTTGGGTATAAATTAGAATCTTATGATGGTGAAGATATCACCAATAGGTATAGAGGAGAAGGAGGTTTGAATAAAGCATTTTTATCAATAGGATATCAGTTAACTAAAGATTTAAGTATAGGTGTAGATGCTAATTATGATTTTGGAAACATTCAGAATAGTTCTATTGTCTTTCTTTATGATACGGATGGGAATCCACTGCAATTTCAGTCCAGAGAAGAAAACAGGTCAGACCTTAGTGGTTTAAATTATAATTTTGGTCTGTCTTACAAAAAAATGATTAGTCCAAAGTTAGAGTTAATTACTGGAATTACTTATTCTCCGGAGTTTAATCTGTCATCCATAAATCAAAGAGCCTTTTCATCTATTATTATTAATTCATTCACAGGGACTGAGCTCATACAAAATACTTTAGACGATACCTTATCTGAAGATGAAAAGGAAACGGATTTAACGATTCCATCAAAGTTTTCATTTGGCGCTGGTCTGGGTCAGCCAAAAAAATGGTTTTTAGGAGCAGAATATACATCACAGAAAACCAGTGAATTCTATAATGATTTTCTTGGTTCTGCCGGATCTGTATATGAAGATGGGTCTACAATAAGTATTGGAGGATTTATTATTCCAAATTATAAATCGCTAACAAGTTATTGGAAACGAGTTGTTTATAGAGCGGGAGTTAAAATTGAAAATACTGGGTTAAATATCAATTCAGAGACTATAAATGAGTTTGGCATGTCTTTTGGAGTAGGTTTACCAGTTGGACGAGTTTTCTCTAATGCTAATTTTGGATTAGAAATTGGAAAAAGAGGCACTACAAACAATAATTTAATACAAGAAAATTTTGTAAACTTTCAATTAAGCTTATCTTTAAATGATAGATGGTTTGAAAGACGAAAATATGACTAACAGCTTAAAAATTTAATATTATGAAGACAAAAATTACATTATTAATCGCAGTTCTGATCTTAGGGTTGAATTTTGGATTTGCTCAGCAAGATGAAGAATGTATGACAAATTTGTCAATCTTTAGTGAGTATGTAAAATCTAAGAATTACGATGCGGCTTATGAACCATGGATGGTCGTCAGAAGTAAATGCCCAAAATTCAATAAGGCCATTTATGTGTATGGTGAAAGAATTTTAAAAGATAAAATTAAAAATTCAAGCGGTGCAGATAAAACTGCCTATATAAATGATTTATTAAAACTTTGGGATCAAAAAGCAGAAAATTTTCCAAATAAATTGAAAAAAGGTGAATTGTTGGCCGAAAAAGCCCAATTAATGTATGATGAAAAAGAAATATTAGGTAAATCAGATGATGAACTGTATGATGCTTTTGATAAAGCATTCAGAGAAGATGCCAAAACCTTTACAAATCCTAAAGGATTATATACATATTTTTCGTTGATGGTAGATCTATTCGATAAAGGTCAAAAACCAGCTCAGGATCTATTTAATAAATATGATGATGTAGTTGATAAAATAGAAGCTGAAATAAAAAATTATACCACTAATTTAAATAAGTTGCTCATTAAGGAAGAAGCTGGGACGGAATTGACCAAGAAAGAGTTAAAGTATAAAAAATCTTATGAAAGTTATTTAAGTGCTTATGATAAGGTTTCAGGTAGTATAGACTCGAAATTAGGTAGTAGAGCAAATTGTGATAACTTAATACCTCTTTATAGCAAGGATTTTGAAACATATAAAAATGATGGCATCTGGTTAAAAAGAGCTGTGAATAGAATGGCTTCTAAAGAATGTACAGATGATCCTTTATTCTTTAAATTAGTAAATGCATACCATAACACAAACCCTTCAGCAGATACTGCCTATTATTTAGGGTATTTAAAGGATAAAGAAGGTAGAACAAAAGAAGCCATATCATTCTATAATCAAGCGATCGATTTACAACCGGATCCATTTGAAAAATCTATAATCCTTTACAAGATTGGAGATAAGTTAAGAAAGAATGGTAACTATTCTGGAGCAAGAAATTATTACTACAAAGCATTAAAGGAAAACCCTTCTATGGGTAAAGTTTACTTAGTGGTAGGGCAGATGTATGCTAAAAGTGCTAATAATTGTGGAGATGACAATTTTACTAAGCGTGCAATTTACTGGAAAGCAGCAGACGAATCAAGAAAAGCAGGTCGTGTAGATAGAAACTTGTCGAGCACAGCTTCAAAACAAGCTGAAAATTATGAAGCAAAGGCACCAAGTAAAAGTGAAATTTTCGCAAAAGGAAATGCCGGTGAAACCATTACTTTTAAATGTTGGGTAGGAGGCAGTGTTAAAGTGCCAAACATATAATGAAATTAAAATTAAAGCAAATAATTAATGGCATGGTCACAGTATTTACTGTGACCATGTTTTTTTGTTGTGAAAGTAATTTTAAAGAGGTTCAACAAATTGGGATTTCTCAAAATGAGCCGATAGGCATTGCGGAAGACATTAATTTAAAATATACAGATTCCGGTAAAATTCAAGCACACCTTTTAAGTAAAAAAATGTACGATTATAGCAATCTGGACTTTCCCTATTCTGAGTTTACAGAAGGCTTAACTTTGTATTTATTTAATGAAGAAAATCAAAAAAGCACTATAATTTCAGATTATGCTATTGTTTATGATAAAACGAATTTAATCGACCTTCAGGGAAATGTTGTGGTAACAACTCATGAGGGTAAAAAATTAAATGCAGAACAACTGTATTTTGATCAGGAAAATGAATGGTTATTTACAAATAAGCCAATTAAATTTGCAGATAAAGAACAAATAATTAATGGTAATGGCTTTGATTCTAACATGGACTTTACAAAGTCAAGAGTTTTAGAAATCACGGGAATTGTTTATCTTGACGAGTAATTAGTTTACAAATAAATTTACCTATAAAATGAAACTATTAGGTTTTTTCCAGTATGTATATTTAGTATTTGCAGTCCTTTTTATATATGATGCTTATTCTCAATGGACTAACGATAATGGAACCCGGGCATTAATGTCTTTATTATTAGGAGTTCTTGCAGTGTTTATTTTCTTTTTTAGAAAACGTTTCAGAAAAAAGTTTGAAGATAAGAACAAACAGTAATCTATGAATATTGATATAATAATTATAGTTGTATCCTTATTGCTATCGGCTTTTTTTTCTGGTATGGAGATTGCTTATGTGTCTTCTAACAAAATTCATATCGAAATTGAAAAAAAACAAAACGATTTTATTGCTAAAATTTTAACCAAACTTACTAAAAAACCATCAAAGTTTATGGCAACAATGCTTATTGGTAATAATATTGCATTAGTGATTTATGGCTTTTTTATGGGCGATGTGTTAGTGTCATGGTTTCAAACACTTTTACCTTCTCAAAGTGCATTTGTAAATGCAGCTTTAACAGATTTTAATTTATTGTCACAAACAATCATTTCTACGATTATTATACTTATAACTGCTGAATTTTTACCCAAGGTGTTTTTTCAGATTTATTCTAATATGTTCATTAAATTTTTTGCAGTTCCAGCCTATTTTTTTTATTGGTTATTCAGTCTGATTTCAAATTTTGTAATGTGGATCACAGATGTGATTTTAAGGAAATTCTTTAAAACAGAAGGCGATAATGTCCAGCTTGCTTTTACAAAAATAGAGTTGGGAAATTATATTAGTGAACAAATGGAATCTGTGGACGAAAATGAAGAAGTAGATTCAGAAATTCAAATTTTTCAAAATGCTCTTGAATTTTCCGAAGTAAAAGCAAGAGAAGTTATGGTGCCAAGAACAGAAATAACAGCAGTGGAACTTCATGAAAATCCAAAAGTATTAAGTTCCATTTTTACAGAAACAGGATACACTAAAATTTTAATTTACAAGGATACTATTGATGATATTTTAGGCTATGTTCATTCATTTGAATTATTTAAAAAACCTAAAACAATAAAGTCAATAATTCTACCTGTTGAGTTTGTTCCGGAAACTATGCTAATTAAAGATATATTGAATAATCTCATCAAAAAAAGAAAAAGTATAGCCGTTGTTTTAGATGAATATGGTGGAACATCAGGTATATTAACGGTTGAGGATATTGTGGAAGAGCTATTCGGTGAAATTGAAGACGAACATGATTCAAT
This sequence comes from uncultured Flavobacteriaceae bacterium, assembly GCA_963768245.1. Taxonomy (GTDB): domain Bacteria; phylum Bacteroidota; class Bacteroidia; order Flavobacteriales; family Flavobacteriaceae; genus Site-B1. The sequence continues at coordinate 44,635 of CAVYHG010000002.1, forward strand.
TGGACTGATAGAGGAAAAGATAGATGAACTTAATTACAAATTTTCTGCAAGACTTGAAGTAGATTATATAAACGAAACATATAAAATCAATCTACCGGAAAATGAAAATTATGAAACTTTAGGTGGAATAATAGTCAACCACACAGAGAAATACCAGAAAAAGACGATGAGGTAAATATTGATAATTTTAAATTTACAATTTTAGAAGTTTCAAATACTAAAATTGATCTTGTGCATCTCAAACTTCAAGACACCGAATAATTACTATATGTAGACTTAATTAATGCTATTACTACTTTTATAATTGATTATAAAATGGTATTTTCGCGCACAATATTTTAACAACAATTTGTACCAATGGCAGTTTTAAATAAAATTAGACAACGTTCACTTTTCTTAATAATCGTTATTGCTTTAGCTTTATTTTCTTTTGTTTTAGCAGATTTATTTAGAAATAGTGGAGCATTAACAAGCAAAGATCAAAACGTTATTGCCACCATTAACGGAAAAGATATTTCCCGAGAAGATTTTCTTAGGCAGGTAGAAGGTGTGCAAAGGCAATTAGGACCAACCGCATCAAGTACCCAGGCTATGAACAGAGTTTGGGACAGAGAAGTTCGTCGTGCAGTTTTAGAAACTCAATTTGAAGAGTTAGGTTTTACTGTAGAAAATGAACAAATGAAGGATTTGATAAAAACCAGATATGGACAAGATCCTACTTTTTTAAATGAAAATGGTGTTTTTGATGAAGGCAAACTAAACGAGTTTCTTGCAAACTTAAAGGCAAATGCAAAGTCCGATGCAAATAGTTTTGCCCTATATAACCAATGGTTGGAAACAGAAGCTAATTTAGCTATATCGGCTAAAGAGCAAGCCTATTACAATATGGTTAAAGCTGGTGTGAATGCAACTGTTGCGGAAGGAAAAATGGAGCATGAATTAGAAAATAATAAAGTGGATCTAAAGTTTGTTCAAATTCCATATTCTTCAATTGCAGATAGTACTATTACAGTTAGTAAAAAAGAGATAAGTGAATATATAAAGAAAAACCCTAAAGATTTTGAAGTTGAGGCAACAAGAAATATAAACTATGTCCAGTTTAAAGAGGAAGCTACTCTTGAAGATGAGAATGCGATCAAAGCGGAGTTAACTAATTTACTATTAGATAGGGTAGAATACAATGAGGTAACAAAAAATAATGATACAATTTTAGGCTTTTCAAGAGTTAAGGATAATGAGAGTTTTGTAAATGTAATAGCTGGTTCCGATATTAAATATGATGATAGATTTTTGTTTAAAAAAGATATTCCCGTAACCTATGCCGATAGCGTTTTTAATTTGAGCGTAAATGAGGTCTATGGTCCTTTTAAAGATGCTGGATATTTTAAACTTATGAAAATAGACGAGGTTACTCAATTACCAGATTCAGTAAAAGCTAGGCATATCTTGATCCCATTTGTTGGAGCTGCAAGTGCAGATCCTTCTAAAGTTACACAAACTGAAGCTGAAGCTAAAGTAACGGCAGATAGTTTGGTGTCAATATTAAAAGGTAACCGATCTAAATTTTCGGAATTCGTTAAAGAGTTTTCTTCAGATCAAGGAAGCGTAGAAAAAGAAGGACGCTATGATTGGTATGAATATAACAGAATGGTGCCTGAGTTTAGAGATTTTACTTTTAAAGGTAAAACAGGTGATTTAGAAGTAGTTAAAACTGCTTTTGGTTTTCATATTATAGAAATCGAAGGTCAAAAGAATAAGCAAAGAGTTATAAAATTGGCAACAATAGCAAGAAAAATTCAACCGTCTGAGCAAACAATAGATAACGTTTTCACCGATACTTCTAAATTTGAAATTGCTCTTGAAAATGCCGATTTTCAAGAAGTAGCTAAAGAAAAGAATTATGTTGTACGTCCGGTTAATGGAATAAAACTTTTACAGGAGAATATTCCCGGTGTTGGAAACCAACGTTCTATTGTAAAATGGGCTTTTGAAGATGAACGAAATGTAGGAGATACTGAACGTTTTAACCTTCCGGGCGGTGGATATTTAGTAATTCAGTTATCAGCTATCAATAAAAAGGGACTCATGAATGTAGAGGATGCTTCAGCAACAGTTCTGCCTTTAGTAAGAAAGCAGAAAAAGGCTGCTCAGATCATGAAAAGTATATCAGCGAGTACAGTCCAGGATGTTGCTGCAAATCAAAAACAATCGGTCAGGACTGCATTAGCTGTTAATATGAAGAATCCTACACTTTCTGGTGCAGGTAGAGAACCTAAAGTTGTTGGTGCTGCATTTGGTCTCAATGAAGGAGAAACATCAAGATTAATAGAAGGAAACAATGGAGTTTATATGTTAGAAGTTACAAAAATTACTCCGGCTATAGAACTGGATAATTATCAGGCGATGGCAAACCAAATTACGAACAAGCGAGTAACTTCTGTTAATTCATCTTTATACAATGCGCTTAAATCAGCTGCAGATATTGAAGATAACAGAGCTCAAACCGTTCAATAAATAAATTATAGTCTTAAATAAAAAAAACCCTTTTGGATCCGCAAAAGGGTTTTTTTATACGAGCAAATTTGCAAAGTTTAAAATGGTATGAAAGCCCTTGTTCTTAAAGTAATCCATATCTTCTAACTTGCCTGTTACAAGGATAAAATCTCCTCCCCAAGCACCAAGACTTTTTATAGCTCCGTTATAGCCCTCGAATAAAATTTCTTTCACGGGTTTAATTTTAATAATTTCAGAAATAATATTCTCATGATCAGTAATGAGCCCTTCAAATTCATCTAGATCTTGACATGTTAAAACTTTAGATGTAATTTCATTTATTACTGAAATACTATTTTTTAGTTCTTTTTTATTTAAGTTATAATTTGCGATACCTTTTCTGCTGTCCTGTTTTCTATTTAGATGGATAAAAAACAAATTATCCTTGAATTTGGGATTAAAATTTATAAGCTTAACAAGTCTTTCATTTCCATTTAATTGATAGGTTAAAGCAGAATTACTCTGGGCACACGCAATATCATATCCACTACCACCAAAACTCAATTCTAAAAGTTTGTAAGGGTCTATATTTGCCCAAGAGGCAATATTATTTATTAATGTAGAAGAGGTTCCCAATCCCCAAAGTCTTGAAAATTCAAGTTTAGTCGAAACATTGAAACCACGATTTGGCGTAAAAAAATCCTTATTTAAAATGTAAACGGCATTTAAAATCTCAGATAATCTTATAGCAACCTTAGTTTTACGATCAGGTATAATTTTTCCCTGACTTATAGTAAATGAGCATTCAAACCAAAGGTTTTCTTTCTCATCAAAACTTTTCCAATTCAACATTGGATCATCAATTGGTTGTACGTTTAGATATTGACCATACTTTGTTGGTGAAGCTAATGCCATTGCTCCATCAAGAACAACATACTCTCCGGTTAATAATAATTTTCCTCTGCTGTAAAAGCTTTGCATGCTATAGATTAATTTTGATTTCTTAAATCGTTTATAGCTTCAACAACAGCACTATGAGTTACTACGTTTGTTTTAAAATGATTAATTATTGTAGCTTTTTCTTTTTCGTTGGCATGAAATTGATTTAAGATATTCATCAAATGCATTTTCATATGTCCTTCTTGAATTCCGGTTGTTACTAATGATCTTATCGCAGCAAAATTTTGAGCTAAACCAGCTACTGCAACAATTTGCATAAGTTCTTTTGCCGTAGGGTGATGTAGCATCTCCAAAGCAAGTTTCACTAATGGGTGTAAGTTTGTTAAACCGCCTACTGTACCTAAAGCTAATGGAATTTCCATCCAGAATGTGAATATGCCATTTTCAACTTTTGCATGTGTAAGGCTTGTATAGGTTCCATTTTTTGCTGCATAAGCATGCACACCTGCTTCAACAGCTCTAAAATCATTACCAGTTGCTAAGACAACAGCATCAACGCCATTCATAACCCCTTTATTATGTGTAACCGCTCTGTAAGGCTCTATTTCGGCTATACTAACGGCATGAATAAATTTATTTGCAAATTCTTCTGCGCTTAAGGTTTTATCCTCATTTAATTCAGCAACAGGACAACTAACTTCGGCTCTAACTAAACAATCAGGAACATAATTAGATAAAATACTCATGATAATTTGAACATTTTTTTCTTCATCATTAAACGCGTGGTATGTCTCTGCTTCGTGTTTAAAGGTTGTAGCAAATTGTTCCAGGCACGAATTAATAAAATTTGCTCCCATGGCATCTAAAGTCTCAAAAGTGGCATGAAGCTGATAGTAATTTTTTAGATTTTTGGTTTTATCTCTTAATTCGATATCTAAAATACCTCCACCACGTTTCTCCATATTTTTGGTAATAGGCTTAGCATCATTTATAAGTTTTTGCTTAATTGATTTAAAAAACGAATTCAATTTTTTAAAGTCACCATGAAAGAAAAAATGCACTTGACCAACTTTGGTGGTAGATATGATATTAGTTTTAAACCCACCTCGGTTTAACCAAAACTTTGCCGATTTACTTGCAGCAGCAACTACCGAACTTTCTTCAATAGCCATTGGAATGGCATACAATTTATCATTAATAAGAAAATTAGGTGCTACACCAAAAGGGAGGTAATAATTTGTTATAGTATTTTCTATGAACTCATCATGTAATTTCTGTAGTAATTCATCATCATTCCAATACTGTTTAATTACCTGAGCTGCATCTTCATTATTTGGAAAATAGGTATCTATAATCCAATCAATTTTTTTTTGTTTTGATAATTTTGAAAACCCAGAAATTGATTTACTCATTATTTTATTAAAATTTAAAAAACAAAGATACCAAGTTGGTGCAAATATTGGCGATATTGTTATTAATTAGTACGAATTAACTAGCATTTAATGCGTTTTTTTGCATTATTTTTATTAAACTTGGCAATAATTTGGCTAATAAAAAATTTAAGATGAGAATTTTTAAATTATTGTTTCTTTTTAGCTTTTTAGTGGTTTCAGGCATTCAGGCTCAGAATAAAGAAATTACGTTAGAGGAAATCTGGAATGGAACATTTAGAACAGAACGTATTGAAGTCTTAAATTCCATGAAAAATGGGCAACAATATTCGGTTCTAAATAGTGATCGAGCAAATAGTACAGTTTCAATCGATATTTACGATTACAAAACTTCACAAAAAGTAAAAACTTTTTTTAGCTCCAAAGATTTTAATGAAATAGATAAATTTTCATCTTATACCTTTAGCGAAGATGAAACCAAGGTAATTCTGGCAACAGAGGTTGAACGGATCTACAGAAGATCGAAAAAGGGAAAATATTATGTTTATAATACTCGAGATAATTCGGTTCAATTAATTTCAGAAGAAAAGATTCAGGAGCCAACATTTTCACCAGATGGCAATAGGGTGGCCTATGTATTAAACAATAATATTTTTATAAAGGATCTTGTTATTAATAACACTTCTCAGATAACTTACGATGGACAAAAAAATAGGATTATCAATGGTATTACTGACTGGGTATATGAAGAAGAGTTTAAATTTGTTAGAGCATTTGACTGGAATGCAAAAAGTGATAGAATTGCCTATATAAAATTTGATGAGTCAAACGTTCCGGAATTTTCTATGGACATTTATGGCAAAGGGTTATATCCAGATCAGCAAGTGTTCAAGTACCCCAAAGCAGGTGAGACGAATTCTAAAGTGGCACTTTACATTTATGATATTCTAAAGAATGAATCTGAGAAAGTGTATTTTGAAAAGGATTACGAAGATTTTTATATCCCGAGAATAAAATGGACGGAAGACTCAGAAATCTTAAGTGCACAATTCATGAATAGACATCAGAATGAATTAGATCTATGGTTTTTTAATGCCAACGGATATGAAAGTGCTATTGTTTTATCCGAGAAAAGCGACACCTATATTAGTGTTACAGATGACCTAACATTTTTAGAAGACAATAGTTTTATTTGGACGAGTGAAAAAGACGGCTACAATCACATTTATCATCATAACAAAAATGGAAATCTTATAAATCAGGTAACCAAGGGTAAATGGGATGTAACTAATTTTTATGGTTATGATAAATTAACTAAAAAGATATATTATCAATCAGTAGAAAATGGATCAATAAATCGAGACGTTTATTCAATTGGAATTAATGGAATAGGCAAACAACGTTTAACTAAGAATGAAGGAACCCATAAAGCTTCTTTTAGTTCCGATTATAGCCATTTTATTGATAATTTTTCAAATTCAACAAATCCGCCTGAATACTCATTAATTGAATCGGGAAGTGGTAAAGTTTTAAAAAGAATTAAAGATAATAAGGCTTTGTTAAATAAGCTTTCTGCTTATAACTTGTCAAATAAAGAGTTCAGCACGATTAAAGTCAATGGTTATGATCTTAATATGTGGATGATCAAACCAACTAATTTCAATCCTAAAAATCAATATCCATTATTGATGTTTCAATATTCCGGTCCGGGATCTCAGAGAGTTTCTAATATATGGAACGTTCAAAGGGATTATTGGCATTTAATGCTTGCACAACAAGGTTATGTTATAGCCTGTGTCGATGGACGTGGAACTGGATTTAAAGGGTCAGATTTTAAAAAAATAACCTATTTGAATTTGACTAAATACGAAACCGAAGACCAGATAACTGCAGCTAAACAATTGGGTAATCTACAATTTATTGATGCTGATAGAATCGGAATTTGGGGCTGGAGCAATGGAGGACATATGTCTACTAACTGTTTGCTAAAAGGCAATGATGTGTTTAAAATGGCAATTGCTGTAGCTCCAACGACTAGCTGGCGTTTTTACGATACCATTTATACAGAACGTTACATGAGAACTCCTGAAGAAAATGCAAAAGGTTATGATGAAAATTCCCCTCTCAATTATCCAGAATTACTAAAGGGAGATTATTTGTTGATTCACGGTTCTGCAGACGATAACGTTCATGTCCAAAATACTATGAGATTGGTTGATGCGTTGATTCAAGCTGATAAGCAGTTTGAATGGGCGATCTATCCAGATAGGAATCACAGTATCTATGGCGGGAATACCAGATTGCATTTATATAAAAAAATGACCAATTTTGTTCATGAACATTTAGGAGATCAAAATCAATATAGTTATACTAATTCATCATTTACTGCAGCACCGACTAATAATAACAGTTTAAATCAGACTAGATCAGTTAAGAAAGTGAAAGATGTTTCATCTTCAAATGTAAAAACTGAGACAGCAGAAAGTTCTTCTCAAGAAGAAATGCTTGTGAAAGAAGTTGAAGTCAAAGAAGAAACTCCAAAAAAACTTTCTAAAAAAGAAATAAGGCGTAACAACATTAAGCAAGCTAAGGAATTGAGAAAGCAACAAAAAAAAGAAAAAACTAACTAACTTAATACATGATTATGAAGGATAAAAACACATCAATTCAAGGACATCCTAAGGGTTTGATGACCCTATTTTTTTCAGAAATGTGGGAGCGATTTTGCTACTATGGAATGCGTGTTCTTTTAACATTATATCTTGTAAAATCATTAATGAAAGGAGATGCCGATGCAGCCCTTATTTACGGTGCTTATACAGGGTTAGTATATGCTGCTCCTATTTTAGGCGGTAAGTTAGCAGACAAATATCTTGGTTATAGAAACGCTGTTCTACTGGGTGCTATCCTAATGGCAATTGGTGAGTTTATAATACTTGGAGGAACTGAACAGTTCTTGATGATTGGTATGGGTGCATTGATTATAGGCAATGGCTATTTTAAGGCAAATATATCAACTATTGTAGGGAAATTGTATAAAGATAATGATCCACGAAGAGATTCCGGGTTTACAATCTTTTATATTGGTATTAATATTGGAGCATTACTGGCAACAACCGTAGTAGCTTATGTAGGAGAGACCTACGGATTCAAGTATGGTTTTGGTCTTGCTGGTTTTGGTATGCTATTGGGTCTAATAATTTTCTGGACAGGAAGGAAGAATTATTCTCTTGCTCCTGGTTTAGGAATAACGGAAGAAGGAAGTAAAAAAGGATTTGCGGGTTTAAATAAAGCTCAAATTGTGGGGATTCTTTCAATGCTAGTTATTCCTATTACTTTTTGGTTAATAACAAATAATAGTTGGTTGGATTATTTACTTTTAGGACTATTTATCTTTATTTCATTTTCACTTATTAAAGCTGGAAAAGATGCAGATAAATTAGATAAAGTTTCGGTGTGGCGAGATCAGAATGATCGCTTTGTTGATCTTTATGGTTATCAATATTACTTTCTGGGCTTGTTTTGAGCAGGCTGGAACATCACTAACATTATTTGCAGATAGAAATGTAGATAGAGATATTTTGGGTTGGGAAATGCCAGCTTCTATGACACAATTTTTTAATCCATTTTTTATAATAGTCTTTGGTTCTATTTTTTCTGTGATGTGGGTTAAATTGTCTGCTATAGGTAAAAACCCGAGTATTCCTATGAAATTTGCTTTAGGTATTTTTCAATTAGCTTTGGGGTTTTTGGTAACTCAAGTTGGCCTGCAATTCGTCAATGAATCGTTTCAAGTACCTCTTTTAACTTTACTTTTCTTATACTTATTGCATACAACGGGTGAGTTATTCTTATCACCAATTGGTTTGTCTATGGTCACAAAATTAGCTCCAAAGAATATTGCCGGTACAGCAATGGGAGCCTGGTTTTTAAGTTTTGCAATCGCGAATTATGTTGGAGGAAAAATAGCTTCGCTTACCGGAGGACATAGTGATAGTGGTGTAGCTTTAACTCCTGCAGAAGGTTTGGAAAAATACACAAGCATTTTTGGCACTATTGGACTTGTATTGATTAGTATTGCCATTTTAATTGCATTATTTAACAAGCCACTTAAAAAGTTAATGCATGGTGTCGAATAATTTTATTATTCATGACCAATTCTTCATTTAAACATGATCAAAATTAAATAAATAACTAAAAAGCTCAAGTAGTTTTACTTGGGCTTTTTCATTAATAAACTTAGACAATGAGTGCAGAAAAGAAATCATTTTTCGGAGTAATGAAATCCTATAATAAAAATTTCCGTGTAGCAAGTATAATGGAACTTTTTGAGCGTTGGGCTTGGTACGGATTATTTGCAGTACTGGCACTTTATTTAACAGGGTCTACAGATGAAGGCGCCCTTGGATTTTCACATATAGAAAAAGGCCAGATAATGGGTATTGTTACTGCTATACTGTATTTACTACCAATGATTACTGGTGTAATTGCTGATAAAATAGGCTACAAACTTTCTTTAGTAATTGCCTATGTCCTGTTAATGTCTGGTTATTATGTCATGGGTGAAGTATCATCCTATACTATGGTATTTATTGTGTTTTTATGGGTTGCAGTTGGTGCAGCCATGTTTAAACCTGTTGCTTCGGCAATTATTACTAAAAACACAGATGAATCTAATTCCACCTTGGGATTTGGTATTTTTTATATGATGGTAAACATTGGTGGATTTATTGGTCCGGCGTTTTCATCAACATTAAGAACCCAATTTGGTTGGAAAATTGTTTTCTTACAGGCAGCCATCGTAATTGGAATAAATTTAGTTATTCTTTTAATTTTTTATAAAGAAAAAGACAGAGTAAAAAATACAGAAACATTAACTGAAGCTCTTTCAAGTTCCTTAACGAATATGTGGGAAGCAGTAAAGGATAAAAGACTTTCAGTATTATTAGTTATTATGGTTGGATTTTGGACCATGTTTAACCAACTCTTCTATACACTACCAACATTTATCGAAGATTGGGTAAATACAAAAGCTTTGCATGATTCCATTGCAAGTGTATCGCCTTGGATTGCAAGTATTATGAGTGGAGGTGGTGATTCTGTAAACCCTGAAATGTTGGTTAATATTGATGCAGGATCCATTATTTTATTTCAATTAATTGTGTCTTATTTTGTTTTAAGAATGCGTCATGTTAGCGCGATGATCACAGGATTTATAATTGCTGCAATTGGCATCGGAATTACATTTTATACTGGTAATGGTTTATATACAATTTTAGGGATAGTAATTTTTGCCATCGGTGAAATGATGACCAATCCAACTTTTTCTTCATTTATAGCATTAATTTCTCCAAAAGGTAAGGAAGCACTTTACATGGGAACTTACTTTTTACCAATATTTTTAGGAAACCTCTTGACAACATTAGTGTCTGGAAACTTATACCAAGCTTGGTCTGATAAGTTAACATTATTACAATCAGAAATGTCTAATAGAGGTATTAATATGCCTGAAATAACTCAGGAATTTAGTAAGAACGATTATTTTGCATCAGCTTCGGAAAAATTAGGAATGTCAGAAATAGAAATGACACAATTTATTTGGGATAACTATCAACCAAACAAAATCTGGTATGTAATTGTTGGTATTGGGATAGTTACAATTTTAGCTTTAGCCGTTTATGATAGAATGGTTATAAGACCAAGAGAAGCTAAAGCAAATGGGAATTAGTGGGCATGAATAAATCATCCAACGAATTTTTTGAAACTCAGGTATTAGGACATCCATCAGGTCTTTTTGTATTGTTTTTTACAGAGATGTGGGAGCGTTTTTCGTTTTACGGAATGCGTGCCTTATTGGTTCTGTTTTTAGTGAGCTCCTTTGGAATTGGTGGCTGGGACTGGCCTCGAGAAAATGCTTTAGCCTTATACGGGACCTATTTAGCTTTACTGTATTTAACACCAATTATTGGCGGTACTCTTGCCGATAAATATTTAGGGAATAGAAAAGCAATTATTATTGGTGCTTTAATAATGACCTTGGGACATGCGAGTATGGCGATAGAGAACATACCATTCTTTCTATATTTAGGATTATTTCTATTAGTAGTTGGAACAGGGTTTTTTAAACCTAATATGAGTTCTTTCATATCTATTCTCTATGAAGAATTTCCAGAAAAGAAGGATGGTGCTTACACCATTTTTTACATGGGCGTTAATGCCGGGGCTTTTTTAGGAATTATGCTTTGCGGTTATCTGGGAGAGATTCTTGGTTGGAGTTGGGGATTTGGTCTTGCAGGTATTTTTATGTTGTTGGGTTTATTACAGTTTACTTTAGCTCAAGGTATATTTGGAGATAAGGGCAGTAAGCCAAATAAGGAAGATAAAACCATCGAAACAGATGATCATACTAAAATTGAAGATAAGTTAAATCCCTTTACTCAAATAGATAAAATATTAATTTTTATTGTTGCGGTTTCCGGATTGATATGGATAATTAACGATCCGCTATCAAAGATCATCAATTATAATGTTTTAAAGTTTGGTGACACTGATTATTCAGGACATTCTATACTAATTACACTTATATTATTTGTTTACCTATTAGGATCAAGGATTGTGAGGTACAGTAAAATTACAAGGGACAAAATGTTTGCTGTTGTAATTTTTGCTTTTTTTATCATCTTCTTTTGGGCTTCATTTGAGCAGGCTGGAGGCTCCATGAGCATTTTTGCAAAGGATTATACCAATAGAATATTATCAGGTGATTCAGCCTTGATGTTTAATATTGTTGATGTAATTATTACTGTGGTTCCTATAGCAATCATTACCTGGGTGTTATTTTTATTATTCAAGCAAACTTTCAAAAAATATTTAATTTCCAACTTAATTCTCGGATTCAGTTTTGTACTCATTTGGGGAATAGTTATCTGGAAGATTAATAACAACTTTAATACCTATTCTTATGAGATAAACTATCCTGTATATCAATTATCGGGCGAGGAAGGAGCTAAAAAAATTGCATTAATTGCCAATGAAGAATTACCTCAGGGAGCAATTCTCGGAACAAATTCCACTGTTATTAGATCTTCAACAGATTTTGTTGCTAATGATAAAATTTCAATTATTGATATAGATAAAAAAGGTGTTAATTATAAATATTTAACAGACGAACAATCTAAATCTGTGACTAATAAAATTAACGCAACCATCGTACAGAAAAAAGATAATGAAATTCAAATACCAGCGACCTGGTTTTTAATATTGAATTCCTTATTTATCATAGCATTTGCACCTTTATTCTCAAAATGGTGGGAGAGTAAATACAATCCCAAGCCTGCTCATAAATATGCAATTGGTTTGTTTTTCCTCGGAATCGGTTTTGCATTTTTAGCTTTTGGGGCAGCTGGAATTCCACAAGGAGCTAAAACAGCTTCCATAAGTATGGTTTGGTTAATCTTTGCATATTTATTCCATACTTTGGGTGAACTATGTGTATCTCCAGTCGGATTATCTTATGTAAGCAAATTGGTGCCTCCACGAATGATAGCGTTTATGTTTGGAGTGTGGTATCTCGCTTTAGCAATAGGTAATAAAACGTCAGGAAAAATGGGAGCAATGATTGATGATATTACCGCAAAATATGATATATCCACATTTTTCTTAATTTTCACCTTTGTTCCAATAATTATTGGAATAATCGCGTTATTGCTAAATCCTGTATTAAAAAAATTAATGCATGGTGTAACATAAATTACTTATGGCTTGCTTTTTGCATGTTATTTTTGAATAAAATAATCGACTTAATACGTTATGAGAAAGATAGTACTAATAGCCCTTCTACTTTTTGCTTTAAACAGTAATGCCCAGGAAATTAATTGGCTCACACTGGAAGAAGCAGTGGAGCTACAACAAAAAGAACCACGAAAGATAATAATGGATTTCTATACCAATTGGTGTGGACCATGTAAGTTACTTGATAAAAGAACCTTTAATAATAAAGATGTATCCAGTTACATAAACGAGAATTATTATGCGGTAAAATTTAATGCCGAAGGAAATTCGAAAGTGAATTTTAACGGGAATGAGTTTGCAAATCCACAGTATGATGCAACTAAGGCTAACAGACGCAATTCTTCTCACCAATTGTCGAGATATTTTGGTGTAAATGCGTATCCGACCATTGTTTTTCTTGATGAAAATAAAGGTCTACTCACTCAGGTTAAAGGATTTCAAACACCTCAGCAACTGGAGGTGTACCTAAAGTTGTTTAAAAACGATGATTATAAGAACTTAAAAAGCCAGGAAGAAGCTAATGCTTACTTTAAAAACTTTAAGCCGGAATGGAATTAAGTTAAATTCAAAAATATTTTATAAAAGCTCCCTTTTTACTGGTCTGGTGAAAAGGGATTTCTTTTTTTGTGCAGGTTTCTGCCCAACGTTCCTGATAGCTTTTATAATTGCTTCCATCTGCAATAATTAGTTTAGGTTCTAAATGATCAATCAATCTGTTTAAGTTGATCTTTGGAGAGTTTCTTAACAATAAATAATCAGGTTTAAAAGATGTGTTGTAAATTCCTAAACTATCAATAACTAACAGCAATTTATCATTTATTTTATAAATAGAATTAAAGCTATCAGAATCAATATTCTTTATTGAGTTGCCAACTTTATAGTTCCTTACTATTTTATCTCTTGAATACGTTATACTATCCAAGTTGTGATAGAACTTCAGATTATTGTTTTGTTTGATTCCAATCATGCTAAATCTGCTTTTATGAAACACTAAAAATTCATTTGAAGAATTATCATATTTGTTAAAAATGAAAACCGAAAGACTTATAGCTACAGTTGTTAAAGCAAAGATCACATATTTGTATGTTTTTTTCTGATACATGTTTACCAAAGCTATAATTAAAAGATAGCTGGAGATGACTGATAATATTCCAAATGAAATGTCTTTAAATATAAAGGCCTCCTGCTTTGATATAAAAGCTATAAAACCGTTCATTGAGCTTATAACATATCCAAATATTGAAGCTAAAATTGAAGGCAGAATATTTAAAATTGCTAACAAAAAAATAAAAATTCCAAAACCTAAAATAAAACCGAGCACAGGAATAATTATTAAGTTAGAAATAAAGAATAAACCTGGAAACTGATGAAAATAGAATAAACTAATAGGCAAAACTCCAAATTGAGCAGAAACAGTTACTGTAAAAATTTGCCAGAATTTGTTGACGATTAAAAATTTAGGAATCCATAGTTTGTAAATTAATGGTTGAATCCAGACTATTGAAAAGACAGCTAAGTAACTTAACTGGAATCCAACATCAAATAATAATACTGGCTTTAACAATAATAATACAAATAAAGAAATGGCCAGTGTATTATATATATTTGTTGCTCGTTTAAAATTTAAACCAATTGCAACAATACTAAACATAGTTACGGCTCGTGTAACAGAAGGAGAAAGTCCTGCAAGAATTGCAAAACACCACAAGAGTATTACGATTATAATGGTTTTTATTAAGGGGCCATATTTTATCTGTTCAACTGGTTTAAACAAAAAATTTAATATCAGCAGAATTATACCAACATGTAATCCGGAAACCGCCAATATATGTATTGCTCCTGCTTGCGCATAACTGTTGTAAATCTCTTCAGAAATATCCTTTCTTTGACCAAGTAATAAAGCATTAATAATTGCCAATTCATCAGGTTTAAAATTATAGGCTTTTAGTTTTAGGTTTATCCCCTCTCTTAGTCTGGCTGCAATCCCAAAAATTGTTGTTTTGGTTTGGTCTAAAATGTATAGCTCTTTCTGACTAAGGGAAATCTGATGATAAATATTTTGCTTGCTTAAGTATGTTTTATAGTTGAATTGATTCGGATTTAAAGGAGGAAGAAGATCTGTCATCAGTGTTTTTGTGAACAGAATATCATCGACCTTCAAAAATGTGCCAGTACTATCTTTTTTAATGTTTAGTAAAGACTTGCCTTTTGTATTATTTCCATTTATTTCTTTAAAATCTATTACATATTTGTCATAATATGCGTTTGATTTTAAGACCTCTTTTACTTTAAAAACAATTTCAACATTAGATTCAAAATTGCTAATTTGATTTGTATAATGACTTGAAAAATTTTTCGGATTATGAATATTTACCGTTAGTATACCTAAACAAATAAAAGTAAAATAGGTTATAAATCCGAAGACAGCTTTATATTTCGAATTGATTTTGTTTAATCCATAAATAGTAGCAAGAAGTAAAACTGATATGAAGCCTAAAATTAAGGAGAAATCAAGGGAAAAAGTACAATAGAATCCGAGAAGAATTCCCAAAATCAAAAAGACCGTAAGTTTTATTAAAGTAAAGTTAAATGGCTGCATGGCAGCAATATAAAAAATTTTATAAAACCCTTCGTGCCTGCACAAAGGCAAAATACCAGTAACGTTCTGCCAGATTAGAAACCATAACACCATTGCTGGTGCTGGCATGGATAAATTCTATATTGCCTATTCGGGAGTCTGTGACTATACCAACATGATTGACATTTCTGTTATTTTTTTTGGTTGCAAAGAATAACAGGTCACCTTTTTTAACTTCTTTTATGTCAACCCATTCTCCAGATTTAGAGAGGTCTTTCGTAGTTCTTGGTAAAGCAATATTTTCTTGTTTAAAGGATGTAAAAACCAAACCCGAACAATCCATACCTTTTTTTGTAGTCCCACCATATTTGTATCGAACTCCATTAAATTGCTTTGCATTTTCTACTACATTTTCTGCAGCAATGGTATAATTAATATTATAAGATCCAAAAACAGGTTTTGGCTTGTTAATCGATTTTGCAGACTTACTTTTTTTAGTTACCACATGTTTTTTCGATTTGCAGGCAGTTACGCCAAGGAATATAAAAAGGATTAGAGCCAATCGATTCATCAAAAATTTAACTTTTAATAGAATTAACAATTAATTCTGCTGTTTTATTACTTGCTCCTTTTCCTCCAAGTTTTTTTTCCAGTTCAAAATAGTTTAAAAAATATCGTGTGCGCCCATTAGGATCCAGCAATTTATCAAGTTCTTTTTTTAGAGTTTTCGTATTAAATTCATTTTGAATTAACTCTGTAACTACTTCTTTATTCATTATTAAATTCACCAAAGAAATATAATCTAAATTCACAAGACGTTTTCCAATTTGATAAGAAAACCAACTGCCTTTGTAACAAACTACTTGTGGAACTTTAAATAAAGCTGTTTCTAATGTTGCAGTTCCAGAAGTAACTAATGCGGCATATGAAACACTTAACAAATCATAAGTTTTGTTATCTACAAATCCAACTTTGGAATTTTTAATGAATGACTTATAAAACGAAAAATCCTGACTTGGTGCACCTGCAATTACAAATTGATAATCTGGAAAATCATCAATTACAGATAGCATTATCAGAAAGCATTTTTTTAATTTCTTGTTTTCTGCTTCCAGGTAAAAAGGCAATAATTGGTTTTTCATTTAAATTATTTTCTGTTCTAAATTCTATTTCATCAACCTGAATTCTATCTGAAATGGCATCAATTAAAGGATGACCAACAAATTCAACAGGAAAATTGTGTTTTTTCTCATAAAAATCTTTTTCAAAAGGCAGAATAACATACATTTTATCAATATCTCGTTTTATGGCTTTTATTCTGTTTTCTTTCCATGCCCAAATTTGAGGAGAAATATAATAATGTGTTCTAAATCCTTTTGTTTTGCCCATTTTGCAATTCGCAAATTAAAACCCGGATAATCAATAAAAATAATAACATCTGGATTATAATTAGAGATATCTTTTTTACAAAATGCAATGTTTTTTAAGATTACTCTAAGATTTTTTAATAACTTCCAAAAACCCCATAAAAGCAAGATCTTTATAATGTTTTACCAAATTTTTGCCTACATCTTGCATAAGATCTCCTCCCCAAAATCTAAATTCAGCATTCACATCTTGATTTAGAATGCTTTCATTAGGTTTGAACCATGTAAATCACCTGAAGCTTCTCCTGCAATTATGTAATATTTCATCTATATTTAATTAAAGTGATATTAAATAATTAAATTTTATTAATAATAACTATTATGGCCGCAACAAGAGTGGCTAATAATACACCTCTTGCTCTATGATCTTCATTTTTTTTAATTAAAATAAAGAACACAATTAGATTTAAAATGGCACCCAGACTAACAAGTTTACCTATAAAGTTAAAATTAACGGCAGATTTCAAAGTGCCTTCAAATCCTTCTTTAGAAAAAAATAAAATATACAAAGCTATGCCAATAATATTAGCTATAATACCAATTATAAACCCAATAATAACATCTTTTCTAATCATTTAATTTCCAAGAGTTTAAGTCTTTAATAAAATGATGAGCTGTTAAATCAAACTGAACAGGAACCACTGAAACATAATTATTTTCTAAAGCCCATTCATCTGTATCTTCTCCTTTATCCAGATTTACAAATTTTCCAGTTAGCCAATAATAATCTCTCCCTTGTGGGTTCTTTCTTTTATCAAATTCTTCACTCCAAATAGCCTTGCCTGTCGGCAAATTTTTATTCCTTTAATTTCTTTTTTATCCAATTTTGGAAAATTAACATTTAAAACAACACCATCTGGTAAACCATTTTCCAGAACATTCTCAGAAATAGATTTAATATAATCTTTGGTTGCTTCAAAATTGGCATTCCAGCTATAATCTAAAAGAGAGAACCCAATGGCAGGAATACCTTCTAATCCTGCTTCAATAGCAGCACTCATAGTTCCTGAATAAATGACATTTATCGAGGAATTTGATCCGTGATTTATTCCTGAAACACAAAGATCTGGCAATCTACTTAAAATTTGATTTTTAGCTAATTTAACACAGTCTGCAGGTGTACCAGAGCAACTATATTCAATTTGTGGGCCATTATCTATTTTTACAGTTTCTACAAATAAAGTCGAATCAACGGTAATCGCATGTCCCATTCCACTTTGAGGACTATCTGGTGCAACAACTACAACATCTCCTATTTTATTCATTACAGAAATTAAAGTTCTAAACCAGGAGCAGTAATACCATCGTCATTTGTTACTAAAATCAAAGGTTTTTTACTCATTACTTGAATTTATAATAGCAAAGCTAAATTAATCAAAATAGTGCGTATTTAACTTATTTAGTTGGTTTAACAAAAAATTAGTACCATATACTTAACATTGGCATAATATTTTCTTTATTTTAGTTAAATAATTTAGAACTTAACTTAAGAATTGAATGATGAAAAGGAATTATTATTTATTAATGCTCGCCATACTTTTGGCATTTGCGTCTTGCAGTTTTACCTCAAAAACTTTTGACGATCCTGATAAGGATAAAATACTTATTCAGTTAATTACTTATGTTTTAGATCAAGGTCATTTTGACCCTAAAGATTTAAATGATGAGTTTTCTGCTGAAGTTTATTCAGATTATCTTGAGAACTTAGATCCTTTAAGACGATATTTTTATCAGTCTGATATAAATGAATTTGAAGGATATAAAACGCTCATTAGATGATCAGTTAAAGGATTATGATATTTCATTTTTTAATTTAACCTTATCAGAGATTGGAACAGAGAATGGAAGAAAGTGAAGCTATATTTAAGGATGTATTGGCTGAACCATTCGATTTTTCTAAAAATGAAGAGTTTAATTCAGATTATGAAAATCTTACTTATGTTAAAAATAAAAAGCAATTAAAAGAAAGATGGAACTACAGCTTAAATATTCTACTATTGCAAATTATGATGATCTTTTGGAAGAACAAGAAAAGGAGTTGGAAAATGATTCCAGATTATCAGAAGAAAACAGATAAGGAAATAGAAATTGAAGCCAGAGAATTAACCTTAAGGTCATTAGAGGAATATTACGACATTTTAGATGACTTAGAACGAAAAGATTGGTTTGCAGTTTATATAAATGCTATAGTGGAAGAATTCGATCCACATACTATTATTTTGCGCCAGAAGATAAAGATGGTTTTGATATGAGAATGTCTGGAAATTTTGAAGGAATAGGAGCAAGACTTCAGAAAAAAATGGACCAGGTAAAAGTAAATGAGATCATATCAGGAGGTCCAGCATGGAGAGGTAAAGAACTTGAAGTAGGTGATAATATTTTAAAAGTGAGACAAGAAGATGAAGAACAGTCATTAAGTATTGTAGGTATGCGATTAGATGATGCTATTAAATTTATTAAAGGTCCAAAAGGAACTAAAGTTACACTTACTGTAAAAAAAGTTGATGGTACACTTGAGGATATTACAATTACAAGAGATATTGTAGAATTGGAAGAAACTTATGCAAAATCATCACTTGTTAAAAAAGATGACAAAAATTTTGGTGTTATTAATTTACCAAAGTTTTATTTTGATTTTGAAGATTATCAGAAACGAAATGCGACAGCAGATATAAAACAAGAAATTGAACGATTAAAGGATCGAAGGCATGGAAGGATTGGTTATTAGATCTTAGAAATAATGGCGGAGGTTCATTACAAACAGTTGTAGATATTGCTGGTTTATTTATAAAAGAAGGTCCTATAGTACAAGTAAAAACTACAGGAGAGCCAAAAGAAGTATTTAAGGATAGAGATAAATCAATAGTTTGGGATGGTCCATTAGTATTTTAGTAAATGAATTATCAGCTTCTGCTTCAGAAATTTTAGCTGCTGCTATGCAGGATTATAAAAGAGCAATTGTTATTGGAAGTAAGCAAACTTATGGAAAAGGAACAGTTCAAAATGTTGTAGATTTAAATAGAATGGTTAGAAATAATAAAAATGGGGATATGGGAGCTTTAAAGCTAACTACACAGAAATATTATAGAATTAATGGAGGATCAATTCAATTAGAAGGTGTAAAAAGTGATGTTGTTGTTCCAGATAGATATAGTTATATTGATATTGGTGAAAAAGATCAAGAGAATCCATTACCATGGGATAAAATTGACTGCTGTAGATTTTAGTATTTGGAATAGTTATTTTGATTATGATGATACCATAAAGAAAAGTAAAGAACGAATGAGTAATAACGAGCAGTTAAAACTTATTGAAGAAAATGCAAAATGGATTAAGAACATAAGAGATGAGAAATCACATCCTTTGAATTATACAAAGTATAAAGAGCGTTTGGAAATAGCATGAAAAAGAAGCAAAACGATTTGATAAGATATCAGATTATAAAACAAACTTAACTTTTAATTCCTTGCCATACGAATTAAAACTTTTCGATCAAGATACTATTTTAAAAGAAAAAAGAGAACGTTGGCATGAAAGTTTAAGTCAGGATGTTTATATTGAAGAAGCTTTAAATGTTCTGAATGATTTAAAAATGTCATACTCCATTAAAAAAGTGGCGACCGTAAAGAATTAATTCTATATGAGTGGTCAATACGAACTCATTATCACAATTAGCGCTCCAAAAGTTCAAAAAAAACTTTTGGGGCGTTTTTAGTTTTTGGTTTATAGTATTTAGTTGGTCTTATTTCAATTTTTGCATATGTATTTGCACCAGATAATTCTCAAAATGCAAATCAGATGCATTTATCCATACATTCAAAAAAACCTGGATTTAAGGTTAAGATGCTAACTATTCCAAATACTTTGAATTCCAATCCACAAAGTTGGTTTAATAAAGTTTTTTTTGGTGAAAAAAATCCGAATACAGAAATTCCTATATCAGACTATAAGGTAGAAAACAACAATTTAACATATACAGAATATGCTTCTGATGGTTTAGAAGGGGATTACAAAAACCATATGCAATTCAATTTTCTGGAACGTGAGAATATTAATAATTATATAAAGGAAAAGACTTTTTTATTCGGAACAGATAAATATGGAAGAGATCTACTTAAGTCAGAATATTAGTTGGTGCAAGAATTTCATTTTTTATTGGTTTTATTGCTGTATTCATTTCATTGGTTATCGGAATTTTTTTGGGAAGTATTGCAGGATATTTTGGAGGGAAGATAGATACATTTATTATGTGGATTATTAATGTCACTTGGTCTATCCCAACCTTATTATTGGTTATTGCTATTACATTAGCTTTAGGTAAAGGGTTTTGGCAAGTTTTTATTGCAGTTGGATTAACAATGTGGGTGGAAGTTGCCAGAGTGGTAAGAGGCCAAATAATAAGTGTAAAGGAAATGCAATATGTTACTGCAGCAAGAGCTTTGGGATATAGAGATTTCAGGATTATAACAAGACATATTCTGCCAAATATTATGGCTCCAGTTATTGTTATTTCTGCTGCTAATTTCGCCGCTGCCATATTAATAGAAAGTGGTTTGAGTTTTCTTGGTATTGGAGCACAACCACCAATGGCAAGTTGGGGAGCCATGATTAAAGATCATTATAACTATATTATTCTTGGCAAACCATATTTAGCAATTATTCCTGGATTGTGCATTATGAGTTTAGTAATGGCATTTATGTTAATTGGTAATGCATTAAGAGATGCACTAGATGTGAGAAATTAACGATGTATGGTTAATTTACCATTCATTTATCCGGTTAGAGTCTAATTTAATAAATACAAAAAGCAGAATAGTAAAACCCCAAAGACCTGACCCTCCGTAGCTAAAAAATGGGAGTGGTATACCAATAGTAGGGATTAGTCCCATGACCATACCTATATTGATAAAGAAGTGTATAAATATTATCGAGGCTACTCCATAGCCATAAACTCTGCTAAACGGGTTCTTTTGAAGTTCCGCCAGATGAACAATTCTTAATAGCAATAGAATAAAAAGAACAACAACAGATAGCGTACCCATAAATCCCCATTCTTCTCCGACAGTAGTAAAAATATAATCAGTGTGTTGTTCGGGCACGAACTTTCCTGTTGTTCTTGTTCCTTCCATATAACCTTTTCCCCAAAAGCCACCCGAACTAATGGCTTTTTCCGACTCCAATAAATTATAGGCATAAGTCTTTTTCATTCGCTCAAGCTTACTAGGATCTTTTTCTAATCTTAACCACAAACTGATTCTATCTCTTTGATGAGATGGCAACTTATTTTGATATATATAATTTATACCATAAGAAAATCCAAGTACTATAATAGACAAGGCAACTATTGGAAGAACTTTATTTCTTTTTTTTGGAACTATAAAATATGAGTATACGATACTTATTAAAAGTATTGATATAATACCAGACGTGAGTATACCAAACTTTAAAGTTAAAATTGCACAAATTAAAAATAAGGTGCCTATATAAAGATAAACCCTTGGCAAACCTTCTCTGAATAGAACAAAGAAAAATGATGCATAAACAACAGTGCTACCGGTATCATTTTGTAGAAGAATTAAAATCGCTGGAATAGCAATTATAATAAATAGCTTAATTTGATCATTAAAAACCTTTATGTTGGTCTGCATATCACTAATGTATTTGGCAATTGCCAATGCAGTAGCAGCTTTTGCAAACTCACTTGGTTGAATAGTAATTCCGCCGATACCATACCATGAAGTTGCACCAGAAACTGTTTTTCCAAAAATAAAGAGACCTAATAACGAGATTAAAGATAAGATGTAAATAACACTTGAAAAGCGTTCATAGAACTTGGCTTCTATTGATAAAATAATCACTATAAGTACAACTGTTAGGATTATAAATACAAGTTGTTTCCCATAAGGCTGGTTCAGATCAAAATAACTTGAAACTTCCGAAGAGGAGGAAGCAGAAAATATATTAAACCAACCAAAGGTAACAAGTGCCAAAAAAATTAGAATTGTTATCCAGTCAAATTTAAAGCTCCTATCTGTTTGCCTCATCTAAGTTTGGTATGGTAATTTCTTGAAATTCACTTTTATCATTTATCCAAAAGGATTCGCCCAAATAAGGTTTTACGTATTCATCTTCTAAACTACCCTGTAGTACGAACCGTTCCATATCTTTTCTTGTAATTTTTCCTTTAAGATATTTTTCTATCATCAAACCGGCAATCCTTCCGGCCCATCGACTTCCCCAGTAACCATTTTCAACATAAACTGCAAGTGCAATTTTTGGGTCATCTTTAGGTGCAAATGCTATAAATATCGAATGGTCCGTTAATTGCTTTGTTTCGCCATTGATTTTTGTAAAATTTTCGGCAGTTCCTGTCTTACCGCATATTTCTATTCCTGGAATTTGAATATATTTTGCTGTTCCCTTTTTATAAACCAAATTCATTCCTTCTACAATTGGTTCAAAATGTTTCGAATCTATAGTAGTTTTTTTTGGTGTTGTGTATTTTTTGTCTATTTCCAGTCCTTCAATATCTTTAATAATATGAGGCGTATAATAATATCCTCTGTTCGCTATGGCAGCAGTCATGTTCGCTAGTTGAATAGGAGTTGCCAGAACTTCACCTTGACCAATAGCATTTGAAATTGTAAATGTGGAATACCAGCGATTTTCACCATACATTCTATCATATGTGGACGAATTTGGTATTTTTCCTGGTTGTCCAACAGAAAGATCGTATCCCAAATAATTGCCCAGACCAAAACTGGCAACATGGTCATTCCATGCATCCATTCCTGCCGCAGGATTCTCTTTGCTATCGATTATCCTTCTATAAACCGTGGCGAAATATGCATTACAAGACTCTTGTATTCCTCTAATCATAGCATTTTTTGTACCTCTGCGACAATGACATCCCATAAATCTATCACCATATTTATAACCATGATAACAGGTTATTTTTTCATCAAGACTTATGACGTTTTCTTGCAAAGCAATTAAGGCATTAAGAGTTTTAAACGGGGATCCAGGCTCATACATTGCCTGTAACCCTCTGTCAAACAATGGTTTACTAATTGTATCATTATATAATTTAGTAAAATTTTTAGATCTCACTCTACCAACCAATAAATTAGGATTATAATTTGGTGCAGTAATCATTGACAGTATTTCTCCTGTGCCAGGCTCTATAGCAATTATCCCTCCTCGTTTATTTATCATTAGTTTTTCACCATATTCCTGCAATTTGGCATCTATGGTCGTAGTAATATCTTTCCCCTTCTGTGGTATGGTATCATACGCTCCATTTTTATATGGACCAATATCTCTGTTAAATCTGTCTTTCTGAATAAACTTAACCCCTTTAACGCCCCTCAAAATATCTTCATAAGAAAATTCTATTCCTTGTTTCCCGATCAAATCACCCATTTTGTAGTATGGATTTTTCTTTATTACAGCTTGATTAGCTTCTGCAATATATCCTAAAACGTTCGCGCCAATCGTAGTTTGGTAATCTCTTAGCGACCTTTTCTGAATATAAAATCCGTCAAACTTTCTCATTTTTTCTTGAAGGTATGCGTAATCCTCTTTTGACAAATGTGAAACAAATACGGAAGGAAGTCTAGGTGAGTAATTCTTGGCTCTATTATATATTTTGATAAAATCTTGTTTTTCTATTTTTAATAAGGAACAAAACTCGATTGTATCCAAAGGCTCAACCTCTCTTGGAATCACCATAACGTCGTAGGATGGTTGATTAGAAACTAATAATACTCCATTTCTATCATATACGTACCCTCGCTTTGGGTAATCAAATACTTTCCTAATTGCGTTGTCTTCAAACAAATTCTCGGTTGGGGCATTATATATTTGCAGATAGAATAATCTAAGTACAAAAATAATCCCAACTGCAAGTATTGAAAAATAAAGTAAAAATTGTCTCATGAACCTTTTCGACTGAAAATTATTGATACTAAAATACAAAGGATAATAGTAAAAATACTTGAGAATAACGTTTTTTGAGCGATTAAAATTATTTTAGAAAAGTTAAAAATTTCAAGAGAAAAGAGAATTAAATGATGAACAACAGTTAGCAATGTAATATACGAAACTTGAGGAGCCAGATCTATATTACTAAATTTTATCGTTTGATGTTCATATAATGCTCCAAACACCCACTTTAAAAAACCAGGTCTTACAAAAGCTATAAATACGCTGGCAGCAGCATGAACTCCACCGGAATCAGAAAATATATCAACGCTCAAACCCAATAAAAATGACAGGAAAATAAATAAAGTTCTATTGTTTTTTACTGGATATAAAATGATAAATAGTATATATATATATGGGTTTATATACCCAAGAAAATTAACATGGTTGAGAACCAAAACTTGTACTAGGACCAGTACAATAAATCGGGCCATATTAATTGCTAAAATACTATTCATTAATGTTTTCCAGATTTAAAATCTCTTGCATCCTAAGATTTTCAATTATATATACATGACCAATATTGGTCATATCATTAAAAAGTTTAATATTTATTTCATAAAAATCCTCTGCAATATCCAATTGAAACGAAGTTACGGTCCCTATAAGAATTCCTTTAGGGAAAATGGTGGATCGGCCTCCAGTCATAATGGTATCTCCAATTTGAACAGGAGCTATTTTTGGAACGTCCATTAACTGTACAATTTCAGGTGAGTTGCCATCCCATTCCAAAGTGCCAAAATGATCTGTTTTTTTTAACTGCGCGTTAATTCTGCTTTTCGTACTTAATATTGAAACTACGCGTGAAAAATTATTAGAAGTTCTGTCTATAATTCCAATTAATCCCTTTGAGGTAATGACGCCAAAATCTTCCTTAATATCATCATTTTCACCCTTATCTATCAACAACGAATTAATAGTACTGCTAAAACTATTTTTTATGAGAGAAGCGGGAATAAATCTAAATCCTTCGGAATATGAAATGGAGTCTAACTTAACTGAATCTGATTGTTGTAATTTTCTATTGAAAATTATATTTCTAAAGCGGTTGTTTTCTTCTATAAGAATCTCATTTTTCTCCTTTAAATTAAAATATTGTGAAATATTGTTAACTGAATTATAAAGACCTCCACTTAAAAAGTTAGCCGACCCTATGAATTTACTTTTGTGATAAGAATGAGATTGTATGGTCAGAAATAATGATATAAAAAACAACAGAAGAAACAAAAGAAAATTTTTGTTTCTAATTATAAAATTAATTATTTGTTGCATTATTCAGATTCTATTTAATCAAAACACTCCTGAATTTAACCAGATTTTTTAAAGTAATTCCAGTTCCTCTTACAACTGCTCTTAATGGATCTTCTGCAATATAAACAGGAAGATCGGTTTTTTGAGAAAGACGTTTATCCAGGCCACGAAGCATAGATCCTCCACCCGCTAAGTATATGCCTGTATTGTAGATGTCTGCTGCTAATTCCGGAGGAGTTTGTGACAGGGTTTCCATGACAGCATCTTCAATTCTTAATATTGATTTATCAAGAGCTTTGGCAATCTCTCTGAATGATATTTGTACTTGTTTAGGTTTTCCAGTCAATAAATCTCTGCCCTGTACACTCATGTCTTCTGGAGGTAATTCCAGATCTTCAGTTGCCGCTCCTATTTGAATTTTTATTTTCTCTGCAGTTCGCTCACCAACATATAAGTTGTGTTGTGTACGCATATAATAAACGATATCGTTTGTAAATACATCACCAGCTACTTTAACCGATTTATCACATACAATGCCGCCTAATGCAATTACTGCAATTTCAGTGGTACCACCTCCTATATCTACGATCATGTTTCCCTTAGGTTGCATGATATCTACACCAATTCCTATTGCCGCAGCCATAGGTTCATGAATTAAATAAACTTCTTTACCATTAACTCGTTCAGCACTTTCTCTAACAGCTCTCATTTCCACTTCCGTAATTCCTGAAGGAATACATATAACCATACGTAATGCAGGAGTAAAGAATTTCTTTTTTAGTGCAGGAATGTTCTTAATGAACATATTTATCATTTGTTCTGAAGCATCAAAATCTGCAATTACACCATCCTTTAATGGTCTGATCGTCTTAATATTTTCATGCGTCTTACCTTGCATCATGCTGGCTTCTTTACCAACAGCTATTATTTTTCCGGTTATTCGATCTCGAGCTACTATTGAAGGACTATCCACAACAACTTTATCATTATGAATAATTAATGTATTTGCTGTACCAAGGTCAATTGCGATATCTTCTGTTAGGAAGTCAAAAAATCCCATATTTCTTATGCCTGATTATTGAGGTTAATTTTAATGTGGTAAAAGTAATAAAATTAATGCTTAAAATGACGTGTTCCTGTAAATACCATTGCTACGTCATTTTCATTACAATAATCAATACTTAATTGATCTTTTATAGATCCACCAGGTTGTATAACGGCTTTAATACCAGCTTTATTGGCAATCTCTACACAATCCGGAAAAGGAAAGAATGCATCACTAGCCATGACTGCACCTTTTAGGTCGAAATTAAATGACTGAGCTTTATGTATGGATTGGTTTAAGGCATCAACTCTACTTGTCTGTCCGGTTCCACTAGCACATAATTGTTTGTTTTTAACCAAAACGATTGTATTGGATTTGGTATGCTTGCATATTTTTGATGCAAAGATAAGGTCTTCCAATTCTGTATTTGTCGGTTTTGATTTTGTGACATAGTCTAGTTCTGATAAAGTATCTGTTTTGTAATCTCTGTCCTGAACTAATGCACCATTTAAGCAAGTCCTAACAATAGTTGCAGATAATTCAGCATCTTTCAAGATTAACAGGATCCTGTTTTTCTTACCTTTCAATACCTCCAGTGCTTCATCTGAATAAGAAGGTGCAATGACAACTTCACAGAACAATTTATGAATTTCGTCAGCAGTTGCTTTGTCTATTTCTTTATTACTGATTAAGATGCCACCAAATGCAGAGATCGGATCACCTGCAAGTGCATCTATATAAGCCTGATGAAGTGTTGATCTGGTAGAAAATCCACAGGCATTATTATGTTTTAGAATAGCGAAAGTGGGTCCTTCATTTTTAAATTCATTCATTAAATTAACGGCTGCATCTACATCCAATAAGTTATTATAGCTCAATTCTTTACCGTGTAATTTGGTAAACATGTCATCAAAATCTCCAAAAAAGAAACCTTTTTGATGAGGATTTTCTCCATATCTGAGAACTTTACCTTTGGTCTCACTTATTTTTAATGAAGCGATTTCATGGTCCTTATTAAAATAATTAAAAATAGCAGTATCATAATGCGAGGAAACATTAAAAGCTTTTGCCGCGAACTGCATTCTATCTTCTTCACTTATGACGCCCTCACCTTCAATAATTAAATTTAACAATTCTGCATAATCGTCCATAGATGAAACGCAAACAACATCTCTGTAATTTTTGGCAGCAGCTCTAATTAAAGAAATACCACCGATATCTATTTTTTCTATAATTTCCTGATTATTGGCACCGGAAGCAACTGTTTTTTCAAAGGGATATAAGTCAACGATCACTAAATCGATTTGTGGAATCTCATATTCTTCCAACTCAGCAATATCACTATCATTATTCTGTCTGTTCAATATTCCGCCAAAGACCTTTGGATGTAATGTTTTAACTCTGCCTCCAAGAATTGATGGATACGATGTAATTTCTTCAACAGGAGTTACTTCAACATTGAGATCATTAATGAATTTTTGCGTTCCACCTGTGGAATAAATGGTAACATTTAACCGGTCTAACTCACGAATTATAGGCTCCAGTCCTTCTTTACTGTATACTGAAATTAATGCTGATTTTATCTTTTTATTGTGACTCATTTTTGATAATATCTGGTTTGGTTTATAGAAAATTGGATTTTAACCAAAAATACGCATTTACCTCAAAAGTATCGAGATTAAATGCTCTGTTGCTATAGTTTTTTTGTAACAATTGTTAATAAAAAACGTCTTATCTTTATTCCAATAAAAAGGGCATGTTTTTATACTTACGTTTAATTAAAGAAAGTTTTTATTTTGCGATAAACGCCCTGCGCAATAATAAATTAAGAACCTTTTTATCCTTGTTAGGAGTAACAGTTGGTATTTTCTCCATAATTGCTGTTTTGGCAGCGGTTGATTCACTAGATAGACAAATTAAGGATCAATTAAGTGGTTTGGATAAGAATACCATGTATATAGCCAAATTTTCATTTGGTCCTACAACAGTACCCAGATGGAAAAGGCAAAGTTTTCCTGAAGTTTCATATGATGAATATAAATATTTAAAAGAATCGTTGTCCGATGCGGAACATGTTGGATACCAGTTATTCGTCATGCGCGAGACTATTAAATACGAATCAAATTCAGTCACTAATGTTAATGTTGTCCCGGTTTCAAATGAATTTTCAGATATTCAGGTTTTGAAATTTTCTAAAGGACGATTTTATAATGAATCAGAGTCAAATTCAGGAGCTCCTTTAGTGGTTATAGGTGATGAAATTGCAAGGTCTCTTTTTGGTGATTCTGAGCCTATCGGTAAACGCGTGCGATTATATGGTCAGAGGTTTACTGTTATCGGTGTTGTAAATAAACAAGGTTCTGGGTTTTTGGGTGACAGTAATGATATTTCTGTATTTATTCCAGCCAATTATTTAAGGAAACGTTTTGGGGATAATGATGAAAGAATGAATCATGTAATTATTGTAAAGCCCAAAATGGGAGTTGATATGGACGGTCTGAAATCAGAAATAACCCAAAAAATAAGGATACGCAGAGGTAAAAAGGCAGATTCAATAGATAATTTTTTTGTAAATATATTAACCGGATTAACCGATTTTATTGATGGTATAATTGGGTTTATGAATACAATTGGTTGGGTAATTAGTGGTTTTTCGTTGTTAGTCGGAGGGTTCGGTATCGCGAATATTATGTTTGTTAGTGTAAAAGAACGCACTAATTTAATTGGCATTCAAAAATCACTTGGAGCAAAAAACAGATTTATTTTATTTCAATTTTTGTTTGAAGCTATTATATTGGCCATAGTTGGAGGTTTAGTAGGTCTCTTCTTGGTATGGGTAATTATTATAGTATTGTCTCAGACAACTGAGGACTTTGAATTTGTACTGTCGGGATTTAATATATTTTTAGGTTTTTCCTTGTCAACATTAATTGGATTATTGTCAGGTGTAATTCCTGCAATATCTGCCTCAAGGTTAGATCCGGTTGAAGCGATCAGAACAGGGATGTAATTTTTTAAATTAAAAAACGATATGTTTTTTTATTTCCGTTTACTTAAAGAAAGCTTTTATTTCGCGCTTAATGCTTTGCGAAGCAATAAACTGCGAACGTTTTTGTCCCTGCTTGGAGTTACTATTGGGATCTTTTCCATCATAGCAGTTTTAGCAGCTGTTGATTCGTTGAAGGAAGAAATAAAAGGTAGTATTAGTTCTCTGGATAACAGCACCCTTTACATCATGCGTTTTTCATTTGGTCCTTCTTCTATTCCGCAATGGAAACGTGAGCAGTTTCCAGATGTAACTTTTGAAGAATATCAATTCATTTCTAATAAGATCCCTAATGTTGCAGCCGCTACTTTTCAATTAAATGTTGGTGAGGAAACAGTTAAATATGAGGATAAGTCCATTACCAATGTTGAAATTGCAGCCATTACCAATGAATATTATGAAATTGAAAGTCTACAGATCGCTCAAGGTCGTTTCTTCAACGAATCTGAATCTAATTCAGGTGTTCCTGTTGTTGTTTTAGGCGATGAAGTTGCAAATAGTTTATTTGGATCTTTTAATCCAATTGGCAAAGAAGTAAGAATTTATGGTAGAAAATTCAATGTAATAGGAGTTTTGAAAAAAGAGGGTTCTGGATTATTTGGTGGATCAAAGGATACGGCAGTTTTTGTTCCTGTAAATTTTGTTAGACGAATTTATGGGGATAATAATAAGTATGCCTTTCCAGCTATAATGGTTAAACCTGAGAGCGGGATCGATTTGGCAGAATTCAATGCCATGATCACTCAAAGGCTAAGGACTTATAGAGGTCTTAAGCCGGATGAGATTACCGATTTTTTTGTCAATCAATTACAAGGATTCACAGATTTTATAGATAATATCACGGGACAAATGAATGTATTTGGTTGGGTAATTAGTGGGTTTTCTTTACTTGTTGGTGGATTTGGAATAGCTAACATCATGTTTGTAAGTGTTAAGGAACGAACCAATTTAATAGGAATTCAAAAATCATTGGGAGCTAAGAACAGATTTATATTATTTCAGTTTTTATTTGAAGCCGTTATATTGGCAGTTATAGGTGGTTTAGTGGGACTGTTTTTAGTATGGATCGCAACCATAGGGTTGTCTCAAATAACTGGAGACTTCGAATTTATCCTATCATTCAAAAATATGCTTATAGGATTCATTGTTTCATCAATAATAGGTCTTATTGCTGGTATTTTACCTGCTCTGTCGGCTTCAAGATTAGATCCTGTAGAAGCCATTAGAGCTGGATTTTAGATTTATAATATTTTAGCAATTTCCTGACAAACAAATTCTAAAAATCGTTCGTCTTTTTCTGTAAAAGGATTTGGTGTATTTGAATCTATATCGATTTGCCCAATATTTTCACCTTTTACAAAAATGGGAATAACAATTTCAGCTTTCACTGTTATGCTGCATGCAATATAATTGTCTTGAGCCGATACATCAGGAACTATAAAATTCTTGTTGCTTAATGCCACCTGCCCACAAATTCCCTTGCCAAATGGAATGATGGTATGATCTGTTGGCTCTCCAACATATGGACCCAATTTTAATTCGTTTTTGCTGCCATTTTTAAAATAGAATCCCACCCAGTTGTAATATTCTATATTACTTTCTAACAACTGGCAAATATTTAATAATCTGTTATTTACAGTGTCATGTTTGGATATTATTTCTAAAACCTTAAGCTTTAAATGATTAAAAGTCATACTTTTGAAAAGTTTCGTAAATGTATATAAAAACATTAAATTGTATCGTCTAATTTTTATAAATTGCGTTGCAATTTAAATTATTTCTTAGTGTTAGAATTATTTAAAAAATATAAACCTGTTATAAGGTTTATAGTAACTTTCTTGTCTGTTTATATTGTGCTTTCAATAGCCTATAAATTCTATTTAGATCTTTCAGATGGTTCCAAATACTATCCTGATTATCTAACACACACCGTTGCAAAACAAAGTCAGGACCTTTTAAATACTTTTGGGTATGAAACGGTTATTGAACCACATGCAGATGAGCCTACAATGAAAATAATAATTCGTGATAAATATGTGGCCAGAGTAGTAGAAGGTTGCAACTCCGTAAGCATCATCATTTTATTTATTTCATTTATAGTAGCTTTTTCAGGTAAATTTAAGATTACGCTTTTCTATTTATTGGCAGGAAGTACTCTATTATATGTTGTTAATTTAGTTAGGATAGCTATTCTCTCTGTTGGGTTATTTCATTATCCATGGAGACGAGAAATACTTCATGTAGTTATCTTTCCTGCAATTATTTATGGGATGGTTTTCGTTTTATGGATGGTATGGGTGAATCGGTTTTCTAATTTAAATAAGAGAAATGACTAGATCAACCAAATTCATAGTACTCTTTATTTTATTTGCTCTACTTGCGATGATAAGATATTTTGAAAATGAATTATTCTATGATCCTTATTTGTCATTTTTTAAAAATGACTATTTATATATAGATAATCCAAGACGGGAAGTATTTAAGCTAACAGCATTTACAACTCTGCGATATGTTTTAAATTCTATTATTTCCCTTAGTATTCTCTATGTTTTTTTCAGGGACAAGAATATTGTAAAATTCTCTGCCATAATTTATGCAGGTGCTTATATATTACTACTTGCTTTGTTTCTTTATTTCGTTTTGAATCCGAAACAAGAGGATTATTATTTGTTCTTTAATATCCGAAGGTTTTTAATTCAACCTATAATATTATTGTTGCTTTTACCTGCTTTTTATTATTACAGGCTAAAGCAATAAATGTTAATCCTTTTGTAATTAACACAGGTCTTCTTGTAATTTTTGTAAATTTACATCGTGATTAAACAATTCATTCATAAAGGCTTATCATTAATATTGGCATTTTTAGTGCTATTTTCAACAACTTCATTTACTATTGAAAAGCACTTTTGTGGTGATACATTAATTGATATAGCTATATTTACTGAAGCAAAGAATTGTGGTGAAAATATGGAACTAACTTCAAAAAAGTCTTGCTGTAAAGATGAAACAGAAGTTATTCTAGGACAAGATGAATTGAATACTCCGGTATTTGATGATCTCCAAATTGAAAATCAGGTATTTTTAGCAACATTTGTAGTTGTTTATTCGAATCTTTTTGAAAGCTTACCTAAGCAAATTATTCCTTTTAAAGACTATTCTCCGCCCATTGTCGTAACAGACATACAGGTTCTGGATCAAGTCTTTTTGATTTGATT
Organism: uncultured Flavobacteriaceae bacterium; assembly: GCA_963768245.1. GTDB lineage: Bacteria > Bacteroidota > Bacteroidia > Flavobacteriales > Flavobacteriaceae > Site-B1. The sequence goes on from CAVYHG010000002.1 coordinate 77,755, forward strand.
TATTAGTAAAATGTCAATCTGTTTTAAGTATTGACGCATATTCTATTTACTAATAATTCAAATACAAACCCAATGAAACATATATATTCAGTTACAGGAATGACCTGTAATGGTTGCAAAACATCTGTCGAGGATGCACTAAATTCAATTAATAATGTGGAAAAGGCAACAGTCGACCTGGAAAAAGCAGAGGCAACTGTGAAAATGTCCAAACACATTTCTATAAACGATTTGCAAAAAGCCATTTCTAATAAATACACAATTACAGAAAAAGAAGAGGCAAATATTTTTCTATCGTCACAAGATTCTACTTCTGACAAAACAGAGTTACAGCAATTATTTCCTCTGTTCTTAATTTTCGGTTATATTATTATTTCATCAACATTACTCAATTATAAAACATGGAGTTGGAGCAGTTTTATGCTGGATTTTATGGGATTATTTTACATTGTTTTTAGCTTTTTTAAGCTATTGGATCTAAAAGGATTTCCAAAATCATTCAAAATGTATGATCCCTTGGCAAAAAATTTTCCCGCTTATGGATTTGTATACCCTTTTATTGAAGTTGGTTTAGGACTTTTATTCTTATTCCGAGCACAAATTCCATTTGCTCTAATAGTTACCTTGATCATTTTAGGAATCACAACTATTGGAGTAACTAAAACACTTCTAAATAAAAAATCAATCCAATGCGCTTGTCTGGGTACAGCATTAAAATTGCCTATGACCAAAGCGACATTTATAGAAAATAGTGTAATGATAGTAATGGCAATTATAATGCTATTAAAAATGAATGTACTATGAAAACAATAATCCATATTTTAATACTGATTCCATCATTATTGTTATCACAGGAAAACATTTCGGGAATGATCATGGAAGCTAACGATAAAAACGATCACATCGGTTTAGCAGGAGCTAATGTATACTGGCTTGATACAACTATAGGCACCGTTACAGATGTTGATGGAAAATTTACCCTTTCTTATTCCAGAGCATATTCTAAATTGGTTATTAGTTATGTCGGCTTTAAAACAGACACTCTGACTATTGAAGAACCAAAAATGGTTCATCATTGGTTGCAGCCAACAAGTAGTCTGGATGAAGTCACTGTAAAAGGCAAAAGAAAAGCAACTGCTAAATCCTATTTAAGTGCCCAAAATATATCAATTGTTAGCAGCGATGAATTGCTTAAGGCTGCCTGCTGTAACCTGTCAGAAAGCTTTGAAACAAACCCTTCTATTGATGTAAATTTTGCTGATGCTGTAACTGGAACACGACAAATTAAAATGTTGGGCTTAACAAGTCCATATATTTTGATAGCAACAGAAAACATTCCTACCATTCGAGGTGCTTCACAAGCGTACGGTTTAAGTTTTACTCCAGGAACCTGGGTAGAGAGTATCCAAATAACAAAAGGCGCAGGAAGTGTGGTGAATGGATTTGAAAGTATTTCGGGACAAATAAATGTCGAACTGCAAAAACCATCAAAGGATAACAAGTTCTTTGTTAATGTTTATGGTGCTGCTAATGGTCGATATGAGTTGAATACACATGTAAATACCAATGTGACTGACAAGTGGAGTACAGGGTTGTTTTTACACGGCAATATCAGAGATAAGAAGTTTGATAAAAATGATGATTCCTTTCTTGATATGCCATTGGCAAAACAGTTTAATTTTATGAATCGTTGGCAATACACCAATCCGGAAAAAGGGTTGGTTAGCTTTTTAAATTTCAGGTACTTAAATGATGCTAAACAAGCAGGACAAATCAATTTTGATCCGGATGTAGATAAGTTTACAACTAATGCCTGGGGAAGTGAAATTGATACAAAGCGTATCGATGTGTCAGCTAAATTGGGATATGTTAATCCGGAAATTCCATACCAGAGTATGGGTGTCCAAGTAGCTTTCAGCAATCATGATCAGGAATCTTATTACGGATTGAATGAATACGAGATCAAACATAATAGTGTTTATGCTAATGCCATATATAATTCAATAATAAGTGATTCAAGACACAAAGTAAAAACAGGATTGAGTTTTACTTTAGATGATTATGAAGAGTTGGTCAACACAACAAACTATTCAAGAAAAGAAAATTCAGTTGGAGCCTTTTTTGAATACACCTATGATAATTTAGAGCGTTTGAACTTAACGGCTGGTTTACGAGTTGATAATCATAACCTGTTAGGAGTTTTTGTTACTCCAAGATTGCATCTAAGGTATACGACTTGGGAAAAATCAGCATTAAGAGCTTCGATAGGGAGAGGGAAACGAAGTGCTAATATTTTTGCTGAAAATCAGAACTTGTTTTCTACATCGCGAAGCATTAATATTTTAAATACAAATGGAAATATTTATGGACTCGATCCGGAAATAGCATGGAATTATGGTGTGTCCTATTTACAAGGATTCAATCTGTTTAACAGAAAAGCAGACCTGACTTTTGATTTTTACCGAACCGATTTTGAAAACCAAATAGTGGTGGATCTAGAAAATCCTCAGGAGATCAATTTCTATAATCTAAAGGGCGACAGTTATGCCAGTAGTTTTCAGGTAGAGTTCAATCATAATACCTTTGAGGGATTTGATGTGAGGATGGCTTACAAATATTACGATGTAAAAACCCAGTACAATTCAGGGAAACTTGAGAAGGCTTTAACTCCGAAGCATCGTTTGTTTGCCAATACATCTTACGAAACAGAAGTGAAGGATAATGGGTCACAATGGAAAATGGATGCAACTTATAATTGGTTAGGTAAACAAAGGTTTTCATCAACTGCGGGTAGTCCAACAGAGTTTCAATTACCGGAATATTCGCCAACAATTGGAACACTAAATGCGCAAGTTACAAAAGTGTTTTCTGATAAATTTGAATTATATTTAGGAGGAGAAAATATAACTAATGTAAAACAGGATAATCCTATTGTAAGTAGTGACACTCCATTTGGACCGAATTTTGATACTACCTTTGTATACGGTCCGATATTTGGAAGTATGTATTACGCAGGATTACGATTTAAAATAAAATAAACTGTCACTTCGAGTGATTTCAACTTGTTGAAATTGTATCGACAAGTAATTAGGTCTCGATACGATTCCTATAAATAGGAATCACTCGACCTGACAAAAAACAATGATTATGAAAAAACTATTAGCAATAATTTTACTATTTATAGGATTAACATCCTTTGCGCAAAACAAGAATGCAAAAGCATCTTTTGAAGTAGATGGCGTTTGTTTAATGTGCAAGGAACGCATAGAGAAAGCCGCTATTAAAACCAAAGGTGTAAAATCGGCAGTTTGGAATGTAGATACTCATGAATTGAAGTTAATTTTTGACGATCGTAAAACTAACACAGAAACTATTCAAAAAAATATAGCAGCGGTTGGACATGATACGCCAGAATTTGCTGCACCGGAAGAGGCTTATAATAGTGTAGATCCCTGTTGTAAGTATCGAGATGAACAAGTTGTAAAAGACCATAAGTAGAAAACTGCTCTTGAGTTAGTAAAGAATTAAAAATTAAAATTTTAGAAAAATGAATCAGTTTAAAAAATCTGTTTTTATTCTGTGCGCAATTATTTTATCGTTCAATAACGTCAGTTTCAGTCAAAATTTAGCACAAAAAGATTCTACAAATATCAAATTAGTCAAGGTTGCTCAAACTATAATGTCTGAAGCAGAAACCTGCGCCTTGATCACTTTAGATGAAAACAATCTTCCTATGGTCAGGGTCATGGATCCTTTTTTACCGGAAAAAGATCTTACCGTTTGGTTTGGCACTAATCCAAAAAGCAGGAAAGTAAAGCAAATCGAAAACAATCCCAATGTGACCTTGTATTATTTAGAAAAAAACGCTTCCGGATATGTAGTCATTCATGGAAAAGCAGAATTGATTGATGATGCACAAGAGAAAGAGAAAAGATGGAAAACCGAATGGGAAGCTTTCTATCCTAACAAATCTGAAGGGTATCTTTTGATTAAGGTTGTTCCAAAAAGTATGGAAATAATCAGTTATACCTATGGAATTATAGGCGATCCAGAAACCTGGAAAACACCAGTAGTTTATTTTGATAATTAATTCAAAAAAAAGGCTTTTTAACAGTTAAATTAGTGTATAAACCAAGCTTAATAAGAGAGTAATTTATGCCAAAGGTTCAATACAGAATTTACGTCATAGAATTATCTAAAAGGGTATTTACTGAAAACACAAAATTTCGAGCTGCCAATCCACAATTTAATGGTGTCTTGCAATGTTTGTATGTAGGTATGACAAGTAAAACCCCAAAAGAACGATTTTTACAGCATAAAACAGGTTTCAGAAACAAGAAAGGTTATAAACTTTCATCTAATATTGTTGAAAAATATGGCCTCTATCTTCGTCCAAGTCTTTATAATCACATAGATCCTATTGAAACAAGAAAGGAAGCTCTTAAAATGGAAGAAACTTTGGCTTTGGAATTACGAAGAAAACGATATGCTGTATGGTTTAATTGAACATTCATGACTTTAAGAAAAAACCGCTAACTTCGTTTAATTACTGATATGGAAAATTAAAAAGTTCACATAAAAGCATTAGACTTCATTATAACCAACTAACAAACCAATGATAAAATTCTTTAGAAAAATCAGGCATACAATGATAAAGGAAAATAATGTTAGCAAATATTTTCTGTATGCTGTGGGAGAAATTGTACTTGTTGTTATTGGAATTTTGATAGCTCTCCAAATTAATAGTAAAAAAGAAGAAATAAAAAATAGAAAAGTTGAGCAGTCAATTCTGAATAATTTAAAAGAAGATTTCAATAAAAATCAACAGGAAATTGAGGTGTTAATATTTGCCAACGCTAAATATCATCGCAATTTAAATAGGTTTATTGAAATTCTTAAGACAAATCCTAAAGATATAAAGGTCAAAATTGATGATACTTTGTCAATTGTCGCAATTGCAGCACCAACTTATATACCTACAACATCAACAATTGATGTAATAATATCGACCGGAAACATTGATTTGATAAAAAATGAACAACTTAAAGTATTAATAAGTCGATTTAAAAGAGAAGTAGCTGATTTAAGTGAAGATGAAAAAGATGTACGAATATTAGCTAACATTCAAATTTGTCCTTTATTAGGACAATACAACGATATGATTGATGTGTATCAAAATACTTATGCTTACACAGTTGATAGGTTTAATAAGATTAAATTGAGTTCATCTTCAATGATATTAAATTCCAATTTATTAGGCTCGTTAATAGCTCAACGATTTTATTACAACAAAATGATTATAAATGAGTTAAATGGTATTTCTGAAATGCAAAAAGAAATTCTCCAACTTATTAATCGTGAAATTAATTAGCAGGAATATCTTATAATAACAGAAGGCTAATAACGTATATTAGAGTTAAAAATGGCTCATACATTACTGTAAAACAAAACTTCAATAAAATAAAAAGCCTCAACATTTGTTGAGGCTTTTTTATAATTTGCTTGTCATTTTACTTAATCAATATGCCATTTTACACATGAGTGAGTAACCTGTCTGCAGCGACTCGCTGCTACATCATTCCGGGCATTCCGCCTCCACCCATTGGTGGCATTGCAGGAGCATCTTCTTTAATATCAACCAAAGCACATTCTGTAGTTAGGATCATTCCTGCAACAGATGCTGCATTTTCTAATGCAATACGTGTTACTTTCTTAGGATCGATAATACCTGCTTTATAGCATATCTACATAAGTTTCTGTTTTTGCATCGTAACCAAAGTCTTTTTTACCTTCCATAACTTTAGCTACAACAACACTTCCTTCACCACCAGCATTTTCAACAATAGTACGTAAAGGTGATTCAATAGCACTAGCTACAATTTGAATTCCTGTAGCTTCATCTAAATTTTCTGTTGTTATCTTTTCCAATAACAGATTTAGCTCTAACAAAAGCAACACCACCACCAGCAACAATACCTTCTTCTACAGCAGCACGTGTTGCATGTAATGCATCATCAACACGATCTTTCTTTTCTTTCATTTCAACTTCAGTAGCAGCACCAACATAAAAAACAGCAACACCACCAGCTAATTTAGCTAAACGTTCTTGTAATTTTTCTTTGTCGTAATCGCTTGTAGTAGTTTCAATTTGAGCTTTAATTTGATTAACACGATTCTTGATCAAGTCTTTGTCTCCAGCACCATTTACAATAGTTGTATTGTCTTTATCAATAGTTATGCTTTCTGCAGTACCAAACATGCTCAATTGTAGTATTTTCTAAAGTAAATCCTCTTTCTTCAGAAATAACAGTTCCACCAGTCAAAATAGCAATATCTTCAAGCATTGCTTTTCTTCTGTCACCAAATCCAGGAGCTTTTACAGCAGCAATTTTTAAGAGCACCACGTAATTTATTTACTACTAAAGTAGCTAATGCTTCACCATCAACATCTTCAGCAATGATTAATAATGGTTTTCCTGATTGTGCAACTGGTTCTAAAACTGGAAGAAAATCTTTCATTGTAGAAATCTTCTTATCGTATAATAAGATATAAGGATTTTCTAGATCAGTAATCATTTTTTCGCTATCTGTAACAAAATATGGAGATAAATATCCTCTGTCAAACTGCATTCCTTCAACAACATCTACATAAGTATCTGTTCCTTTTGCTTCTTCAACAGTAATAACACCTTCTTTACCAACTTTTCCAAATGCTTCTGCAATTAAATCACCAATTTCTTCATCATTATTTGAAGAAATAGCTGCAACTTGTTTTATTTTTTCTGATGAGTTCCCAACTTTCTTAGCTTGTCTTTCCAAGTCTTTTACAATAGCAGCAACAGCTTTATCAATTCCTCTTTTTAAATCCATTGGATTTGCACCTGCAGCAACATTTTTTAATCCTTCTTTAACAATTGCTTGTGCCAAGAACAGTTGCAGTTGTTGTTCCATCACCAGCAAGATCATTAGTTTTTGAAGCAACTTCTTTTACCATTTGAGCTCCCATATTTTCAAGAGCATCTTCCAATTCTATTTCTTTAGCAACTGTAACACCATCTTTAGTAACTTGTGGTGCTCCAAATGATTTACTAATAATTACATTTCGTACCTTTTGGACCTAATGTTACTTTTACTGCATTTGCTAATGCATCAACACCACGTTTTAATCCGTCACGTGCTTCAATATCAAATTTTATATCTTTTGCCATTTTATATATTAGTTTTAGTTTATTTGATTAAATAATTGCTAAAATATCTTCTTCTCGCATCATTAGATAGTCTTTCCCATCAAATTTTAATTCTGTACCTGAATATTTTCCGTAAAGAACAGTGATCGCCAACTTTTACTGTCATTGGCTCATCTTTTTTTCCTTTTCCAACAGCAATTACTTTTCCTTTTTGTGGTTTTTCTTTAGCTGAATCTGGAATGAATAATCCAGATGCTGTTTTGGTTTCTGCTGGAAGTGGTTCAATAAGAACTCTATCTGCTAATGGTTTGATGTTTACTTTACCCATTTTCTATGTTTTTGATTAATTAAAATTTTGTTTAACGCTTTAGCGTTATTCAAAAATTGTGCCAACTAAAAAGTACTGACAAACTTTCAGTAAATTAAAAATGCCAACTGATTATAGTTGGCATTTTTATTATTTATTCTACATATATCGATTATTGTGCATGAATCTTGAACTGTAGTTGTTGTTTCCTGAGTATCTAATAGGCGTATCTTGTAACACTGGAATTGTCAGCATCCTGATCTAAAGCTTTAGATTCCTGATCTCCTGATCCACTATTGATAGCTACATTAGATAATAAGTATTAATGCTAATAAAATGGTTGCTAATGTCCAGGTACTTTTATCTAAAAAGTCAGTTGTTTTTTTTACACCACCTAATTGTTGTGTGCCACCACCACCAAATGAAGATGATAATCCGCCTCCTTTAGGGTTTTGTACCATAATTACTACAACTAATAAAAATGCTACAATAACTATAAGGATTAAAAATATTGTAAACGTACTCATTACTCTATATTATTTTTTTCTTGTAATTGTTTTACTGCTTTAATTTGGTCTGCAAAGAAACCACTTTTTTCTGGATATTTCAAACTTAAAATCTTATAAGATTGAATTGCTTTTTTATAGTTTTTTTGCTCCACATAAATTCGTGCCAAGGTCTCTGTCATTAATGACTCTGGCTGAATCATTCTACCTTTTGCAAAATCAGTATTTGGGTCTTAGATCATCAGATGGTACAATTTTTGGTTTTTTACTGATGAATTTATCAATTAACTGGAATTTTTTTGATTTTGACAGACTCTTTCGATTTACCGACTTCAAATGGAATTTCTTCTTTCTCATTTTCAGATTCTTCTCTAACAATAGGTTTGAATGATGTTATTTTTAACCATTCGTTAAAGGAATGTGTTTCATTTTTATCAAACTTTAATGGTTTACCTAACTCTAATTTTTCTTCTGGGAGTGCTTCAATATTATCAGTATCAACTTCAATTATCTCTGAGTTTTTATTATTGCCATCAATAAATCCTGCAACTTTGGAAACTTCAACTATAGGTTGAAATAAAGCAGGATCCAACACATCTTTCGTTTCCTGAATTTGTTGTCTTAAGGCATCATCAATAGTAACACTTTTATTTACAGAAATATCTTCAATATCATTGACCACAATATCTTTTAAATGTTCAAGATTTTGTTTGATCTGTTCAGAAATTTCGTTTTGAAAAAATTCATCAGATGTAATATAATCGAATAAAATACTTCGGTCTGTTGTATAAGCGGCTGTGGTTTTTAATTCTTGATTGTATTTAAAACTGTTGTTATTTTTTAAGTCCTTTTAAATAAATAGCTCTTGCCGATTGAAAGTATGGAAATTCATCAATAACAGATCTTATCTCATTGTGTTTGATCGTCTGTCAACGTTTGAGGATTTTGTAATATGTATGTAAAATCTGTTGTATTCAATTTACCAGTTTGCTAATGATTTATTGACTATATCTTGAGTGATGCGTTCAAATATTTCTGCTATAGCTGTGTCTTTCTGACTTCCTACCAATTGTGCACTTCCCGGATAATCATAATAGAATGAAAATCGTTGTTCAAAATCGGATTCTTCATCTTATCTGTTAAAGTACCTTACCATAACACCAATGGTTAAACGGTTTTGTGCAGCAGTATTATTGGCAGTTGATGTCATTGGAGAAATTCTGAATTCTGTTATTTCTCCTTCATAAACCAAATCGCCATTAGACTTAACAAGATCTAAATTGGTTTGATTTAGTATGAGTTCTTCTAATACTATTTTAAAATCCCTTTCAAAACCTGGTTCAACTGTTGATCCTGGATTACTCCCTGCATAATTTTCAAAATAATTGACTTGAAAGGTTTTGGTTTCAGGAGGCAGAGAGATTCCGGTAAAGGAATAAGCACCGCAGCCTATTAAAGTTAAAATCGTTGCTATAGAGAATATATATTTTATGTACTTCATGTTTAATATACTCCTGCCTATGCAGGAATGACAAATTTAATAAGTATTAGGACGTTTCATTGTTATAAACGCATAAATATAACCAGCATTATCTGCAACATCAAAATCTACATTAATAACGCGATACCCTTGGTAATGTTTTTCGTTTACGAGATCTTCTGCTTCTTTGCGAATCGCTTCAGAGCTATTCCTGGAAAAGGACTTACGAATCATAAATATTTCAACTGCTTTCATGTGGTTATATTATTTATTTTTTATTGGTCACATGTAGCTTCCATAAAGTTGTCCTCAAAAGTTTTAGACTATTTATTATGGAAGTTTCATAATTATAGATCGTATTGTTTTATTTTTCGATAAAGTGTACGCTCACTAATTCCCAGTTCTGCTGCAGCCAATTTACGCTTACCTTTGTGACGCTCAAGTGATTTTTTGATCAATTCCAACTCCTTGTCATGTAAGGATAAGGTTTCTTCTTCTTCAACTTCTTCTGCAAAATGATATTTGTCCTGGTTTGGCTGAACGACCACCCTTGATTCAGAAGTTTCTGTATCTTCTGGAATAGAGAGTACTTTAATATCATCAGATTCGGATGGTTTATCAGAACCATTCTCACCATATATCTTCTGGATCAAACCTTCATTATCTTTTTGAACATCTTTAGCATTTCCACTTTTCATAAGTTCCATGGTCAGTTTTTTAAGATCATTGAGATCTCCTTTCATATCAAACAGGACTTTATACAGTATTTCCCTTTCACTACTAAAATCTGAATCGGATTTCGTGTGATTAACCACTGCAGGTAAATTATGGTCTGAATTCGGTAAATAATGTTTTAAAGTATTGGCATTGATAGTTCTTATTTGCTCTAAAACAGAAACTTGTTCAGCTACATTACGAAGCTGACGAATGTTACCGCTCCATCTATAATTCAAAATTAGGTTAACGGCATCATCAGATAATTTAACTGTTGGCATTTTATATTTCAGGGCAAAGTCACTTGCGAATTTCCTAAATAATAAATGAATATCTTCTTTTCTGTCTCGTAGGGGCGGTAAGTGAATATCTACGGTACTTAATCTGTAATAAAGATCTTCTCTGAATTTTTCTTTTTGAATGGCATCAAACATATTAATATTTGTAGCTGCCACAATTCGAACATTCGTTTTTTGAACCTTACTGGATCCTACTTTAATAAATTCACCATTTTCTAAAACACGTAGTAAACGTACCTGGGTAGTTAAAGGTAATTCACCAACTTCATCAAGAAAAATGGTTCCTCCATCTGCAACTTCAAAATAACCTGAACGTGTTTGTGTCGCACCTGTAAAGGCTCCTTTTTCGTGACCAAATAATTCACTGTCTATGGTTCCTTCTGGTATCGCTCCACAGTTTACAGCTATATATTTACCGTGTTTTCGATGTGAAAGTGAGTGAATTATTTTTGGAATACATTCCTTACCAACACCACTTTCTCCGGTAACCAATACGGAAATATCGGTTGGTGCTACCTGAATAGCTTTTTCTATGGCGCGATTTAAAGTAGTATCATTACCTATAATTCCAAATCGTTGTTTTATTGCTTGAACTGATTCCATTTATTTAATTATTTTCTGAATATCCAATTGCTTTTCCAATTAGCGTTGCACTGGTGCATTCGATGATTTTTACATTTACAAAATCTCCAATCTTATAATGTTCTTTTGGAAAGACAACTGTTGTGTTTTGTTCATTTCGTCCAGACCAGTGTTCAGTCGATTTTTTAGATTCCTTTTCGATCAGGACCTCTACTGTCTTTCCTACATATTCCTTAGTTCGGAACATACTGTGTTCTTGTTGAAGATCTACAATCTCCTGCAGTCTTCGTTTTTTTACAACCAATGGAACGTCATCTTCCATTTTACGTTCTGCCATGGTTCCTGGTCTTTCAGAATATGCAAACATGTATCCAAATGCATACTTAACATAGTTCATTAAACTCAACGTATCTTGATGATCTTCTTCGGTTTCAGTTGGGAATCCAGTAATTAGATCATGAGAGATAGTACAATCGGGAAGGATCTGTTTAATATTATCTATCAAGCTCAAAATATTCTTCGCGAGTATGCTGACGATTCATAGCTTTTAAAATTCGATTACTTCCACTTTGCACAGGCAAATGAATATAGTTACAAATATTATTGTATTTAGCCATTGTTCTTATCACATCCAGTGACATATCCTGCGGGTTGGATGTTGAAAATCGAATACGCATTTTTGGTTGTGCTTTGGCACACAATTCTAAAAGTTGAGCAAAGTCAACCGCAGTGGCTTTTTGTATTTCGCTGGCCTTATCAAAATCTTTTTTCAGGCCACCTCCATACCATAGATAACTATCTACATTTTGACCTAACAAGGTTATTTCTTTATATCCTTTATTCCAGAGATCATTCACTTCTGTCAATTATACTTTGAGGATCTCGACTTCGTTCTCTTCCCCTGGTAAAAGGTACTACACAAAACGTGCACATATTGTCGCAACCTCTTGTTATTGAAACAAAAGCAGTCACACCATTGCTGTTTAGTCTAACAGGAGAAATATCACCATAGGTTTCATCTTTAGAAAGTATCACATTAACAGCATTTCTGCCATCTTCAACTTCCGCCAGTAAATTTGGAAGATCTTTATAGGCATCTGGACCAACAACCAGATCTACTATTTTTTCTTCCTCAAGAAATTTGCTTTTCAATCGTTCTGCCATACAACCTAAAACACCAACCTTCATTTTGGGGTTAATTCGTTTTACAGCATTGTATTTCTCTAAACGCTTTCTAACCGTTTGTTCAGCTTTATCTCTAATAGAACAGGTATTTACCAAAACCAGGTCTGCTTCTTCTAAAATTTGGGTAGTATTATATCCTTCATTAGATAGGATGGATGCCACTATTTCACTATCACTAAAATTCATAGCACAACCATAACTCTCAATAAAAAGTTTACGGCTATTCTCTTCTTTTGAGCGGTATTGAAGAGACTGTCCTTGTTTTTTTTCGTCTATGATCTTTTCCATTTTCAATTCTGAAACTACTTTGAGTCAATAAGTGTGCAAAGATACGATTATTTTAAATTATGTGACAAAATGACAGAGTCAAATTTTTTATGAATTGTCTTGTATAATTGGTTAAATTTGAATCACTAAACAACTCAAAAAAAAGTAATATGTCTATTTCAGAATTACAAGAAAAAATAAGTAACGCAAAAGCACTGGATTTTGGAACTATTCTAAGTGAATCCATAGAACTATTTAAAAAAACCTGGCTTCAGGGATTCCTGTTGCAGCTTTTCAATTTTGTCATCGCCTTACCATTTATAATTATTTTATACATTCCTTTAATAGGGTTTATGGTGGCTAATGCCGAAAATGGATACAATGGTTCAGATACCTGGAGTGGTTTTTTTGCGGGTATGTCTGTGTTTTATATTTTATTCCTGATAGCGGGAATTTTTGTATTAGGAGCTGTTCAGGTAGCGTTAAATGCAGCTTTTTTCAGGATCATGAAGAAGCTGGATCATAATGAAACCACAACCACTAATGATTTCTTTTATTTCTTAAAAAGTAATTACTTAAGTAAAGCATTCATGTTGATGATTGTTTCAATTTTAATATCCATTCCTGCCATAATTTTATGTTATATTCCTTTTATATATGTGATCGTTCCAATGTCATATTTTGCCTTTTTCTTTGCATTTAACCCTGAACTGAGTGTAGGAGATATTGTTAAAGCCAGTTTTGGATTGGGGAACAAAAAATGGCTATTATCTTTTGGGTTATTAATTGTTACATCTATTCTCTCGCAAATAGTAGGATTGTTGCTATGTGTTATTGGAGTGTTGTTTACAGCAGCCTTTATTTATCACCCAACTTATCTAATTTATAAGCATGTTGTTGGTTTTGATGAGAGCAATGATGAAGGTGATATTCAAATAATTGAAAATTTATAAGCAACCTTTTGATAGGTTTTGTATCTAATATAAAAACTAATCTAATGAAATTAAAGGGTCTAATTTTTACCTTATTAAGTGTCGCATTACTTTCATGTAATAACGACAAAGTAGAATATGAAATAATTACTGTGGCAACTCCTGATGTCATGAGTAAAGCTGAGTTTAGAACCTCGGTCGAAGTTCTTGGTCCTCAAAATATAGAAGAGGCTGGAAAGATCTACGCTTATAACAATTACATTTTTGTAAATGACGAATTTCGAGGCATACATGTTATAGATAATACCAATCCTGAATTTCCTCAGGCCATAGCTTATATTAAAGTTCCTGGTAATGTGGATATTTCTATAAAGAATAACTATTTGTACGCAGACAGCTCAGTGGATCTTGTAGTTTTTGATATTTCTAATATTAACGGAATCGAACAAGTCGCACGTTTGGAAGATGTTTTTACCGTTTATGATTATCAGATCCCAATAGATATTCAGGAGGTCAATTGGGGTAATTTTAATTTTGATGATCAGGTAATTGTGGGTTGGACAATAACACATGAACGGCGTGAGATTGTTGAAAATGATGTTGATATATTATTTGAAGGAGGCGGCGATTTGGCATCCAACGATGTTGGAGTTGGTGGTTCCCTGGCCAGATTCCAAATTGTAAATAATTATTTGTATACAGTTGGAAGTTTTGAGATGGCTATTTTTGATATTTCTAATTTAGAACAACCGGCATTGGCCAACACACAATATTCCGGATGGAATATAGAAACCATGTTCCATTCAGAAGGCTATTTGTATCTGGGGAGCACAAATGGCATGTACATCTACAGTTTAGACAATCCTTCAAGTCCGGAATTTATTTCTGAATTCGCACATTGGGAAGGTTGTGATCCTGTTGTTGTAAAGGGGGATTATGCATACCTGACCTTACGTGGTGGAAATTTATGCGGACAGCTGGAAAGCGTTTTAGAAGTTATAGATATAAGTAATAAATCTTATCCCGAATTAGTCGCTACATACACTCTTGAAAATCCATACGGTTTAGGAATTAAAGATGATCTGCTTTTTGTTTGTGATGGCACCGCCGGGCTTAAGGTATTTGACAGATCCGATCCTGTTGAATTGACAATTCTTTCCTCGTTCGAGGATATACATGCTAAAGATGTTATACCATTGGAAGAAGTCTTATTAATGATCGGCGATGAGGTTCTATATCAGTATGAATACACCGAAAACGGAATTAATCACATAAGCACATTACAATTATAATTTTCTTTTATATAAAAGTTAAAAGTCCTATAAATTTATAGGACTTTTTTATGTCTTGATCTAACGACATTTTTCTTATAAACAAATTTAAATTAGGTTCGTATATTTTTTTTCCTATACATTTGTAGCCTTAAAAAAATTGAATAATGGCCAAGAATTTAGTTATAGTAGAGTCACCGGCAAAGGCAAAAACAATCGAAAAATTCCTTGGAAAAGATTTCAAGGTTGAATCCAGTTTTGGTCATATTGCAGATTTACCATCTAAAGAATTAGGTGTAGATGTTGAAGGTGATTTTAAACCTAAATATCAGGTTTCCCAGGATAAAAAATCAATCGTAAAAAAATTAAAAGATCTTGCTAAAAAGGCGGATATGGTTTGGTTAGCAAGTGATGAAGATCGAGAAGGAGAAGCCATTGCCTGGCATTTAGCGGAAACATTAGGTCTTGATAAGGATAAAACAAAACGGATTGTTTTTCATGAAATAACAAAATCTGCCATTACAAATGCTATTGATAATCCAAGAGGTATAGATTACGATCTGGTAGATGCGCAACAAGCAAGACGTGTTTTAGACAGGATCGTAGGTTATGAACTATCTCCTGTATTATGGAGAAAAGTTAAAGGTGGCTTATCAGCCGGAAGAGTTCAATCTGTTTCTGTGCGCCTAATTGTAGAAAGAGAAAGAGAGATAACTGAATTTAATCCTGTTGCATCGTACAGGATAGATGCAGAATTTATAACTAACGACGGGGAAACTTTTAAAGCTAAACTTGGCAAAACATTTTCATCTAAGGATGAGGCCTTTAAATTCTTACAAAAAAACGTAGATGCAACATTCAAGGTTTCAGACCTGGAAAAAAAGCCAGCTCAAAAATCACCAGCTGCTCCCTTTACAACATCAACCTTACAGCAGGAAGCATCAAGAAAACTTTATTTTTCGGTTAGTAAGACCATGACAATAGCGCAACGACTTTATGAAGCTGGATTGATCACTTATATGAGGACAGATAGTGTTAATCTATCTAACGATGCTAGACATGCAGCGGAAGAAGAGATAAAAAGATCCTTTGGAAATCAATATAGTAAACCTCGAAATTTTAAAGGAAAATCTAAAGGAGCACAAGAAGCACATGAAGCGATTCGACCTACAGATTTTTCAAAGTCTTCTGTTAATATCGATAGAGATCAGGCAAGATTATATGAATTAATCTGGAAACGTGCTATTGCATCTCAAATGGCTGAAGCAAAATTAGAACGTACTAATGTAAAAATAAATACACCATCTCATAATGAGACCTTTACAGCAAATGGTGAAGTAATTAAATTCGACGGCTTTTTAAAGGTATACCTTGAAAGTACAGATGATGAAGATACAGAACAGGAAGGCATGTTACCGGCTTTAAAGGTTAATGAAATGCTTCATAATAATTATATCAATGCAACCGAGCGCTATACGCGCCCACCATACAGATATACAGAAGCTTCCCTGGTTAAGAAATTGGAAGAACTCGGAATAGGTAGACCATCTACGTATGCACCAACTATTTCAACAATTCAAAACAGGAATTATGTAGAAAAGGGAACCGTTGATGGTACAGAGAGAAAATATACACAACTCACTCTTACAAAAGGAGATATAAAAGATAAGCAGCTAACTGAAAAAGTTGGTTCAGATAAAGGCAAATTAATACCTACTGATATAGGAATGATCGTGACCGATTTCCTGGTAAATCATTTTGAATCTATTTTGGATTATAATTTTACTGCTAAGGTAGAAGCCGATTTTGATGATATAGCCGATGGAAAAGTGAACTGGACCAAAATGATGAAGGATTTTTACAAAACCTTTCATCCACAGGTCGAGCATGTTCATGACAATGCTGAAAGAGAATCGGGAGAGCGTGTTTTAGGAGTCGATCCAAAAACAGGAAGACAGGTAAGCGTACGCTTGGGTAAATTTGGACCAATGGTGCAAATTGGAACTGCTGAGGAAGAAGAAAAACCATTGTTTGCCAGTTTAACTCCAGATCAGCAATTGAATTCAATTACATTTGAAGAAGCCATGGACCTGTTCCATCTTCCAAAGACACTGGGAGATTATGAAGGAGAAACTATTGAAGTCAATAATGGTCGATTTGGACCTTATGTGAAATTTGGGAAGAAATTCGTGTCTCTGCCAAAAGGAGTTGATCCTATGAGTATTGAGATGGATGAAGCTATTGTTCTTATAAAAGAAAAGGAGGAGGCCGATGCACCTATTTATACATATCAAGAATTGCCTGTACAAAAGGGAAAAGGACGTTTTGGGCCATTTATTAAGTGGAACAATATGTTTATTAATGTAAATAGAAAATACGATTGGGATAATTTATCAGATAACGACATTATAGAATTAATTGAAGATAAACTTCAAAAAGAAAAAGATAAAGTAATTCACAATTGGGAAGACGAAGGCATTCGAGTTGAGAAAGCACGCTGGGGAAGACACCATATAATTAAAGGGAAAACTAAAATAGAGTTGGCTAAGACGGTAGATGTTTCTAAATTTACATTGGAAGATGTAAAAAACCTTTTAGAAAAAAACGCTCCCAAGAAAAAAACCACAAAACGAAAGACTGCTTCAAAAAAGAATTAATTTATGAATTTTAATTTTCTGTCTCCGGTTCCAGATTCAGTTTTAGCACATAATGAACTCTTACCTCAACAAACATTAGGAAAAAAACTTAAAATACACTCCAAATTAAACGGAATTCCTGATCTGGATGATGTCCAAATTGCTATTATTGGAGTATTAGAGAACAGAAATGACATCAATTATATTGGTGAAGAGTTCTCACTTAACGAAATAAGAAAATCATTCTACTCATTGTTTCCGGGAAACTGGAACACGATTATAGCAGATCTTGGAGATGTAAATAAAGGTGAAACTGTACAGGACACATACTTTGCAGTAAAAACGGCTGTATCTATCTTGATCCAAAAGAATATCATACCTGTGATTTTGGGAGGCAGTCAGGACCTGACCTATGCTAACTACAGAGCTTACGATACATTTTCTCCTATGGTGAACATTGTAAATGTAGATGGTAAATTCGATTTGGGTGATTCCAGTAAACCAATAAAGAATAATAGTTATGTGGGCAAGATCATTATAGATAAACCTTATAATTTATTCAACTATTCAACTATAGGATATCAAACCTATTTCAACTCTCAGGAAGAAATAGATCTGATGGATAAATTATTCTTTGAAGCTTACAGATTGGGTAATGTTACCAAAAATATTAGTCTTGTAGAGCCTGTGATGCGAGATGCCAATATTGTTACTCTGGATCTGTCATGTATTAAATCATCAGAAGTCAGTACAAAACAGCAATTTTCTCCAAATGGATTTGATGGGAAAGAAATATGTGCTATTGCCAGATATGCAGGTATAAGTAATAAGGTATCTTCATTCGGTATTTATGAATACAAATCATCTCAAGACGATGATGCCACCTCTATGTTAATAGCACAGATAATCTGGTATTTTATAGAAGGCTTTACTTGCAGGATCGAAGATGAAGATTTTACACAAGAACATGACTATCAAAAATTCACAGTTTTAGTAGAGGAACAGGAGCTAATCTTCTTTAAAAGCTCGAAGACCGGAAGGTGGTGGATCGAAATACCTTTTTTACTAAATGTCGATAATAAATTAAAAAAGCATACGTTATTACCATGCATGCATCAGGATTACAAAGATGCTTGTGATAACAAGATACCTGAAAGGTGGTATAAAGCAAATAGAAAAAACAGTTTTTAGGTAGCATTTTATCGATAAAGTGAATAATTGACATTAAAAACATCGACGAAATGCACCTTTTTTAGATTAAGTGCGAATTTTTTAAGTAAAAAGTTGTTTTTTTGAAAATATATAGATATGTTTGATCTCTTAATGATTTTTAGTACACATTTAACCTCGAGTTTATCATGAATATGAAAAAGTTTATTTTAATAACCGCAGTAGTAGCATTACTGGCCAGTTGTGGCTCTAAAGATAGAGGCGAATTGGTTGGTGTCAAAGGCAATAAATGGCATCCCGAAAAACCATATGGAATGAGTCTAATTCCTGGTGGTGCATTTATTATGGGTAAGTCAGATGATGACTTGGCAGCCATTCAGGATGCTCCTACAAAAACAGTGACTGTTCGTTCCTTCTATATGGACGAAACCGAGATCACCAATAGTGAGTATAGACAATTCGTTTATTGGGTTAGAGATTCTATCCTAAGGACTAAATTGGCTATTCTTGCAGATGAAGTTGGCGAAGTTCCAGGAAATGGTGGTATAGGTGAATTTGCATTTAAAGATGCAGATACAGCCAGTATGAGCGTATATGAAAAATATATGCTGGACAATTACAGTGGTCTTGGAGAAACAGGATATGAAGGCAGAAAATTAAATAAGGACATCGATCTTATTTTTGATACAGAAGATTATCCGGACGAATATTATGCAGAGGTTATGGATACTATGTACCTGCCAATAGAAGAAGCGTATAACGGACAACGTACATGGGATGTGAAAAAATTCAAATTCCAGTATACATATATGGATGTTCAAAAAGCGGCCAAGAACAGGAACCTTAGTCGCAAAGATGTTTTGGTGAAAGAAGAAGTTGAAGTATATCCAGATACCACTACATGGATCAGAGATTTTGCATATTCTTATAACGAACCTATGCATAACGATTATTTCTGGCATGATGCTTATGGAGAATATCCGGTTGTTGGAGTGTCATGGAAGCAAGCGAACGCGTTCTGCCAATGGCGTACTTTGAATAAAAACGGATCACAAAAAGAAAGAAAAAAAGCGTTTGTAAATTCATTCAGATTACCATCTGAAGCAGAATGGGAATACGCAGCACGTGGTGGCTTACAAGGAGCGACATTTCCCTTGGGGTGGACCATATGCTAAAAATGACAGAGGTTGTTTCTTGGCTAACTTTAAACCTCTTAGAGGTGATTATGCAGCAGATCAGGCCTTATATACAGTAGAAGCCGAATCGTTTGAGCCAAATGATTATAATTTATACAATATGGCAGGTAACGTATCAGAATGGGTATATTCTTCTTACGATCCAGGTTCTTATGAGTATTCATCAACAATAAATCCAAGTGTGAACGATAAGAACAATACACGTAAAGTTGTAAGAGGAGGATCTTGGAAAGATGTTGCTTACTTCTTACAAGTAAGTTCACGAGATTACGAATATGCAGGATTCCGCAAGAAGCTATATAGGCTTCAGAACGGTTCAAGATTATATGGGAACAGATGTAACCAAAAACGCATCAACGAATTAAATTTAATATTAACCTACTTAGTAATTAATACACTAAACTAAAACAACAGAAATTATGGCACAAAAAGGAAGTATGACTCTCACTAACATGATCTACGGATTAGGAGCAGCAATTGTTATTATTGGAGCTTTATTTAAAATTCAACACTGGCCTTACGGATCATTGATCTTAACAATCGGTATGATTGTAGAAGCATTGGTATTTACCTATTCAGCATTCGAAAGACAAGCTGGAGATCTGGATTGGTCACTTGTATATCCTGAATTAGCAGGAGGACAAGGTAGGTAAAAGAGGTAAAAAAGAAGATCCTAAAGATGCTGAAAGTATCTTATCTAAAAAATTAGATGAATTATTAAAGGATGCTCAAATAGATGGTGAATTAATGTCAAGTCTTGGACAAAGCATTAAGAGTTTTGAAGAAACTGCTAAAAATATGAGCCCAACACTTGATTCTATAAATGCAACTAAAAAATATGGAGAAGAATTATCTCTTGCAGCTGCACAAATGGAATCTTTAAACAGCCTTTACAAAGTACAATTAGAAAGCGTAAATCGTCAAGCTACGGTTAACGAAGAATCTGATAGAAAATGCTGCTCAACTTAAAGAGCAAATGCAATCATTAGCATCTAAACTATCATCATTAAATGGTGTATATGGTGGAATGCTATCTGCAATGAATAAAAACTAATTTTAGTTTTTATTAGATAATTAATAATTAACCCAAAAACCTAAGCAAATGGCAGGAGGAAAATTATCTGCAAGGCAGAAAATGATTAACTTAATGTACTTAGTCTTTATTGCTATGATGGCAATGAACATGTCTAAGGAAGTGCTCTCAGCATTCGGATTAATGAACGAAAGATTAACCGAATCTAACGAAGCCGCAACGAAACGAAATGCTGATTTTATGGCAGGTTTGGCAGAAAAAGCTGTTGATAAGCCTGAAAAATTCAAACCATTAAAATCTAAAGCAGATCAAATAAAAACATTAGCCGCAAATTTTAATACCTATTTAGGCAGTTTGAAGACTCAAATGACTGCAAAAGTCGATGATACTAAGGACTATGAAGCTATGGATAATTCAACTTTTCTGGATGAATACTTTTTTGTTGGAGACAAAGCGACCAAAAAAGGTCAGGAGTT
Source organism: uncultured Flavobacteriaceae bacterium (assembly GCA_963768245.1). Taxonomy (GTDB): domain Bacteria; phylum Bacteroidota; class Bacteroidia; order Flavobacteriales; family Flavobacteriaceae; genus Site-B1. Next base: position 98,996 of record CAVYHG010000002.1, read on the forward strand.
TTTAGATGAAATGGAAAAATTCAGAAATGGAGTTAATGAAGTATTAAAGGATGAATTTCCTGAGATTGCAAATGATGTGAAATCTAAATTCGCAACGGATCCCATTCCTAATACCGACGGTAAAAAAATACCTTGGTTAGAATCTAACTTTAAAAGGTTCCCATTGGTAGCATCATTAACAAAAATGACGCAATTACAAGCTGATATTAAAACAACTGAATCTGAATCATTAAGTGCTATGTTAGCTGGAGCCCTTTCTAAGGAGATCTCCATGACCAACTATACCACTTTAATGGAGACTTCTAAATCGGCTTATTTTAATGGAGAAAAGTTTGATGGAGAGATCGTTCTTGGGCGTAAAGATTCTTCTACAAAACCAACACGAGTAGAATTAACTCTTGATGGAAGACCGCTTACAGAATCTCAGTATACTATTGAAGATGGTAAAGTAAAATTAAACTTTAATGCTGGTAGAGCAGGAGAGCATACCATAGAAGGTCAATTGATATTCGCTGAAGATGGTCAAGATCTTGAAGTCCCGGTAAAGCAATCTTTTGCAACAGTACCTAAACCAAATTCTGCAACTATTTCTGCAGATAAAATGAATGTGGTATATCGTGGTGTAACAAACCCAATGACCATATCATTTGCTGGCGTTTCAGATAATAAAGTGGTTGCTACAGGTACTGGTTTAAGCAGAGGAACAGGAGTTGGAAAATACAACATGAATCCTGGTTCGGGTAGAGAAGTTACTATTAATGTAACTGGTACTTTACCAGATGGACAAAGAGTGAGCGATAAAGCTACATTCAGAATTAAGGATATACCTAAACCAACAGGAACTATTAGAGGTGAAGACGGAAGTGTATCTATGCAACGTAATAGTTTAGCAGATATCTACTGTTGGAGCAAAACTGGATGATTTCGATTTTGATCTACCATTAACTGTTTCAGGATTTAAATTTAAAGTTCCTGGACAACCAACAATGACAGTTGGTGGCAGCAAATTGAACACCAGAGCAAAAGCTGCTCTTAGAAAAGCTAAAAGAGGTGAAACTGTGCAAATTTTTGATATTCAAGCAAAAATTAAAGGAAATAGCTCTTATAAACTTAAAAAAGTATCACCTGTAATTATAGAACTTACTAACTAAGTTTTAGTACAGGCCGAAATAAAAAGAATAACAAATGAAATTTAGAAGTTTTTTATTAACCGTTTTATGTGTTTTAGTTGCATCAGGGAGTTTTGCTCAGGCAAATATCCTGAACGCAAAAAGCCCCGATCAGATTGGAGTTAGAACCGAGGAACAGAAGAAAATTGACAACGACAAACCATTGGAATATGGCTATGTTGATGACAGAGACATCATGTGGTCTAAAATGGTATGGGAAGTCGTAGACCTTGACGAAAGAGCTAATTTTCCATTGTATTATCCAATAGATACAAATAATATTGGAAATAACAGACGGTCCTTATACGACGTGTTAATGACGCAAGTCCAACAAGGTGAAATAGAAAACATCTACGACGATTCTTATTTTACAACTAAAAGGACTTTAATGGATATTCAGGATGCTTTAAGAATGATCGATACAACCGATCTTGGTTATGAGCAATTCAATGCCGAAGGTATTGTAGATCCTCAATATATCAGAAGGAGAGATATTACAGCAGCCGATATTATGGAATATCATGTTAAAGGTCTTTGGTATTTTGACAAACGTCAGGGAGAATTAAAGTACAGACTACTGGGAATTGCTCCTGTAGCGCCTGATGTTAACTTTATAGATTCTGACGAACCGGATCCGGTAGAATTATTCTGGGTATGGTTTCCAGATGCCAGAGAAGTATTGCATGAAGCAAAGGCATTCAATAACAAGAACAGTTCCATTCCAACATCCTTCGATCACTTGTTGAACTCAAGACGCTTTAGCGGATTGATCTACAGAGAAGAGAATGTGTATGGCGACAGGCAAGTTAACGAATACATTAGCGAAAATTCATTAATGCAGCTTCTGGAATCGGACAGAATTAAGGAGAAAATAAGAAACTTCGAACAAGATATGTGGTCTTATTAACCACTTAGCCATAATTAATATAGAAAAGAGCTCATGAAGAAATTCAGGAGCTCTTTTTGATTATAATAGGGTGGCAAATACAGATTCTTCTTTAACTTCGCAATACTATGAAAATAGACTACATTATTGTTGGTTGCGGATTGGCAGGAATCGCTTTTTGCGAACAGTTAAAAAAGAATAATAAGACCTTTGTTGTATTCGACAATAATTCGCAAGTTTCCTCTACAGTTGCCGGAGGCCTCTATAATCCGGTAATATTAAAACGCTTTACGCCTGTTTGGAAAAGTGAGGTTCAAATGGACAGGTCCATTCCTATGTATGTAGATATAGAAACGGAGTTAGGAATTACCCTGGATCATAAAATTCCTGTATACAGGTTGTTTAAATCTGTCGAGGAACAGAACAACTGGTTTACAGCCTCCGATAAACCAAATTTAAACAGATGGCTTTCTACAAATCTTATTAAGAATATCAATTCGCATATAGATTCTGAATTCGGATTTGGAGAAGTTCTGGAAACCGGACGAATAGATACACCTTTGCTTGTTAAAAGCTATCGCGAGTATCTTAAGAAAAAAGATCTCCTGATATCAGAATCGTTCAGCTATAACAATATAAACCACTCGGAAGGATCTGTAAATTATAATTCCATTACTGCTAAGAACATTGTCTTTGCTGAAGGATTTGGTGTTAAGAAAAATCCATTTTTCAAGGAATTACCCTTAAACGGAACCAAAGGTGAGTTGCTCATTATTCATGCTCCGGATATAAAGATCGACTTTGTATTAAAGTCCAGTGTATTTTTAATTCCGCTTGGCGAGGACAAGTATATTGTAGGCGCCACTTACAACTGGACAGATAAAACCAATGATAGTACACCTCAAGCTAAAAAAGAGCTCCTAAAACAGGCTTAAAACCTTTTTAAACTGTGAGTTTGAAGTGATGGACCAGGTAGCAGGTATTCGTCCTACGGTTTCGGACAGAAGACCATTAGTTGGTGTTCATGAAGAGCATAAGAACCTGTTTATTTTAAATGGTCTAGGAACACGTGGTGTGATGATCGCACCTTATATTGCCAATCAGCTCTATGAATTGATAGAACATGATTCTCCTCTGGAAAAAGAGATTGATATAAAACGGTTTTTGCGTTAGCGGTTGAGCAATTCGACTGCGCTTATTGCAGGCGTTTGTTGGAGCTCTTAAAACAATTTGTTGTACTTCTATGTCACACTGAGCTTTTCGTCCTTGTTCAAAACAAGCTCCGTCTAAGTGTCTCGCTGTGAAATTTGATTTGTCATACTGAGCTCCTGCCTGCCTTAGGCACGGAGTCGAAGTATCTATTTCAAAATGTTTTAAAGCGACTTGCGAAGACGCGACCTGTGCCTAACTAGAACTAAGATTAAGTGAAAGAGTATTAATAGTACTTTTAAAATATTGCAAGACCACTATGTCACACTGAGCTTGTCGAAGTGTGGTCGATGGCACAGGGAACGCCCAAATTACAGACCTATTTTTTAACTAAAGTCTTATCGTAATGCATGAACAGATTGATCCAGATATTCCTGGATAATCGCAGAATGATGGGAAGGAAAACTACCAGTGTACCGACAATTGACAAGAAGGACGTAAACTTATCTGCACCTAAAAACATATAGCTTATTACAAAAGCAGCCACCGCAAAGGCAATGCCAACGCCATAGCTCACATACATGGACCCATAGAAGAACGAAGGCTCTATTTTGTATTTGGTATTACAATGGCTGCAACGCTCGTGCATTTTTAGAGTTTCGGACAAGGCGTAGGGATTTTTATTCACGTACATACTCTCCGCATGACATTTAGGACAAGCTCCTTTAAGTACGCTATAAACTTTCGATCCTTTTGTAAACATTTAAATTAGTGTATTTTTGCGTTCTGAAAGGCACAAAAATAAGTTTTACGGTGTAATATTCAGTAACATTTGATACAAATCTATGCTTAATATCCATAATTTATCTATTGCATTTCAAGGGGATTACCTGTTTGAAGACATTTCATTCCGATTGGGTAAAGGCGATCGCATTGGACTTATTGGGAAGAATGGAGCTGGTAAATCTACCTTGTTACGGATATTAAACAACGAGATGGAAGCCGATTCCGGACAGATAGCAGCAGAAAAGAATTTAAAGATCGGGTTTTTAAAACAGGATTTAGATTTTGAATTCGGCCGGACCATTCTTGAAGAATCTTATATGGCTTTTACAGAAATTAAAGCTATTGAGGCTAAAATAGACCATGTAAATTTACAGCTGCAGGAGCGACTGGATCATGAAAGTGAAGGGTACCATGACCTGATGGTAGAATTGAATGAATTGCAACATCAGTACGAGGTATTAGGTGGTTATAATTATAAAGGCGATACAGAAAAGATATTACAAGGATTAGGTTTTAAACGAAAAGAATTCGATAACCTGACCGATACCTTTTCCGGTGGCTGGCGTATGCGTATTGAACTGGCAAAACTCTTGCTTCAAAACAACGACATCCTTTTGCTGGATGAGCCTACCAACCATTTGGATATAGAATCTATTATTTGGCTGGAAGGGTTTTTAAAGAATTATCCTGGTGCTGTGGTTATTGTATCGCATGATAAAATGTTTCTGGATACGATTACCAACCGAACCATTGAGATCTCTCTGGGACGCATATATGATTATCCGAAACCATATACGCAATATTTGGTGTTAAGGAAGGAGATCAAGGACCAGCAACTGGCAGCACAAAAGAATCAACAGAAGCATATTGAGCAGACCGAAAAACTGATAGATAAGTTCAGAGCCAAGGCATCTAAAGCGACTATGGCGCAGTCTCTTATAAAAAAACTGGATCGGATAGACCGTATTGAAGTAGATGAGGATGACCGCAGTGTTATGAGCTTAAAATTTCCTATCTCAGTCGTTCCGGGAAAAGTAGTAGTTGAAGCAGAACATGTAAGTAAAAGTTATGGTGATAAACTGGTTTTAAAAGATATTAATCTGTTAATTGAACGTGATAGTAAAACCGCTTTTGTGGGGCAGAACGGACAGGGAAAAACTACTTTGGCCAAAGTTATTGTTAAGGATGTAGATTTTGACGGTCACTTAAAATTAGGTCATAACGTGCAGATCGGGTATTTTGCCCAAAATCAGGTAGATTATCTGGATGGCAGCAAAACCGTTCTGGATACCATGATAGATGCTGCCAACAAAAGCAACAGAAGTAAGGTACGAGATATTTTAGGTTCCTTTTTATTTAGAGGTGATGAGGTGGATAAATATGTGAGGGTTTTATCAGGAGGTGAACGAAACAGACTGGCTTTAGCTAAATTACTGTTACAGCCATTTAATGTTCTGGTAATGGATGAGCCTACGAATCATCTGGACATTAAATCTAAGAACGTACTTAAGGAAGCTTTAAAGAAGTTTGAAGGTACCTTGATACTGGTCTCTCACGATAGAGATTTTCTGCAGGGACTCACCAATAAGGTCTATGAGTTCAAGGATCATAAGATCAAGGAGTATTTGGGAGATATCGATTATTACTTAGAACAACGAAATGTAGATAGCTTACGTGAAGTTGAAAAACGAACCGTTATTAAGGAGGAGCCCAAAAAGAGCAACAAACAGTCCTATGACGACCAGAAACGACTAAAATCTTGAATAATAAGTTAAGCAAGGTAGAGTCTAAGATCAACCAGTTGGAAAAGGAGATTAAAGACATTGATGTGGAACTGGCTGTAAATTACACTGAGGTTATTGCGAATCCTAATTTTTATGAGGACTATCAGGCAAAAAAGGATACACTTAGCCAGTTAATGGTTGACTGGGAGACCATTCATGAAGATCTGGATAAACTTTCTTAACCAATGATAGAGCATCATTTTCAATGTCCGTATTGCTGGCAGGATATATCCATGTTATTAGATCCTTCTATTGGGAACCAAAGCTATATTGAAGATTGCGAGGTCTGTTGTAACCCAATACAGCTAAGGCTTGTGTTCCAGAATAAGGAATTAATTGATTTTGAAGCGGATAGTATTGAGCAGTAAGTTTTTTTTGGCATAGCTATTGTAATTACTAAAAAGCATTGTATATTTGCACTCCTATATTAAAAGATATAGATCAGTTCTTTAAAAAGTAAATAATATATCGATATTAATCGATTTTTAAGATATACATCGCGGGGTAGAGCAGTAGGTAGCTCGTTGGGCTCATAACCCAAAGGTCGCTGGTTCGAGTCCAGTCCCCGCTACAAAGAAAACCACTTGAGAAACAAGAGGTTTTTTTATACAAAACAACGAAAGCTCGCTTTCAAGTTGTTTTGTATAAAAAACACCTAAATGTGCGCAGCACATTTGGTTTTCTTTGTAAAGCCACCCCAAAAGGCCCAATTCCTTGTTTGCAAGGAATTGAATCCAGTCAGAAAAGCAGGTGCTCGCACCAACTTGCAATCCAAAAAAAACACCTAAATGTGCGCAGCACATTTGGTTTTCTTTGTAAAGCCACCCCAAAAGGCCCAATTCCTTGTTTGCAAGGAATTGAATCCAGTCCGAAAAGCAGGTGCTCGCACCAACTTGCAATCCAAAACAAAAACACCTAAATGTGCGCAGCACATTTGGTTTTCTTTGTAAAGCCACCCCAAAAGGCCCAATTCCTTGCTTGCAAGGAATTGAATCCAGTCCGAAAATTACACAATACTAGCATCTTAGCTTTTAAGGCCATAAAAAATTAATATTGCTTTGCAATATTGGGTTTTCTTTGGGCTGTTATCCCTATCTGGCCCAACGAGTGCTTCGCACGAGTTAGTCCAGTCCTCACCACAAGAAGAATCATCTAAATCAGATGGGGAGTTTTTATTTTTTTACTTGTTATCGCTTGCTATACTTCTTTTATTCTGCTCAATAAAGTATAAAATATTGCTCAAAAAGGTTTGAAATGAGCAGTATATCTTAGGAACATGAGCAGTATATTTAATGGTTAATTTTATTATCTGCTCAAAAAAATATCGAATACTGCTCAATACTTTCAAAAATGAGCAGTATATTTGTTAAAAATGAGCAGTAAAGGATTATATTAGTAATCTGCCAGTGATAATAAGGATAAATAATTAAAAGGTGCTAAAAGAAAAACAAAGAGCAATTATTGATTTTGTGAGAGCAAATCAACCAGTAAGTAGAGCTGCTATTTCTAAAGGAGTTAGTGTTGAAATGGGAGATAGTACCATCAGGCGTCTTTTGTTAGAAATGACTCCGGAATTGATAAAATCCGATGGTAAAGGAAAGGCAACTACATATTCCATTTCAGACGCTTATGAATTGTTTGTTCCTATAGACCTTGAAGAATATTTCAATTTATCACCAGATGAGCGTATTGGAAAGAAGTTTTTTAATCTTGACTTGATACCAGATGTGCTAAACAATGTTGAACTGTTTACTAAGGAAGAATTGAAGCATTTAAATACATTGCATGAAAAGTATACTAAAAACATAGCTCCTTTATCTAAGAGTCAAATTCAAAAAGAATTAGAAATCTTAGCTATAGATTTGTCATGGAAGTCAGGAGAAATAGAAGGTAATACTTATACCTTGCTTGAAACAGAAGCGCTGTTAAAGTATCAAGAACTTGCTGAAGGCAAAAAACAGGAAGATGCTATAATGCTACTTAACCATAAGGATGCTATAGATTTCATTATTGCAGAGCCAGATTATTTGAAGCCTATTACCATTGGGCGTATTGAAGATATACATTCAATACTAATTAAAAAATTAGGAGTCGAAAGGAATATCCGAGAGCGTGGGGTTGGAATTGGCGGTACGGATTACAAACCTTTAAGTGTACATCAACAAATTGTAGACGTTATGCAACAAATGTGCTACCTGGTGAATTCTAAAGATAAGGTATTTGAAAAAGCATTGTTGTTGTTAATCTTAATATCATACATACAACCATTTAATGATGGTAATAAGCGTACCGCAAGAATTATATGCAATGCCATTCTTATGGAAAATGGCTATTGCCCATTGTCATTTAGAAGTGTAAAAGCTTCTGATTATAAAAAAGCTATGTTACTCTTTTACGAGCAAAATAATCTTACTGAATTTAAGAAGATATTCATAGATCAATACCAATTTGCCGTAAATAAGTATTTCAATTTGAATCCAGAAGTGACAGAGTAAAAAGAACGCATTCTAATCATTAAGTTTTCTTTACACTAGCTCCCATATTCTGGCCCAACGAGTGCTTTGCACGAGTTAATCCAGCCACTAATATTAACGGAAAATATCTATTATTGGTTTTCTTTGCACAAGCTCCCCAAGAGGCCCATTTCTTTGCACGCAAAGAAATGAATCCAGTCCCCGCTACTAAACTAGACTCAAGTACATTTTGTATTTGAGTCTTTTCTTTTATATTAAAGTAGTTTGTTTTAAATGAATTGGTTAAGTCAAAAATCATGTTCACTTTACTGGTTCGACATTCCTTATGTTTTAATGAAAATTTAAAACCTTCAGGAAACATAATATTTCATTTTTTTTGAAGAATATTAATTATCTTTAGAACATCTCCTAGGATAAGATTACGCCCCAGATAATTTTTTTAACCTAATAAATTAAGATAGGCTTGTATTTTACAGTCAATCGGTAAACATTTTATAACTAATTATTAACCTTTAAAACCAACCAATTGTGAAAAAACTAATTTTTCTATTATTAATGTTTGCAGGCTTTATGGCTTGTGAAAATGAGAGTATTCAGGAACTGCCTCAGGAAACTTCTGTAACAGAAGGTATTAATGCAAGACAAGGAGATAAGGTTAGTGTGTGCCACAAAAATGCTGGTGAAATAGTTATTAGTGAGGCTGCCGTAGAAACTCATATTGCTCACGGGGATGCAGTTGATAGGGATGGTGATGGTTTTTATGATACTGAAAATCCTTGCTCCGAAACTGATTGCGATGATACAAACGCAGAGGTATACCCTGGTGCAGAAGAAATCTGCGATAATGGCATTGATGACAACTGCGACGGGCAAGTGGATGAAGATTGCTCTTCTTTTACCTGTGGTATTGATCAAAATTGGGAAAATTTAGAAGTAACTAATGAGTTTTACTTGGCTGAAGATTGTATAAATACTGATTGTGGAGGATTTACAACTCCTCGTGTGTCCTTTACTGTTTTGGATTCAGAGGGAAATCGTATTGCTTTATTTATTGTGTTTGCATTTGATTTAACTACTTATACATGCGATGATTATGATTCTTTTGATGATTATTACCTTGGTGTTTATTATGAAAATTATCAAACAGGTGAAATCTGTGAGGAATATTATGGTTGCCCAGATTGTGGAGATAGTAACATGGGTCCAGGAACTGTAGAATTGTATAATGAGGCTGTTGGATTTATTAACAATTTGGCGGCTGAATTAGGAATTGAAGATTCATGTGCAGATGGAGCAAGATCCAGTGGTGCTGATTCAGCGACAAATATGCAACTTATGCCTGATGAACTGAAAAAAATTATTGAAGAAAGGAAGGCATTGTAAAGCCACCCCAAAAGGCCCATTTCTTTGCATGGCAAAGAAATGAATCCAGTCTTTAGTTGAAGTAAAAGGATTTTGCTTTGCGATATCCTTTTCTTTGAGCAAGCTCCTATTAGGCCCATTTCGCTCTGCTTTGCAGAAGCGGAATGAATCCAGCCAGTAATATTAAGAGAATAATACTTTTATTGAGTTTTCTTTGTAAAGCTCCCCATTAGGCCCAATTCTATGAGTGCAAAGAAATGAATCCAGCCGTTATATGAATAGCCCTTCTACCAATCCGCTATTATTTTCGATATTCGTGTTTTACCCAGTCAACTTCCATAACCCATTCGCCTTCCATTGGTGAATCGGTAATTTTAGCATAGTTTAAAATAGCGAACATCGGTTCAGGATATTTATCGCCCTCTCCAATATTGCGATATACTTCTTTACCATCGACTCGATAAACGAGGTCGCTACCTTCCCATTCTACAGAGTATTCGTGATATTCATTTAGGGTTGTTTCTATACCAGTCCGTAAACTCCACCAATCTCCTTTATCACATTCTCCTAAGTTTTTAATGGCACCTGTTGTAAAATGATTATCCTTACCATCTCCATGATGTTCAAAAATATCAATTTCACCAGACCCAGTCATAGGCCAACAAATGTTTTCGTCAGGTTCTTGTACAGGAGGCTCATTATTTTGTGCTCCCAATAACCACCAGGCAGGGAACATACTAGGTTCTCCATTACCTCGACAGTTTTAATCTTGCCGTCCATTTGCCTTTAATAAATTCTTTTTGTTTTTTGATGCAATACGACCTGCAACATATTCAGTATCGGGTTGTTGATTACCATGTTTATCAAAATTGTCACAGCTTCGTTTCTCGCCTATATTGACCACCTTTATTTTTAATGTGCCATCACTTACTTCTCGTGTCCCAAATTCATTATCTGGAACATAACAGTGTTTTTCATCATTTACCCAAATGCGTTGGTCTTGCCAATTATCTGTATTAAACGTATCAAAGTCATCTAAGAAATCTACTTTCCAAACCTCATCTGAGCCTTCAACTACCATGGTTTTTTCATTTTTTTCTTTGCAACTTGTAATTAGAATTGAAAAAGCGATTAGTACAAGAATTAAAATATGTTTCATAATTATATTTAGTTTTAATTTTTCTCTGTTAAATGAACTAATTCACTCTAAATTGAAAAACCTGCGAATCTGAAGTGTTACCAATTACGTCTGTTGTAATTACTTTCCAATAGTAGATTAGTCCAGAAGTAACTGAAACGTCTAAACTATTATTGCTTGTGTCTCCAACTTCCGTTAAAGGTGGATTGACAGTATCTAGAAATATAGTATAGGATGCAATATCATTATCTATATCAGATGCCTGCCATTCCAATGTAATATCGCCTTCATCAACACTTGACCCAGATTGAGGACTCAAAGCTTCCGCAGGAAATGGCGGAAAACTTTCTTCCGGAAGACCAGCATTGTAAAATTTCCAAGTTTGCACTTTCAGCTGTTAAGTTGTTTGTTCCTGACTAAAGATGTTACGTACCATGAATATGGAGTTCCCCTTAAAATGCGAATAAAAAATTCGGTTGAAATTGTGTTTAATTTCTCTTAAGTTCCCGTATTTAAATTAGTTATTTCTAATACATATGAACTGGCATTAGCAGCTTCTTCCCATTGAAACAATACGTCCGTTTCAGTATCGGAAATAACGATACCTTCATTACATTCCGTGTTATTTACGGGAAAAATAAGGGTTGCAGCACTTGGTGGATCAATAGTAACAATAGCTGTTTCTTCCTCATCTTTGCTGCAAGAGAAGATAATAATTATTACAAGTATAGACATAGGGATTATTTTTTTGAACCTTTTCATTGCTTTATAATTTTATAATTATATAATTTTTCTGAAGTAGAAATTTTCAATATGAAAAATCCGTTTACCAAATTGGACATATCAATTTCCAATCTTTTAGTATTTGCCGGATATGTTTGTGAATAAATAAGTTTTCCTGCCAAGTTATATATTTCAACAGGAGTTGTATTCTCATTATTTTCTGCCAGATTAACATATAAAACCTCGTTGATTATTGGATTTGGATAAACTATAGGTTCATTGCCAAACATCATGGTTTCTTTATAAACCCCTTGACAATCTATATTGGTCCTTACAGTCAAATCGTTAATTCCGATTAACAAAGTAAGCTGAATTTCACTTTCGTCAGTAATAATTGTTTCATCATTGAAGGTGATATAGTAAATTTCACCACCTTCTAAGGAAATATTTACAGTTGATGAACTGGCCATCCTTCCTGAGGTAACCGATAGGGCATCTGGTTCTGTTATAACCACAGTAAAACACTGCTCGTATTTGGCTGTCCACTTATTGTAATACATATATTATAAGTGCCAGCTGATAAATTTTCGAAATTTATTTCTGAAGTAAAAGCTTCTGTTGCCGAAAAATCTTCTCCTGTAAGGTTGACTGTGTAGTTGTAATTTTCTAATGCTGATAGTGAAATACTACCGTTATTTGAAGATCGACATGTTTCACTAAATACAGCTATTGTATAATTCTCTGGTGATAAGTTGAAAACCGCACAACCTGTTAAATCAACCACTGCTCCTTCTGGAGTATTTGGACAAAGATCATCATCATCTAAAACACCATCGCCATCACTGTCAGGGTAATCAAATTCCATCCAATTAAAATTAAATCCGCCTGCTAAAATCCGCATTCTTAAGGTGTGAACACCTTCTTCAATAAACAGATTGTCAGAAAACGTTTCCCATGTTTGCCAGCCGTTTGTTATTGGAGTCGTTACTACAACTAATTCTGTTTCAACTGAATTTTCATCAACAGAATACAAACCAATACTTCCTTCACTAAATCCAGCCACTCTAAAATTAATACCGTAAAGACCTGTTTCTGGAACGAAAATAGAATAGTCGGCATAATCTCCTGGGTCTGTATATCCAAAGTTTTGACCGCCTCCTTCATCAGTTGTATCTTCTAATCCCATACCTACCATAAAGTCATAATCTTCAACTTGAATTACTGCGGGAATAACCACACGATCTTTAGCAATATTATTTATCGCTAAATCTGAAAACGTATTTAAAGTTTTTCCAGACTCTGATTGAATTGAAGTTCCTGCATAACTCACCGTTATTATATCGCCTAAAAGAAAGAAATCTTCAAGGTTAAGAATAAACAAGCGATCTCTTAATGGGTCTGCTGTAACAGATGTAACGCGTCTTTTCTTCACCATTTACTGTTACAGTAAATTGATCTAATGTACCATCGAGTGTTGAAGCCAAAACCGGTTCACTAATTGTAATTTCTACAGATTTTTCGTTTCGCCAGTTTTACCGTTTAAAGCGTTTAATGCGCAATGCATCAACGGTTCCTGTATTTTCAAACTCAATACTGCTAAAATTAACAGGAATACTCATTATTAATGTGCAGTTTTAAACTGTGTTCACCTGCTGGAAGAATAATATCGGCAATTTCATAAGTGGTAAACTGTGTCCAGCCACCTGTTGCATTCACAACTTGTGTCGTAGATACTTCTTGATCATCAAGAGAAAGAAAATATTCACCTCCGGTTTGCTCTGTTGCAACCGTATGCTTTGCTTTGTAAGCAGCTGTTTCATCAACTAGAACCAGTATATTTCATCCATTCGCCTTTATCAACAAAGCCAACATGAAATCCATTGCTGTTCACATTGTCGGTATTTTTTTCAATATCGACACCATCATTTCTATAAGACCAACCACTATTCCAAGCGTGTAAACTCGCCTGTAGACAGATTATAATCAGCCAACAACTGTATCGTAATATGCAAAATTATTTTTACCTAAATCAAAATCTGCAACATGTACAACTCCAGGAATAGCAGCAGGAGTGCCATGATAATGGTTTCGTTTCATCAGTTTGTACTTGTCTTATTAATGCATCGGGTACGTCTTTTCTAAATCGACTATTATCAACTAACAAATTATCTGCGAGTTCCATCATTGCATTAAAGGCTTCTGTTGCACTTGGCTGAGGTCCATTGCCCTGCCAGTAATTTAATATGGCTTGATAACCAGGATTAATATCAACCGCGTAAGGGCTATCTATATCTCCAATTTTACGGACGGCCCACCAAGCCCAACCAATGTTATTATCTTCAAATAACGAGACTGCGTCTGTAAACCATGTATTGGAATTTTCTCCTGATTCACCCATCCAAAGCGGTACATTTTGTTGTTCTCTAAGAGGTAGAATCCAATCAAGATCTCCGGGATTATTAGTATTCCAATATTTATGAAAACTATAGACCATATTATCATCCCAAGGCGGTGTTAAGCCACTATGATCATTGGCATAAGAGTTACCTTCTATGTATATAATATGGTTAGTATCTACACTTCGTATACCTGCAGTAATATCCTCAAAGACTTCACGTAATAATGTGTTACCAGGTAAATCCCAATGGGTTTCATTGATGAGATCATAGCCTCCAATCCATTCATTATCTTTATATCGATCTGCTATTCTGGTCCACAAGGCTACAAGCTTATCTCTGTTCTCTTGACTTTCCCAAAGCGAAGGTTTTGAAGGGTCGTAATCATTAATTTCGGAACCCCAGCCTTGACCACCAGGTGTCGCATGCATGTCTAAAATCACATAGATATTATGAGGTGCAGACCACGCCAATACATCATCTATCAATTCAAAACCTGTTTCTATCCAGGTATTCTCTCCCGCAACAGGCTCTTCTTCGATAGGTAGCGTAAACAGATTATAATGCATTGGAATACGAATACTATTGAACCCCCAAGCTGCTAACGAATCGACATCGCGTTGTGTAAAATGATTTTCTCGCCATTTTGTATAAAAGGTTTCCGTATTGGTTTCTCCATTAAATCAACTAGTCTTTCTTTTATCTCATGTTGGGAACCTGCAAATCCAGAAGTCTGCATCATATAACCTTCCATGATTTGCCAACCGCCAGGACCATAGCCTCTTAAAAGCACTTCTTCACCGCTTTCATTTACTATTAGTTGTCCCTGGGTTCTTAACCCTTGACCCCAACTTATAGAGGCTATGAAGAAGAGACTAAAAAAAAGTATATTATTTTTCATAATTTATTTGATATTTATTTAAAGAATAGTAAGCATAATTCAGACGATTCTTCTTGATGGTTGAAGAAAACCTTAAAGAGTTTTACCGGCCAAATTTTGACCAGTAAAACGCAATAAGTACTAAAACAAAACTGAATTCAAAACTCTTATCCTTTCATCCTTCTGTTCTTTTATTATTAATTTGTTTTTATCATTGTAACATTATCGATTATTACACCGCCATCACCAAAAGTGAAACCGCCACTTCTAATAACAACGTAATAGGTATTTGCTTCTAATGTAATAGTACCATCTACACCGGTACAACCTGTGGCAGCCATTGACCCTGAATATGTTACTGTATTACCGCAATCCCAGGAGTTTACATTTAATACTCTAGTGGCACCATTGAGCATCACCGTAATCAGCCCCTTCTACAGGCGCCTGAGTTCCAACCCATACCTCAAACCATAATTCATTAATCCCATTTGTAGTTATATTCAAGTCCAAAAGATAATCTCCAGCCTCTTCAATTATTACTGATTGGTTAATTCCAACATGTGCTTCATTACCCCAAGAACCAGATGGTATATCTGTAACTTCATTAAATACAGCAACACCATCAGATATAGTAACAATCCCATTCCCTGATCCATTATGTTGTATAATTGACCAAACCGAATCATCATCAAAACCTCCATTAGCAATAAGGTTAGGAGCAAAAGTTACATTATTTGTAAATTCACTTGAACCATCATTATTAGTAGCGGTGAGTTTAACTGTATAAATACCTTCCTCAGCATATGTATACGTTGGATTTTCATCAGTTGATGTACCAACATTATCTCCAAAATCCCATACATAAGAAGTAGCATTACTCGATGTATTTGTAAATGTTACGGTAAGATCTGTTACACTAAATGTAAAGTTAGGTATAGGAAGAAATAAAGGAGGCATATAATCAATACCAGGAAGCAATGGCGTCAGAGAAACATTATCTAAAGAAAGACCAGTACCATAATCAGCTCCACCGCCTCTAATAACGAAATATACAGTGCCTGTGGTATTGAATTCAACCAATCCTCCTCCTTCGCCAACACAGCTAATTCCAGTAAGCGAGCCCTCGAAAGGTTCATTACCACATCCGGTCCAAGTATTCAGTCCCAATCGAATGCCTCCATCAGCATAATCTTGACCTGGCTCTGGTACTTCTGCTCCAATATAGACTTCATACCAAGAATCTGTCAGTCCACTTCCTGATACTTCCATATCAATTTGATAAGGTACATTTGCTTCAACATGTACCGGTTGATAGATTCCGACTTGTCCCCAGTTTCCTCCAGTCCAAACGGCTTTATCACCGGTAAAGTTAACATCAACCCCATCTGAAATAGGTAAAATAGTCCACTCATCACTACCATTAAATTCTCCATTTAACAATATATTTGGTCCTTGAAAATCTTGATTAATCACTACTGTTTGAATTGATTCTGCAGATCCACCTTCTGTAAATACTTTAAACCTTACATTGTAATCACCACTATTTAGGTAAGTTTTACTCGCTTCATAACCTTCTGCTGAGGAATTATCACCAAAATCCCAATGTGTGTACCAGTTATCTTGGCTTGGAGTTGCTTCAAATATTACACTATTAGGATTATCGGGGTCAAATTCAAAGCTAAAAGCAGCATCATCGCTTGTAGGTGCAATTGCAACTGGATCATCATCAGCGCAACTGATAGAAATTAGCATAATCCCTATAAATACAATCCTACTTATATATTTTATTGTTTTCATATCATTTGTTTTTTATTTATTTGAGTATCCTTAATATCCAGGATTTTCTATGAGGTTATTGTTATTATTAACTCTATCCTGACCAATTGGTATGTAATAGTGTCTTGTGTAAAAGTTCATTTTTTCTGCTTCTGCGTCAAACACTTCATAAGTAAATGATTCATTCCCAAATCCATCGATATGTCTGAGCGTTTTTAAACCTTCTAGCTGAATACTTAATGCTTCTTCTGCAATGCGCCATCTTCTAACATCCCAATATCTGTGGTCCTCGAAAGCAAGTTCCAGTTTTCTTTCATTACGAATTCTATCTCTTAAATCGTCACCTGAATAAGGTTCTAAACGAAGATTTTGAATCAATCCAGCTCGTGTTCTTACGGGTTCAATGTAATCTCTTGCAGCACTTTCCAAGTTAAGCTCAATTGCCGCCTCAGCTGCATTTAAATAGATTTCACCTAATCTGAATATGATACAATCTTGCCCAGAATAATACTCTGGAATAAATGGAGGATTAGGACCATCTTGCAGATACTTTCTTAAATAAAAACCAGTTTTTGTGGCATCAGGGTGTACACCAAAACCGTCTTTACCAATTCCTGTTCCGCTTCCCGTATCAATTTCTCCATTTCTTTCAGTACCATACCAAATTTCCACTCTCGAACCTTGAAACATGTCGTTACTATTTAGAATTGTACCTTTTAATCTTGGATCTCTATCATCGAAAGGATTATTGGCATCATAACCAGAACCATTTTCACTAGGTAAAAGGCCGGTACTCAAGACTTCATAACTATCTATGAGTTGCTTAGATGGAGACATACTTGCTCCCCAGTCCAATCTATAGCTATAAGGTACATTATGTAAATCGTAAGAATGCCCTTTTTCAAAAGGTATCCATATTTTCATAAATATGGTTTCGTCATCTGTTTCATCCAGGAACAAATTAAAATAGTTATCTGCTGGATCTGTATATTGATTAAATAAGCTAAATCCACTTTCGTTGATTATTTGAGCCGAAGCATTTAAGGAAAGTTGATAGTATGAAGCCGCATCTGAAGCCGTTATGCCCACTAATCCTTCAAGTTGTACTGTACCGTATTTGGCAATACTTCCTGCATACAAAGCCGCTCTGGATTCTAATGCTTTAGCTGCCCATTTAGGCGCTCTTCCTCTTTCAGCTGACCATCTATCTGGTAATAAGTCGAATGCAAGTTGAGTATCTGCAAGAACTTGATCATATACTTCTTTCTCTGTGTTTCTAGACGGAAAATACTCGTCCTCAGGAGTTGTATCTGGATCTTGTGCTTCCAGAATTATTGGCACCCCACCATAGCGTTTAACCATAGCAAAATAACAATAAGCTCTTAAAAAATGTAGTTCGCCTAATCTGTTGTTTCGCTCTTCGGTCGTTAAAACATTATTTGATGTTGATTCAATATTTTCAAGAGCATAATTAATTTTCCAAACATTCCAGTATCCCCACCAATCCAATGGCCAGGTATTATTAGCTGTTCCCCAATTTCCGGGTCTATATGTGTTTGTAGCCTGAGTCCATGAGTACGTACTTCTTGCCAGATCCGACATGGCATCTCTATGCACTCCAAATCCGCCGCCGCCAAAATCCTTTAAATAATCCCATGGCATATTTTCATATATCTGCAGAAGATACGCATCCATAAGGGCCTTATCATTAAAGACATCATTTTCAGTAATTCTATCTAAAGGCGGTTCGTTCAAGAAATCATCACCACATGATAGAAATGTGAGTGTGATAATTGCTAAAATTAATTTTATTTGTTTCATAGTAAGTTTTTTTTATAATGTTACATTAATTCCAAATGTTAAAGATTTAGTTTGTGGATAATACCACCCAACTGAAGATGTGTTTTGAGGATCAAATTCTTCATCGTAATTTTTTATTACAAATAAATTATATCCGGTACAAAAGACTCTTATTTCATCATAACTTTTATTATTTTCAGATTTAGGAAGGGTGTAACTTAAATTAATATTCTTAAATCTAATATGTTTACCATCTCTCATCCAAAAATCTGAGTATCTATAATTATTATCATTAAATCCTCCATCAGTTACTCTTGGGTATGCGGCACCGGTATTTTCTGGAGTCCAATAATCTAATTGATATTGGTAACCGTTAAATCCATTTCTCAAAGGGCTTTGTGCCTCTCCATCTACATAGAGATCATAACCAGCTGCACCTGTAAGCAATACAGATAAAGCAAAGTTCTTATATTCCGCACCTAAATTTAAAGAAAAGTTTATTGCAGGTTTATCACCATCTCCAAATACTTTTTGATCACGGACGTCTATAATATTGTCCCCATTTAAATCTTGATATCTAACATCACCAGGTTGTAAACTGGAATTGCCACTACCATCTTGAACGGCCCATTCATTGATCTCTTCTTGAGTTTGAAAGAGGCCTTGAGATATATACCCTCTTCTAAGATTGGTAAATCCTCCTGTAATTGTCAGGTTCTCTCTCATAAAAGGATCTTCCTGAAGCGTTTCATCTATAAATACAGCCTTCTCCCTTGATCTTGAAAAATTTAATAAACCACTAACTCTCCAGTCATCACTTAAATCTTTACGGTAATCTAAAGAGAATTCATAACCTTCATTAGAAAATTCGTAAAAATTTTGTGCTGCCAAACCAACTCCTAAAGTACTTGGAACACTGGAAGCTGCAAATGCTATGACGTCTTCTCTTTTCCTGAAAAAATAATCGAATGACAATTTTAGATCATTATTAAAGAAATTGGCATCCAGCCCAATATCATAAGTCGTGTTGGTTTCCCAGGTTATGTCTTCATTAGCTAAAGATGTGTTATCAATTGTAGGTAACGCTGTATCATTAAGAGCATAAAAGAAACTATAGGTAAAGCCACTTAACCATTGGAAAGCAGCAGTGCCATCATTACCGGCAGTACCAACCGAACCTCTTAATTTTAGGTCTGAAACAGTACTTTTTAAATTTTCAAAAAATGGTTCTTCTGAAATTCTCCAACCTACAGAAATAGATGGGAATAAACCCCATTCATTTCCTGGTGCAAATCGAGATGAGCCATCATATCTGTAAGAAGATTCAATGAAATACTTTGATTGATAATCGTAACTGAATCTGCCAACAAAACCTAAACGGTTCTCTCTAAACTCACCTCCATCAGCTCCTTGATTCTCAAGAGATCCTGCATAGAGTTGATCTATAAGTGAAGATTGAAAATCCTGACGTCTGCCACTAAAATTTTCTCCTTGTATTTTTTGTGCTTCTACTAATAATAGTCCTGAAACAGTATGATCTCCAAAGGCACGATCATAGTTAATAGAATTCTGTAACACATAATGATTGCTGTAATTTGTACCTAACGTAAGGACTGTTTCACTAAATGCACCTTCCGGCGTAGCAACAAAAAGATCATATTCTCCTGTTTGTCTGTTTAGGTAATAGGTCGTAACCTTTACCCCAGTTTTTAGAAAAAGAAGTATCATAAACTAAAGAGGCATAAGATTTTAAGCTAAGGCCTTCAATTTGATTGATATCCCATGTTAAGGATAATTTGGCATCAATATTATTATTTTTTGCTCTATAATATCCTGCATTAAAGTCTCTCATTCCCTCGAGAATATGATTTGGACTAAAGCTAGGTTTAGCTGGAGTCCCATCAGGATAGTATGCTAAATCATTAGGTAGTGCTCTACTGAGTTCTCTAAATATGTTATATGCAGAATAAGCGGGTGCTTCATTAATTCTTCTTCTACCAGCCAAATTAAAAGTTAGTTTTAAATTATCCGTAATATTTGCATTTATATTAGACCGTAAGTTAAACTGTTGAAAAGAAAGAACATCTTCAGTATAATTTGAACCCTGGTCCAAATAACCAGCTGAAACAAAGTATTTAACCTTTTCAGTTCCTCCTGACAGATTGAGATTATGTCGTTGTTGAAATCCCCATTCTTTTAATACCAAATCTTTCCAATCTGTATCTGGAAAGTTTATCGGATCAGAACCTGTTCTAAAAGCGTCAATTTCGGCATCCGTATAAAAGGGATCCTGATTAGCATTTCTTAGTCCTTCATTTAAAACTTCTGCGTATTGTACAGAATTTAAGAAATCGGGATAAGAGGTGAATGCCGTATAAGTGAATTGATTGGAATAGGTAAGTTTAGGCTTTCCTTCTTTTCCTCTTCTTGTTTGTATCAGGACCACTCCATTACCACCTTGAACCCCATAAACTGAAGCTGCTGCAGCATCTTTTAAAACTGAAATACTTTCAATTTCGTTTGGATCCAGTTGGTTCAGATCTCCCGGAGAACCGTCAATGATAACCAAAGCACTACCAAAGTTTCTTACTTCAAAGGATGAATTGCTAAAACCAGGTTCTCCTGATCCTTGTCTAACAAATAAACCAGAAGCCAATCCTTCTAATGCATTACTAACGGTAGGCACTGGTATCTTTTTTAACGTTTTTTCATCAACAACAGATACCGATGAAATTATTTTTGTTTTTGACTTGCTACCATATCCTATAACCACAACCTCATCGAGAGTAGCAGCATCTTCTTGAAGTGTAATACTTAGTTCGGTTGCATCACCAATTACAACTTCTTTTGTTACAAAACCGAGGTAAGAAATAACAAGTACGTCTCCTTTTGCAGCCCTAATAGAAAAATTTCCATCAAAATCTGTTGCTGCTCCTGTAGCGGTTCCTTTAATAATGACATTTACACCTGGTAAAGGTTGACTTGTTGCATCAGTTACATTTCCAGAAACTGTAATTTGTGCCATACTTATACTTACACAAAAAAATAGAGCTAACGTAAGCAGTATCTTTCTTTTCAGGTTATTTGAGTAATTTAAGAACTTTGTCTTCATAATGATCTATTAGCTTGTTAGTTTAAATAAATCCCCAGTCTATCATGACCGGGGATTTAATGGAATTATTTTAACACGTATTCATTAACGTTTTATCAATTTCGTACTAGCACTTCCCAGATCAGTCTTAATTTTAGCAATATAGATTCCAGCTGCCAAACCTGTTGCATCTATTTGAGTTGATAGGGCGTCAGGATTAACTGTAAGCACTTGTCTGCCTAAAATGTTATAAACTTCAATGGTTTTAATAACCTGATCCTGAGTAGAAATGTTCCAGGAGTTGTTTGTTGGATTAGGATATAGTCTTAAGCCTTCAATTTTGAAATCATTAACGCCTAGTGTAGCATATTCTCCAAATACCAAATTATCAAATTGGAATGTATCAGTTGAACCACCAGTATTTGTGTCACTTTGAATATCAAAAAATAAAACAAGTCTAGTCCTGTCATTGGTTGTATATGAAGATAAATCCCATGTGATTTTTTGCCAAACACCAGGAGTAGTATATTCTTGACCAAAAATTTCATGATTAGTGTTAAAATCAGCACCAACCTGGAGTTTTAACATTATCGGTGTTGTGCGATCTCCTTTAACCATTAAAGAAAAACCACGATCGCCAGAAGATAAATCAAAACCAGAAGTATTCAAAAATGCATGAGACCACCAGCTCGAATTACAATCTGAAATTTGTCCAGCAAAAGAGCTTCCGTTAATACCAGTTGTAACTGTATTTGGTGTTAAATCTGTATATACACCACCATCTGCAGCATCAAATCCTGTTGCTGTTTCAAAATCTACGGTCAATTCTGTAATTGGTGCTGGTGGTGGATCTGTACTAACTAATGTTATATTGTCTAAAATTATTCCAGTACCCCAAGTTATACCACCGGTTCTTATAAGAGCGTAATAAGTGGTGCCTGCATCCAGTTGAATCTTTCCGTCTAAACCTTTGCATCCTGTAGCAAGCCAAGATCCATTATAAGTATTTGTTGTTGCACCACAATCCCACGAATTTAAAGCTAGTAAATTTACAGCTCCAGAGCCTGTATTATATTCAGTTCCATCTACAGGAGTAGCCGTTCCAAGCCATAATTCAAACCAATGTTCATTAACTCCATTTGTAGTAACATCTGCATCAAACTGATACCATCCAGTTGCAGCAACCGTAAACGCTTTGTAAATAGCAACATGTCCTTCGCTTCCCCAAGCACCTTGAGTAACATCATCAAATGTAGCTACACCACCAGCAATAGTTGCCGTTGCATTATTATTTGCATTTTGTTGGATAATCGTCCAGGCTGAAGGATTATCAAAAGTCCCATCTGTAAATACGTTTTGAGCAAATCCTAATGTGGTTGCCAAAACAAAAAGAAATAGTAAAGTAATTTTTCTCATAATAATTTGATTTAGTAAATGTTATTAGTTAGTAATTATATCATCCATATCACGTTTTTAGCAGGTAAATCACATTTTTTAAGAATTGGGAATTAGAATATTATGTCAAATGTACTTTTTAAGGTAATACCTTATTAATTATACAGCACATCAAAAACTCATCATAATGTTAAAATAAACTCATCAAAAACTCACACAAAAATGTTTACATCCTATTATTAAAGGCTTATAGAGTTATTTTTATTACATTAGAATGTTAAATAAACCTCTCATGATTCGTAATTACATACTCACAATTATAATTTTGTTGTTGCTAATTTGTGAAGTCTATTCTCAATCAAAAAGTATTTTGGATCTACAAAAAGTCCCCTTGAAAAACCATTTTACTTCTGATATTTATAAAGGAGGAATTCAAAATTGGTGCTTTGATCAGGATAATAATGGAATATTATACGTTGCTAATAATGATGGTCTATTGGAATTTGATGGAAATAAATGGAAAAAATACGAAGTACCACTAGCAACAAAGATCAGAGCCGTTAAAGTAGATAGTAATAACAGAATTTTTGTAGGTGGGCAAAACCAGATAGGTTACTTTACTAATTCCAGTAGTGGTCTTACATTTATTTCTTTGCTGAATAAGCTTAACCCTGGTGACAGGAATATAGCCGAAACCTGGAAAATATTTGAACACGATCAGAAAATATTTTTTAATACTGAGGATAAGTTTTTAATTTATTCATCCAAAGGCATAGAAAAAATGGAATCGCCGGGTTTTCTTCTAAGTTCTTTTAAAGTTGGAAACCGGTTAATTGGTCAGTTTTATGATAGTGGATTGTATGAAGTGAAGAATGATGAATTCGTACCAATCTCCGGAACAAAAGAATTGCCTGCAATAATTTCAATTTTACAACATACCAAAGGTTTCTATTATTTTAGCAGTTCGGGACAAGTGTTTGAACATAGTAGATCGGGCATAAATCCAAAAAATCATTCTGTAGAATTTGGATCGATCAATGACGTCATTAGATTAAAGAACGGTAATTATGCTGTAGGAACACAAAATAACGGCCTTTTTATTCTTAACCCAAACCTATCTGTAAAGCAACATTTTACAAAGAATAATGGTCTTTCTGATAGGACTGTGAAATCAGTTTATGAAGATAATTTTAATAATTTATGGGTTGCTCTAAACAATGGTATTGATTATCTTAAAATGAGTTTACCCTTCTCCTTGATAAATGAAGAAGTTGGTATAGAAGGTACGGGATATGCTGCCCATAATTTTGAAAACACAGTCTACCTGGGAACAAACAATGGCGTGTTTGTTCAAAATTCTACAGAAAAGGTTTTGTTGCCGGCTAAATATCAATTGATACCAGGTAGTGAAGGCCAGGTCTATAATTTCTCACAAATAGATAACGAATTGATCTTAAATCAGCATAATGGGGCCTTTACAATGGATAATCAAAAACTGACCCAAATTCATGACATTGGAAGTTGGAACTTTATTAAAACCAAAATTCCTGGTCTTATTTTAGGCGGAGATTATCAGGGTATTAGATATTTTAAAAAACAGAATAATAAGTGGACCAATATTGGAGAAATTCCCAATTTCAATGAATCCTCAAGAATTTTGGAATTTGAGAACGATACCATCCTCTGGATGACACATGGTTCTAAAGGTGCTTTTAGAATAGAATTAGACAGCGATATGCAACTTAAAAATGATATTCAATATTTTGGTGAGAAAGATGGATTCCCTTCTAATATTAAAATAACCGCTTACCCTTTAAATAGTAAATTAGTTTTCACTTCAGAGTTTGGTATTTATGATTTTGTTCCTGATTCTTTAAAATTTTCATCCAATTCTTTTTTTGATAAGATGATAGGTAAGGACCACGTAAGCGAAATAGAATCCAATGGAAATAATGCCATTTATTATATTCAGAATCAAGAATTTGGGAAATTAAGTGAGGAGAACTATGGGAAATTTGAAAAGGAAACGGCTTTATTTAAACACATTAATAAATTTATTAATGATGATCTTCCAAATATCACAGTTTTAGATGTCCAGAATATTCTAATTGGAGCTAAAGAAGGATTTATTCATTACAATCCTCTTAAAGTTCACCTAAAAAACGAAGATTTCAGAGTTTTGGTTAGATCAGTTGAAATAGGGACAAATACAGATTCTACTTTAACACTTAACCCCATATTTGATAAAACTATTGAATTTAATTCAAAAAATATCCTTAAAATAGATTTTGCTTCTCCTTATTTCGATGGCTTTGAGGATCTACGTTACAGTTACAGATTATTGCCATTAGACGAAAATTGGTCTAAATGGACCTCGAACAGCGAAAAAGAATATGATCATTTACCATTTGGAGAATATACCTTCGAAGTTAAAGCCTTAAATATTTATGGTTCAGAAAGTAATGTTTCCAGCTTTGATTTTGAAGTAATAACTCCGTGGTATGCAACTCAAACAGCTAAAATGAGCTATCTTGTTGTTGGGCTGATTGCTTTTATGTTGGTTCCCCTAATTCAGCGTAAAAAGCATAAAACGGAAAAAATATCAATTACAGAAAGTAAGGAAAAGGAGTTGAAAATTAAAGATGAGGAGATTGACAGATTATATAATGAAAAACTTCAAACGGAACTTGATCTAAAAAATGACCAACTTACGTCAACAACCATGCAATTAATGAAGAATAATGAGTTTATAAAGCAGATTCAGGACAAAATTGTTAAAACAATGGATGAAGGAGGTTCAGATCAAAAATTAAAGAATATTATAAATACTATTGATAGAGAATTATCTCATGAGGATTCCTGGGATCAATTTGCTTATCATTTTGATCAGGTTCATGGTAATTATTTAGAAAAACTGTCCAAAAACAATATTCACCTTTCACCGAGAGAAATAAAACTTGCGGCATTTCTAAGAATGAATATGAGCTCGAAGGAAATCTCAAAATTATTAAATATTACTACCAGAGGTGTAGAACTTGCAAGGTACAGACTTAGAAAAAAATTAAATTTAACACGAGAACAGAATTTAGTGGAGTATTTAATTGATTTGGATAATAACTCTTTTGAAATTTAATAGAGGAAATTCCGTGATTAACCAAGATTAGACTTTTTAATAAAATTAATTTTGGTTATAATTTTAAATAGAATTATAAATTCATTAAAGCATCATCCATCCAGCTTAATCTCGCGAATAGCCAATCTCTAAGATAATCCAATTCAGCATTATACGAGTTTCCTACAAAATTATTAGGCCATACATACTGACCTATAACGTCCCACTTTTGGAAATTTTCAACAATAGCACCAGATAGCGTGAGGGTTTCTAAATAGCTGTCAATTTTTTGATCTATGGCAGTATCAGAAAACACTGTGCTTCTAAGTTCCTGCCAACGTGATTGCAATTGGGCAACAAAAGCCGGATCTTCTAAAAGACGATCCCACCAAAAAGGTATTTGCCAAAAATCACCTGAACAACGCTCATTAAATTTGTAAGCCCATACGTTATTGGATCCACCACTGCAATAATCAGCATTACCAAAGGCCAGATTAAAATCCCAGATAGGACCCATTTGCAACTTTTCGTTTTTATCTTTGACCAGCCATGTGCTAAGCCTGTAACCATCTACATTGTTTGCTAATTCATTCAACAAAAAGAAATCTATAAAACTTTGTGTTTCTATATACGCCAAATAACCACTATCCGGGTCTGTAAAATTATTTCCCGCCAGAGCGTTTTCAAAATCAGCCATATAGTCTTGTATATAGGTGCGTTGCTCTGCTGTGATATCTTCCTCGTCAGGAGTGTCGTATAAAAAATATATTTGCTGCCCACCACCTGAGTCATTGGGTGCATAGGGGGAAGTGAAAGAATTAACGCTTGTATAGGTAGTGCCACCACCATCTGCTTTATCTATTTTTAATATATACCCACCTGTTAGATCCTCGCCACTATTTTCATCATCTTTTAGCTTGTTAATATCGATACGATTAACATCTCTTTTTAGCTTTTCCATCAATACATAAACACCATTATAACTGTCGTTTATATAGACATCTACAAATTGTACACGGCTGGCATAACGTCCCATGTCTCTTGACAGATCATAAATTAAAACATTTCTAAAAAGAGTCTTATCACTATATGGGGCATAAAGAATCCAATCTTCTTCCTCGGGAAACCCTAACAAAGAAACATCTAAATCCTCGTTCATATCATCCCTGGTTTCAAACCCAAATTGTTTTTTAGGAAACATCTGCGAGCTACTGCCTCGTATTTCAATACCAATATTGCCTTCATAATCGGTAACATCATTTACCTTTATGTGCATTTGGGCATTTATTTTGGGTTCATCTACTATTTGGGCGCCATTGGTATTTATTTCTACTCTAGGCAGCCTGTTTTCTGGTAAGATCTCTCCCGTTCCATTCCCGAGATTGGTATCTACAGGTTCAATATTGGTGCAGGCAAAGAATATTATAAGCAGTAAGTATACAATTGGAATTTGAAGCTTGAAATTCATGGTATGTATCATTAAGATTTAAACAAAGATAAATTGAATGTTAGAATTTATTATACTTTGCATTGTGTTTTCTTTGTAAAGCCAACCCACAATAGCCTATTTCTTTGCATGCAAAGAAATGAATCCAGCTTGGAAATTTATTAAACACCCTTTTTTATTCTTTTATTTGGCGCTTTATAGCGTCCCCAAAATTTATACTTTGTAAAAGCTGATAACACAAAAATTCTTTCAAATAATCTGTAGCGCATTAACCAATGCATAATTCTGTAGCCAATAAAAAGAAGCGGAAAGAACAGAACTGTCAAAAGTATGGACTTTACAGTTTCATTTTGTAAAACCTGCCAATCCACAAAAGGTGAGAACCTTAGAATAAGATTGATCAAATAAGTTAAAAAACCTGTAAAAATAATGGATGCCAAAATTAAAAATCCGTGGGCTGTTTCTATGGCTTTTTTAGGACATTCATTCATACATTTCATGCAGCTTTCGCATTTTAGTGTCCAAAATAGTCTGGTATCAACCTGTTTTATGGCTTGTACCGGACAGTTTTTTTCGCATAAGCCACACATATCACAAGCTGCCGATGCAATAAAGGATTTGGCAAAAAAGTACCTTCCGAACAGATTGTAAAGAATGGATATTGGAGCAATTAAAATATCCTGAAGTATATCGTATAAGGCTCTGTAACTTGTTTTCCCCTCTAAGATTTTTGCAGCAAAACGCCTTACTTTAGGTTGTATTCGCTGATACATTAATTCAATACCATTTTTTCTAACAGCAGGATGTAAGGATAACCAATTAGATGGCAGATCGACAGGATATAAGCCTACGATCTTAAATCCTTTTCTAATGAGTATAAGAGATGACCAATAGTGCAAAACACCACTTATACCAGGTAGGAATACCTTACCAACTCGTAGTCCTGCGCGCGTGTTTGCAATAAAAGCACTGCAATTGCTTGCTTTTGGAAACCTTTTTATAAAGGTTCTCATTATTTCAGGAAAATGGAAACCGTGAGTGGGTGAAATGAATCCAATTAATGTATGTTCTGCGGGTTGTCGTATGTCCTGGTCCTGGATTTTAGCAATATTAATAATCTGAAGATCGACACCTTGTTTTTTTACTTCATCAGCTATCCAAAACGCTGTATTTTTTGCATTTCCGGTACCCGAAAAATAATAAATTAAGACTTTGTGAAATTTCATTGTCAAAGCTTTAATACAGCAAAATTACTTAATACTTTTTATATCAACTGCATCAGGAATTCCCTGTGGGAATCTTGCAAATTTAGACATGTCCTCCCAGTTCACATTTTTAGGATAGTTCACCCTATATACGCCTTTTGCAGCATCATAGGACATTGGTATGGTAGAGACTAAAGTTATTGGTAGTGTGAACACAGCAAAATAACCATGAGCTAATGGCATAAAATTGACAATAGTACTCCAGGTTTTAATTTTTTGTGGATTATCACTGGTTAAAGCAACAATAACGTCACCTTTTTCTATTTCATCTTTAGAGATTGTCATTAAACCGTCACCATTTATTGGCAATAGTTTTATTGTACTCGAATCCACTGCAATAATTTCTCCAATAATTTCGGTCTTACCATCTAAACTACATGCAAAGTGAAGTCCGGTAACCTGGTCTTTAAAATCTTTAGGTTTAGACAGGTATGTTGGTGTTTTACAAGCACCAATCAGGAATATGATACATAAAAATAACAGTCGATTTTTCATAGCCCTTCATTTTGTATGTTAGTATATTTCGAATTCCAAAATACGGTTTCCATGTCCTGCTCCTTATCCTTGAATTCCTGAGCCAGCTCGGACCATGTCTGCTTATCATTGAGCAGCATTTTTTTAAGTTTAACAAGATCTTTGTTCTGTACCCAGTCGCTTCGTATCCATTCTAAATAATAGCCTTTGGATGACAGAAAAAGTTCATATTCCTTTTTTTCGGGTTGTTGCGGTAAGTTGAATTTAAATTTATATTCATTTCCCGGGAAGGACACCAGATAGGTGTCATCATCGGTTGCGACCTCGCTAACGGTATAGTTCTCTCCGTTTACGACTTCAATAGTGTTGGGATAAATAGTAACAGGTTCTGCTTTAGAATTAATTGATGTTAGGCCCAGATAGTCTATGCGCCACAGACCTTTGGTGAGTTCAATTTTTATTTTGAGGTCACTGGCATTGTAAATGCTTCTCGGAATAGGAGCGAGCACTAAGTTTTTAGCAATGGGTCCGGTTTCATACAGATCGTCAAATAAGATCCATCTATTCCGGGTGGTCATTCCAGGCGAACAAGTTTTATGGTTCCCAGTCTTTTAAACGGGTTGCTCAATCTGTCTTTTACATGGCGGTTTGTTTCTATCTTGGCAAAATAATCGCCAACTTCATTTCCCATATAGGAGATTCCGCTATATAGTAAAAAAGTAGTAAGCAGGGATTGTCGGAAATTAATGACCAGACCATTCTGTTCATGAATCAAGTCATTGAATTCTAATATGATCTCCTCTTTAGTGGCCAGATCTTCGCGGTTGGATAGGGAGAAGTATTCATTATCGTCAAAACTATTAAGGGAAGAACCAATGTCTTTACCATCGGTAATTGCACTATTAAAATTGATCAGTTCACCGCATGTATAGAAGCTGCCATTTTTGTCATGAAAAATAGTTTCATTCTCTTTTTTAGGAACAGCCTGCAGATACAATTCATTTATCATATGTGTTTCAAAAGCCTCATTGGTCATGGTTAGATTAAAGGTGCTGGCTGATGTGCTGTATTGCAGTGCATCCAGGTCGCGATACTCCAACGATGGTGAAATTGCACTTGAAAATCCCTCTGCATTTGCCGTATTCATAGCGGTATTTCCTTCATTATAAAAAGTAGGACAGGATCCAAAACAGGCTTTTGGGTTGGTTATGCAAACAATATCCATAACCGCATTAACTCCGGTTATAATACTTAAACCGGTTATCCTCTCCTTGTCCTTAGATTTTATGGCGTTGAATTCGTTGGTCTCTATAATGGCTATATCATCCAGATTAACGACGAGATCTCCTTCCTGTAGTTCGTTCCTGTTAAAATCGAATAATTTTCCCTGACCGGTTATGGAATCTTTGGTTTCGTTGAGTTGCCAGTTATCAAAAAGGCCAACATCTCCATTTTTATAATGCACCTTAAAGAATGGATTGTTAAGTGGATCGGTATGGATAACATCGTTAACATCTGTGTAGGTTTGTCTGAAGCTGTGGTTCACATATAGTTTACTGCAGCTATAGATCATTACAGTTATTACTATAAGAACCAGAAAGGAAAGAGGTAAGTAAAGTTTCTTCATAACCAGGAATTTAAAATTAGTCAGAAATCAATACTTTTGGTAATAACAGATTAATTTAAGGATACATAAAATAGCAGCAAATGATTTTGGTCATGCTACCAAAAGGCCCAATTCCTCAATCCTAAATCCTCATTCCTCAATCCTCATTCATCAATCGTCAGTCCGCAATCCGCAATCCGCAATCCGCAGTCCGCAATCGTCAATCGTCAATCGTCAATCCGTCAATCGTCAATTCCTTTGATTCAAGCAAGTTGTTTAGCTTAGTAATTTCAGCAGGATGCTGTTGTACTTATAGATATTTATGAGTCGCAGGTTAAGGTGGATGTTCTTGTTATCCATATCCTTTTTTAGGTAGGCTATTTTTAAATAAAGGCTCTCCACCAGCATTTCCAGATCCCAGCTTAGGAGGCGTTTTGTATTGTATTCTTTGGCAAGTTCTTTGCCAACCTTTTTAGAGCAAATTAGTTGATATGGAATTTCATATTTAACAGCAGCCGATAGCTCTGTGATGTCCAGCATGTTTATAATGGCCTTTCGTCTGGCATCGCCAATGGGTTTAGACTGTTCTATATCCAGTAAGAACTTACGGTTAAGCTTTAGCTCTGTACGTAAGGCACGCTTAATGGCAGCAATTTTAGCGCCTTTTATGGCGCCATCTTTGGCGAGTTGGTATATGTCTTTGATTATGCTCATGAAAAATTATAATACCCTGAGATCTACTATTGAGCAGAAATTTTTATAATATCACTTTCTGTTTTTCCAAGCGCATTTAGTACTCTCTGGAAGTTAGATGTATCCAGATTAGCAGAATTAAATGGGTCTGCCGGAACGACTACTATTCTAAAGATCTGATCCAGAGCAAAACCATCGGGTGTTAGTGACAGGTCGTAGTCACCATCCAGAAAAACGGCCACATCAAAATAGGTATGATTAAAGCTGTATAATAAGGTGCCTTCATCTAAAAAGTATGTTTGTGGCAGTGGTGTCCAGATATCTGCTTGTCCGCCAAGGCCGTCATCGGTGACATCTTCCAGTAGGTAAACAAGAATAGCATCTGTATCAAACACTTCAAAATTAGTTGGAAAGGTATAAACAGACCAAAAATCATTTCCTGTAGTGAAATCTATGGGTTGGGTTTCAAACACGGTCCCTAATATGTTAATACCGTCCTGCCCATCAAGCCCATCAAAACCATCTCTGCCAGGAGGACCAGGATCGCCTGTACAGGAAAAAAACAGAATAGAAAAAACCAGGAGAATGTTACCAAAATACTTCATAGTGTTTTATTTTAAGTGAATGAAGATAATCTAAATTCTTAGTAACTACCTCAAAATGCTTGCCAAAATATGTTATCCAGATGCCTTTTTTAGGTAATCCCTTTTTTTTAAATATTTATTAAAAAACAGTAACTTTAAAACCACCAAAATTAAGTATGGCAGAATCCAGATCCTGGTTAAAAGTATTAGTAGAACTGTTAGAAGAATTTTTTAACAGTTACAGAAGTGCCAACAAAAAACGCACATGGCACCAACATGTGGTGCCTTATGAGGATGGCTGGGCAGTACGACGTGAGGGAAACAAGCGTGTTACCTCTAAACACCGTAAGCAAAGCACCGCCATACGCAAAGCCAAAACTTTAGCCAGAAAATACAAGGCAGATGTTATTATACACAGAGCCAGTGGAGGGATTCGTGAGCGGATTAGTTATGATGAGTAGGCATTAAAGTTTTTCGCAAACAACGTTAAGAAATTTCATAAAAACGATTTCGATGTCTGTCTAAATACGTTATGTTGTATTCACTAAGATTATTGATTTTCTCACTACCGATAATTCCAATTTTTTCAAATGCTTGTAATTCAATAGTGTCAGATAGAATGATTTTACCACTGTCTTCAAAACTTATGAAATGTCTATCGAATAATGCATCATACGTTGGAGAAAGCAACAGACCATTATTTACATCTAACCTTTCGTTATCATTGGAGTCTGTCCAAGGAACAATATGCGAGGCAATTAATACATCTAATTTATCGAAACCAGTAACAGCACATTTATATTCCCAACGATGTATAATTCTTTTCCTATAAGCTCCTTGTCCCACTCGAGATGTGACCAATCCTGTTCTTTCTGTTTTATTAGGGGGTTTGAAACCGTAAGCCTCGAATGGCTCCAAGACTTTATTTGGTTGAGACCTTAAGGTAGCTTGATAGGGAATATTAGCCCCTTTTCGTTTAAAAAAAAATTTTATTCCTTCTCTATTTACACCATCAGTATCAGGGGTTTCAAAATAACCCACATCAAAAAATTCAACCTCACATTTAAATTTCACAAACCCTTTGGAATAACTTTCAAATAAAAACACCCTTTTGCCATTTATTAGATGGTCTCTCAGCGCTAAGTTACCTTTTGTGAAATTCATGTCACCTTTCTGACCTTCTCCAGTATATGAGAAAACGTTCGGATTATCCCAACCATCTTCATAACCATGCTGTTTGCCAGATTTACCAGAAAATATAAATATGTAAGGAAATTTTCCAGAGGGGCAAATGCCACTTTGCCAATTACCGCCATATTGAGCATGTATGTCCCTTCTTCTGTTATAAACTTGGCCTTGAATAAAAGGTAATTGCTGTATCACTTATAAAACTCTTTACTGCACTTTAGAAAATTGAGTTATTGTAAAGTAATGGGATTCTTATTTAAATTATTATGATAATAGTCATGAGTAAATAATTAGAACAGATATGTAATAAAAAAGACCCTGAACATGTCTGCAGGGTCTTTCAATCATTTAGGGTTTGTATAAGGCGGGTTTTAATTGGCGGCTCCAAATTCAAGTTGTCGCTTGTATTCTTTTTCATCAAAATAGCCGTTTGATTCTTGGATTAATCCATCATCATTTAATAGTCCATTCTTCAAATCCACTAATTTTAACTTTCTTACCAGTTCCATTTGGTACGTCATTTGTTCCAGTCAGTGTCCAATAGAATCGTGTTTTGTCCGATTTAGTAATTAGACTATCCATTGAAACAACCATATCCGGAAAAGCCTCCATAAATCCTTTCGCAACATTTGTTATTGCTTCTGTACCTTTTGCTGGTTCCCCATCATTTATCTGTAGAACTCCATCTTCAGAGAAAAAGGATGAGACAAAATTTGGTCTTTGACTGCACCACACTTGTGCGTAACTCTTGGCAAAAACCTCCAAATCAAATTTTTTCAACTCTTCTGGTAAGCGTGTATTTGTGAATGAGATGTTAATGAATTTCCATTCACCATCTTCCTTGATTAGGGTGAAATTGTCGATGTTATTTGTCCGTGGAACACCATATGAATGTAGGGTAGCATCAGCCCAAACAAAAGCGATTTGCCCTTTATTTATAAGGATTTTGTATTCATTCACGGGCTCGAAAAAAGGCTTCCGTTCACTGAGTTTAACACGTTCAAAATACTCACCAATCGTAATGACGGAATTTTTAGAGATCCCATCTCGAATTATTGCACTTCCCAGGTTTGCCTTGTCTGAAACTATGGAATCCAACGCCTGAAAGTCAGAATTACCTACAAGCATCAATAATTTTTCTACAATGGCTTTTATTTCTTGTTCCTCTGGATTCAGTATTTTTTCTTCTTGTGCTTCAGTAACCTTTTCCGGCAATTTAGTTTTGTCTTGATTTGACTGACAACTGATAAATAAGCAGGAAAGTACTACAAGAGATACTATTACACTTCTCAATGTTCTTTTCATAATTGGGTTTTTTAATTGTGCCAACGGTTTCGTATATGAGCCGTATTCCTAAGGGTATGGCTTTTATACATTGTTGGCAAATCGTAATTCTTTATTGTATTATTCTCTTTCTATGACTATACTTCATTCCAAATTGTTCAAGTTCCTCAAGAACTGGATTATAAATCTCAGGGTAAATTGGTAATACCGAACCTCTTAATGTTATCTTCCCCTCTAATATCAGTCTTGTTGAAATAGCTACAGGTAAAGAAACAGTCCTTGCCATTGCACTGTCACCTCCGGGAATCCCATTAACGACCATTGTTGATGACCATTTTTCTCTTTTGCCGTTAAAATCAACGATAATATCATCATGAATCATCGCCATATCTTTTTCATGTGGTTGATACGACATTTTTTTTAGCATCAAATCAACTAGCACATCAACATTTGAGCCCTTGTCCATCGCTATTTGTTTATCTTCGAAGAATCCCAACCATCTTAACCTATTAATAAAATCATCATTTGTTTCGAGATTAAAATAATTAGCAATTGCCTCCGCTCCATTTTTTGATGAGTTTACAAGGCGACTCATAAACTCATTATATGTCAGATTTTTAAGACTATTAACATTCGAATGTTCTAACAGATTCAGTTTCATGAATTTTCTTATAGTATTGCACCAGCCAGTAAACCTGAGAAGACCTCTGTAGAAACTTACATTATCGTCAAGTCCATAAGGTTCTTTATAAACGGCACATTTTCTGTTTGGGTAAGTTTCAAATGTTCCGAGACCTTCAAGGTCTACAATTCGGAAATGATCAAAAAGATTTAATGCCTCGATAATTTTACCTTCCTTTATGTATTCTCCTGAAGCCATAGCAGATTTCATTAGTCCCTTTGGATTCCATGAAAACTTGTAACCAAAAGGGTTCCTGTTATCTTCAAATGAAGGCAATCCTGCTCCGTAAGAATCAAGACTTATAACTTTACCTCCTTTTCTTTTAATTTCATCAAGTGACTTTTTAATGCCCATGTGATCAATACCTGGATCTTCACCGATTTCGTTTAAGATTATCACGCCTGCCTTTTTAGCCTCATCATCCATTGCTAATACTTCGGGAATTGCAAAATCTGTATGTATCATATGTTTTTTGTGCTTGATACAAATTTTAGCCGATGTTACCTGAAAGGCAGGAGGAATAAAATTTACAACCAAATCAGCTTCGGGAACCAGTTTGTCAAGCTTCTCAAAATCTGTAGCATTCCATTGAATTACAGTTGTGTTTTTTCTTCCTTCTATTATCGCATGTGCCTTTGATACCGTTCTTGTTGCGATAGTAACATGATAATTGCATTTATCTAAAAAATAATCCACTGCTGGTTTAACTACCATTCCAGCACCTAATATTAATATTTTCTTTTTGTTCATTATAAAATGGGTTACGATTTTCCTATGAAAGACTAAGTTAATTATTTGCGGGGAATTTCCGAAGGAAAAATAACCGCTATGAATTATACCGCCTGCCACTATAAATTTTTATTGAGTCGGGCAGGCACGTTGTTATGCATAGGCTTTTTCCGATTACAAGATTCTAATGTCGAAAAATTGGTCGGACATAATTAAAATTGAACTGACCACCATAATTATTATTGCTGTCCACGTGTTGAATTTCGATTTCAATCCATATTTATTTGAGATTTTGTAGACTAGCAAAAAAAGTAGTCCACTAACAATGATTGATAAGGTAAAGAGTCCAAGTCCAAAAAACTCACTTATTCTTCCTTCGTCGTTAGGGTTGACAAAATTCATTGCTCCTGCGAGCAATCTCATATACAACGGAGTGAATAATAGTGGATAAAGTAATTTATTCCAGCCTTTGGTCCTGAGAATTAGAAAGACAATTATCGCTTGAAGGATAGTGATTAATGGTCCAGAGCCAGAAATGTAAACTTTATGCCAGTCCGTCCGTTCTTGTCCGTCATTAGCCGTTACAGAATTTAACTTCATAATTGATTCGTATCCGAGTGATTCACTTGTAATCCAATGAGTAAACTCATGTAGAATCCATGTAAAGATTACGGCTCCAACAGTCGCTAGAATATATTTGAAGGTAATTTTTTGGTCAGTCATTTTTAGCTTATGCACAACGTGAATGTGTATGGTTAGTTGCGGTTGTGCAGCAGCAACTAAAATAGCAAAAGGAAACCGAACGATAGGGAAATCCGCTAGGATTTTCCGAGTACACACAGACCAAGCAATTAATTATACCCGCCTGCCACTATAAATTTTTATTGAGGCGGGCAGGCATGTTGTTGTATGCTGTGCATAGTCAATTCTTCATTTCATTTTTTCGCATAGGCATTGAGTCAATAAAGCTAAAAAGATCTTCTTTTAATAGAATTTCATTTTGCTGAAGTTTTATTCGACCATCAAGCCCAATTAGAATTATTTCAAAGTCTTCGCTTTCAGTCAAAATATTTTCGGCTAAACTTTTCGTGACCTTTCCAGAATAATTCAACGCACTATCTGTGTAATTCGTTAATGAGAATTTGTCTTGATTAATTATATAAAGGACTAGTTTTCTTTCCTTGAATTCTTTATCTGAATTTTTGAATTCTTTTAGTTGATTGTTATATTTTTCAGAATTAGTACTCAACGTTTTCACAATAAGGATTCTACTTTTCCACTTATGATCATTCAAGTTTTGCCCATAAGTTTTCACACACAAAAAACTGGTTATAACGAATAGTATTTTAAAAATTATTGAATTGTTCATAATATCTTTTTCGATAGGGTTTTAGGCATTGCATACAACGTGTTTATGTATGGTTTCGTTACGGAATGGTACGCGAGTATCATTGTGCCGGAACCATAAATTTAGCAAAAAGGCTTGAAATTCCGATTAGGAATTTCAGCCGTAATGAACTATAGCCGTTGTTGTGCTTTCGTTAATTTTCATACAGTTTTATTTTCTAAAGAATTTTATCATTCTAATCTCTTTAACTCCAAATCGATATCATTAATTAGTGATACTACAGTTTGTTGTATTGGTAATAATAATTTTTGTTGTAAAAATGATGTGCTCCATCGAAGTTTCCTCAATCTGTTACTAAATTGAATACTATTCTTCAAGAAATCCAATTCACTGTGAGTAAAAACATTACTATTTAAATTCAGGTTTTCAAAAATAATAGGGCTAATTTGTAGGTCATGGTACCTAATACTATTCTGATTAATTGCTCTAATATTAGGATAACTATGACTGTAAAGCGATGATACTTTAGAGCGTATGGAGTCATTAGAAATAATATCAATTCCAGTAGATTTTATATTTTCAAACGCTGCGGTATTAAAAACAAAATCCCACTCACTACCGAAACATGAACGAAAATATTTAGTTAATGAATCATTGGGAAAGGTTTCTGAATTATTATAGAAATATTTCAACTTCTTGTGCCTTTCGATTCTTTTTTTGTACAAACGAATTGCTGGAATAAATTCAATTTTAAGGTCATTTTCTAAACCTTTTTTTAATTCAGTTAAATAAACTACCTCTTTTTTTCTTTGCTTTTTAACGTCATTCCAATTATTTATTGAGAGTGCTATTAAAATTCCAATAACCACAAGCACAATTTCACCAATGGCATATAACATATACTTACTAAATTTGTTTTCAGTCAGCATTTTTTGACGAATTTTTCTAAAGAATTTTATCATTGGTTATTGGTTAGTCATAGTTTCTGGTCCATAGCTTCAGCGCAGGACTAATGAAGCACAACGGTTTGGTGTATGGTTAGTTGCGTGTCCCGATAGCTATCGGGAAAGCACGTAATTTAACAAGTACACACCAAACTGAAAATCCACGAGTCCCGATAGCTATCGGGATTCAGAAGTAGGCGAGAACAAGCAATTACTTATAGCCATTGTTGGCAACAGTTTTTATTAATTCAGGTTAAAGTTTTTCATTCAAATCTTGTCTTCCGACAATTGCCATTATTTCTACAATATATTCATTTACTTTAAAATAAATGCTATCAACTCCACAAACACAGCGTCTGTAGTCTTTTTTTATATAGTCAACCGATTCGAATGAAAAAGGTCTTTGGGCAATAATTTCGAAATATTTAAAAAATGATTCAAAGTATTTGTCAGCTTGAGTCATACCAAATTTTTTCACACCATAATGGTGAATTCGTATCAAGTCATTTTTCGCTTCATTGCTTAATCTATATTTAGTCATTAAGCAAAGACTTTGATTGCGCTAAAATTTCATTTTTACTTTCACTTGTAAAACCGCTATTTTCGGCTTTCTCCAATTTAGCGCGAATCCAGTTAATTTCAACTTGTTGTTTTCGGGCTTGTCTAATCAAGTCATTTACGAGTTCACTCTTACTTGAATACTCTTTTTTATCCACTTGAGTTTTCAGCCATTCATCGTTTGGCTTTGTGAATGATATACTTTGTCTTGCCATAATTTATTTATATGATGTAAATATACACCAAATACGAATCATTTCCAAATTGTTGCCAACGTATGTATATGTGTTATGGTGTTGATATATCCATATATCTACACCTACAAATCTAATGGATTATTAACAGAATTAAAACTATTCGCAAATACATGCTTATAGGCATTTGGTTGTGGCACCTTCATGAATGTGTTATAAAAGACTTAATTATAATATTTGCTTATAAAAAAAGACCCTGAACATGGCTACAGGGTCTTCAATACATTACGATTTATATAGCGCGGGTTATAAGGTTCTATACAAATTGTAAGTGTTTTGCTATTAATTCAATTGCCATTTTTCTATAGGTTTTACCTTATAAATAAATTCGCCAATAGTTGTGGCTCTGTCCTCTAAGGCTAATTTGTTAAATCCCAAAGACAAGGCCCTTTGAAGTATAAATAATTCATTGAATTCTTCGATCTTTTCCCAGGGAAATCTATTTTCGCGGTACGAAAGCCATATTTTTTTAAAGGGCATTTCGTTAATTGTATCTCCGTTGTAGATCCTGCAATAGATCCTGAAAACATATTGCTTTACTATGCTTAATTTTTGCTGCCTCGAGGGGTTTTCTATTGCTATAATATTTCTGGTAAAGAATTCCTGAAAAATATTCTTAATATACTCCGAAGGCATAATTATTTTGTTAAACCCCAAAACTTTACCGTTTTGCAGTTCGACAACCAGATCTGTAAATATTTTTGAGTTGTCCGGGCTAGTGGCGCTATTTGGTTTTGCCAGCCAATGTACTTTGTGCTTTATATTTTCAGGCAGGCCTGAACATATATTATTATTTTCTTCCATATCCTTTGGGTTAAGTTCTACATATGCTAATAAAATCATTAACTATATGATCTGAGGTTTAAGGACTTTGGCCCTAATGTAACAAAAAAATGCATTTCAACGACATAATTATACATTTAATCGATAAAATGCATGTTTATTTAGGATTTTCGGGATATATTTTGGGCCTGGAGGCACATTTTGAAGGCTAATTTTTAATGACAAAAAATTACTCCGGCTGTATAGGATGCAGGGAAAGAAATTAATAATAAACCAATTTTAGATACTAAAATCAAGGCCTTATTTTTGTTTTTAAGACCTACAAGGAGTAAAATAAGCAGAATAATTAATCCCAGTCCAAAAATAAAAGGACCAAAGATCATTAAGGCGCCTGCAAAAACATTGCCACCTGTATTTAAATTACAACCCAGACCATAACCTAAAATAGCCAGAGGGATAATGAGCCAGAACCATAATGTTTTGGATAATTCCTGCGGAGATGATGTTTCTTTAATTGGTTCCCGAGTTAATTCCGGGCCTTTAAACCATGGATCTGATTCTTTATTAAATAAAAATATAAGAACCATAATTACAAGTAACAATTGGATTATGGATAGTACTCCAATAACAGGGCTGAATATAAATTCACCCACGATAACCCAGGGTAAACTTATAGTTTTTAATACAAACAGTACGAGTATAATAATTCTAGCCCAATTTTTTCTTTGTCTTATTTTATAAGCGAAGAAACCTAATAATAGGATTGCGAAAAGCCCATATAACAGGGTTTTCGGTTCTAATTTCTGATTAATACTTAGTTTATAGAGTACAGATTTTATTACCTCAAACAAAAGGTAAACAGCTATAAGGATGGTTGCCTTATGAATTTTGTTTGGTATTTTAACAAGCGGCAAAGATTGGGCTTCCATTTAATATTTAGTTTTACAATGTTCTGTATATAAAAAAAGACGGATTTGTTAACTTTTTTATGAGCATTCTCAAAAGCTTCTTTAAGCTTATCGTTTATAGTTAAACTCGTTTCTCTTTAACCATTCGCTGGTATTTATCAAACTGGACTTCTTTTCTAATAACAAATTGGTTTTCGCCCAATAGATATATGTTCCGGATCAAAGCCTTCTTCTTATTGTCGTTACCCATATATTCAGTTGTAATTTGAAGGCTGCCGTTAGACAAGCGTTCTTTGGATCTCACATTTTTTTTATTTAATGCCAATCCATCTTTGGAAAGGATTAATTTATCCTTGCTATTCGCTTTTGGTTCGTTAGGATATATATTAAAGAGCAGAAGCTGATTCTCATTTTTGCCTTGTTTAACATTCAAATTCGCAGGCATTGTATAGGGTTGGTTCGAGCTATAATCTATGTAGGTTAAAGAGCCGGTCCATTCACCGATTAGAATTTGAAGATCTTGAGGTGTTATTTTTTCAGAAGACATTATAGTGGTCTCTTGGGCATAGCTTTCAAAAGAAAACAGAACAGTAAATAAGATTAGAATTTTAGTCAGATTGATTTTCATTTCTTTCATTTTTATTGCAAAATATGAAGAAATAAGTCAGCTTTTGCCATTTGCACTCCATGTACTGAATAAATTCCTTTGGATTAATTCGTGATTCCAACTGCTTTATGCAAATAATTACTGGTTTCTAACTGTTGCAGTATAAAATGGGCAACACTTGCTCTTGAGATCATTTTAGTAAGAATATAATTTCCAACTTTTGCGCCATGTTTATATGTAGTTCTTTTTTTTCCATTTGTTAGCTGTCCCGGGCGCACTATGGTCCAATCTAAGTCACTGCTCATTATTAGTTTTTCCTGTTTGGACTTATCTAAAAAATAGAAAAATAAAATAAACGGAATTGTAAAAAGTGTATAATATAAACCAAGCTTAAATCTGCTGTCATTAATACCAAGTGAAGTAATACAAACAAATCGTTTGATACCGTTTTCTTTCATAGCATGTATAATATTTTTTGTTCCCCTGGAAAGTATGGTCGTTTTTATAAAAAACCGTTTATGGCCTAAGGCAGATACCACTGCATCCTGTCCTTTAAAGGCATGTTTTAAACTTTCCGGAATTAAGACATCTCCTTGCAAAACCGTAAGATCTGGGTGGGTATTTTTTATTTTTTTCGGATTGCGAACTATGGCTGTAATGTGGTGCCCTTGTTCAAGACCTTGTTTGATTAATTCACGTCCTGTTTTACCCGTTCCACCAATTATTAAGAGTTTCATGATTTCTATGTTTAATGCATGTAAAGCTCAGAAAATTTAATGACACATTGGATTTTTATTTACTGAACTGTCGATAAATCTATATGAAACGATTTTTTATAGCATGCATTTAGACCTATGTTATTGCAGCGTTGCACTCCTGTAAGCCTTGAGTGAATTGGAGCTCTGTTCCGTTTTTAAGCAAATGAGCTACAAAATAAGGTCTTGGTTTGTTGTATTTTCATGCATCACTCTTAAAAATACACAAGGATTTTTAGTCAGTCAATTTCCCCAATTTATTTTATAAAGAACAGGAAAATTATTTTTAATTATTGTAATTTAGAAACTCTTAATTTATACTGAACATGCTTCAGAATATTAATCTCAAAATCCTCAAAATGACACGTACATTTAAACTCATTGTTGCCTTATTATTATTGGGCAATAGCTTCACTTTTGCCCAGGATCCCGATCCGGTTGTTGCCAATATTATTAAAGAAGCTAACGAGAACTCTCAGTTAGAACAATTGGCTCATGAACTTTTAGATGTTGTGGGTCCAAGATTGGTCGGGACACCTCAGATGCTGCAGGCTCATGATTGGGCCATTGCCAAATATGCCAGTTGGGGCATTTCTGCCAGAAAAGAGCAGTGGGGCGAATGGCGAGGCTGGGAGCGTGGCATCTCACATATAGACATGCTGGAACCAAGAGTACAAAGCTTAGATGGCACACAACTGGCTTGGAGCCCAAGTACAGGTGCAAAAGGCATAACTGCCGAGGTTGTGATAGCTCCGGAAACGATCGAAGACTCACTTTCCTTTGCAAATTGGCTGTCTGGTATTAAAGGGAAATTCGTATTGGCATCTATGAAACAACCAACGGGTCGTCCGGATTATAACTGGGAAGAACATGCAACGGAAGAGTCATTTAAGAAAATGAAGGAAGCCAGAGTCGAGCAAACCAAAGCGTGGCGAGCGAGTATTAGAAAAACAGGTTATAATTACTGGAATCTTACTCCGGCTTTGGAAGCTGCAGGAGCCGCAGGTATTATACAAAGCTATTGGTCTAAAGGATTTGGTGTGAACAAGATATTTAGTGCACGAACCAAAACCATCCCCTCCGTAGATATCGAGCTGGAAGACTATACCATGCTTTACAGGTTGGCAGAATCCGGCAATACGCCTAAATTACATATCGTAGCGCAGTCTAAGGAGTTGGGAGTGGTGCCAACTTTTAATACGATTGCCGAGATAAAAGGTTCTGAAAAACCTGATGAATACGTCATCTTATCGGCTCATTTGGATTCCTGGGATGGTGGTACCGGAGCAACCGATAACGGAACGGGAACCATAACCATGATGGAAGCCATGCGCATCTTAAAAAAACACTATCCAAGCCCGAAGCGTACGATATTGGTAGGACTTTGGGATAGTGAAGAGCAAGGTTTGAACGGATCGCGAAGTTTTGTGGAAGATCACCCTGAAATTGTAGATAAGATCCAGGCAGTTTTTAATCAGGATAATGGCACAGGTCGAGTGGTAAAACTGGCAGGAGGCGGTTTCCTGCATTCTTATGAGTATTTAACCAGATGGCTGGAAGCAGTGCCCGAAGACATCAGGAAACATATTGAAACAGACTTCCCCGGATCTCCTTCTCGTGGCGGATCGGATTATGCGGCTTTCCTGGCAGCAGGCGCTCCTGCATTTAGTTTGTCTTCTTTGGGTTGGGACTACAACGACTATACCTGGCATACAAACAGGGATACCTATGATAAGATCGTATTTGACGATGTAAGAGGTAATGCCATCCTGACTGCAATTTTGGCCTA
This sequence comes from uncultured Flavobacteriaceae bacterium, assembly GCA_963768245.1. Lineage (GTDB taxonomy): Bacteria > Bacteroidota > Bacteroidia > Flavobacteriales > Flavobacteriaceae > Site-B1. The sequence goes on from CAVYHG010000002.1 coordinate 142,815, forward strand.
TAAGGCATCGGAAGATCCAGACAGAACATCACGTGAAAGAATTGTGCTACCTAAAAGCCGTCGAACAGGCAAGCAGGGTACATGGCCAACACCAAGGTCGCCAGAGCGCAGAGGAGGACTGGATTAAGAGTGTTTTACAGGCTAGAAATTATACATTTATGGCTTATAGATCGCTCCGGTAGCAAAGTCTACAATGGTTCCTGGAAGAAACAGGATAATATCGGCAATTAAGGCAACAACTCTAATTTGTCGTTGTTGTTCTCCTGGACCTGGTTTTCTTTTTTGTTGCGCTGTTATGGGTCCGCCAAAAACCGTTGCACATCCTGACATCATAATGGCAACAAGACCAATGGCAATTATTTTTTTTGCTCGTTTCATTTTAAATAATTTATGTTAAGATAAGTTTTTTAACTGGTTATATTGGTCATGTTCTGGATAGATCGTTTAAACAGGCTCCATTAAAGTTAAAAGGCCCTTGAATTATATCTATCTAACAAGATGATATAATTAAGAGCCATAACATAAATTTAGAATGGAAATGTTTCTCTTTAATGCTTAATATTGACCCTAAGCAATTACTTTATGTTTCATTCCTATAGTTCATTCTGAGTCCAAACTATTAAAAATTAGATTATTAACCATAAAAAATTTGATTTATTCGATGAAGTGCAATTATTTGAAGAATTATCATGGTTTTTTATAAACCCTGACCCAGTCTATATACATGTGCTGAGGGAACTTGCTGCTAGCGTCAGGCCGACCTGCATGTGTACCTCCGACCGCAATATTGAACAGAATAAAAAACTCCTTATGGAACTCAGATAGTTCATCTGCAGTAATTGCCATGGATGCGAATTGTTTGCCATCTACAGACCAGGAAACCTTGTTTGCATCCCATTCCAATTCGAATATATGAAATGCATCGGCAAACTTACCCTGTTTTAATTTGCAGGCAGCAGCTCCCATCATGCCATGTGATCCACTAGCATCTGCATAGTGCAGATTAGCTTCGATTACCGAATCATCTTTGGATCCGTATAATTCCAGGATATCGATCTCACCAGATTGAGGCCAGGGCGTGTCGCCGCCATTTTCATTTATATTTGCTCCCAGCATCCAGAATGCAGGCCAGATACCTTCTCCCTGTGGGAGTTTCATACGAGCTACTATCTTGCCGTATTTCCAGGACTGCTTGTTCGCAGTATGCAATCGCGCAGATGAATATTGGTCCATCCCATGGGTATCACTTTCGTGAATGGCTTTAATAACCAGACAATCGTCTTGTATGTAGGCATTGTCAGGGCTATTTGTGTAGCGCTGCCACTCATCGTTAAAGCGTCCTGCTTCCACAACCTGGAAATTCCAGTTATTTTCATCGATGGTGTCTGCACTGAATTCGTCTGACCAGGCCAGTTTCCAATCAGATCCTGGTTGGTAAGAATCGGCATTTAGGTTTTCGGAGTTTTCAATTATAGTCACATTATCTGCACTGGTTTTCTTTTCTGTGTCCTTACAAGAAAGTAATGTTACATATACGATAAAGACAATTATTAGAGCGGAAAGTAATTGTTTCATTTTAGGTGATTTATTAGGAATTAGTTTTTATAGTTTAAATTGTTAAGTGTTCAGTACAGCTATAATTTTTGCTCATAAATTCTGGATTCTTCATCCCACGGATGATATCCCTGGCCTATATACTTGAAATTGTATTTTTCATAGAACCCGATATGATCTGTACATAAATATACATATTCGAATCCGGCTTTTTTTGCGTCCTGCTTTGCCTTCTCAATTAATAAGGCACTATACCTGTTTCCTCTGTGCGTTTCTTCTATGAATATGGCATTAATCCATGGGTACAGATCGCCTCTGCTTATAAAATCATTGGTTATAAGTCCGGCACAACCAATTAGTTCATCATCTTTTTCGAGTAAATACCATTGTGGTAAAGGGTTTCGAGCATTAATACTATGAGTAATGCAGTCTTCGTATATAATTGGCAAGACAGATTTCCAGCTTTTCTGGAAATACTGAATCGCCTTATCCTTGTATTCAGGATTTTCCCGTACAGATATTAGTTTCATTCTTTAAATTTAATACATTCACCAAATCTAAAAAAAGTTTTTATGGGAATGGTTGCCGGTTTAATTGCATTAGTAGTAGGGATAGGAGGAGGAATAATTTTAGCGGTCGTATATGGAGTCTTATTAAGATCGAAAAAAAAGGAATTGTCTGATACAAAAATTGTGCTGCGGTCTTTGTTGGTACTAATTATTGCAGTACCCCTTTTAGTAGCTTTAATATTTTGGTTATTATTTCAACTCTACAGTTCTGCTGCAGGGCATTAATTAGTTTTCAATAATTTTATAGAATTCAATTGACCAATATCATTGTATAATTGTTTTAGAATAGATAATTTAATCTGTTATTACAAAAAGTGGATCCATGACAAGGGACTAATAGCATTGTTTTGTAGTTGTAGTTGAAAATGTTGTATTAAAGAATTTAACTTCGCGTAAACGTGAAAATTAAAAAATTCATAGCAGAACTTAAAAGACGTCATGTATTCAGATCGGCAATAACTTACTTGGTAGTGTCTTGGATCATTGCCCAGGTGTCGTCTATTGTGCTTCCAACCTTTGATGCACCTTCATACTTTATGAAAACCCTGATCGTTATATTGATCATTGGGTTTCCCATTAGTTTGATTTTTGCCTGGGAATTCGAATTGTCTACTAAAGGGATTAAAAAGATTAAAACTATAGAAGCAGAGAGATCGGATGCTAAAGAGGCAATTCCTCAACTTAAACACGACAATAAAAAGTTAGTGGTCTTACCTTTTCAGAATATTAGTACGGGTAATGAAAGCAATTATTTTAGTGATGGGTTAACGGAGGAGATCATTATTCGTTTGTCAGGAATCGAAGAGCTCGAAATTGCGTCGCGAAGTACGTCTATGCGATACAGGGATTCAGAATTAGATACTGTGTCCTTAGGTCGGGAGTTGAAAGCAAGATATTTTTTGCAGGGTACCGTTCGTAAGCATCAGGACGATATAAGAATATCCACGGCATTAATTGATGTAGAAAAGGATTCAGAACTTTGGGCTGAGATCTACAGCGGCAAGATAGCAGACGTTTTTGGAATTCAGGAACAGGTATCTAAGAAGATAGTAAAGTCATTAAAGCTAAAGCTTTCGAATAAAGAAAAAAAAGCACTTGCAAAAAGAGCAACGACCAATAGTGATGCCTACGATGCTAACTTAAGAGCGCGTGAGTTTCTGTTCAGATATACGAAAACCTACCTTTTATTAGCGATAGATCTTTTTCAAAAGGCTATCGATCTGGATCCTAAATATGCCGTGGCTTATGCTGGAATGGCCGAAGCTTGTGCCCTTTTGTATGAAACCCATGATAAAAAGCTTAAATGGATCAAAAAGGCAGAGGAATCGGCATTAAAAGCACTTATCTATGATTCCGCCTCTTCTGAAGCCTATAGTTCTCTTGGATTGGTTTATTACAACAAGAATGAGCCTAAAGAAGCCTTGATAGCTGCCGAAAAAGGCATTGCATTAGACTCTAACAATTATTTTGCCTATTGGGTGAGGGGCCGACTTTACAGGGTCATGGACAGAGATGCTGAGGCTGTAAGTGATTTTAATAAAGTATTGGAGCTTAACGAGGATTTTCATTCGCCTTATGGTGATTTGCAGATGGCCTACGAAACATTAGGTGATAAAGACAATCTTCAGGATACTATTGAACGTGCGATATTATTTTATCCTAATTATTTACTGCATCACCCGGACGACTCTCGTGCACATCAATTCTATGCTTTTACCTTACTAAGGCTGGGCCAATTGGAAGAAGCAAAAAAAGAAATGCAAAAAGGTATTGCACAAAACCCAAAGGATCCAATTATTGCTTACAATACGGCTTGTTTTTATGCCTTAATAGATGATAAAAAAGCTGCTATTGAAAACCTTAAAATAGCGATGGATAATGGATTTGAAAATTATGATTATCTGAGGCATGATCCGGATCTTAACAGCTTAAAAACGGAGCCGGAATTTATTGCAATTACGGAAGGTAAATAGTATGTTTTACCTGAATAGAAATTAAAATATTGATTACTGTTTTTTTAGCTTAGTTTACTGTCTAAATATTCTATAGTTTCACTCTCAACCTTTAAAGTCTTTTGGTAAATGTCTTCTGCTTTAGCTAATATGTCTTCGGCAAAATTTCTGTCCTTAATATCCTTTGCATTGATCTTGACGTTAAAATAAGCGCCTACTACTGCGGTTCTGGCACACAAGACTCCAACTCCTGCATCGGATAAGGAATTCTGCAATCCGTCTGTTATCATGGCTTGCATGACCTCCATAGAATTATAGGCTGTTTCCATGACTTGAAACGGAATTTCTGTGGCGTATTTTGTAGCATCTTCAATAGCACGAGCTCTTGCCTGCTTTTCTTTATCCGAATTTTTTGGCATTCGGAATCCGTCAATAATTTTGTTGAAGGCACTGGTGTCTTCATCTACTAAAAACAATAATTTATTTTTGTAAGCCTGACCTTTTTCGGCCCATTTCGAGAAGAATTCCCACTTGTCGTCCCAACCTGGTTTATGAGCAGACAAGTTGGCCACCATAGTTCCCAAAGAAACTCCCAATGCTCCTACATAGGCAGCAATAGATCCACCACCTGGCGCCATGGATTCTCCTGCAGTTTCATCTGCAAAATCATCGAGTTTATAATCGATAAGCTTTTTCTCATCATCCTCAAGCATATATTCAATGATCTTTTCTTCAGGATCAAAGGGTTTAAGATCATCCAGTCCTAAGGATTTGACGGCTATTTTAATTTTTTCACTTTCAGAGATTCCTAAGGAACGCTCTTGTTTTTTCAGATAGAAATTGGCTGCATCCAGCATGGCTTTTAAAGGGATTAATCCGATAAGTTCGGATCCTGTCACCCGAATACCTCGTTTTAATGCTGCCTTACAGCTTTCATCAAACACCTGGTGCATGGAGGTGATGCTGATGTTAGTCAGGTTATAGGATATCTGGGCAATACCATATTCCTCTATATACCAGCCAATACCTTTAACCGCTTTTAGTTTTCCCGGAATGCGAACCGGTTCGCCATTTTTATCCAGTACTTTTTTTCCTGTAGCAGGATTGCCTTCACGTTTGACTCGGCCTGCTTCTCTAATATCAAAAGCAATGGCATTCGCTCGTCTTGTGGAGGTCGTATTTAAGTTTACATTATAAGCAATTAAAAAATCACGTGCCGAAATGGCTGTTGCGCCAGTTCTGGCAACATGATCGGAAAATGTTGCAGGACCAAAATCAGGTTTCCAGTCTGGATCGGACAATTTATTTGCCAATCCTTCGTACTCGCCGGAACGGCAACTGGCTAAGTTTTTACGCTTTTCTTCTTTTGCAGCGGTTTCATAAAAATACCCGGGAATCCCAAGTTCTTTACCTACACGTTCACCCAATTTATGAGCGTATTTGGCAGTTTCTTTTAAGCTTATACCGGAAATTGGTACCAACGGACAAACATCGGTTGCACCAAAGCGAGGATGCTCGCCTGAATGTTTGCTCATATCGATGAGTTCAGATGCTTTTTTGATGAGCCTGAATGCTGCTTCAATAACAGGCTCAGGTTCTCCTACAAAAGTGATCACAGTTCGGTTGGTTGCTTTGCCTGGATCTACATCTAAAAGTTTTACACCTTCAACCGTTTCAACAATTTGAGAAACAATCTCTATTATTTTTGAATCCCGACCTTCACTAATATTCGGCACACATTCTATAAGTTGTTTATGCATGGTTTTTTGTTTGTCTATCAAAATTAAAATAAAGTAATTAACTATTTGAAGATTTGACTGTTTATTTAGAAATGTAATTAGTTCGCTTTAAAATAGACCTATTTATTTAAAGACAGCTGTTTTCTGGAAGGACTTAGCTGTTATGGAAGAAGAAGTTTTTCTGAGCAGGTTTTATCTTTCTATAAACTTTGTATAATGATCGTACCTGGCAAAAATCTCGATCACATACTTAAAGGGCTCATATCCGTTAACATAGCCATATTGTATGAAGTCTTTATTGTAATCCTTGGGATATCTGAGGGCTAAAATCATGTCTTCTACCTGTCTGTCCCAAACGTGTTTATCAAGCTCGTAATATTCTGCCAATTTTTGTGCGTCTTTCACGTGGCCATATCCACAATTGTATGAGGCCATAGTGAATTTTAAACGCTGAATAGAATCCTTGACCTCAGAAAAATTTTCGTATAATTCTTTTAAATATTTGGTTCCACCGCGAATATTGTCTTTTGGGTCCAATCTGTCGGTAACGCCTAAATCTTTTGCAGTAGCAGGCATTATTTGCATTAATCCTTCTGCTCCGGCCCATGAATTGGCCTGAGTCTCGAAACGAGATTCCTGATAGATGAGCGATGCCAACAATCTCCAATCCCAGCCAATAACGTCGGCGTTTGCTTTAATGATATCATCATACTTACTTATTTGATTGCTGTTTAAGCTATAAAATTCGCTTTTGCCACGTGTTTTATAACTTCTTTTATTCTTGAAATATTTATTATAAATAACATTATAATCGGTTTTCCTCCTTTCGGACTTGAGCCAGTTATTTGTAGCTTCTAATAATTCTGGCGAATTGGTACGAACAGCCCAGGCAATTCTTTGTGAAGAGCTCATAGGAACGTCTATATTAATCATAGGATAATAGGAGGCATTGATGCTGGCCAGATTCTTGTTAGACAAGGTGTATTTGATCTTTCCATCGGCAACCATCTTTATAATTTCATCTGTAGAAATATAACCACCTAAAGGTTTAACCACTATATCTCCACCTATTTCTTTTGATAGATTCATTAATCGTTCGAAATAATTTGAATTTTTACGAACAGAAACCGTATCTCCGATCAAATCCAGTGGGTCTTGTACGAGGCTTTTCTTGATATTGTCCAGAGTCATCTTCCGCCAGTTATCCGGTTTTCTTTGCACCAGTACTTGCTTAGTCACATACAGTGGATCGGTAAATGCCACTATTTTCTTTCTTTCTGATGTTATGGCAATACCATAAGCCATGATGTCTACTTCACCTTGAGTAAGATCGTCGAGCAATAAATCAAGATCTTTTGAAACTTTAATTTCCAGATCTAATTGTAAATGATCGGCAAGTCGCTGAATCAATTCGTACTCGTAACCCATTGGTTTTCCCTTGTATAAAAAGTAACTTGTTGAACTATAGACAAGCAATGCTTTTAGTTTTCCGTCCTTTTTAATGTCTTCCAGATCACGTTCCACAGCATTGATCATGAGTTGTGACTCTTCATCCTTTGGGATTGGAGAATCACAGGACCATCCCAAAAAAATAAATAAGATCAAAACTCTGATTAAATACTTCATAAGTTTATGAAAAAGAGGCTTAATTGTGCTTCAGATGCTATTGTAAATGCCATGCGATTTTTTCGCATTGTATTGTTAAATATAACATTTTAATTTTTTTGGATTTGTTATTTATCCACACGATACTAAAAAACTTGTTGTACGGATACCAGTTACCGTAATTATTGTTTTTTTTCTAGCAGTTCATTCTGCTTTTTCATTAAAACAGTAAGTTCGTTCAACAATTCTATGTCTTTTGGTGTTTTAATTGTAACGTCCTGAGGGTCTTCAGCCTTGTCTCTGATTATATTTATGAACTTCACCACCAGAAAAACGGTTAGCCCTATTATAAAAAAATCAAGCATTACCTCGAACAACTGCCCATAACCAATGGCGATCTCTTCAGATTGGGAAGCCCCATTTTCGACTAATGCCTCTCTTAGAATGATTTTTTTGCTTCTCCAATTAACTCCATCAGTTAGTAACGATAAAGGTGGCATAAAGATCTGTTTTACCAGAACATCTACAACCTTATTGAATGAAGCCCCAATGATCACACCTATAGCAATGTCGACCATATTTCCTTTTACTGCAAATTCCTTGAATTCTTTTATTAATTTCATGATTACGTGTTTATCTTTAAAGGTTTTCTATTAACACCTATAAACATATGGATTTTAATCACAATATTAATTAAAAAAGGGACCATTAATGGTCCCTTTTTTTTTGATTGATGATGAATTATTATATTCAATAATGATTATTTATATCGTCTTGAGTTATTCCAACTGTGTCTTTTAGCTCTGTTAAAAGTTCTAGGAAAATGTTCGTTATTTAATTGATTGTTGTTAAAAGTTGTCATAATTTCTATATTTTTTTGGTTAATATTGGTTGTTTAAATGTCAATTTTAAAATTGTTTCTATAATATAGACGACATAAATATTAAAATGTTACAGTACTATGTATAACATAATAGTAATTTAACACATTTTAACACTTTATAAAAAAATGATTATTACTGAAGTAATTAATTATCAAGAGTTTATATAATATCAACTTTCATAATTAATAAGATTAGTATTTAATTTAGCGTTACCTTTGCGATCTAAATAAGAGTTGATGCACAAGGCAGGTTTTGTAAATATTATTGGTAATCCGAATGTAGGTAAGTCTACTCTGATGAATGCCTTTATTGGAGAGAAACTCTCGATTATTACTTCCAAGGCTCAAACTACGAGACATCGAATTCTTGGAATCGTAAATGGAGATAATTTTCAGGTTATTTTATCAGATACTCCCGGAATTATTAAACCGGCTTACGAATTACAGGAAAGCATGATGGATTTCGTAAAGTCTGCTTTTGAAGATGCCGATGTGTTGCTCTATATGGTCGAGATTGGTGAAAAAGAACTTAAGGATGAAGTCTTTTTTAATAAAATAACCAATTCCAAGATACCTGTTTTGTTACTACTTAATAAAATAGATGCATCCAATCAGGAGCAGATGGAAGAACAATCGGAACTGTGGCAAAACAAAGTTCCCAATGCCGAATTTTTTCCGATTTCGGCTTTAACCGGATTTAATGTAAAAGAGGTTTTCAACAGGATCATAGAATTATTACCTGAGTCTCCACCATTCTACCCAAAGGACCAGTTAACAGACAAGCCAGAGCGATTCTTTGTCAATGAATCCATTCGTGAAAAGATCCTGATGCATTACAAAAAGGAAATTCCTTATGCTGTTGAGGTAGATACAGAAGAATTTTTTGAGGAAGAAAAAATCATCCGTATTCGGTCTATTATCATGGTAGAGAGAGAAACTCAAAAGGGTATCCTAATAGGACACAAAGGGTCTGCATTAAAACGCGTAGGCGTAGAAGCCAGAAAGGATTTGGAGAAATTCTTTGGCAAACAAGTACATTTGGAACTCTATGTTAAGGTCAACAAGAATTGGCGAAGCAATCAAAAACAATTAAAACGTTTTGGCTATCAATCAAAATAGCTACTCTACTTCGTAATTTAGTTTCATGGTAATGGAAGCGGTTTTCTCTTTAGAAGATGTATTATACGTGCCACCCCAGGAATAATCCTCGTTGGAATTCTGACCGGTAATTTGAAATATTCCCATTTTAGCAGATATCAGATCATTTAAATTTCCTCCGGAATTCTCGGCTATTTTTTCGGCCCTTATTCTGGCGTCTTCAGTAGCTTTGGATATCATTTCAATTTTCAGATCGGCCAATTTGGTGTAATAGTATCTGGGTGCCTGGGAGTAGAATTGAATACCCTTATTGAGAAGTTCTGTTATTTCTCTGGAAACCTTTTCTACTTTTTCCACATCATTAGATTCAATTTGCAGGGATTGAGTCAGGATATATCCAAGAAATTCTTCTCCCATATATTTGCCATCATTTGAATATTTTGATCTTGTATTCTTCATGCTGTTAACCGCGTTAAAAACCAACTCATCAGCTGTAATACCTTTTGCAGTTAAATAGGCTGATATGATCTTTTTATCCTTTTCAACATCACTATATGCTTGCTGTAGGTTAGAACTTTCTTTAGAGAAAGAACCTTCCCAAACAATCAGGTCAGAAGTAAAATCTGCCTTTCCTAAACCGGTTACAGAAATGGTTCCATCGGGTTTATTTCTGTTCATGAAGGCATTTCCTAAAAGATAGGCTGCAATTACTATGGATAGTCCGAAAATGATTGCCGTAATGTTATTTTTCATATAGAAGGAATTTTTTTATTGGATTAAGTGAATAGTGTATATAAATAAATACGCGTGTTTTTATATATTTAGACTTTTATTCATGAAATTATTGAGTTGGTGCATTTCAGCTTTGCCTTTATATTTTCCGAATCGACCGGCAAAGTACAATGTAAACCAAAAAATAACCATAAGAACCATGACACCTATCTGTATGCCATAGGAATTCTCTAAGGACCAATTCGAGTAGGCCCAGGCGCCAAATCCAATGAAAACCACTGCAACAAAAAAATGCAAGAACATAAATAATGTCCATACTGTTGGATTCGGACCAAACAGCCCATGTAATAAACTGGAATTGTCGTCCACTTCATTGATTTCCAAATGTAATTGTGGCGACCAAAAATGCTGTTTTTCTTTAGGGAATCTGATAAAAACATGATCATCGACCCTACTGACAATAAAATCTTTTTGGCTTGATTTTAGGTCTTCAAAAATTTTAAGGGCACTTTCGTTGTCCTTGCTCAGTTCTATTTTAAACCGAGGCCTTAATACAACTTCATTGCTAAGTGGCATATGGTTTTCTGTTTTATGGATATGAAAATACTATTTTTTCTTTAGTTACTAAACACAACTAATCTTTATTAAAAAAGATTGTCCATTGAGTATATTTCCTATTTTTGCAAAATATTCCAGAACACAGTTTTGAATAAATCAGTTTTAAACTGTTTGCAAACACTTTAAAAAACATGAGCAATATTGTAGCCATAGTAGGAAGACCCAATGTAGGGAAATCGACTTTTTTTAATCGATTGATCCAACGTAGAGAGGCGATCGTAGATGCGGTTAGTGGTGTGACCAGAGACAGGCATTATGGTAAGAGCGATTGGAATGGACAGGAATTTTCGTTAATAGACACCGGTGGTTATGTGCTTGGTAGTGATGACGTATTTGAAGCGGAAATTGATAAGCAGGTAGAATTGGCTATTGATGAAGCCGATGCTATCATTTTTATGGTTAATGTTGAAGATGGTGTAACGGGAATGGATGAAGATGTAGCGAAATTGCTGCGCAAAGTTGATAAGCCTGTTTTTTTAGTGGTTAACAAGGTAGATAACCACAAACGAGAACAAGATGCTGTTGAGTTCTATTCGCTGGGTTTAGGAGATTATTACAGTATTGCCAGTATAAGTGGTAGCGGAACGGGTGATTTATTAGACGATCTGGTTAAAGCTTTACCAGAAAAAGAAGAGGTTGAAGAAATTGTATTACCACGGTTTGCTGTTGTAGGACGTCCTAATGCAGGGAAGTCATCCTTTATAAATGCTTTGATAGGTGAAGATCGCTATATAGTTACCGATATTGCCGGTACAACAAGAGATTCTATTGACACTAAATATAATCGATTTGGATTTGAATTCAATTTGGTTGATACTGCAGGGATCAGGAGGAAATCAAAAGTTAAGGAAGATCTGGAATTCTATTCTGTGATGCGAAGTGTTCGGGCAATAGAACATAGTGATGTTTGTCTGATAGTAGTTGATGCGAATAGAGGTTTTGATGGTCAGGTGCAAAACATTTTTTGGTTAGCAGAGCGCAATAGAAAAGGAATAGTGATCTTGGTCAATAAATGGGACTTGGTAGAGAAGGATCATAAAACAACCAATGCCGTTGAAAAAAGTATCAGGCAGCAAATTGAGCCTTTTACAGATGTGCCGATCGTGTTTATTTCAAGTTTAACCAAACAACGGATATTTAAAGCTATTGAAACAGCTGTTGAGGTTTATAAGAACCGTTCTAAACGAATTAAAACCAGTACGCTTAATGAATTACTATTACCAATTATAGAGCACAATCCACCACCTGCTTATAAAGGAAAATTTGTGAAGATCAAGTACATTATGCAATTGCCTACACCACAACCACAGTTTGCATTTTTTTGCAATTTACCGCAGTACGTAAAGGAACCATATAAGCGTTTTTTAGAAAATAAATTACGGGATCATTTCGATTTTCATGGTGTACCCATTAGTGTGTACATGAGAAAAAAATAATTCGAATCACGAACTACCATCCACCAGAGGCGCCTCCACCTCCAAAACTTCCACCACCGAATCCACCTCCGAATCCGCCGCCGCCAGAAGAACTGCCACCACTCCAGCCACCAAAACCGCCGGATTTTCGACCAAAACTTCCTTTACCCATTTTACTTAATATGATGGCTTCAAGAATATCATCTGTACCTGACCGATAGCGTCTGTTTCCACCACCACCGCCTTTGCTTTTTGCAATGGCAATAATGAAAATTATAAAAATTATAATTAAGGAAAATAATGACGATTACAGGAAAATCACTACTATCAGATTGTCTGGTTCCTTGATATTCTCCATTAAGAACTTTAAAAATGGAATCGGCTCCAACATTCAATCCGCCATAGTAATCATTTTGTTTAAAATAAGGAATGATCTCTCTGTTTATGATCTGGCTGCACATTTTGTCGGTTAGCAAATGCTCTACACCAAAGCCTGTACTGATGTTAATTTTCCGATCATTTCTCGCTAACAAAATGAACACTCCGTTATCTTCCTTGGCCTGGCCAATGCCCCAATTCTCGGCCCAATTGGTAGCCAGATAATTGATGTACTCTCCTTCGGTAGAACTAATAATGGCTACTACAATTTGAGTTGAGGTTGTATCGGAATATTTAACAAGTTTTTCTTCTAAATTACTCTTTTCTGAAGGAGATAATAGATTTATGTAGTCATAAACACTGGTTTGAAAATCCGGTTTTTCAGGTATTTCAAATTGAGCCAGACTTACTTGGGAAAATAAAAACAGAGTAAACATAAACAGAGCCCTTCGTGCCATAAAAGTTCTGTTAAAATTTATATCAAGTAATTTACTGCTTACTGAAAACTGCATACTGCTTACTGATTTTTATCCTTTTGAAATGTTGTCCGGTAATTCGTTTTTATCTATCTGTTCCCAGGGAAAGTGCTTTTGAAGCTCTTCTCCGGCTTTTAAAACGCCTTCAACCAATCCTTGTTTGAAATCTCCATTTTTAAAATGAGATACCATAATGTCCTTTGTCGAATCCCAGAAGTTATCAGGTACGACTTCATTAATGCCTTTATCGCCAAAGATCACGAAATTCTTATCGTCTACAGCTACATAAATAAGGACACCATTTTCTAATTTCGTGTTGTCCATTTTCAGAAAATGAAAAACTTCCAATGCACGATCAAAAATATCTTTTTTAGAAGTTCTTTCTATATGTACACGAATTTCACCAGAAGTGTTTTGTTCGGCAGTACGTATAGCTTTAATGATCTCCTGTTCCTCTTTATCAGACAAGAAATCTTCTACAATTGACATGTTGGTCTATTTAAATGATTTTATTTAAAATCGAATTCTATATCTGGTGCATTTTCAGAACCAGGATCAGATTTATATCTTGGCATTTCTTTAAACCCAAATAGACCTGCAAGAATTTTACCCGGGAATTTGGTTGTAAAAATATCATAGGTATTAACGGCTTCGTTATATCTATCTCTTGCAACATTTATTCTGTTCTCAGTCCCTTCTAACTGGTTTTGCAGATCCATGAAATTTTGATTAGCCTTTAATTCTGGATAGGCCTCTACAGTAACAAGTAATCTGGAAAGTGCTCCACTTAATCCACTTTGAGCTTCTTGAAAGGCAGCCATATTTTCAGGTGTTAGATTGGTAGGATCAATAGTTGTGGAAGTTGCCTTCGCACGCGCCTCAATAACGGCGGTTAATGTGCTTTTTTCAAAATCGGCTGCTCCTTGAACAGTTTTTACTAAATTTCCAATCAGGTCATTTCTTCGTTGGTAAGAACTTTCTACGTTAGACCAGGCAGTTTTTGCATTTGCTTCATGTTCTACAGCAGTATTGTTAAATCCAACTGCCCAGTTGTAAATTCCAAAAATAATTACAACAATTATAATTAATGGAATAAGCCATTTTTTCATCTTGTAAGTTTTTTTTTAAAGTTGATTTTTTATTTTAATCAGATTATTTTTAACAGTCTCTAATTTACGAATAATCTCAAAATTATCGAGCGTCTTTTGCTTTTCTTCTTTTAGGTGAGTTTTGGCTCCTTCTAATGTAAAACCACGTTCTTTAACAAGATGATAAATGAATTGAAGGTTTTTAATATCCTCTGGCGTAAATTTTCTATTTCCTTTGGCATTTTTTTTAGGTTTTAGAACATCAAATTCTTTTTCCCAAAAACGAATTAATGAAGAATTCACATTAAATGCTTTGGCCACTTCGCCAATATTATAATATCGTTTTTCTGGTAAATCTATATGCATATTAATCTAAAGATTGATTTTCAACTGATGCACGTTGCAGAAGCTCATTAAATTCTTCTGCAGATAAACTTCCGTAATAGAAGTTAAGCGGATTGATTCGCTCTTTATCTTTAAAAACTTCATAGTGTAAATGAGGTGCTTGAGAACGACCTGTACTTCCAACAAATCCTATAATATCACCTCTTTTTACTTTTTGATTTTTCTTCACATTGTATTTATATAAATGCGCATACAGGCTAATATAACCATAGCCATGATCTATTCTGATATGCTTTCCATAACCGGCTGCACTATTATCTGCGCGCGTCACAACACCATCTCCTGTTGCGTAAATTGGTGTGCCTCTTGGAGCAGTAAAATCCATACCATAATGAAATTTTCTGGCTTTGGTAAAAGGATCACTTCTATAGCCATAACCAGACGCCATACGTTTTAAGTTTTCATTTCTTACAGGTTGAATAGCTGGTATTGTTGCCAGAAATTTTTCTTTGTCTTCAGCTAGTTTGGCAATTTCATCTAGAGATTTAGATTGTACAACAATCTGTTTTTGAAGGATGTCCATTTTTCTGTTAGACTCAATGATTAGTTTAGAATTGTCAAAACCTTCAAGTTCCTTGTATCTGTTAATTCCACCAAATCCTGCTCTTCTTTGTTCTTCCGGAATTGGGTTTGCTTCAAAATAAAGTCTGTAAATATTGTTGTCTCTTTCTTCAACATTTGTTAAAACCTTTTCGGCTTCTGCCATTTTTTTGTTCAACAATTCATACTGTAATTCCAAATTATTCATCTCTCGTTTAAGAGCTTTTTCCTTTGGAGATTCAATATACTGGCTGGCAATAAAAACGAATAAAAAACCAAATAATGCCGCAGCAGATAAAAACACAAGAGCGAATTTAATAGTGTTTCTTTTTTTGCGCTCTATTTTTCGATAAGAGAGAGTTTCAGAATCGTAATAATATTTTATCTTACTCATTAAATTATCTATTTTTGCAATTTACATTACTATGGGTATTCTTTGGTTTTTACGAAGTGCAAACGAACAAACCTACAAAAATATTATCATAAATAAATTACGATAGTATGAAGTTAGTTGGTTTACTTCGTTAAAGAAATAAAATATAATTAAAGTGTAAATATAAAAATTGTTTCTAATTAATAGTAATTTAAGTAGTTAAGCTTATTTATATTAGCAAAATGATTTGTGAATATTAAGATAAAAACCCTTAATTTTTGCTGTTATTAAGAATTTGACAAAGAAGGCATATTTAAAATTTATAAATGAAATCTCAAGAGATACGCTCTAAATTTTTAGAATTTTTTGAAAGTAAACAGCATAGTATTGTTCCATCTGCACCAATGGTTTTAAAGGATGATCCAACCCTGATGTTTGTTAATTCCGGAATGGCACCTTTTAAAGAGTACTTTTTGGGAAATGCCAAGCCAAAAAATAATCGTATTGCGGATACCCAAAAATGTCTTACGTGTTTCTGGTAAGCATAATGATCTGGAAGAAGTTGGTTACGATACCTACCATCATACCTTATTTGAAATGTTGGGTAACTGGAGTTTTGGCGATTACTTTAAAAAAGAAGCCATTGCTTGGGCTTGGGAATTGCTGACTGAGGTATACGGAATTGATAAGAATATCTTATATGTAACTGTTTTTGAAGGTGATAAAGAGGATAATGTAGCAATGGATAAGGAAGCTCTATGATTTTTGGAAAGCAATTATTCCTGAAGATCGAATTCTTTATGGGAAATAAAAAGGATAATTTTTGGGAAATGGGAGAGCAAGGACCTTGTGGACCTTGTAGTGAGATTCATGTAGATATTCGATCGGCAGAAGAAAAAGCGAAAATAGCTGGCAAAGAATTGGTAAATAAAGATCATCCTCAGGTTGTAGAAATCTGGAATTTGGTATTCATGCAATACAACCGAAAAGCAGATGGGTCTCTTGGAGAATTTACCAAATAAACATATCGATACAGGAATGGGATTTGAGCGCTTGTGTATGGTGTTACAAGACGTACAATCTAATTATGATACAGATGTTTTTACACCAATTATTAGAGAGATAGAAACCATTACCAATAAAGATTATGGTAAAGACGAAAAGATAGATGTTGCTATTCGTGTGATTGCAGATCATGTTCGAGCAGTTGCATTTTCTATAGCAGATGGACAATTGCCAAGTAATACAGGAGCAGGTTATGTAATTCGTAGAATTTTACGTCGTGCAGTTCGTTATGGATTTACATTTCTTAGATAAAAAAGAACCTTTTATTTACAGATTGGTGGATATTTTAAGTAAAAAAATGGGTACAGCATTTCCGGAATTGAAAACTCAAAAACAACTGATTGAAAATGTAATTAAAGAAGAAGAAGCTTCCTTTTTAAGAACTTTAGATCAAGGTTTAGTTTTATTAAATAGAATTGTGGATGAATCCAAATCAATAACTATTTCAGGGGAAAAAGCATTTGAATTGTATGACACCTATGGATTTCCTATAGATTTGACCGCACTTAATCTTAAATGAAAAGGGACTTACTCTTAGATGAAGAAGGATTTAATGAAGAATTACAAAAACAAAAAGCTCGATCGCGAGCTGCCAGCGAAATGTCAACAGATGATTGGACAATTTTAGTTGATGATGCAGATCAGGAATTTGTTGGTTATGATTCTTTGGAAGCTAATGTTAAGATTACCAGATACAGAAAAGTAACCTCTAAAAAAGATGGTGAAATGTATCAGTTGGTATTTAATATAACACCTTTTTATCCTGAAGGAGGAGGACAAGTAGGAGATAAAGGGTATTTGGAAGATATACATGGTGATGTGGTTTATATTCTTGATACTAAAAAAGAAAATAATGTAATTATTCATTTTGCAAAGAATTTACCAAAGCATTTAAATGAAACGTTTAAGGCTGTTGTAGATGCAAAACAACGTTACAGAACAGAATGTAATCATACAGCAACACATTTATTGCATCAGGCTTTAAGAGAAGTCTTAGGAGATCATGTGGAACAAAAAGGATCTGCTGTACATTCTAAATCACTTGCGTTTTGATTTTTCTCATTTTTCTAAATTAACTGTTGAAGAATTACGTGATGTAGAGAATTTTGTAAATTCAAGAATTGATGGTAAATTACCATTACAGGAAGGCCGAAATGTACCAATGAAACAGGCAATGGACGAAGGTGCAATGGCTTTATTTGGAGAAAAATATGGAGATACAGTACGTACCATTCGTTTTGGGCAATCTATAGAATTATGTGGTGGAACACATGTGCAAAATACTGCTGATATCTGGCATTTTAAAATCGTATCTGAAAGTGCAATTGCGGCAGGAATTCGTCGTATTGAAGCCATTACAAATGATGCGGTTAAAGATTTTTATTTTGAAAATAACAGAGCTTATTTTGAAATGAAAGATTTGCTTAATAATGCTAAAGAACCTGTAAAAGCTTTACTATCCTTACAAGATGAAAATGCAGGCTTAAAGAAGCAAATAGAAGGGTTGTTAAAAGATAAAGCGAAAAACCTAAAAGGCGATCTAAAAAATGAATTTGAAGATATAAATGGTATAAATTTTTTAGCAAAAAAAGTTGATTTAGATGCTGCAGGAATGAAAGATCTATGTTTTGAATTAGGTAGTGAGTTTAAAAATTTATTCTTATTATTTGGTTCGGAACAGGATGGTAAAGCATTATTATCTTGTTATATTTCCAAAGAATTAGTATCAGAAAAAGGTTTAAATGCAGGACAGGTTGTGAGAGAATTAGGTAAACACATCCAAGGAGGAGGAGGAGGACAACCTTTCTTTGCGACGGCAGGAGGTAAAAATCCTAAAGGCATTGAAACAGCTTTAAGTGAAGCAAAGAATTATTTGAAATAATCTCGCAAAGGCGCTAAGTCGCAAAGTTATATAAATGACTGAAAATGAAATCTCGAAAATAATAGTAGATAAGTGTTATCAAATTCATGTTGAGCTTGGTCCTGGTTTATTGGAATCAGTTTATGAAGAAGTTTTATATTTTGAATTAAAGCAGGAAGGACTAAAAGTTGAACGTCAAAAATCTTTGCCAGTCACTTACAAAGGGTTGGAAATGAATATTGGATTTCGAGCAGATCTTATTGTTGATGACAAAGTAATAATTGAATTAAAATCAGTAGAGTTGATTGCACCAGTGCATCCAAAGCAATTATTAACTTATCTAAGAATAACAAATCTAAAATTAGGATTGCTAATTAATTTTAATGAAGTTTTGATAAAAAATGGTATTACCAGAATAGTTAATAATCTCTAATCTTAGAATCCTTTGCGACTTAGCGCCTTTGCGTCTTTGCGAGAAAAAAATGAAACTACAAACCAACATACCACTAAAAAAGCAACCTCATAATCAAATAGATTATAATTCAAACATATTGATGTTAGGTTCTTGTTTTTCTGAGAATATTGGAGAAAAATTCAATTACTTTAAGTTCCAATCTTTACAAAATCCATTTGGAATTTTATATCATCCTGTTGCTATAGAGAATCTAATTCTGAATGCTATAAACGAAAAAGTTTATGGTGATTCTGATGTGTTTTATCATAATGAACGTTGGCATTGTTTTGATGCACATTCTGATTTAAGCCGTAATTCAAAAGAAAATTTGTTGAAGGCTTTAAACCAGGCGATCAAAACTACGAATCAACAAATTAACAAATCAACTCACATTATTATTACATTGGGCACAGCCTGGGCATACAGGTTTATTGAAACGGATACGATTGTAGCCAATTGCCATAAAATTCCACAGAAGAAATTTTTAAAAAAGATACAATCTGTTAAGACTATAATTGAATCTTTAGAAGCTGTTATAGAGCAGATCAAATCTATCAATCCTAAAGCTTCAATTTTATTTACAGTATCTCCTGTCCGACATATAAAAGATGGTTTTGTTGAAAACACCCAAAGTAAATCGCATTTAATTTCTGCCATACATCAGGTAGTCGAACCTGGAAAGAACATTCATTATTTTCCTTCCTATGAAATTATGATGGATGAATTACGGGATTATCGATTTTATACTGCAGACATGCTACATCCAAATCATACTGCTATAAATTATATTTGGGAGCGTTTTCGTTCTGTTTGGATCTCGACTAATGAGAATAATACGATGCAAGAGGTAGATTCAATTCAAAAGACCCTAAATCATAGGCCTTTTAATCCTGAAAGCGAACAATATAAGGATCTAATAAAGCAGCTTGATCAGAGGAAAAATGAACTTAATTCTAAGTTTTCTCATATTATATTCTAAAATACTGTTCAACTAATTTTGGAGCGCATTATCGAAAAAAAATCTGATTCCTTTAATTTACTCTTATATTCGTTATGCTATTAATCAATTTTTAAGAAAAGCATCGGTCCATCAGGTCTTACTTAGGTAAGTGTCATTTGAAACCGATGCTTTTTTATTTCCCAATCCTATTCTTCTTATAATCATTCAATTTTAATAACTTTCGATAAATTTAGAATCATGCGAAAAATTCTTTTTGGAGTTATTATAACATTAGTTATCCTATTCACTTTTAAATACTGTGATGATACAAAAGAAGATAAAATGGAGCTTCAAGAAAGCTCTGTATTAATTCAACAGCAAGTTAAAAATGTTGGGAAACTAATTGTAACCGAAGGGCACTTTAGTGAAGTCTTTAATTATAAGAACTCTAAAGAAATATTTGGAGACTACTTAACTTCAGAAAAAAAGGCATTGGTTGTGGTAAATGCAGAAGTTACAATTGGGTATGATTTGAGTAAGATTGAGTATAAAATAGATGAAACCAGTAAAACACTTCAAATAATAACCATTCCAAAGGAAGAAATAAAGATAAATCCTGATATTGAATATTACGATGTACAATCAGATTTTTTAAACCCTTTTGAAGCCGAAGATTATAATAATATTAAGGAAACGGTTAAAAAATCATTAATGACCAAGGTTGAAAACTCATCATTAAAGACGAATGCTGAAAACAGGTTAATAAGCGAATTATCCAAATTCTACATTCTCACAAGCTCATTAGGTTGGACCTTGGAATATAAAAGCAATCCAATTAATTCTTTAGAAGACTTAAACAACCAGACTTTTATTGATAATTTCTAATCCACCATCAATTAAATGACCAACATGCGGATTGTTTTGTTTAACGATCTCTAAATGATCTAAAACTCTGTTACAAAGTGTTTTTTCATTTCCTTTAAAAGCCAATTCATATAATTCTATACTCAATAACCAATCATTGGGATGTTTCTCAATGAGTTGCTCTAATACCTTGGTTCTGGATATGGTTTTGTTTTTGTCTTCTCTGTAATCCCGTATTTGCTGATAAAGACTTTCAAGCTGCAGTCGTGCATCAGATTTTTTTATATGAATGGTCTTACTGGAGGGAACATGAGTAATTAAATTAAAACTATTTAGATCTGCAGGACCGGAAAAAGCAGAAACCACTTCTTTGCCAACGGCCATATCGTAAGTTCCCCACTCTGGTTTAAACAAAACAGTATTTCCATGCGTTACTGTACAATTTTTAAAACTGATTAATATGATCTTGCCTTGAAGATTTCGCTTCCCTGTTATTATTTCTCCTTTTACTTTTATGCCTCCTTCAAATTCCAACTCAATAGTTTCGCCTTCATAAATATTATATGCTCGAAGATCGCGCGGACTCATATCTTCGATTGCTAAATTGATCCCTTTTAATTTGCCTATTGGGCTACCAAATCCTTTCGCATGATATTCTGCACCATGACCAACTAGTTCTTTTTCTCTGTACGACAAGGCAGTTTCTCCGGTTGTTTGAATATATATCGATTTTCCATTGTCTTCAATAACGTTGGTAAACACTCCTGAAATTTGCAAACCGGTACTTAATTCTATCGTTCCTAATGCTTTAGAATGAATTAATTTTTTAAGACTATCAGGACCTCCAGTTCGCAAAGCCATAGCGTTGGCAAATTCCTCTAAAACTAAACTCAAATATGCGAAATCAGGTGTTACGAATAACTGAGGTTGCGGTTTGGTGATATCAAAATTTGTATAAGTTGCTTTTATATCATAAGGAAGTTTTTTTACGCTGTCAGTCATGCACAAGGCACTTTCCCCAATAGAGGATAACAATCCAGCTCCGTAGATTTTCGGGTTTTCTAAGGTCCCGATTAAACCATACTCTACGGTCCACCAATGCAAATTTCTTATCAGTGCCATTTCACTTGGTTCACCCATGTTTTGTTGTAATTCTTCAACCTTTTTTTCAGCTTTGTCAATTTTTTTTTGAGGTGTATTGGGTGCTTCTTTTATTATAGAGAGATATCGCACAGCTTCGTACAATTCATAATCTTTAGCAGATGATATGGCCTTACAACCAATCTCACCGAATCGTCTTAAGTATTCTGCATATTCAGGATTGGCAATTATTGGAGCATGACCAGCCCCTTCGTGAATAATATCCGGAGCTGGTGTATATTCAATATGTTCTAATTGTCGAATATCGCTTGCAATAACCAAGACATTGTAGGCCTGAAATTCCATAAATGCATTTGGAGGAATAAAACCATCTACAGCCACAGCAGCCCAACCAATTTCCTTTAAAATTCGGTTCATTCCGTACATGTTTGGAATATGATCTATGGAAATTCCGGTTTGTTTCAATCCTTCTGTATACGATTCATGAGCTACCTTGCTTAAGTAATCTACATTTTTTCTCATGACATATCGCCAAACAGCTTGATCAATTGCCGAATAATTCTCATAATCCTGAGGTTTTATAAACTGGCGTAAATGTTTAGGCAACCTGTTTAGTATTTCGTTAGATTCTATATTTTTTAGCTCCATGTATCGTATTAAGGTTTATTAGTAAAAATACAAATTATACATGAGATAGTATATGGTCCAAATTCTATCCGATAGCATGATATTTCAGAAGTATAAAAAATTATCTGTAACAAAAGTTTCCTTTTTACATGACATATGTCATTATCCCTCACAATAAAACTTCCTAATTTTGTTCAATTATTTTTAATAAAAAAAAAGACTTATTCAACATTAAAATTATGGAGACAATACAAGAAGTCAAAACAAGAGTTTACAAGTTTGGTAATAAAACAGCCGATGGTAACAGTAAAATGAAAAACCTTTTAGGAGGTAAAGGAGCTAATTTAGCTGAAATGAGTTTAATAGGAATTCCTGTGCCTCCAGGATTTACAATTACAACTGAAGCATGTACAGAGTATAATGAACTAGGTCAAGATACGCTTGTAGGAATGATCAAAGAAGAAGTTGAAGAAGCTATTGAGAACATTGAAAAAATAATGGGAACCAAATTTGGTGATAAAGAGAACCCATTGTTAATATCTGTTCGTTCTGGCGCACGTGTTTCAATGCCGGGAATGATGGATACAGTTTTAAATTTAGGGTTAAATGATGAAGCTGTTTTAGGTATTGCTAAAAAGACAGGTAATGAGCGTTTTGCTTGGGATTCGTACCGTCGTTTTATTCAAATGTATGGTGGTGTTGTTTTGGGCATGAAGCCAGAATCTAAAGAGGATATCGATCCTTTTGAAGAAATAATGGAAGCTCTTAAACATAAAAGAGAAATAGAGCTGGATACACAATTCACAATTCAGGACCTTCGACGATTTGGTTTATGACTTTAAAGAAGCTGTAAAAAAACGTACGGGACATGATTTCCCTACAGATCCTTGGGAACAACTTTGGGGTTCTGTAATTGCAGTATTTAATAGTTGGAACGGGGATAGAGCTGTATACTACAGAAATATGCATGGTTATCCTGCTGATTGGGGAACTGCTGTAAATGTTCAAGCCATGGTATATGGTAATATGGGAGATAATTCAGGAACAGGAGTTTGTTTTACAAGAGATGCTGGAACTGGAGAAAATATTTTCAACGGAGAATATTTAATAGATGCACAAGGCGAAGATGTTGTAGCAGGTGTTAGAACACCGCAACAAATTACAAAAATAGGTTCTCAACGTTGGGCTGAATTAGCACAGGTTGAAGAAGACGATAGAGCTGAACATTATCCTTCATTAGAAGAATTAATGCCGAAGATTTATAAAGAACTTGATGGTTATCAAGAATAAATTAGAAAAGCATTATAGAGATATGCAGGATATGGAGTTTACAATTCAAGAAGGTAAACTTTGGATATTGCAAACTCGTAATGGGAAACGTACAGGTTCAGCTATGGTCAAAATTGCCGTGGATTTATTGTCGGATAAAATGATTAGTGATGAAGAAGCTTTACTGAGAATAGAACCAAATAAATTAGATGAATTGTTACATCCTGTTTTTGATCCAAAAGCAATAAAAAAGGCCCATTTAATTGCTCAAGGATTACCAGCTTCTCCAGGAGCGGCAACAGGTAAAATAGTTTTCTTTGCTGATGAAGCTACAAAGTTCAAAAACACAATATTAGTTCGTATCGAAACATCTCCAGAAGATTTAGAAGGTATGAATCTTGCCAAGGGTATTTTGACCGCTCGTGGAGGTATGACTTCGCATGCTGCTGTAGTTGCTCGTGGTATGGGTAAATGTTGTGTGTCTGGAGCTGGAGCCTTAAAAATTGATTATAAGAAGAGAACACTTACTGTTGAAGGTCATGAGTATCAAGAAGGTGATTGGATGTCATTAAACGGTTCTACAGGAAATATATTTGAAGGTAAAGTTGCAACCATTGAGCCAGAATTGAGTGGTGAATTTGCTGAAGTCATGAAATTATCGGACAAATTTGCAACTATGCAAGTTCGTACAAATGCTGACTCACCAAAAGATGCAAAAGTTGCTCGCAGCTTTGGAGCTCAAGGTATTGGTTTAACACGTACAGAGCATATGTTCTTTGAAGTTGACAGAATTAAGGCGATGCGTGAAATGATTTTGGCTGATACAGTTAAAGGTCGTAGACGTGCTTTAAGACAACTTTTGCCAATGCAACGTGAAGACTTTGAGGGTATTTTTGAAGCCATGGCTGGACTTCCTGTAACAATTCGATTATTGGATCCACCTTTACATGAGTTTGTTCCTCATCAATTAGGGTTACAAAAAGAATTAGCGGAAGAGATGCACATTTCTTTAGGTGCTGTTAAAAGTAAAATAGCAGAATTGGAAGAGTTCAACCCAATGCTTGGTCACAGAGGATGTAGATTGGGAAATACGTATCCAGAAATTACTGAAATGCAAGCGAGAGCTATTATTGAAGCAGCAGTAAATCTAAAAGAAAAAGGTATTGAAGCCAAACCAGAAATAATGGTTCCATTAATTGGTACAGTTGCAGAATTTGAAATGCAGGAAGATATAATCAGAACTACTGCAGAACAAGTCTTTGAAGAAAGAGGTACACGTGTAGATTACTTGGTTGGTACAATGATTGAAATTCCTCGTGCTGCATTAGTGGCTGATAAAATTGCTAAAAGAGCTGAATTCTTCTCTTTTGGAACAAATGATTTAACACAAATGGCATTTGGATATTCACGTGATGATGCTGGTAAATTCTTACCAATCTATATTGAAAAAGGCATTTTAAAAGTAGATCCTTTTGAAGTATTGGATCAAGAAGGTGTTGGCCAATTAGTACAAATGGGAACAGAAAGAGGAAGACAAACAAAACCTAATTTAAAAGTTGGTATTTGTGGTGAGCATGGTGGTGAACCAAGTTCTGTAGAATTCTGTTTTAAAACAGGTATGAATTATGTGAGTTGCTCTCCATATAGAGTTCCAATTGCACGTATTGCATCTGCCCAGGCAGCTTTAAAAAGCAAAATGTAGTTTCCATAGTTTTTATAAACAACAAAAAACCCTTGATATTATTATTTGATCAAGGGTTTTTTTATGTTCTTTATTAATTGGTTCCCGGAGGGAATTGACTTAATACTTTATTGACAAATTCTTTGATACGTTCTTCTTTACGTTCCATATTCCTGCTTAAATATCCTTTTCCTTGTCCTTGCCATATCAGTTCTTTTTTCTTCGCATTGATGAGGTCTATATACAAAACACCTTCAGTTCTGGCAGAAACCATTGGTTGGTTCCAGCCCCAGCCCCAGCCAGGTCCAAATCCACCCCAACCCCAACCAGGTCCAAATCCACCCCAGCCCCAGGCTCCGGCTCCCCATTGATTATTGTATACATCAACTCGCTGATTAGATTTTGTGAAGATACTAACCAATAAGTCAGGATCTTCTGATTTTGTAAACCCTTTAGCCAACAATTCTGTTTCAATAGCACGAAGAATTCGCCGTTTATCTATATCATTGATCTCTGCTTTGTCGATTCCTGGTTTAAAGAATGCAAACGATTTAAATTCATCAAAATTGGTAGATCTTTCATAATCTGTTGCAACTCTAACCGAGCTGCAAGAAATTAAAACTACTGCAAGTAGTAAAACAGGTGCAATTTTTATTAATCTTTTCATAATCGTATTTTTTTTATGGTTATAACGAGTCTAATAATTCATCATCGACTAAATTAGGTATGGTCACTTTTAAGTTTGGTTCACTTTCCATGGCACGTTTAATAGCAAAAAGTGCTTCATTATTTCGGGCCCAACTTCGTCTTGCAATTCCATTATTAACATCCCAATAAAGCATAGACTTTAAACGTCTTTCTGCATCTTTAGTACCATCAATAACCATACCAAATCCACCATTAATAACTTCTCCCCAACCAACACCTCCACCATTGTGAATGCTTACCCAAGTGGCACCTCTAAAACTGTCTCCAATCACATTTTGAATCGCCATATCTGCTGTAAACTGGGAACCATCATAAATATTACTGGTTTCTCTATAAGGAGAATCGGTTCCGGAAACATCATGATGATCGCGTCCTAAAACTATATATCCTATTTCTCCTTTTGCAATTGCCTTATTAAAGGCTTTAGCAATTTTCATTCGTCCTTCTGCATCGGCATATAATATTCTGGCTTGAGAACCAACTACTAATTTATTTTCCTGAGCACCTTTTATCCATTGGATATTGTCAGCCATTTGCTGCTGAATTTCCTCTGGAGAATTCTTTTTGATTTCTTCTAATACTTCACAGGCAATTGAGTCAGTTTTATCTAAATCTTCTGGCTTCCCTGAAGTACAAACCCATCTGAAAGGGCCAAATCCATAATCAAAACACATGGGTCCCATAATGTCCTGAACATAGCTAGGATATTTAAAATCTATTCCGTTATCTAGCCATTATATCTGCTCCAGCTCTTGATGCTTCTAACAGAAATGCATTACCATAATCGAAGAAATAAGTGCCTTTTGCCGTGTGATTATTTATGGCTTTTGCTTGTCGTCGTAGTGACTCCTGTACTTTTTCTTTGAACAGATCAGGATTATTTACCATCATGATATTGGCTTCTTCAAATGATAATCCAGCAGGATAGTAACCTCCAGCCCAGGGATTATGGAGTGAGGTTTGATCACTTCCCAGATCGATATGTATATCTTCTTCATCAAATTTCTCCCATACATCTACTACATTTCCATGATAGGCTATAGATACTGTTTCCTTGTTATTTTTAGCTTTGGTCACTCTTAAAACCAATTCATTTAGATCAGTAAATACTTCATCAACCCAACCCTGACTAAGTCTTGTTTCCACTGCTCTAGGATTCACTTCAGCACAAACTGTTATGCATCCCGCAATATTTCCTGCTTTTGGTTGTGCTCCTGACATTCCTCCTAAACCGGAAGTGACAAACAGATTTCCTTTAGGTGATTTTTTAATTTTTCTAAATCCGTTTAAAACAGTGATGGTCGTGCCATGAACAATTCCTTGTGGACCAATATACATATAGCTTCCAGCTGTCATTTGTCCATATTGAGTCACACCAAGGGCATTGAATTTTTCCCAATCATCCTGTTTGGAATAATTTGGTATCATCATACCATTTGTAACAACAACTCTAGGTGCATCTTTATGAGAAGGAAACAATCCCATTGGATGTCCGGAATACATGACTAAGGTTTGCTCATCGGTCATCTCTGAAAGGTATTTCATTGTTAACCTATATTGTGCCCAGTTCTGGAAAACAGCTCCATTTCCGCCATAAGTTATCAATTCATGAGGATGTTGAGCCACCTTATGATCCAGATTATTTTGAATCATGAGCATTATAGCAGCTGCTTGTTTGGACTTTGCAGGATATTCTTCAATTGGTCTTGCATACATCTTATAATCCGGACGCAATCTGTACATATAAATTCTTCCATATGTTTCTAACTCATGTTTAAATTCCGGAAGTAATTCTGCATGATGTTTCTTTTCAATATATCGCAAGGCATTTCTTAGTGCCAGTTTTTTTTCTTCTTTACTAAGAATATCTTTTCTTTTAGGTGCATGATTTATAGAATGGTCGAATGGTTTTGGGTTTGGTAGTACATTCGGAATTCCTACTGAAACTAAATCTTTAAAGCTTTTGTTCATCGATTTTGAATCTTGTTTTATTGACTTGTTCTTTATATTAAATCCGTAAGGACAATGCCTGCAATTACTTTCACAACAGTAGCCACGTTTAAGTAAATATTGTTCTGTAAAAACTCTATATCCTTGTTCTGATAAATAAAAATCTCCTTCTTCTAAGGGAATTAATTCCTTCATATATCACAAAGATAATGTAAATTCGAAGAAATATTTCTTGTTGCAAAAGCAACAAGGTTTCAATAAATTGTCATTCTCGTGGAAGCGGGAATCCAAATAATAATTTTTTTGAAATTATTATTGGATTGATTTTTGAATGACATAAATTCATGATTTTAGTTTCAAAATATTTATTGCCAAGAGGGTATAATGGACTGACTATTTTTCCGTTTGTGTTTTTAAAAAACAAAGACTTAAAATTAAATAGAGTAGTTTTAAACCATGAAAAAATTCACTTAAGACAGCAGCTAGAACTATTAATAATTCCTTTCTATATTTGGTATATATTAGAGTTCTTTATTCGCTTGTTGTATTACAGGAATTGGCATTTAGCTTATCGAAACATTTCTTTTGAAAGGGAAGCCTATAGAAATGAAAATAATTTCAAATATTTGAAGCAGAGGAGATTTTGGAGATTTTTAAAATACCTGAGAAATTGATGTTTAAAACAGAAAATAGTATAAACCAAAAAATAAAATTACCTAAGCAATTCGGTATATGCTTGTACCTGAAGCGTGAAGACAGAATTCATCCCGTTATTTCGGGAAATAAATATCGAAAGTTAAAATACAATATTCAAGAAGCAGAAAAGTTTGGTTATAAGCAATTATTATCGTTTGGAGGTGCTTTTTCAAATCATATTGCGGCTGTGGCTTCTGTTGGTAAAGAATTTGGATTTAAAACAATTGGTGTGATAAGGGGTGAAGAACTACAATCTAAAATAAAAGATAACCCTACTTTAAATTATGCTCAAAAATGTGGTATGCAATTTAAGTTTATTGATCGAGATACTTACAGGGAAAAGACTTCAAAAGCATTTAATGAAATCCTTAAAAAAGATTTTGATCATTTTTACCTTATTCCGGAAGGAGGAACAAACGATTTGGCTATAAAGGGCTGCGAAGAAATATTGGCAGTAAAAGACCTTGATTTTGACTTTGTATGTTGCTCTGTGGGAACAGGAGGGACAATTGCAGGCTTGATCAATAGTTCAAAAAGCAGTCAACAAGTTTTAGGTTTTCCAGCATTGAAAGGTGGTTTCTTAAAAAATGAAATTACTAAATTTGTGAAGAAAACTAACTGGAAATTAGTTACAGATTATCATATTGGAGGTTATGCTAAAGTTTCTAAAGAGTTAATCGATTTTATAAATGAATTTAAAGATAAAAATGAAATTCAGTTAGATCCGGTTTATACGGGAAAGATGATGTATGGTATAATGGATTTAATCCAAAAAGGATTCTTTCCAAAAGGTTCAAAAATTTTGGCAATACATACAGGAGGATTGCAAGGCATAAAGGGGATGAATAAATTATTATTTAAAAAGAATTTACCAATATTATCATATGAAGGTTAATCGAGTTTTATTTATTGTTGTGTTGTCTGTTTTAGTTTTAAGCTGTGGCTCTAAAAAGGGAGTAGTCACAAAAAAATCAAAAACTAAAAAAGACGATATTACAAAAGTGGATACTGCAGAAAAAGTTGTAATTAAAGAGCCTGAAAAGGAAACCAAAGAAATAACCATTAAAGAAACACCTGAAGTTTATGCGAGTCCAACAGAAGAGTATATCGCCATTTATAGCGATATAGCTCAGGAAGAAATGAAACAATATGGCGTTCCTGCAAGTATTACATTAGCTCAGGGAATTTTGGAATCGACTTCCGGAAGAGGCCGGTTAGCAGTTGAAGCCAACAATCATTTTGGAATAAAGTGCCATGATTGGACTGGAGCAAAGATCTTTCATGATGATGATAAAAAAGGAGAATGTTTCAGAAAATATAAAAATTCAAGATATTCATTTCAGGACCACTCTGTGTTTTTAACCTCCAGAAAACGATATCATAAATTATTTATGCTGGAAAAAGACGACTACAAAGGTTGGGCTAAGGAGTTGAAAGCTGCAGGATATGCGACAGATAGGAAATATCCTCAAAAACTAATAAGTATAATTGATCGATACCAGCTTTATAGATTTGATGCTGATGTTTTAGGAAAAGAGAGGAAACTTAATGATAAGCACGTGGTTGTCACAGGAGATACATTATATTCTATTTCTAAGAAGTTTAAATTAAGTATTGACGAACTAAAACAACTAAATGGACTGGATTCTGATAATTTATTTGTTGGTCAGGTTTTATTTGTAAAACCGCTTCCAAAGGACTACTAGAAAGCAAAAAAAAAGCCTAAATTAATAATTAATTAGGCTTCTTTAATTGGGTCAGATAAATCATAAATATTCTTTCATAATTAATTTAAACTTAGCAAATTGATCTTCGGTCAGATATTCCTTCATTGCTTTCTGGAATCTTTCATCAACTTTTAAATAAACATTTTTTATTTCTTTCTTTGAGTAGGAACTATTTTCGATTTCTAATTTGGCTTTCTCCCTTGCCATAAAGGCTCTCCAAACCAAACTTTGCTGGTTTCCATCCAGTCCAAATTCCTGAGTTAGTTTATGAGTTTTCTCCTTAGCAATAACTCCGGGATTTATTTCCTTATCTTGACCAAAGGAGTTATGTGTTCCAACAAATAAAGCCATTGTAAATAAGCAAAGGGTTAGTAGTTTTTTCATTATGAGTTTTTTCTATTTTTAATGGTCTAAAATAAGGATTTTTAATTTAACTAAACAATAAAATAAAGCACCAATACTTCGTACCGGTGCTTAATCAAAACTAACTAAACTAACCAAATTATGATCTTCTCATTTTTCTTTCTTTATTCTTATCGGATTTTTGAAATTGATTTCTTTTGTTGATTTTCTCCCATTTTTCAAATTGTTTCTCATTTAGTATTTTCTTCATTTTTTCTTTCATTTCAATTTGCTTATCTAAACGCTCATTCATCATTTTTAATCGTCCTTCCTTGCTTGGCTTTTCTCCTTTTTCCATCATTTTACTTTGTCGTTCTTCCATTTTCGCCTTGCGTTCAGTAGCATTTTCTAAATTAAGTTTCTGGATCTGTTTCTGTTGAGATGATGTTAAATCCAAATCCAGGGTCATTCTTTTAGTTTGTAATTCAGCTATTTCTTCAGCGCTGAAATCTTCAAATTTATTAACACGCTCCTTTCTTTCTCCTTTGCGAAATTCTTGTTTTCTGTCCTGAGCACTAACTTGAATTGTTATCAGAGCTAATACTATTAAAATTACTTTTTTCATGTTATAGGTTTTATTATTGATTTACTCTTAAGACCAATAGAAAATTTAAAGGTTTAATCAATAACTCAATTTTAACTTCTGGTTAACATTCTTTCTTTCTATAAATTGAAGATTAATCAATTTTCCGCTAACTTTGAAACACATTAAAAACAAAAAATTCAACTATAAACCCATGAGAAAATTATTTTTATTATCACTTGTAATTGTATTTCTTTTTGCCTGTAAAGAGGCAAATAAGGATGCAGAGAAAACTGTAGAGGCAGAATTAACAACTATGCAAAAAAATTTAGGTAAATACGTAAATGTTAAACTGACTTCAGATTTAAGTGGTCTGTCGGAGAACGAACGAAAAATGTTGCCAATATTGATTGAAGCAGCAGACAAAATGAACGATCTATTTTGGTATGAAGCTTATGGAGACAAAGACAAATTGTTAAGCTCGATTAACGATGAAGACATTAAAAAGTTTGCAACCATAAATTATGGCCCTTGGGATAGATTAGCAGGAAATAAGTCATTTGTTGATGGTATAGGTGATAAGCCAAAAGGAGCAAACTTTTATCCTGTAGACATGACAAAGGAAGAGTTTGAAGCCGCAGAAATAAAAGATAAATCAAGTATATATAATTTTATTCGTCGAGATGAGGACGGAAAATTATACTCAATTCCTTACAACAAACAATTTGAAAATGAATTGGCAAAGGTTTCTATCTTACTTATTGAAGCATCGAACTTAGCGGAAGATGAAGGTTTAAAAAAATATTTAAAATTAAGAGCAAAAGCTTTGTTAGACGATAATTACCAACCAAGTGATCTTGCCTGGATGGATATGAAAACCAATACGCTTGACATTGTTATTGGACCAATTGAAACTTATGAAGATCATCTGTTTGGTAACAAAGCAGCTCATGAAGGATATGTTTTAATAAAAGATCAGGAGTGGAGCAAAAAGTTGGCTAAATTCAGTAGTTTTTTACCGGAACTACAAAAAGGAATTCCAGTAGATGAAGCTTATAAAACAGAAACCCCAGGAACAGATAGCGACCTGAATGCATACGACGTGGTGTATTATGCCGGCGATTGTAATTCAGGAAGTAAAACCATAGCAATAAATCTTCCTAATGATGAGGAAGTGCAATTGCAAAAAGGAACCAGACGTTTGCAGCTTAAAAATGCCATGCGAGCAAAATTTGATAAGATCTTAGTGCCAATTTCAGAAGTGTTGATAGACGAAAGCCAACGCAAACACATTACGTTTGACGCCTTTTTTGCCAACACCATGTTTCATGAAGTGGCTCATGGATTAGGCATTAAAAACACCATTAACGGAAAAGGATTGGTTAGAAAATCGCTTAAAGAACATGCCAGTGCATTAGAAGAAGGAAAAGCTGATGTATTAGGATTATACATGGTGCAACAACTTCATAAAAAAGGTGAAATTGATGGCGATATGAAAGATTACATGACCACATTTATGGCAAGTATTTTCCGTTCTGTTCGTTTTGGTGCATCCAGTGCACATGGTAAAGCCAATATGATCCGATTTAATTTCTTTAAAGAAAAAGGAGCGTTTAGCAGAAATGAAGATGGTACTTACATGGTGAATTATGACAACATGATCGTGGCAATGAAAGATCTGTCTAACCTTATTTTAACCCTTCAGGGAAATGGCGATTACGATGGTGTTGCAAAATTAGTTGCAGAAAGTGGAGTTATTTCTGAGGAATTACAAAAAGATTTGGATAGACTGAGTTCTGCCAATATTCCTGTAGATGTGGTGTTTGAACAGGGAGTTGAGGCTTTAGGATTGTAGTTATAAAATCATAAGTATAAAAAGGCTTCAGTAATTTACTGAAGCCTTTTTCGTTTTTAATTTTATATATTGTGTTTCATATGTCTTCAGTAATGCCTTATTGGTTTACTATCCTAATAGTCATTGTAATTATTTACATTGTAATAAGCATTGCTTTATATTATCTGCAGGATTATGCGTTGTTTAAACCGGAAAAGCTGCCTGAAGATTTTCAATTTTATTATGATAATCAGGAAACCAAAGAATACAATCTAACTACCAGAGATGGAGCTGTAATAAATGGATTGAGGTTTTTTCCGAAAGGAGAGAGCAAAGGTATCGTGCTCTATCTAAAAGGAAATTCTAAAAGTATTAAAGGCTGGGGAAAATTTGCTGTGGATTTTACCAGACATGATTATAATGTCCTTATGGTCGACTATAGAGGATTTGGTAAAAGCACAGGAAGACGATCACAGAAAAACATAAAACGAGATATGCAGGTTGTTTATAATAAGATCAAAGAACAAACAACAGAGGACAGAATAATACTATATGGGAGATCTTTAGGTTCCGGGTTTGCGACAAAATTAGCTTCTACAAATAATCCTAAAATGCTTATTCTGGATGCACCCTATTATAGTTTAACTAAGGTTACAGCACGCTATATGCCATTTATGCCTTTGTCTGTTTTAATGAAATATCCGTTACCAACTTATAAATGGTTAAAGTATGTGCAATGTCCCATTCATATTATTCATGGAACCAATGATAAATTAATTCCGTACAAGTCCAGTTTAAAATTGTCTAAAATTAATCCGAAGCTCACAAAATTGCACTCAGTAATTGGTGGTGGACATAAAAATTTAAATAATTTTGAAGCCTATCATACAATGTTAGATGATATCCTGAATTCCGAACCTAAATCGATAGACCTGTCAACCACAAGTATTAATGTCATTCATTCATCAAAAAAAAATAAAAAACAAAATTAAAAAAGTAGCTTTTGCTTTTTTAGGATTATATCTTATGATTGGAACAACCTTATATTTTCTTCAGGAAAAAATAATATTCAGACCCACTGTTTTAAATAAGTCATATGTTTATAAATTTTCATTTCCTTATGAAGAATTATTTTTTAAAGCAGATGATGGAGCTGTTATCAATGCACTTCATTTTAAGGCAGAAAATTCTAAAGGGGTTATTCTTTATTTTCATGGGAACGCAGGAGATCTGTCACGATGGGGAAAAATTACTACGTATTTTGTAGAAAAGGATTATGATGTTTTAGTCATGGATTACAGATCATATGGTAAAAGTACAGGAACCTTAAGCGAGCATGCTTTGTATAGTGATGCGCAACTGTGCTATGATTATTTAAAAGAACATTACAAGGAAAATGAGATAAGTGTTTACGGCAGATCCTTAGGTACAGGAATTGCAACTTACACTGCGTCTAAAAATAAACCCAAGCAATTAATTTTAGAAACACCATATTATAGTATAATAGATGTTGCCAAGTACAGATTTCCATTTTTTGCTATTGAACAATTAATTCATTACAAATTACCAACGCATGAATTTATTAAGAATGTTGATTGTAAGATATCTATGTTGCATGGTACCGACGATTATGTGGTTCCTTTCAAATCTGGAGAGAAGTTATTTCAGGTGGCTCCACAAAATTTTACATCGTTTACGGTTATAGAAAATGGCAGCCATAACGACCTGATTAAATTTGATTCTTACCACACAAAAATTAAAGAAATACTTCCTTAAATACTTAAAAATATTAACCTTAGCTCGTCGATTTCTTAAGAAAAATATAAAATACTTCAGTTCTGTGTTAAAGATTTCATAAGGCATGTAACATTGGTGTAATTAATGAGTCTATATCATAACAAACCAATAAATCAAAAACCAATGAAATCATTATTTGCAATTTGTAGCATGCTATTAATCACAATTTCAGCTACTCCGTTTAACACCATCAAAGATCCGGATTCCTTAAAAGTTAATTGTACCGAAAAAAACTATGAAGAATGTCTTTTTGTTAGTCTATTAAATTCTAATGAAATAACAGAACCAGTAGAAGTAGAAGATGTTTACGTTTATGAGGTTGAGGAAGATGTTAACATAGATATTGATACTGAAAAATACTTACCTATAGACTTCAATCCATTAAAAGGAATAGGAGATTTAAACTGGGAAGCTATTGAACTAGTAGAACTTGATGAAGAAGTGACTTTAGGATTTGACACAAAACAATATTTGCCGGCTGATTTCAATGCTTTAAAAGGCATGTACGATTTAAATTGGGATACCATAGAGCTTGTAGAAATTGAAGAAGAAGTGACTTTAGGATTTGATACAAAACAATATTTGCCAAAGGATTTCAATGCTCTAAAAGGAATAGGAGATTTAGACTGGTCAAAAATTGAATTGATCGAAATAGAAGAAGAAGTTGAGATCAATTATAATCCTGAATATTATTTACCGATAAGTTATAACGCATACTAAAGATTGCATTGTAAAAAAAATAATTAGATAAAGAAAGCCACTTGAAAGAGTGGCTTTTATTATTTAGTTTAATTTGGTCTTAGAACATAATAACTAATTATGTGTTAAAAGTTTCCCAATACAAATCCAAATGCTAAATTCTAACGTAATTAAGCATATCAATAATCATTAAACCTAAATCCATGAAATCACTATTTGCTATTTGTAGTATGATAATAATTGTTAATACAACTACTGCTTTTAACACCCTCAAAGACCCTGATACTTTAAGAATAAAATGTACCGAACAAAATAATGAGGTATGTAGTTTAATAAATCAATTTACTTTGGATATAATCCGGGAACCAGCTAAAATTGAAGAAATCTATGTTTATGAAGTAGAAGAGGATATTAGTTTCGATTTTGAAACAGAAGAATGCTTACCAAAAGACTTCAATCCTTTAAAAGGAATAGGAGATTTAAACTGGGAGTCTATCGAGCTAATAGAACTTGAAGAAGAAGTCACTATTGATTTTGATACGAAGCAATATTTACCAAAAGAATTCAATGCATTAAAGGGAATAGGAGATTTGGACTGGTCAGAAATTGAATTGATTGAAATAGAAGAAGA
Source organism: uncultured Flavobacteriaceae bacterium (assembly GCA_963768245.1). Lineage (GTDB taxonomy): Bacteria > Bacteroidota > Bacteroidia > Flavobacteriales > Flavobacteriaceae > Site-B1. The sequence continues at coordinate 179,069 of CAVYHG010000002.1, forward strand.
GGTAGAGATCGATTATAATACAGAATTATATTTACCGGCCAATTTTAAATGAACAGAAGGAATTTAGTTTGTTAGAATATATAAATAAAAGCCACTCCAGAAGTGGTTTTTTTGATGGAATAAAATTGATGTTAATAGAAAAAAGCTGCTCGAGAGAGCAGCTTTAATCAAGACTAAATCAAAAAATCAAAAAACAAAACTAATTGGTTAAATAGGCAAAGCTATTTATAGTTTTACGGTATTCAGGGGAATTACGAAATAGATTTTCTACTTGTGCATCCCAATCTAATATTATGTCAAAATAGCTGGAGTTTTGAACGGCCATTATTTTATTGCAATCCTCGCAAATATGTTCATAGCCTAAAAAGTAGTGTCCAAATTCATGAAAGGCGACCACTTTTAATATTTCTTTATCTAATAGAGTTACCCAGCTAAATATTATTTTTTCTACATCCTTATTTTCATTTCTAACTAACATTCCTAAAGTTCCACCATTAGGAGTTATACCTATAGAATCTACAACTGCTATTTCTTTTAGCTTAAAAAGCTTTTCATGATATTCTATATTATAGGTGTCACAAAACTTTAAAAAATCATCAAGAAAAGGTTGTACTAAACCGTCTACATGAAGTTCGCTTTCCGAAGTATAAACTGGAATTTTTTCTACTACATTTTGACCATAGGCAAAATGAATTAGAAGAATAAACAACACAAGTAGGTTTTTGCGGGCCATTTTATTGCTGATTTTGGAGCTAAGTAATTACAAAATAATTGATTAGATAATTACATTAACAGGACTAAAGTAAAATAATAATTTCAGATAAACAAGATAAATGTGCATTTTATCGTAAAAAAATGCATTTAAACGATGTTTTTGTGTTTAAATTTGAATAAAACTTTCTTGCTTAAAAAGTTCTTGAGCAGCCTAAATCACACTTGCTTTGCGAATTTATTAAAAATTAAAACTGATTAGATTTTTGAATAAAAAGAATTAATTATTCTGCATAGGAAAAAGAATACAAGATGCCAGAATTTAATGATTTCTCAGTTTTATTCCTGTAATTCTACTACCAAAGCATCATCGGTTTTTGTCACTTTTGTCAACCCAAGTTTAGACAATCCTTTAATGCCTTTATCCCATCCTTTATTACTCAATCCAGATTGAGATTTTAAATCGATAAGATTCATGGTCTTTTCTTTTTTTAGAATTTCAAAAATAGTTTTCTCGTTGTCATTTAGGTTCAGTTGTTTTTTCTCAGGTTTCATTTGAGGGAAGAACAACACTTCCTGAATAGATTGATTATTAGTTAGGAACATTACCAGTCTGTCCATTCCAATTCCCATCCCGGAAGTAGGAGGCATTCCGTATTCTAAAGCTCTTAGAAAGTCATTATCTATAAACTCCGTTGCTTCGTCGTCTCCTTTGGCAGCTAGTTTAAGCTGATGTTCGAATCGCTCACGCTGATCGATTGGGTCATTCAATTCGGAGTATGCATTGGCAATTTCTTTTCCGCAGATCATCAATTCGAAACGTTCTGTTAATTCAGGATTCGTTCTGTGCTCTTTGCACAATGGACTCATTTCCTTTGGATAATCTATTATAAAGGTTGGTTGCACATAATTACTCTCACATTTTTCGCCAAATATCTCATCTATCAATTTACCTTTACCCATAGTGTCATCTACTTCAACTCCCAATTTTTTAGCGGCTTCACGAATTTCGTCTTCTGTTTTTCCTAAAATATCAAACCCGGTAAATTCTTTAATAGAATCTGCCATAGTTATTCTTGGATAAGGCGCTTTATAATCTATAATATGCTCTCCAAAAGGAGCTTCAGTAGTTCCGTTAACTGCAATAGCAGAGTATTCCAATAATTGCTCACAATAATCCATCATCCAATTGTAGTCCTTGTAGGCCACATATATTTCCATAGCAGTGAATTCCGGATTATGGGTTCTGTCCATTCCTTCATTCCTAAAATTCTTAGAGAATTCATACACGCCTTCAAACCCACCAACTATTAATCGTTTTAAATACAATTCATTGGCAATTCTCAAGTAAAGAGGTATATCTAAAGTATTATGATGTGTTTTAAATGGTCTTGCAGCTGCACCACCGGGAATGGGTTGTAAAACAGGTGTTTCAACTTCAAAATAACCAGACTTATTAAAAAACTCACGCATGGCATTAAAAAGTTTTGTCCGCTTTACAAAAACCTCTTTTACCTGCGGGTTCACAACAAGATCTGCATATCGTTGTCTGTATCTTAATTCAGGATCGTTGAATTCATCATGAATGTTACCCTCGGCATCTTTTTTAGGCAGTGGTAAAGGCTTTAAGGCTTTACTCAGCAGTTTAAAATCTTTAACCATTACGGTTTTTTCACCAACTTTAGTCGTGAACAGATCACCTTCAATTCCTATGAAATCACCTATATCTAAAAGCTTTTTGTACACATCATTATACTTGCTTTTGTCATCACCTGCACAGATCTCATCTCTGTTAAAATAAACCTGTATTCTTCCGTAGCTATCCTGTAATTCAGCGAAACTTGCACTACCCTGAATACGCCTGGACATCAATCTTCCGGCAATAACTACTTTCTTACCTTCCTTAAAAGAATCGTTTATAGATTTTGATGTGTCGTTGACTTCAAATAGATCTGCAGGATAGGGATTTATTCCTAACTCGCGAAGCTTATTTAATTTATCTCGACGTACTTGTTCTTGTTCAGAAAGCTGCATGAATGTGTATTTTGAACTGCAAAATTAAACTATTTAAAAAAAATGAAAAGCTTCTCTTAGATTTTCTTTGTAATTACTATATAATCAGGATTTAAGTATGACAATAATCATTGATAAACCAAATAATTATGAATTAATTTGTCCAAATTCTTAAAGGTGAGCTTTTTGGTTCATCCTTTGATAGTTATAACTTAATATAATCCTTAATTAAAATATCAAGATGAAAAAATTAATTCTTAGTGCAATTGCACTAATTTTAGTGAACTTTTATACAGTTGGTCAAGATCTGTCACCGTACATAAAAGTTGGTGAATCTACAGAGTCCATTCAGCAAGTAACTAAAAATGTAATTCAAACATTAAAAGATAATTCTTTTACTGTTTTAGGAGCTTATAATCCATCTGGAAAAAGTTCATTGGCTGTTGTAGCATTTACACGAACTGATCTAAAAAATGCTGTAATTAAAGTAATAGACAGAGGTGCCTTATCTGCAGCAATGAAAGTTGGTTTAGTGCAGAAAGATGGGAAGGTAACTATTTCTTATACGAATCCAGATTATATTTTAAGAGCTTATTTACCAACGAATTATAACACATTTAAGAGCACATTTACCAAATTTAGTGAAGACCTAAAAACTACTTTTGCTTCACTTGGAAACGAGTTTACTCCTTTTGGAGGTACCGTTCAAGCAGATAAACTTGCTAAATATCATTATAAAATAATGATGCCTTATTTTACAGATCCAGTTGAATTAAATGAGTTTGCATCGTTTGAAGAAGGTTTAGAAACAATAACCAAAAATCTTGAAGCAAAAAAAGGAAATGCTGTTAAGGTTTACCGAATAGTTTACAAAAATGAAAAAGTAGCTGTATTTGGTATTGGTTTATTGGATAAAGAAGAAGGTGAGCCTCATTTTTTACCTAAAATAGGAGAGGATCACGTGGCAGCTTTACCTTACGAAATTATTTTACAAGGTAAAGAGGCTACTATGCTTCATGGTAAATATAGAATTGCTTTACACTGGCCTGACCTAACAATGGGAACATTTATGAAGATTATGAGTACTCCCGGAGATATTGAAGATGCTCTTGAAGGCTTATGCGAATAATTTAAATTCTTCAAATTAAAATTTTTATATGGCGCTGTAACATTCAACTTGTTATTGCGTCATATTTGTGTATAGGAATTAATTTATACAGTAATTTTTTAATATGAGTTTTTGGAGAGTACTTCTTTCTATTTTATGCCCACCTTTAGCTGTCTTGGATAAAGGCTGTGGATCTATTATTATAGTATTTATTTTATGGCTTTGCGGATGGGTTCCGGGAGTTATTGCAGCACTTATTATATTGAATAACCCTGAAAGGTAATTGTCACTTTTTTATTGTATTGTCAGTTCGAGTGTTTTTCTGGAATGAAATGGAAGAAAAATGTATTAACCTTGTCAGTTCGAGTGTTTTTCTGAAATGAAATGGAAGAAAAATGTATCGAGAACTCGTTTAAACTCAAAACCTCTTTTTAGCCAAATTAGGAAGCTTATCATATTCCCCTTTAATAAGTGCTTCTTTTTTTGCTCTGGACCATTTTTTAATTTGCTTTTCTGCATCTATGGCTTGATTTGGGGTTGTAAATTCAGCATAAAATACTAAAGTAAAAGGTCGTCTTGTATAGGTATAACTATTCCTATGAATTCCAGTTTTATGTTCTAAAAGACGTTTTTCAAGGTTTGATGTAATGCTTGCATAATAAGTGTCATCGGCACATCTTAATATGTAAACAACATAAATTTTCATGATATATAAAAATATCTTTTGTTTAGCAACTTGTTCTCAATACAATTCCGTCCCGATAACTATCGGGAGTCATCGGAATCACTCGAACTGACAAAGGATAATAAAATGGTTTACGATTTTTAATTTTTAAGAACACGTGTAACTTTGAATATATTTTTGAAGTATGATGAAAGAAAAAAGTACTTGCCTTGTCAGTTCGAGTGTTTTTCTGAAATGAAATAAAGGAAAAATGTATCGAGAACTAATTTAAACTCAAAATCTCCACTAATAAAGTTTATGCACACTAAGCTATGTTCACGATATAATTCTAATTGTCAACGGAAACACTCAGATTAACAGTTAGGTTAAAATTAAAAATATCGTAATTTTGCCCTGAATGAATAAGAACGTCGAAATACAGGACCTCGGAAATAAGGACTACAAACAAACCTGGGATTACCAGGAAGAATTGTTTAGAGGCATTGTTGATACTAAGATCAAGAACAGGAGAGAAGATGCTGGTTTAGAGACCAATAATTACTTTTTGTTTGTAGAGCATCCACATGTCTATACTTTAGGTAAAAGTGGTGATATGTCTAATTTATTGGTTGATGAAGCACAGTTAAAGGCTAAAAATGCATCTTTTTATAAAGTGAATCGTGGTGGAGATATCACCTATCATGGTCCTGGACAGATTGTAGGCTATCCTATTTTAGATCTTGATAATTTTTTTACAGACATACATAAATACCTTAGATTTCTTGAGGAAATGATCATTCTAACCCTTGCTGAATATGGTTTAAAAGCAGAACGCAGTCCAGGAGAAACAGGCGTTTGGTTAGATGTAGGCACTCCATTTGCTCGTAAAATTTGTGCTATGGGAGTTCGTGCTAGTCGATGGGTAACTATGCATGGGTTTGCGCTTAATGTGAATGCCAACTTGGGTTATTTCGATTTAATGATTCCTTGTGGTATACGCGGCAAGGCAGTGACTTCCTTGAATGTGGAGTTAGGTAAACAAACCATTGACGTGGCAGAAGTAAAAGAAAAACTACTCAAGCATTTTGCTAAATTGTTTGAAGCAGAAATAAAAATTAAAACAATGATATCATGAATATAGGTGTATGGGTTGCTGTAGCAATTGGTGTTTTTATTGCTATTTATTATGGTAATAAAGCAGCGAATAAGAAAAACAAAAAGGAATAGGGTGTAGAAAAAAACGAAGTCTAAACTTCGAGTTTTTTATTAAATGTTAATTGACTTTAATTTTATATCTGTGTTAATTCAGTCGAGCCCAATAACTTTCCTTTTTTGTTATACGATTCTGACCTTACAATAACACGGTTGTCATGATACCATTCAGCTACACTTCCTCTTACTTTTATTATACCAAATTTACTTTCGAAGTCATAGGTTACTTTTTGGCAATCAAAGGTTCCTGCTTTAGTAGTAATGCTTTCGTTGCCTAAAACTTTTCTGTTAAGTACAGTCATGGTCATGGTGACAAAGGTAAATCCGTCTTTATTGACCTTTATTGGTTATATGACCATCGTTTAGTTCTTCACCTTCTTTTAGATCTCTTGGAAAATAAAGCATATCTCCTTCAATATCGATATTAAAATCGGCTCCTTCGTACTGCATGAGTTGACTGCTGTCGAAAAAACGAGACATATCGATTGATAGGATTCCATTTTCGCATCCACATCGTATTCCATTTAAAAGTATCTCCTTTATCTAAGGTTTTTTACATCTAATTTGATCTGAGAATTATAGACGCCTCCATCATTTTCTACACTAACAGCTTTGTGGTTTCCTACAGTTAGGGCTTTACCTTTTTTATCGTAATTGGTATACTCGAACGAAGCTCCTTCTTTTAATAAAAGATATGTGTCGCATTCCTGCCCAAAAGTTATGGTGGAGGAAATTAATATTGCAATTAATGTGGCAATTGATCTCATGGGTTTATGTTTTAAAATTTTTATTGTTTTACAAATTCAACGCGTCTGTTTTGCGCTTTTCCTTCAGAGGTAGAGTTATCAGCAACGGGAACAGATTCGCCTTTGCCGTTGGTAGTTAATCTTTCGCCAGAGATCTTATAAATGTTGATTAATGCACTTTTTACCGCTTCTGCACGTGATTTAGATAATTTTAAATTGGCATCGTCGTTACCATCAGAATCGGTATGACCCACAATCATAAGATTTATATTTTCATCTTGCATCAACACTTGTGAAATTTGCCTGACGATACCCAGTGACTGTGGTTGAATATTGGCAGATCCTGAATCGAACAAGATACCATTAGTCGAAATACTTCCCTCTGATAACAGCTTACGTCGCAAGTCCACACCACCTTCAGCCACTTTTAGATTGGTAATGAAGACACGTTCTTTGCCGTCTTTAAAATTATTAATGTGAAATTTTAAATATTTAAGCACATTAAGTTCTTGAATGAATCTAGGGATATCTACATACTTGACCTCATTGATCCATAGTCGGTAGCGTTGTTTCGTAACGGAAATTGCAATATGTGGTCTGTTAAGCACTTCGTCACGAATATCTGCTTTAATATCTGTATTAATATCACCTCCATTTCTATTAAAATAGTTGTTAACCCTTAGAGAAAAAGCCCCATATTGACCCAATGGTATGGCAGTTTTTACATAATGCTCAAGTCCGTCATTAAATTTATTGTTATCACTTAAAATAATGTGAACTCTTGCAGTCGAAGAGGTTTTTTTATCTATACCTTGGGTTATTAAGTCGAATTCAATTGTATAATCTTCCGGAAGATCCTTTACATCTGGCACATAAAAAACACCATATCCGGATTTCAATTCAAACCAATTTTCGTATATTGATCTTGACCACCTCACCAGTGGCATTGGTGTTCCATTTACTTGGAAAATCACCAATAAAATCTTGAGAAAAATCATCAAAAAATAGTTGCTTATCTCCTGGAACAAAATCGAACTTGCTATATATTTCGAGATTGTCTGAAACATTTGAGGCTTCAACGACTTCATTTGTATCTGAATTGCCTTCCCCTGATGATGAATTAGTATTTCCATTAGTATCAGCTCCGCTTGAAGACGTATCGTCCTCGCCTTCTTCTTCAGTTTCTTTTTTGTTTTTGTTTTCGAGAAGCAAGCGTTTCGCAGTCTTAATACTATAGCTAAAGCTTTTTTTGAACGATTAATTTGTAATGTTGCTTTGCTCTGCTTTAAAACGCCTGCACCGTCAATGTCAGAAATAATATCCGGAGCGCTTTCACTCAATCCTGCAAGATCATCCAATGCATTTTCGAGAACATCTATATCTTCATCAGATAAAGGCTTTCCTGTTTCGGCATAACCGTCATACATATACACTTTGTCATAGAGATCAAAGATTCTTTGACAAACCGATCAACGCTCGTAATTCGCACTCGAGAGGTTGGACGTTTAATTTTTTTAGTTTGGGCAATTACATTGGGAAAACAAAAAATAATTGCAATAAAAAGTATAGACCCTTTAATTGGTTTGGTTGGTTGATAACATGATTTTTAATGAATTAATGAGTTTTAAATTTACAAAAAATTCATAAGTTCTCTTAACCGACTTATTATATTGTTAAACCCAATGAGAATCTGTAAGGCTTAAAAAAAAGTAAACTCTTTCAGGAAAAACAGTTATTAAACCTAAATTGTAGGCTATTGCTTTAATAATAGTTCTCCGGACTCAATAGCCTTAAAATACAATGCGGAAACTGATTTTATTTTGTTAAAGAATTTTTTTCCATCAGTCCTTACAAGTTTAACATCAAACTTACCATATTTGTTTTCTTTAACTTCTGTAATAACTACCTCGGCATTATATACTTTGCTGTAATTTACTATTGCACCTCTTTTGTGAAGAATGTTCTTTTTTGGAAACTTAATGTATTTGTAATTATTAGAAGTATTTTTTGATATAACTAGAACATCTCCAATTTTTGGTTTTTCTTGATTGAAATTATGGGTTTTTCCAAGACCAAATAGCGAAAATGACAATAAGAGAACAAGAGTGACATACAATTTTTTCATATCTGCAGAATAAGGGTTAATAATTAAGAATATCTAATTTTTAGTCTAACAAATTTAAGAAAAATGTAAAAATATTTATATGATTTTAACAAAATTTAAGAATTTCTCAAGTATGAAAAAATTCGATTTTAGTTGATTTGGTATAAGATCAAACTCTTGCTTTCTCCTTTCACAACAAATTCTAATTCTCTGTCCTTGTCAAGGTTGTCCAATTCCGGAGTTGAATTTCCATAAACCGGGAAATTTGGTATTAATTGAGATTGACTGTCATATAAATAGACTTTTTGCGATTGTAAATCGCAAAGGGCGATATATATTTTATCATTTAAATAAAAGATCTTTGGAGCCAGGTAATTTCCAAAATCCAGTTCTGTATCATTCGATTTGATCTTTAGCTTATTGTCTCCCAGGGCAACCAAAGTTTTACTTGTTGTCGTTAAACTGTGATCTCTGGGTAATAGTAGATTCTTGTAGTTCACTCTTCCTTTCTGGTCAACTTGTACCAGCTGTCCCTTAATGTTTGTAAAACTGAAATAATTCTGATAAAGATAGATCTCATTATCAGAAAAATTAAACTGCTGTTTTACTTGTATTCTCGATTTTACCAGTTCGATCAAGATATGTTCAATTTCTTTCCTGAGGCAAAAACAATGTAATCCTTGGTTCCAATTCTAAAATGTTTTGGCTGAGAGACAATATTGCCATTCGCTTTATTGAATTTAAACCCTTTTACAGTTTTTCCTTTGGTGTCTATCATTAAGGTTTCTTTGCCCTGAACAACAAAAAATCTGTAATTTTTCTTATTGTCATAATCAAAAACAGATAATGGTTGTGTAATTTCATCATTGAATTTTATAGGGAACGGACCTACATCTTTACCATTTCTGTCAAGAATATAAACTACGTTTTGGCGTTGCAAATGCCAGTTGCAGTCTACCGTTTTTGTAAATATCTATTTGTTCGGCCTTACCCAAAACAGGACCATTAAGTCGTTTTTTCCAAAGTACTTTTCCACGGTTAGAGATGAGGTATAAATTGTTTTTCACATCCTGTACAATGACTTCCTTCTGATTGTTTCTGTGATTTTTTACAATTTGCGGTGAGTTTAAAATGTCGTTCTCCAAAGCTGTATTGAATTGTTGAGTTATACTACCCTTATTGGCTTTTGATTTGTTTTTTTGTATGATCCCATTAACATGAGTTATCGAGTTATCATTAACAAATTGAATAGCGGAAAACGCATAATTTTTAAGGTTTAGGTTTTTGATATCTCCTTTATGTTTTTCTGATATATTTTTAGCTAAAACAGATTTTAGATTTTCATTATTCCCAACAAATAACAAGGAGGATTCATCACTTAAATATATCATGTTGTCTTGATAGATATCTGAATCATTTAATGTCGTTTTACTTTGAAAGTTGGTAACAATTTTCGTTAGAAAGTCCTCACTATTACTAAAGATCACTATTTCATTAAAAATAAGATATTTATCAATTTCAACATTTACAAAAGGGCTTAATACCGATTTAAAAAACTCTTTATCACTATAGTCATAAATATTGATTTCCCTGAAAGTACTTGAGATTCTTTGCTCTGCTAAAAGTGCATCTTTAGTTTCTATGATATCAGAAGAGAACAATGCTATTGCTGCCTTTTCTTTACTGGAAATGATACCTATTTCATTTATATTTTTAAAAAGATCTATTTGAGTGCTGTCTGTTGAATTGGACGATCTGAATTCCTTTATATTCTTATTAAAAGTGCTAAAATCATCAAAGCTTAAACTTAAGAAATCATCAGCTTCAAATGGCGTAATTTCTGCTGTTCTGTTCTGCTGGGGAATAGTATTTTTAAAAACGTTTACAAGTTTGGGTAAAGTATCTGTTACAGTTGCAACACCATTTATCAGAATTTGATTCTGCTCCAGATTAGTATCTAATGAAATCCAGTTTGCTATATCATGTAATTTTATTGCTCCTTGTTTATAAATACTATCTAACAATGTTGTTGCAACTTCAGTATTTATAAACATAGAAACAGAACTATCTGGATTACTGGATTTTAGCAACTTATAAAAATAAGGATTTGTTTCTTTCTTTTGTGATGAGATTGCATCAATAATAACTTTTGATGTAGAGGCCACAATAAAACTATCGATAGTTGTTTTATAAAAAGTTTCTTCCACTTTTTGCAGTGAATCATTTTCAGTTAAGTCTTCATTTAAAGTAGATATAATACTTATGTCATAGTCGCCCGAAATACAAATAAGGGATTCATTTTTTAGTTTTAAACTATCAAATTTTTTGAATTCACTTTTAAAAACTTCGAACAGGTTTTTTGAGGAAATAATGTTTATTAATCCATTGTTCTTAATATCGCTTTCAAGCGTTTCAAGACTATTTGTTTTAAAAATAATAGCGGATTTTTCTGGAATGAAATCTGAAAGAGTTCTATTTCGATTTGAACTTTGAGAGCAACTACTTAGTAATAAGATAATACAAGCAATAGTAAGAAATTGTCTCATTAATTTAGTGTTTCAGCAAAGGTAAAAAACTTAGAAGTTAAATGATAGTTGATCCGGCAAAAGCCTGAAACTTTTTCTGTGGTATCTTGTAATCCCATATTTTTTTATGGCATCACGATGCTCTAATGTTGGATAGCCTTTATTCTGTTTCCAATTGTACATTGGGTATTCCTGATGAATTGTATTCATGTATTCGTCTCTGATAGTTTTGGCAAGAACTGAAGCAGCAGCAATACTTAAAAATTTGGCATCACCTTTAATTATAGTTTTGTATGGAATTTGTCTAAATGGTTTAAATCGGTTCCCATCCACAATAATAAATTCTGGAACTACTTTTAATTGTTCAATGGACTTGTGCATGGCTAATATGGAAGCATTTAAGATATTGATTCCATCAATTTCTTCCGGATGTATGTGTGCAAAACCAAAGCAAATGGCATCGGTTTCAATAATCGGCTTAAGCATATCTCTTTTCTTTTCAGAAAGTTGTTTAGAATCATTTAATATATCATTAGAGAATGTATCGGGCAAAATAACGGCTGCGGCAGTTACCGGACCAGCAAGACAGCCTCTACCTGCTTCATCAGTTCCACATTCAAATTTGGCCTCAGAAAAATTTAATTTTAATCCCAAATTTTAAAGTTTATTCAAAAATACGTGAATTATTTTATCCGTAAATTCAAGGAATTGGATAAACAAAATTTCAAGGATTAGCGAAGCGATTGCATCTACAAAAAGTAATTCTGTATTCTTTTCATAATGGAATTAACTATTTTTTAGATGAAAATTAATATTTTAATGTAATCTTTTTCGTTTTAAAACTTTAATATACTTTTGCTCAACACAAAAAATATAATGATCAGAACGGGTTTTTTAATTCTACTATTATTAGTTCCAGTTGCATTTCAGGCTCAAATATTAGACAAACCTGTACCAAACAAAAAGGAAAAAGCACTAGATCAAAGAACATCTGAAACTGATACATCAAGATATTCTTCAAGGAGTACTTCCAATGCTAAATTAAAAGCTCCAGGTGCTTTAATTACAGATTATAAAATCATTTCTCATAAAAATGACACAACATTTGTAGATACAACCCTGACAATTCAAAAAGAGTATAAGTACAATTATTTGCGAAAAGACAATTTTAATTTAATAAGCTTTTCCAATATAGGACAAACCTATAATACATTAAGTAACGATTTTAAATCAACCAGACTATTGCCAGAATTCGGTGCGAGGGCCAAGCATTTTAATTTTATGGAAATAGAAGACACAAATTATTTTTATGTTCCTACACCTTTAACCGAACTCATGTATAAAACAGCCTTTGAACAAGGCCAGCTATTAGACGCATTTTTTACAGTTAATACATCTAAACAATTAAATTTTTCATTGGCTTATAAGGGTTTAAGATCATTAGGTAAATATCAGCATATACTCACCAGTACAGGTAATTTTAGATTTACAACAAACTACAAAACCAAAAACAACAAATATAACCTTCGGGCTCATATTGTAATGCAAGACGTTTTTAATCAGGAGAATGGCGGATTAATTGACAGTGATCTTGAAAATTTTGAGTCAGGAGATCCGGAATATTTAGATCGATCGATTTTTGATGTGAGTTTTGAAAATGCTGAAAATATAATTCGAGGCAAAAGATTTCATTTAGATCATTCCTATACTTTAATCAATCAAAAGGATTCTTTAACAAGAAACGAGCTAAAAATTCATAATATTCTGTCTGTTGTAGATAAATACTATCAGTTTGAACAAAGTTCTCAAAACGATTTCTTTGGAGATGCTTTTAAAAGCTCAAGTTTATTCGACAAGGTAACCTTCGATGAGTTTAATGGGTTGGCAGGAGTCTCGTATAACAATAATACTATTGGTAAACTGGGATTTGCACTAAATTATACGAATTATAATTATGGTTATAATAGACTAGTTGTCTTAAATGAATCCAATATAATTAACAGATTTAAAGGAGATATTATAAGCTTTAAGGCAGACTATCGTAAATCATTCAAAAACTTTGATTTGAGTGGCGAATTAGGATCAACGATCTCAGGAGATTTCACTGGCAACTATTTATTGGCTCAGATCAATTATAATTTCAACGATAAGAACAGCATTCAATTACAATTAAATTCTAATTCCAGAGCGCCTAATTATAACTTCTTGTTATATCAAAGCGATTATATAAACTACAATTGGCAGAATGATTTTAAAAATATCCGAACAAACCAGTTTTCTGCAAAGTTAAATTCCGAGAAACTTTTAGATCTATCAGTAGATTTCACGACAATAGATAACTATACCTATTTTCAAAAAAATAGTGAAGAGCAGGTAAAGCCTTTTCAAAATAGTGGTACTATAATCTATTTGCGAGTTAAGGCTGGTAAAGAATTAAAATATAAAAATTTTGCCCTTGATAATACGATCATGTACCAAAATGTGCAAGATGATAATCAATCATTAAATGTACCTGAAATAATTACGCGCAATACATTATATTATTCCAATCATTTTTTTAAAAAAGCCTTATTTCTGCAAACAGGAGTTATATTCAACTATTTTACAAAGTATAATATGAATGCATACGATCCTCTTTTGTCAGAATTTTATACACAAAATAATAATCAACTGGGAAATTTTCCAAGACTCGATTTTTTCGTGAATGCAAAGATCCGTCAAACCCGTATCTACCTAAAGGCAGAACATTTCAACTCATCCTGGACAGGCTATAATTATTATTCTGCACCAAATTATCCGTACAGGGATTTTATAGTGCGTTTTGGACTTGTTTGGAATTTCTTCTTATAGTTTAGGGCGTTACCTTTCGCTAAAGCTCCAGGTCAGGCTTTTCGTTATATCTTTTTATACTAGAATTAGTATAAAAAGGATGTCACTTCAATCCTTAACGCAAAATATTTTTTCATTAAAAAATATCATTAAAGTATTGACTGTTAAGCTATAAAGCAGGTTAAAAATATTAATAAAATACTCCCAAAAAAT
>CAVYHG010000003.1:0-12623 GCA_963768245.1 uncultured Flavobacteriaceae bacterium
AAAAAAATTATATTTTTCCTGTTAATTATTGGCAATGCCTATGGACAAAATTCTGACATTAAGATAACCGATGAAACTAAGAATAACAGGTTGTCTGTTTATGCATTAAATCAGTCTGAAACGGATTATGATGTAAAGATTACCATTACTGGTAAAAACGTAAGACAGAGTTCTGCTAAACCAAGATTTATTAGAGTTCCGGCAGCCTCAAAAGTGCTTTTGAAATCCTTAATAATAGAGCGCAAAAAACAACCTAGTTATACCTATGAATTGGTAGTTAACGACAGTTTATCCAGACGTGCATTAAAACCACCTGCAAAACCAATACGAATAAATCCTAAGAAACAGATTGTTGTTTATTTATCTGATTATTGCCTGACCTGCGATACCATTTTAAGTGGTCTAAATAATAGTAAATATATTTTCTCAACCATTAACTTAACAGAGAAACCGGATGTTAAAGAGCGAATGAAAACCTATTTAGAAGGAACTATTCCATCTTTAGATACTCTCGTTAACCCAGTCATAAGCTTAGGAGGAATTTTGCATACCAAAATTGACAGTTATAATTTACTGCTTGAAGAACTTAAAAAAAAGGTCAAGAATTAAATTATAAGTAATCTGTTAAAATTGTATTTTATAATTCTCCAATTTTCACCCAGAAATGATCTTTCTTGTCAAGGTCGTACTCAGTTATTTTGATTTCAGTACCAACCTTTAAGGCTTTTAAAAAGGGTTGTAATTTATACCCATTTGATTTATCGGGTTTACCACTTCTTAAGTTTGTGGCTTTCTTTAATTTAAAGACATAATTATCCATATTAATCTCACCCGATTTATTACGGACTTTAACTAATAATTCATTAGGAATATTAATTATTAATCCTGTTTTTAGATTCCCAAGATAAATCCAGCCTTCAGATTTAAAACTTGCAGGCTTTTTCTCAGCTGCCGTAACCTCTCTTGTATTATCTTCTTTACTCTCTACTGTTTCTTTAGATGCTTCTTTACGCAATTGACTAAGGTCTATATCGTGTTTTACGTTTAATGCATAGACCTGTAAAGGTGTTAATTCCAAAGTAGTTTTAATACTATCGTCAAGCGCTGAATACTCTTCAGGTGTAATTCCCAGTGGATTATCATAAAGGTCATCCAATACTTTTCGAACAGAATCGTCATCTTTTCCTATATCTCTTAAGACATCTGCCAGATGGCTTTTTTGAGTAGCCGCGATCATTCTGGCCGCAATTTTGGAATCATCGCCTTGCTTTAGCATATAAATTCCATAAGCTCCCATTATATTTTTTGTTGTATCTGTTGTATCCAACAACATATCCATGAATGGAATCATTGCTTGTACATTTTCAATTTTATTTTTTATTTCATCAACCTTATTGTTAAAGAAATAGCCTAAAAATGCCACTAAGATAGGTGTCATTAACATGAAAATAGATTGAATGTAATCGAAGAAGCTTTTTTTAGGTTTAGCTTGGTCTGCCATAATTAGTTTGTTTAGTTGATTAGTGTGCAATATAAAAAAAATCTTATAGAGTTGGTAAGTTAGAAATTACGGTCACAAAAATTGTTCTAGATCTTAAACCTTGAAAACCTTGTGAATTTTCTTTTTGTATTTATAAAATATACTCCTGTTAGCAGGACTACGGCCGCTATTATGGATTGAAGCGTGATTACTTCATCTAAAAAATACCAGCCAAGAATTAATGCAATTATTGGATTTACATAAGTAGAGGTTGCGACCTTCTCTGGTGAAACGGCCTTTAGCAAATAATTAAATGATGTAAACGCGACAATACTACCAAATACTATTAGTATTAGCATAGACCATAATACTTTGCTGCTCCACTCAAACGGTGAGATCCAGGCTTCTCCAAAGATCATACTTGCTATAAATAGCATAAAGCCTCCGGTAACCATTTGATATCCGGTATTTACAAAATAGTTTTTAGGTAATTCAGCTTTACCAACAAATAAACTACCATAACCCCAACTAACCATACAGGCAAGAATCATAAGAATCCCTAAAACACTGTTTTCTTTATTTAAAATTTCCTTTTGTCCTACCAATAAGTATATCCCAATTACTCCAAGAATAACACCAACAACAGACATGGTTTGAATTTTTTTGCCTTGCAGAATACGCATCAGGATAAGTACTAGTAAAGGTTGTGCAGATATTTCCAGGGCTGCAAAACCACTATCTACATATTTAAGTGCCCAAACCACTACACCATTCCCAAAGGTTAAGAATAGAAACCCGGCGATTGCCGTATTCATTAACTGTTTTTTTGTGATAGCTATACTAATTCCTGAAAACTTGGCGATAAGAAAAATCAGTAATCCTGCAGTTACAAATCGAATTGAGGCTAATTTGAAAGGAGCCAGTTCTAAAACAGCTATTTTATTGAGCATATAGGTCGAACCCCAGATAACATAAATAGCGAAAAATGCTAATATAATCAGTACACCTTTGCTGGGTCTTGCCATAATTAGAAATGAGTTGATAGTTGTGAAACAATATTAATAAAACTATTGGTAAATAACTTAAAAAAAACTAGTGGAAACCGTAATGTTATTAACCATTAAAAAGATTATTATTTATTTATAGTTTTATTTATTAGTATTGTATAACGTATCTCACAATACTGTAAATGGATACAAAAGTAAATCACATAAAAAAATTTGGAACCTTTGGTGGAGTCTTTACACCAACTCTATTAACCATTCTTGGGGTGATCATGTATTTAAGAATGGGCTGGGTAGTTGGTAATGCAGGGTTGTTGGGAGCTTGGATGATTATTATTATTTCATTCCTGATCACGCTGTGCACCGCTTTATCGATGTCTGCAATTACAACAAATATTAGGATCGGAGCTGGAGGTGCTTATGCCATTATATCTCAGGCCCTTGGATTAGAGGTTGGTGGAAGTCTGGGAATACCAAGATACATTTCACAGGGATTGGCAGTCACCATGTACATCTTTGGTTTTCGTGAAGGTTGGTTGGGAATTTTTCCATATCATGATCCATTTTTGGTTGATGTTGCAGTCTTTATTTTTCTATTTTCCATAGCATATATCAGTGCAAATCTTGCTATTAAAACACAATACATTATTATGGTAATTATTGCATTATCTATTATCTCCATAGTCTTGGCCACCTATAACGGTTCAATGGCAATACCAACAGAAGAAGCCCTGCGATGGGGATCTTTTGAGGGATCGCCAGATAACAATTTCAGTGGTAGTAGCTTTTGGGTGGTCTTCGCTGTATTTTTTCCTGCTGCAACGGGAATAATGGCTGGAGCAAACATGTCTGGTGAATTAAAAGATCCCAAAGTAAGTATTCCTGTTGGGACACTTTGGGCTATCGGAGTTAGTTTTATCATTTATATGGCACTAGCTTTTTGGTTGGCACGAACAGCTACTGAAGAAGAATTAATTTCAAACTATAATATTATAATCGATAAAGCTTTTTACGGTCCATTAATTATTGCCGGTATCCTGGGAGCTACTTTCTCTTCGGCTTTGGCTTCCATAGTTGGTTCGTCCAGGATACTTTTTGCCATGGGTGAACACCGTGTTCTCCCCTATTCCAAATTTTTATCCGGACAAAGTGCGAATGGGCAACCTAGAAATGCCATGATTGTCACAGGTGTATTAATATTTATTACTATGTTATTGCGTAATATTAACGCTGTGGCACCATTGGTCACTCTTTTTTTCCTGGTAACCTATGCCATGATAAATATTGTTGTGATCATAGAACAGCGATTGGGATTAATTAGTTACAGACCTCTTTTTAATGTTCATAAATGGATACCTTGGCTTGGTCTGGTATCCTCTGTTTTTGCAATGTTCATTATTAACCCATCAATTAGCCTGATAACCATTTTAATTGTATTTGTTGTTTATTGGTATCTGTCCAAGCAAAACTTGGAAACACCATTTGAAGATGTGAGATCAGGTCTATTCGTATCCTTTGCTGAGTGGGCAGCAAAACATACCTGGGGAATGAAGAGTATGCAACAGCGAGCTTGGAAACCCAATTTAATGGTACCTGTAAGAGATATTGTAGGCTTAAAGGGGAATTTTCAGTTTTTACGAAACATTGCCAGACCTAAAGGTTCTATAAAACTGTTGGGCATTGAGCCATTTGACGAGGACAGTAAACTGGTTAAGGAACTGGATGCCTTGTCCGAATCGTTCAGAAACAAAGGCGTGTTTTCTTCATGGACTGTCATAAATACCGATGAGTTCACAAAAGGAGTTAATTATGGTAATCAGGCTCTTAGAGGTGCTTTTTTCCGACCAAATATCATTTTTTTGAATTTACAGGACCATGATGATTTTGAAACCGAAATTCGTCCTGTCATAAAAGAATCGATTCGACTTGAAATTGGAATATTACTTTTCGCTGCACATCCAACGGCCAGTTTGGGTCAACGCAACACAATTAACGTTTGGGTACGAGATAGAAAAGATAACTGGAGTCTTGGTTGGGATATCGGTAATTTGGATCTGTCTACATTAATAGCCTATAAATTAAAAAAGAATTGGGATGCAAAAATTCGATTGATCACGGTAATTGATGATGAAAAGGAACGAGAAAATGCTGTTCAATTTTTGAATTCCCTGATAACATTGGCCAGATTACCAAAAACATTAACAGAGGTTCATGTGGGAAATTTTAAATCTATAGTAAAAGATGTTGGCTCTGCTGATATTAACATTTTTGGAATGGAAGAGAATCTTAGTCATGGGTTTATTAAAGAAATGACCATAAGTACGAATAGTTCTTGTCTGTTTGTCAAAGATTCCGGTCATGAAAGCATTTTAGCATAAAAAATGCTGTTGAAACATGTATTATTTAAGTATTAATTAACATCAGAAACAGAAAGATTGTTGCTTTAAATGAGTAACTTTAAATAACATTATTTATGTTATCATGCTTAGAATTAGCAGCATATTAATTAATCTTCCCGTAATCGTTTGTTTTTTGCTACTTACAGATTGTAGTATAACCGATAGAGAAACTATCATCGTTCCCAAAACTGGTTATGACTGGCCAAGTAATGAAAGAGAATATTGGCCAACAGACGGTTGGCAAGCTGCCGAAATGGATGACTATAATATCGATACTGAAAAAATGGATATGGCTAACCAATTTGCTGAAAATGATCCGTTAGCCAGAGCCCTATTGGTTATTAAAGATGGCTATATTGTTTATGAAAACTATTATGGTGACGGAGGTATTGATGAAAGCACCAATCTATGGTCGGTTACCAAAAGTTTTGCATCTGCCTTAACAGGATTACTTTTTGATGATAAAATCATTAACTCTACGGATGAGCTTATGGCAGACTTAATGCCAGATTATCCTGAATTCAATAAAATTAAATTGCAGCATGTACTGACCATGTCAACAGGTTTGTCATGGGCTGAGTCAGGACCTTTATGGGTACAATGGATTTTTTCGGATGATTGGATGGCTCATGCACTTTCAAGAGGACAGATTCGTCCACCTGGTAAGACGTTTAAATACAGTTCAGGGAACTCTCATTTTTTAACATCCTTAGTTTATTATAAAACAAATATAAAACCTGGTATTCTTGCAAAAGAACGCCTGTTCGATCCTATGGGAATTGAATTCGATCCACTAACTGAGACTATTATTTATAATAATTGGAATGAGTATAAAGAACCACTCTATCAAACTTGGAGACAGGATACTAAAGGAATTGAGTGTGCCAGTTTTGCCTTGTATTTAAAAGCCAGGGATATGGCAAAATTTGGATATTTATATTTAAATCGTGGTCGTTGGGAAAATGAACAACTCATTTCAGAAGACTGGGTTATAAATTCAACTAAGGACCATATGACGAATATTTACGGACGTTACAGCTATGGCTATCAATGGTATCTGACTATGGTTGGTGGACATCCATCATTTTTAGCTAGTGGATATGGCGGACAAATTATTGGAGTTGTGCCTTCATTGGACTTAGTTGTGGTTTTAAAATACGAAGCTGAAGATCCAGAACACCCATCTCCTGGAACTTCTCATGATGACATGCATTTATTCGAATTAGTGGTTAATGCTGCTAAATGAGTTTCTTTTTAATTTATTGGTAATTTGGGTAGTCTAAATACCCTTTTTTACCTTTGGTATAAAAAGTATCGCTATCCCAATCTGCCAGAGGCCAATTATTTTCAAAACGCTCTACAAGGTCCGGATTAGATACGAAAGGTTTTCCAAACGCGACTAAATCGGCTTCTCCCCTTTCAATAATAGCATTTCCCGTTTCTTGAGTAAAAGAACCGTTGATCATTAAATTTCCATTGTAAATTGGTCTGTAATGTTTAGCGATATTCTGGACAGCGAATGGCACATTAGAAACATCTGTGAACGGCTCCGATAAATGAACATAAGCCAAATTGTAATCATTAAGCTTTTTTATGATAAAGTCAAAAGTTGGGATGGTTTCTTCATCCATTGTAATTCCAGCTAAACCATGAAGTGAAGGATTAAAACGGACACCAATTCTGTTCTCCGATAATTCTTGTTTTACGGCTTCAAGAACTTCAAAAAAGAATCTTGTTCTGTTTTCAATACTTCCACCGTATTGGTCCTGCCTTATATTGGAGCATTTACAGAAAAACTGATGGAACAAATAACCATTGGACGAATGAATTTCTATACCATCGAATCCTGCTTGAACAGAATTTCTTGCAGCTATTCTAAAATCATTAATGGTCGTTTTGATGTCATCTAATGTCATTTCCTTAGGAGTCACTGTTTCTTTAAACCCTGATGCTGTAAATGATTTATACACTGGATTTATAGCAGAAGGAGCCAATGGCAGCTTTCCATTATGAAAATCAGGATGAGAAATTCTGCCAACATGCCAGAGCTGAATAAAGATCTTCCCTCCTTTTTTGTGGACACGTTTGGTAACTAATTTCCACCCCTCAATTTGGTCTTTGGAATAAATTCCGGGAGTATGAATATAACCAACAGCTCGCTCTGATACTTGGGAACCTTCGGTAATAATCAATCCTGCCGAAGCTCTTTGTTCATAATATATACCATGTAACGCATCTATTGGTTTCTTTTTTGTATTATCCGCTCTGCTTCGAGTCATAGGAGCCATAACAATTCTATTTTTTAATTCCAGTAAATTATCGCTATATGGCAATAACAAGGTTTGTTTTTGAGTCATTTTTGTTTAATGATTTAGTAAATCTTTTTAATAAAGATGTATCGTTCAAATATATCTATTAATAATAGATTATGACAAATACTTAACATGGCCATAATCTTTGAAAGTCCTAAATAATTGTTAAATATTTTATATTAATAGTATTACTATTATATTTGCAATCAAAATAAATTTATATGAAATCATTACTTTCAAATATTAAAATTGCAGTACCTGATAAAATATATATCAAGGATCCGGAATCATCAGAACTTGGCAAGCACATTATAGAAGAAAGTATTTTATTGATCAATGAAATTGGATTTGATGCTTTTACTTTCAAAAAGCTTGGATTTAGAATAGGATCTAATGAAAGTTCTATTTACAGATATTTTGAGAATAAACATAAACTATTGCTCTATTTGACATCTTGGTATTGGGCGTGGATAGAATACCAATTGGTTTTTGAAACTTATAACTTAAACAATAAACAGGAGCGCTTAAAAAAAGCCATAGAAATTGTAACTATGGCAATAAAGGAAGATTCAAATTATACGCATATAAATGAAGTGGTTTTAAATAGGATAATAATTGGTGAAAATGCCAAGTCATTCTTAACCCAAGATGTAGATCAAGAGAATAAACAAGGATATTTCATTGTTTATAAGCGTTTAATTCATAGACTGAGAGATATGATATTAGATATTAATAAAAATTACAGTTTCGCAACTAGTCTGTCTAGCACAATTATTGAAGGATCCTTGCACCAACATTTTTTGAAAGATCATTTTGTTTCTATAACAGATTGTAAAAACAAAGTTTCTCCAACAGATTTCTTTATTAATTTAACATTTAATAGCATTAAATCATGAATGAGAGCATACTGACACCTTGGCAACGATTTATTAGATTGCTTCAACTGGAAAAAAAGGACATTTTTCATATTTTTTATTATGCTATCTTTTCTGGATTGGTAACCCTATCATTACCGCTTGGCATACAAGCCATAATAAATTTAATCCAGGGAGCTCAAGTGTCCACATCGTGGGTAATTTTGGTAATACTAGTAACGCTTGGTGTAGCATTTGCAGGCGCTTTGCAACTAATGCAACTTAGAATAATTGAAACAATACAACAGCGAATATTCACCCGAGCATCGTTTGAATTGAGCTATCGCTTTCCAAAGATTAAAATGAAAGAGTTGCGTAATTATTATCCGCCAGAGTTAGCAAATAGATTTTTTGATACAATTTCTATTCAAAAAGGATTATCGAAGATCCTTATTGACGTTCCTACTGCAGTTTTACAGATAGTTTTTGCTCTTATACTCCTATCTTTTTATCACCCATTTTTTATAATATTTGGGTTTTTATTGTTGCTGCTAATATATATTGTGTTTAAATATACAGCCAAAAGAGGTTTAATAACCAGCTTAGAGGAATCTAAGAATAAATATAAAGTAGCTCATTGGATTCAGGAAGTAGCGAGGTCTGTAGTTAGTTTTAAATTGTCTGGTAAAACTAATTTAGCCCTGAGTAAGAATGATGCTCTTGTTAGTGATTATCTTCAAGCAAGAGAGAGTCATTTTCGAATTCTTATTCTTCAGTTCACACAAATGATCGGATTTAAGGTTTTGGTGACAGCTGGGCTTCTGTTAATTGGTGGAGCCTTGGTACTTAATCAAGAAATGAATATTGGTCAGTTTGTAGCGGCAGAGATCATCATCATTTTAGTAGTAGCCTCAGTAGAAAAACTTATTTTGGGCTTAGAATCGTTTTATGATGTACTAACATCCATAGAAAAATTAGGACAGGTCGTGGATAAGGAACTGGAAGACCAAACTGGAGAAACACCTGAATTTAAAGATAAGTTTACGGTAGAACTAGATCATGTTACGTATAAAGTGGACAATAAAGACAAACCAATACTAAAAGATATTAACCTTAGTATTGAACAAGGTAAGAAGATATTGATTACCGGTGAAAGTGGTTCTGGTAAATCAACCTTAGTTAGACTAATTGCCGGAATTATTCAACCGACTTCCGGGCTTGTATATGTAAATAATGTATCCTTGACAAGTTTGTTTTTAAATCATTATCGTTCAAATTTAGGCTTATCACTTTCCGAAGAATCTCCGTTTGAGGGATCGATTAGAGAAAATATCACATTTGGTGACAAGTCCATTTCTGATGATGAAATTCATGATATTATAGATACAGTGGGATTAACAGACTTTGTAAAAGAACTGCCTAAAGGTTTAAACACGATTCTATATCCTGAAGGAAAGCAAATTTCGTTTCAAATTGCAAAGAAGATTGTTCTGGCAAGGGCAATAATTAAAAAACCAAAATTGATGATCTTGGAAGATGCTCTTTATCAATTCAATACCAAGGATAGTAAAGGAATCATTGATTTTTTGACTAGAAAAGATAATCCTTGGGCCTTAGTAATTGTCAGCAGTAATCCTATGTGGCAAAAAAAGTGTAATACTGTTATAGAACTTAAACAAGGACAAATCATAAATACGACTCATGCTTAATATATCACATAATCAATTACATAAAAAAGTGCCATTAACAGATTTTAAATCTGGTAAGCATATTTTTGATAAGCATTATTACAAGCAGCTTAATAGGTTTTTACTTGTATTTGCAATAATTGTATTAATCATTCTTTTTTTACCATGGACACAGAATATAACGGGTCAGGGTCAAGTAACAACTTTAACACCAGATCAAAGACCACAAACCATACAATCACAGATTCCTGGAAGGATTGAACAATGGTATGTAAGAGAAGGAGATTTTGTAAAAAAAGGAGATACTATTTTAAGGATATCGGAAGTAAAAAGTGAATATTTTGATGACAGACTAGTAGAACGCACTGGTGATCAAATAAGGGCAAAATCGTCATCTGTGACAGCATATGGCAGTAAAGTTGATGCTTTAGACAGACAGATTGTAGCTCTAAAACAAGAGCAGCAACTTAAATTACAGCATACGCGAAACAAAATAATTCAGGCCGAATTAAAAGTTAAAAGTGACAGTATGGATTTTGAAGCGGCAAAGATTAATTACAAAATTGCGGAAACACAAATTAGTCGAGTTATGACACTTCACAAAGAGGGATTAAAGGCTATGAAGGATGTGGAAGAAAAACGTTTAAAATTTCAGGAAGTTCAGGCAAAATTGATCTCTCAGGAAAATAAATTATTGACAAGCAGAAATGAATTGATCAATTATCAAGTTGATCTTTCCAGAGTCAATGCAGAGTACACTGATAAAATATCTAAAGCACAAAGTGATAAATATTCCGCTGTTTCTAATCAGCTAGAAACATCGGCAGAAGTCACTAAATTAGAAAACACTTTTACCAATTATGAACGCAGAAACAGCCTTTTATATATAGCGGCTCCTCAGAATGGATACATTAATAAAGCCATTCGTGGCGGTATTGGAGAGACCTTTAAAGAAGGTGAACAATTAGTCGGAATCATGCCTGCGAATATTGATCTTGCTGTAGAGACTTATGTAAGACCTATTGACCTGCCCTTACTTCATATTGGCGAGGAAGTGCGTGTGCAATTTGATGGTTGGCCAGCGATTGTGTTTAGCGGATGGCCCAATGTGTCATACGGAACATATGGTGCTAAAGTTGTTGCCATAGAGAACTTTATTAGTAGTAACGGTAAATACCGAATTCTTTTGGCTCCTGATGAGAGCGATCATGCTTGGCCTGAGCCTATAAGAGTTGGATCTGGAGCAAAGACTATTGCCCTTTTAAACGATGTGCCGATTTGGTTCGAACTGTGGAGACAGCTAAACAGCTTCCCTCCTAATTATTACACACCAATGGAAGACACCAACAAAGAATCTAAAAAATAAGTGATGAAGAAGATAATTATCTTATTACTTTTAGTGGTTTTCAATTATGGTATGAGGGCCCAGGAAAGTTCTAATGTTCTCTCGTTATCTGAGTATTTGGGTTATGTAAAGTCCTATCACCCACTTGTTAAACAAGCAAATTTAGTTATTAACGAAAGTGAAGCTAAATTGTTAAAGTCTCGTGGTGCATTCGATCCGAAACTGGAAGTTGATTACGACAGAAAGCAGTTTAAGAATAGTGAATATTTTGAGAGATTAAATTCTACATTTAAGATTCCAACTTGGTATGGTGTCGAGTTGAAGGCTAACTTTGAAAACAATGAAGGAAACTTTTTGAATCCTGAGGCCACAGTTCCGGAAGATGGTCTGTACAGTGTTGGAGTGTCGGTATCTTTAGCAAAAGGGTTGTTAATTAACGAGCGCATGGCCATGCTAAAGCAGGCTAAATTATATACTAATCAAGCGAAGTTAGACAGGCAGCTAATGGTGAACAATATAATTTATCAAGCATCCATAACCTACTTTAATTGGTTGAAGACCTTCAATGAAAAAAAAGTGTATGAGTCATTTTTAGAGAATGCTGCTATAAGATTCAATGGCATAAAACAAAGTTATGAATCTGGAGAAAGAGCTGCTATAGATACCTTAGAGGCTCGTATTACTCTAAATAACAGAAAGTTGGAATTAGAGAAGGCACGAATAACCTATATTAAAACCTCCTTAGAATTATCCAATTACCTTTGGCTAAGAGATAACACACCAGTTGAATTACAGGAAAATGTTATTCCTGATAAAAATACTTCAGATAGTATCGAAGATACTTTAAACATTAACGGATTCAATCTGGAATTGAATTCCATTGAGGATCATCCTAAAATACAATCACTGAATTTTAAATTGAGAAGTCTGGAAATCGAAAAAAGATTACGACTGAATGAATTGTTACCTCAGGTAGATCTTCAATATAACTTTTTATCACCAACGGCAGATCAAATCAACACATTCAATGTTTTGAACTATAAAAGTGGTTTGAATATTAGCTTTCCTTTATTTTTAAGAAAGGAGCGTGGCGATTTGAAATTGGCAAAATTAGAATATAATAATGTTGAATATGAAATAGAAGGAACAAGGGTTGCTTTAAGGAATAAGATCGATGCCATTAATCAGGAATTAGACTCATTTAAAGAACAGACCAATTTTACGAATATCATAGTAGATGATTACACCACCATGTTAGCGGCTGAAGAGCGTAAATTTTTCTTAGGTGAAAGCTCTTTATTTTTAGTTAATTCGAGGGAATCGAAGCTAATAGATGCAAAATTAAAAGCGATCTCATTGGAAAACTCATTTTTTAATGCCAAGGCGAATTTATTTAATGTTTTGGGTAATTTAATATTGTAGAATTAATTCCAATTCAATTGATTTCGTTCATCCCAGTATTTTTCTGCAGGAATACTGAATGCTTTAAATTTGGCTATTTCATCTTTGGTTAACTTGAAATCAAATGCTTAGCGATACAT
>CAVYHG010000004.1:0-6574 GCA_963768245.1 uncultured Flavobacteriaceae bacterium
CGAAAAAAGCATCTCAAGAGAGACGCTTTTTTAACTAACCAACCAAAAAAATGTAATTCTACTCCTTGATTTAAGGTAATCACTCCTTATACAGATCTTCATAGACAATTACAATAAACTATATTCAATCATCATGCCAAAAATAAATTATAATAAATATTTGGAAATTAAAAATTTACAATATATCTTTATGATATCATTTTAATATCATTTTAAATTTATATATCATGAAAGAAGAAAACGTAATTGTACCTGCAAATGGCTACATAATGCTATTGGTATTTTTAATTCTATTTTTTGGCGGAATCACAGGCATTATTGTCTATCAAAATCCTTGGTTTGGATTTTCAGTATTATTAGGAATTTTTACCCTATTTGGTTTTTTAATGGTACAACCAAACAATTCCCGAGTTCTGCTACTTTTTGGAAAATACATTGGTACAGTAAAAAAGAATGGCTTTTATTGGGTAAATCCGTTTTACACCAAAAAGAAGATCTCCTTGCGTGCCAGTAACTTTGACAGCGAACGTTTAAAGGTTAATGATAAACTTGGAAACCCTATTATGATCAGTACAATTCTGGTATGGCGAGTATTTGATACTTATAAAGCCGCATTTGATGTAGATAACTTTGAAAATTTTGTCCGTGTACAAACAGATGCTGCGGTCAGAAAATTAGCAAGCATGTATCCCTATGATAATTTTGCGGATGAAGGTCACACCGAAGATATAACGCTTCGTTCAAGTGTCAATGAAGTTAGTGAAGCTTTAGAAAAGGAAATAGAAGAACGTTTGAGAATAGCAGGAATAGAAGTATTGGAAGCAAGGATAGGTTATTTAGCCTATGCACAGGAAATAGCTAATGCCATGTTAAAAAGACAACAAGCAACTGCAATAGTAGCTGCAAGGCATAAGATAGTCGAAGGGGCAGTAAGCATGGTAGAAATGGCACTAAATGAACTTGGAAAGAAGAATATTGTAGATCTGGATGACGAACGCAAAGCGGCTATGGTAAGCAACTTAATGGTCATTTTGTGTGGTGATAAAGATGCCTCACCAGTTTTAAACACAGGTACATTAAATCAGTAAAATGAATAAGAATCAAATTTATAGTATAGCCATCGGAAGCGCACTTGGTACCAGCATAGGAGTGACAATAGGAGCTGTTATAGGAGAAGTTGCTTTGGGAACTGTTTATGGTGCTATGATAGGCAGCGCCATAGGAGTTGTATTAGCTTTAATCCTTTTTAAAGATAATTCAAAAAATATATAGAATTAACATTTACCTTAAATTATGAAAGAATATAAAGTCTTAAAACCAAAATTGGGATGGAAGAATACTACTTCAAAATTTGAAGAGATCCTTAATATGAATGCCAAAGAAGGTTGGAGCCTACATAGTGTAAATACGCATCAACATGGTATTTTAAATGTAGTATTCGAAAGAGAGAAATATAGATAAAACAGGTAATAATTTTATCAAAACATGTATTAAATGGCTAAGAAAAAGGCATTTGCACTACGAATAAACGAAGATATGCTAAAAGCAATCGAGAAATGGGCAGCTGATGAATTCAGGAGCACTAATGGGCATATTGAGTGGATGCTTATGCAATATCTAAAGCAAGCCAAAAGAAATCCAAAGAAAAGAAATGACTAATTAAAAAGCGACTCACAAAGAGTCGCTTTTTTTATGCTGTAAATTTTGGTACTTTGCGAATTCAAAATTTAATATGGATAACGCACCAATTTTTACTGATGATACTATAGTCTTCGGTTTGCTCATGCTGGCTTTAGGATTGATATTTTATACCGAATCTATAAAAACAGGATTCTGGTCGAAATTCTATAAAATTGTTCCAGGATTATTTGTCGCTTATATGGTTCCTGCTTTATTTACAACCTTAGGTTTAATTGCACCTGAATGGGAAACTATAAACGATAAAGGTGAAATTATAAAGCATAGCACAAATTTATACTATGTTTCAAGCAGATACTTGCTGCCCGCAGCTTTAGTATTAATGACCTTGAGTATAGATTTGAAAGCAGTCTTTAATTTAGGCTGGAAAGCATTAATTATGTTCTTTACTGGTACAATTGGAATTTTAATTGGTGGACCAATTGCAATTTTAATCATCTCATCCTTTTCACCAGAAACAGTTGGAGGTGTTGGTCCAGATGCAGTTTGGAGGGGTCTGTCTACTTTGGCTGGAAGCTGGATTGGTGGTGGTGCGAATCAAACTGCAATGTTAGAAATATATGGATACAACCAGAAATTATATGGAGGAATGGTATTTGTAGATATTGTAGTTGCAAATATTTGGATGGCAATCTTATTAATAGGGATTGGAAAATCTAAAAAAATAGATAAATGGTTGGGTGCTGACACAACAGCTATTGAAGAATTGAAAGAAAAAGTA
The DNA here is from genome assembly GCA_963768245.1 of uncultured Flavobacteriaceae bacterium. Taxonomy (GTDB): domain Bacteria; phylum Bacteroidota; class Bacteroidia; order Flavobacteriales; family Flavobacteriaceae; genus Site-B1. The sequence goes on from CAVYHG010000004.1 coordinate 2,420, forward strand.
TCTGCATTTTCTGAACAGGTAAAACGAAATCCAACATTAACTGATCTGATGATTATTGCTGCTATTGCCTTTGGCACGGTTAGTTTTGCTCATTTTTGTTCCGGATATTAATAGCTCCAATGTTTGATAATATTGTGGCAGGTATTGAAAACTTAACTACGAGAAACATCTTTACTTTTTTAGGTTCTAAATTCTTTTGGCTGATTAGTATTTCTACCATTATTGCCATATTATTATCCTTTACAAAAGCAAAAAATTATGAAGGAGCTGGAGCCAGTAAATATGGAAGTGTATTTATTTACATTTTAGTGGCTTCTATAGGAATGAAAATGGACCTAACTCTAATTTTTGATAATATTGGTTTAGTAGGAATTGGATTTGTTTGGATGAGTATTCATGCAGGTTTATTAATTCTGGTGGCTAAATTAATTAAAGCCCCTTATTTCTTTTTGGCTATAGGAAGTCAGGCTAACGTAGGTGGAGCAGCTTCTGCTCCTATTGTAGCATCTGCTTTTCATCCTTCTTTGGCGACAGTTGGAGTTCTTCTAGCGGTTTTTGGATATGCAATAGGAACAATTGCAGCAATTGGTTGTACTATATTAATGCAAATGGCTGCAACAGGTTAGTTTTTAATCTAAATTTATAAGATATTTACAGTTATCTAAATCATTCATTTTAAATGAAAAATATATTAATTCTTCTCTTACTTTTTTTATCTTTTTCATGCGGAAAAACTGAAAACGACCTCACGGTTAAAGGTACCGTTAAAGGATTAAAAAAAGGCACTATTTATCTACAACGAAATAGCGACACTACTTTAACCGCTCTTGATTCAGTTAGTATTATGGGAGATTCCAGTTTTGAATTGCATAGTGAATTGATAACACCGGAAATGTATTATCTGTATCTGGACAAAAACGATAATAGTGAAAGTCGAATTTCCTTCTTTGCTGATAAGGGGATAACTGAAATAAATACTACTCTAAAGAACTTTGTTTTTGATGCTAAGATTATTGGTTCTAAACAGCAAGAGGTTCTTTCAGAATACAACAAAATGATAAAACAATTCAATAATAAGTCATTTAGACCTTATAAAAGCAAATTTTGAAGCTCAAAAAGAACAAGATCAAGCCAAGGCCGACTCTTTAAAAGGTGTATTGGATAGATATAACAATAGTAGATTTAAATATGCACTTAATTTTACTATGAGTCATTTAGATAGTGAAGTAACTCCATACATTGTATTAACGGATATGTATAATGCAAATATTAAGGCTCTGGATACTGTTTACAATAATTTAGACACAAAAGTATTAAACTCGAAATACGGTTTAGAACTCAAAAAATTTATCGAGAAAGTAAAGTCAAAAGAGAAAGCTAAATAAAAAAAAGTCTCACAATTGTGAGACTTTTTTTATTATAATTTGTTAATCTTTTCAATTAAAGCTCGTCCTTTCTTTTCCAACTCCTGATTTATTGACTTAAAATGTGTCTTTTTATTTTCAGCAGATCTATCGTTAACTTTCTCTATAAGTTCATCAAACACATCTATCGCTTCATCTATAATTGCCTCACTTTTTTTAGTGTCCTTATCAGGATTACTTAATTCCCAGACGTAAACGGCTTCAATTATATCTCCTAAAACATAATTAATATCTTTTTTAAGGTCTCTTTTATTTGCCATAATCTCTTGTTTTATTTGAATTCAAAATTAAGGATTTTTAAATATAAACTTCTAAAAGTTTAGAACTATTTGAAACTATAGTAAAGTCCTTAATACAAGCAGGTATCAAAATAGTTTCCCCCTTTTTTAACGGTTCAGTGTAAGTATCTGTATCAACTATTGCTTCACCTTCAACACATATATAAATGATAAATGAATCGTAATTATTTATTTTTTTTACTGGTTTACTAAGTTCTAAATAATTGGTTGTAAAATATGGGCACTTTACCATATTATTACTTGTGTTCCTAGCTCTTTTATATTCAACCTTATAATTTTCCGGCATGTCAAAATCTATAGCATCGATTGCTAAATCGTTATGAAGTTCTCTTGCATTTCCCTGATCATCCATGCGATCCCAATCATATATTCTATAAGTAATATCGCTTGTTTGCTGAATTTCGGCTAAAAGGACTCCGGCACCAATAGCATGTATTCTGCCTACTTCAATAAAAAACGTGTCCCCTTCTCTGACCTTTTCATAATTAAGAACTTTCGGTAATGTTTTATTTTTAAGATTTAGAAGGTATTTTTCCTTATTCATTTCCTGATTAAAGTCCACAATCAAAAAAGAATCCTTATCTGCTTGAATGACATACCACATCTCTGTTTTTCCAAAAGAATCATGACGTTCTGCTGCTAATTTATCATTAGGGTGCAATTGGATTGAAAGATCCTGTTTAGCATCAATGAATTTTATGAGGATTGGAAATTTATTTTGAAATATCTTAAAATTCTTTTTTCCTATAAGATCTGGTCCTAATTGAGTTAGTAATTCATTTAAGGACTTCCCTTTTAAAGGCCCATTTACAATTACCGATGTATCATTTTTAACATCACTTAATTCCCAGCTTTCGCCGATATTATCGGATTTTGTATGTTTACCTAATAGCGTAAAAAGTTTATTTCCTCCCCAAATACGTTCTTTTAAAATGGGTTTAAATTTAAATGGATAAATTGGATGAATCATAAATTACTAACCTGAATATTTTACAAAGTTCCGAGGAGTTTCATACAGGATAACCTCCAGTTCAAATTCTTTACTTAATTTAGGTTTCAACTTATTGAAAATGACAACAACAATGTTCTCTGCTGTTGGGTTTAAGTCCTGAAATTCAGGAACTTCAATGTTTAAATTTTTATGGTCAAAAGCGTCTTCAACTTCAGATTTAATAATATCTTTCAAATCTTTCATATCTATTACATAACCCGTTTCCTTATCTATTTCACCAGTAACACTAACAATTAACTCATAATTATGCCCATGAAAATTGGGATTGTTACATAATCCAAATACTTCTTCATTCTTTTTATTACTCCAATCCTTTCTATACAACCTGTGGGCTGCATTAAAATGAGCTTTTCTACTTACGGTTACTTTCATTATTTATATTAATATGTTCGTAAAATTTATCGAATATTATTTTGAACCATTCAGTATATAGATTAGGATTATCAGAAATATCCTCTCTAACCATTTCTAAAGGCATCCACTTCCAGGAAGAAACTTCTTCAGGATTAATAATGGGTTCATTGTTGTAATAACCCACTAAAATATGATCAAACTCGTGTTCTGTAAGGCCATTATCAAAAGGCGCTTTATAAATAAATGAAATGGTGTCTTTTAGATCTGTAACAAAACCCATTTCTTCTTGCAATCTTCTTTTTCCTGCCTGAATATTGGTTTCGCCATCTCTTTGATGACTGCAACAGGTATTGGTCCAGAGCCCAGGTGAATGATATTTATTAACAGAACGCTGTTGAAGCATCAATTCATTTTTGCCGTTAAAAATGAAAACTGAAAAAGCTCTATGTAAGACAGCTTTCTGATGAGCTTCTAATTTTGGCATTAACCCAATTTGCTCATCATTCTCATTAACAAGAATAACTTTTTCTTCATTCATGGTTTTTCAATATGTCACAAATTTAACAAAATAGCTTTATTGTTATGTTAACAAAAACAAAACGCTCCGTAATTCGGAGCGTTTTTAAATTTTCTAATTCTATTTGAATTAATTTTCTATCACTATAAACTCACTTCGTCTGTTTAGTTGATGTTCTTCAACTGAACATTTAACTCCGTTACTGCATTGGTTTAACAAGTTGAGTTTCTCCATAACCATCACCACTTAATCTGCTTTGGTAATTCCTCGACTACTCAAATATTGTCTAGTTGATTTATTTCTTCTTTTTGAAAGCGCCAAGTTATAGTTGTCTGAAGCTCGACTGTCTGTGTGAGATCTAATATCAATTTTTACTAATGGATATTCGTTCATGTATGCTATGACTTTTTCAAGTTCTACTCTGGCATATGGCCGAATGAAAGATTTGTCAAAATCAAAATAAATTGGATTGAGATCTAATGCTTTAGTAAGGTCTTGTCCTAATTGGACAATTACTTCTTCTGGATCTAATTCCAATTTAAGTTTAAC
>CAVYHG010000005.1:0-104062 GCA_963768245.1 uncultured Flavobacteriaceae bacterium
TACCATCACTGGGGCGCCTGCTACATCTAATGCTGCACAGACTGTTCCACCGCCTTGTATCAATAATGCGTTGACTTCAAATCCTGTAGTAACACCAAGACCGGCTACATCTAAATCCGATGGATATACAAAGGTGTGGATCGTATAATCGCCTGCTGCATCTACTTCAAAACTCGGTGAACGACCTAACTGCTCGATCACTAATCCTTCTCCCGAGGTCAGTACATAAGCTATAGTATATCCCTCTGGTGCAAATGGCTCCTCACCATGACTCGCCGATACAGTTGCCATACCATCTATTAAGGTCACTGGACTTGCATCTATATGTAAATTGCCTGCCGTAGCTGTACATTCTTCTACCATCACTGGGGCGCCTGCTACATCTAATGCTGCACAGACTGTTCCACCGCCTTGTATCAATAATGCGTTGACTTCAAATCCTGTAGTAACACCAAGACCGGCTACATCTAAATCCGATGGATATACAAAGGTGTGGATCGTATAATCGCCTGCTGCATCTACTTCAAAACTCGGTGAACCGCCTAACTGCTCGATCACTAATCCTTCTCCCGAGGTCAGTACATAAGCTATAGTATATCCCTCTGGTGCAAATGGCTCCTCACCATGACTCGCCGATACAGTTGCCATACCATCTATTAAGGTCACTGGACTTGCATCTATATGTAAATTGCCTGCCGTAGCTGTACATTCTTCTACCATCACTGGGGCGCCTGCTACATCTAATGCTGCACAGACTGTTCCACCGCCTTGTATCAATAATGCGTTGACTTCAAATCCTGTAGTAACACCAAGACCGGCTACATCTAAATCCGATGGATATACAAAGGTGTGGATCGTATAATCGCCTGCTGCATCTACTTCAAAACTCGGTGAACCACCTAACTGCTCGATCACTAATCCTTCTCCCGAGGTCAGTACATAAGCTATAGTATATCCCTCTGGTGCAAATGGCTCCTCACCATGACTCGCAGATACAGTTGCCATACCATCTATTAAGGTCACTGGACTTGCATCTATATGTAAATTGCCTGCCGTAGCTGTACATTCTTCTACCATCACTGGGGCGCCTGCTACATCTAATGCTGCACAGACTGTTCCACCGCCTTGTATCAATAATGCGTTGACTTCAAATCCTGTAGTAACACCAAGACCGGCTACATCTAAATCCGATGGATATACAAAGGTGTGGATCGTATAATCGCCTGCTGCATCTACTTCAAAACTCGGTGAACCACCTAACTGCTCGATCACTAATCCTTCTCCCGAGGTCAGTACATAAGCTATAGTATATCCCTCTGGTGCAAATGGCTCCTCACCATGACTCGCCGATACAGTTGCCATACCATCTATTAAGGTCACTGGACTTGCATCTATATGTAAATTGCCTGCCGTAGCTGTACATTCTTCTACCATCACTGGGGCGCCTGCTACATCTAATGCTGCACAGACTGTTCCACCGCCTTGTATCAATAATGCGTTGACTTCAAATCCTGTAGTAACACCAAGACCGGCTACATCTAAATCCGATGGATATACAAAGGTGTGGATCGTATAATCGCCTGCTGCATCTACTTCAAAACTCGGTGAACCGCCTAACTGCTCGATCACTAATCCTTCTCCCGAGGTCAGTACATAAGCTATAGTATATCCCTCTGGTGCAAATGGCTCCTCACCATGACTCGCCGATACAGTTGCCATACCATCTATTAAGGTCACTGGACTTGCATCTATATGTAAATTGCCTGCCGTAGCTGTACATTCTTCTACCATCACTGGGGCACCTGCTACATCTAATGCTGCACAGACTGTTCCACCGCCTTGTATCAATAATGCGTTGACTTCAAATCCTGTAGTAACACCAAGACCGGCTACATCTAAATCCGATGGATATACAAAGGTGTGGATCGTATAATCGCCTGCTGCATCTACTTCAAAACTCGGTGAACCGCCTAACTGCTCGATCACTAATCCTTCTCCCGAGGTCAGTACATAAGCTATAGTATATCCCTCTGGTGCAAATGGCTCCTCACCATGACTCGCCGATACAGTTGCCATACCATCTATTAAGGTCACTGGACTTGCATCTATATGTAAATTGCCTGCCGTAGCTGTACATTCTTCTACCATCACTGGGGCGCCTGCTACATCTAATGCTGCACAGACTGTTCCACCGCCTTGTATCAATAATGCGTTGACTTCAAATCCTGTAGTAACACCAAGACCGGCTACATCTAAATCCGATGGATATACAAAGGTGTGGATCGTATAATCGCCTGCTGCATCTACTTCAAAACTCGGTGAACCGCCTAACTGCTCGATCACTAATCCTTCTCCCGAGGTCAGTACATAAGCTATAGTATATCCCTCTGGTGCAAATGGCTCCTCACCATGACTCGCCGATACAGTTGCCATACCATCTATTAAGGTCACTGGACTTGCATCTATATGTAAATTGCCTGCCGTAGCTGTACATTCTTCTACCATCACTGGGGCGCCTGCTACATCTAATGCTGCACAGACTGTTCCACCGCCTTGTATCAATAATGCGTTGACTTCAAATCCTGTAGTAACACCAAGACCGGCTACATCTAAATCCGATGGATATACAAAGGTGTGGATCGTATAATCGCCTGCTGCATCTACTTCAAAACTCGGTGAACCGCCTAACTGCTCGATCACTAATCCTTCTCCCGAGGTCAGTACATAAGCTATAGTATATCCCTCTGGTGCAAATGGCTCCTCACCATGACTCGCCGATACAGTTGCCATACCATCTATTAAGGTCACTGGACTTGCATCTATATGTAAATTGCCTGCCGTAGCTGTACATTCTTCTACCATCACTGGGGCGCCTGCTACATCTAATGCTGCACAGACTGTTCCACCGCCTTGTATCAATAATGCGTTGACTTCAAATCCTGTAGTAACACCAAGACCGGCTACATCTAAATCCGATGGATATACAAAGGTGTGGATCGTATAATCGCCTGCTGCATCTACTTCAAAACTCGGTGAACCGCCTAACTGCTCGATCACTAATCCTTCTCCCGAGGTCAGTACATAAGCTATAGTATATCCCTCTGGTGCAAATGGCTCCTCACCATGACTCGCCGATACAGTTGCCATACCATCTATTAAGGTCACTGGACTTGCATCTATATGTAAATTGCCTGCCGTAGCTGTACATTCTTCTACCATCACTGGGGCGCCTGCTACATCTAATGCTGCACAGACTGTTCCACCGCCTTGTATCAATAATGCGTTGACTTCAAATCCTGTAGTAACACCAAGACCGGCTACATCTAAATCCGATGGATATACAAAGGTGTGGATCGTATAATCGCCTGCTGCATCTACTTCAAAACTCGGTGAACCGCCTAACTGCTCGATCACTAATCCTTCTCCCGAGGTCAGTACATAAGCTATAGTATATCCCTCTGGTGCAAATGGCTCCTCACCATGACTCGCCGATACAGTTGCCATACCATCTATTAAGGTCACTGGACTTGCATCTATATGTAAATTGCCTGCCGTAGCTGTACATTCTTCAGAATTGATTGAAAACAAAAATGTTTGTTGATCACAGACTTGTCCTAGACCAAATCGATACTTATACAATTTAACTTTTACACTAAAATTACCTTCACCTAAATTCCATGGGCTGTTTCCAGCTGGAAATGTAAACGGTTTAATGTTCTCAGTAATAGAATACTCTTGGTTAGTGTCTAAATTCTTTACATTGTAACGTACACTGCGAACTCTACCGTCATAATTTACATTGACGTAGAAATTATTAGGTAGATCATTTAAGCTGTAGGTCTCATTATTATTTATTGCTTGTGTTGAATCTCCATTTGTAAATTCAATACTTTCAAGAACCCCACAATTATTGTTTTCTCCAAAAACTGAATTATTTGAAAAGGTTAACAAGGTTATGAATAAAAAGATTTGGAAGGGCATTTTGGTTAAAGTGAGTAATTTTTCCTTCATAATTTTGCTGTTTTTGTTTAATTTATATCAGTTAAACTTAAACATAAAATTAATATTGACAGTCATTCCCATCCAATTATTAACTAAAAATTAACAATTGGTTAGTAACTACTCAAATAAAATTAAAAGATTAAACCAATAATTTTATATTGGCATAAGAATTATTCATAGCAATATCTATTTGTTCTTTTGTTAACCACTCTACTTTTGTAATACCTTCTTTTGCTTGAGGTAAAAGTTCTCCAACGAAATCGGTTTTCATTTCAAACCAATAGGTTACTTTTATTTTATGCTTACCATTACGTTTAAAAATGTGGTAGGTCATTTCAAGTGGTTTCGTAATTGATAATCCCTCAACACCTGTTTCTTCCTGTACTTCTCTTATAGCGGTTTGTTCTATTGTTTCCCTTTTCTCTGCTTTTCCTTTTGGAAAATCCCATTTATCATTTCTGTAAATAAAAAAAATTTCTCCGCTGGGATTATATACTTTTCCTCCTCCAGCAACAACATTTGGTAAGAGTTTTAAAAAGTTTTTTAGGAGATTATCTTCATTACTATCTATTAGACGTGCCGATTCTAAATTAGTGTCTTTAAATCCTTTATTACTTTCCCTATATGTACAGTATTTAAGAGATAGTTTTTAAAGTTAGTTTCTTTTTCAACTTTGGTTGTTAAGATAATAGGTTTATTATTAACAAAAACTTTATACATTCATTTTTTTTTGCTTGGCTAAAATATTAATAATTGTTCATAATATGTACTAATCAAAAATAATTTAAAACTAAATTTATGTATTTTAGTTCGATGATTTTTAATAAAGAAACTGCAAAAAAAACAGCCGAAGTTTTATTGCAAATTAATGCAATAAAATTGCAACCAAAAGACCCATTTACTTGGGCCTCAGGATGGAAATCTCCAATTTATTGCGATAACAGAATTATTTTTTCTTTTCCATTAATTCGAAATTACATGCGTGAACCAATGGGTAAATATATTGAGAAAGAATATGGAAAACCAGATGTTATTGCAGGTGTAGCAACAGGTGCCATTGGTATTGGTATTTTAGTTGCAGAATATTTAGGTTTACCTTTTATTTATGTTAGACCAGAAGCAAAAAAACATGGTCGACAAAACCAAATTGAAGGTTTTATTGAAAAAGGACAAAATGTTGTTGTTGTTGAAGATCTAATTAGTACAGGAAAGAGTAGTCTTAATGCAGTTAAAGCTTTAAAAGAAGCGAAATAAATGTTAAAGGGATGGTTGCATTTTTACTTATGGTTTTGATATAGTCAGAAGAAAATTTTAAAAAAGAAAATGTCAATTTACATACTTTAAGTAATTATGAGAATTTGTTGGAACAAGCTTTGGAAACTAATTATATTTCGAGAATCCGAATTAAACATTTTGACAAATTGGAATGCCAAACCCAGCGATGGAACGCTAATTGATATTGTTTAAATTAAATTATATAAATGAATTTAGAATCACCAAAAGTTATTGTAGAAAAGTCTCAAGAAGAATTATTCAATTTTTTAAGTGATGTTAAGAATTTTGAAACTTTAATGCCTGAAAACATTAGTAAATTTGAAGTTTTAGATAACGATAAATTTTTATTTGCATTAAAAGGAATGCCAGAAATTATCTTAAAAAAGAAAGAAGTGGAATCACCAAATAAAATTGTTTTAGGTGCAGCTGGTGGAAAATTAGATTTTTCATTAACAGGAAATATTATTGAAATTGAGGATCAAAAATGTGAAGTACAATTGATTTTAATGGAGATTTTAATCCTATGATGGCAATGATGATAAAAGGCCCAATTACTAAATTTATTGAAACATTGGCTACCAATATGCCTGAAGCAATTTAATACAATAGTTTAATTTCTTTAAGATCAAATTCTTTAATAATTTCATCTTCTAAAAGAACATTTAATTTGCCAGAGTTTGAAACACCTTTTATATAACCTGGAAAAGTCTGACCTTTTACATTTTTAAATGTTGAAGGTTTATTTTTTCTAAATAAATAAGATTCATATTCTTTTTTAATAATTCGATCTTTTCTGTCCTGAAAGCATTAAAATTATATTTGAGTTCGTTTAATATAAAAATCAGTAATTCATCTAAATTAAAATTTTTTCCAGTTAATAGTTTTAAGGAAGATGCATTTGGCAAATTTTCAAAATTAGATTGATTTACATTTAAACCAATTCCTATTATAGTGGAATTCAATTTGTTGTTTTTTACAAATTTTCTATTAAAATTCCACAAATTTTTTTTTTTTCTGACAAAATGTCGTTAGGCCATTTAATGCTTAAATTAGGAATATTCATTTTTCTAAACTCGCGAGAATTGACAACGATGTTAAAACACTAATAAAAAGTGATGATCAATTTTAAGTGCCTTGCAATCTTTAAACACACTAAAAATAAGGTTTTTACCTGTTCAGAATTCCAAATAGTACCCATTTGCCTCTACCTTTAGTTTGATATTCAGTAGCTATACAATGTATAATCATTTATGCTTTCATCAACACTTAATTTTCTAAGATAAGTATTAGTGGAATCAATGGCATTAAGTTTGATTATACGCATATATAGAAGTTTTATTACAATCTTAAGAAAATTTTAAAGATATAAAGAACTAAAAAAATAATAACTTTGCACAAAATTAAAAAATTTAATGACGAAAGAAACTTATCAACCGCAGACCAACTAATAACAACTGTAATAAATGGAATTGAAGATGTAAAAGGAAAAAACATAAGTATTCTAGATTTAAGAGAAATTGAAAATACGGTTTGTGATTATTTTATTATTTGTGAAGGTACTTCAAATACACAAGTAAACGCTATTGTAAATTCCATTCAAAAAAAAGTAAGTAAAGAATTAAAAGATAAACCTTGGCATATTGAAGGAAGTAGATAATGCTGAATGGGTTTTAATGGATTATGTAAATGTTGTTGTTCATGTTTTCCAAAAACACATTAGAGAATATTATGATATTGAAAGTCTTTGGGGAGACGCAAAAACAACTGAAATAGAAACCAGTTACTAAAAAAAGATTAATGGCAAACGATAATAAAAACAAACCAACAAAACCAAAGTTTAATCCATACTGGATTTATGGAATCATTATAGCTGTATTTCTAGGTATTCAACTTTTCTCTGGTGGTGGTATGGAAACAATAAAGTCTACAACACCAGCTCAGTTTTTGCAATATCTGGAAGATGGTGATGTAGCAAAAATTGAAATAGTAAATAAATACGAAGCAAAAGTTTATTTAACAAAAGAAGCTGATGAAAAAGAAGTACATAAAAAATCTAAAAGCACCTCTTTTTTATCAGTTAAAGTTCTCCAAATTATACATTTGAATTTGGTGATTTACAAAATTTTGAAAATCAAATTAATACGTCAATAGTTGATAATAATCTTTCAACAATTTTAGATTATAAGACCGAACATAACATTTGGGGAGAATTACTTCGACTTTGATCTTCCTTTGTATTATTTATTGGTGTTTGGATTTTTATTATGCGACGTATGTCTGGAGGTGCTGGAGGAGGAGCTGGAGGTCAGATTTTCAATATTGGAAAATCTAAAGCAAAACTATTTGACCAAAACACAGAAGTTAAAACATCATTTAAAGATGTTGCTGGATTAGAAGGTGCAAAAGAAGAAGTTCAAGAAATTGTTGACTTTCTTAAAACATCCAGAAAAATATACATCACTTAGGTGGAAAAATTCCAAAAGGAGCCTTATTTGTAGGACCTCCAGGAACAGGAAAAACATTATTAGCAAAAGCAGTTGCTGGAGAAGCAAAAGTGCCTTTCTTCTCATTATCAGGTTCAGATTTTGTTGAAATGTTTGTTGGTGTTGGTGCTTCAAGAGTTAGAGATCTTATTTAAACAAGCAAAAGAAAAATCACCTTCTATTATTTTTATTGATGAAATTGATGCTATTGGTAGAGCAAGAGGTAAAAATGCTATGTCAGGAAGTAATGATGAACGTGAAAACACCTTAAACCAATTACTTAACAGAAATGGATGGTTTTGGTACAAATACAAATGTTATTGTACTAGCTGCAACCAACAGAGCAGATATTTTAGATAAAGCATTAATGCGTGCTGGACGTTTTGATAGACAAATTTTTGTTGATCTTCCAGATGTTAGGGAACGAAAAGAAATATTTGAAGTTCACTTAAACCGCTTAAAAAGGATAAAACTGTAGATATAGATTTTCTATCAAAACAAACACCAGGATTTTCTGGTGCAGATATTGCAAATGTTTGTAATGAAGCAGCTTTAATTGCTGCAAGAAACGGAAAAAAAGCTGTAGATAAACAAGATTTCTTAGATGCTGTTGATAGAATTATTGGTGGTTTAGAAAAGAAAAATAAAATAGTTACTCCAGAAGAAAAAAGGGCTATTGCTTATCATGAAGCTGGTCATGCTACTGTAGTTGGTTACTAGAACATGCAGCACCATTGGTAAAAGTAACTATTGTACCTCGAGGAAGATCGTTAGGTGCTGCTTGGTATTTACCAGAAGAACGATTAATTGTTCATCCAGAACAAATGTTAGACGAAATGTGTGCGGCTCTTGGTGGTCGAGCTGCAGAAAAAGTTATTTTCAATAAAATATCTACAGGAGCATTAAGTGATCTAGAAAAAGTTACCAAACAAGCAAGAGCTATGGTTACTATTTATGGATTAAGTGATAAAGTTGGAAATTTAACTTATTATGATTCTTCAGGTCAAAATGAATATGGCTTTACTAAACCATATAGTGAAAAAACTGCTGAATTAATTGATAAGGAAATTTCAGATATTATTGAAAAACAATATCAAAGAGCTATAAAAATTCTAACAGAAAACAAAGATAAGTTGACGGAACTTGCCGAAGTATTACTTGAAAAAGAAGTAATTTTTAAAGATAATTTAGAAAAAATATTTGGAAAAAGACCTCATGAAAGAGAAATTTTAGAATAATATATCACTTTTCCCAGTCTTGAAATTTGAAAAAACGTCAATTCGTATAGGTTTAATTTAAGATTTTTTATCTTTGAGATATCTCGGTTGCTTTAATATAGATAATAATTTTAAATGAGTCTATTTCAGCAGAATTTTTGGCAAGAAATCGAAAGACCTACCAGAAGAAATTTCTACAGGTCGTGGTAAATATATGCCAGAAGTTAAGATACCTGTTGATGAACGTTTTACAATTAATTTTAAGGCAAATGGTGGAAAATTCTTGTATTGTGAAAATATTGATGAAATTTACTATAGTCTTGAACAGATTTTGTTAGAAAATAATTGGGACAAAGAAAGAGTAATGGTTATTGATGACAGGATAAAAGACCTTTTTAAGGATTACCAATTAAACTTTACCAAAAGAAACTCTGAAGCCTCTTATTTTTTGTCAACCTGTGAAAACCTTATTGCAGATGATGGTTCTCTTTTAATCTCTTCAAATCAAATTGCTGAAAAAAAATTAACTGAATTCCCATTAAACTTTGTAATCTATGCGACTACAAGTCAATTTGTTGAAAACATTGGAGAAGGTTTACGAATTATAAAGAATAAAAATAAAAATAAAATACCTACAAACATTACTACTATCAAACATTTCAAAAACAAGGAAGATAAAGATTTTTTAAGTTATGGTAGTAGCACAAAAAACTTATATTTGCTGCTGTTAGAAGATCTGTAATCGATGAAAGAACTTGTAATTAGAGCTATATCTGGTGCATTGTATATTGCACTTCTACTACTAACACTCTATTCTGAAAATGCTTTAATTGCCCTATTTTTTATTTTTGGTATTATTTGTATGTTGGAATTTAATCAAGCTGATAAAACTAAAAAGTTTCATTCCGTTTCTCATTTTCATTCTTTATATGGTATTTTCGGATTTTGGCAAAATGTTATGAATACAAGTAAAGGTTTTGATGAAGCCACTCAAATTTTACATGTAATAACGATTTTTGTGCAACTGATTCTTATGAAGGATCTGTTTTCAGAAAAAAATATTCCTTTATTTCAGTCAAAAAGATTCATCATAACAACATTTTATATTTCTAGTGGCTTTATCTTTTTAGTATTAATTGCAGATTATTATGCTGATTACAATCCGAATATACTTTTAGGTTCTTTTATTTTAGTTTGGGTTAATGATTCTTTCGCTTATTTAATTGGAAAAAATTTTGGTAAGCAAAAATTATTTCCAAGTGTTTCTCCTAAAAAAACTGTAGAAGGTTTTTTAGGAGGTTTATTTTTTGCCTGTATAGCAAGTTATTTTATTGCAAAGTATTTTCAAACATTAAACTTTACTAATTGGTTAATATTAGCAATAATAGTTAGTGTTTTTGGTACCATTGGCGATTTAATAGAATCTAAATTTAAACGTCAGGCAGATGTTAAGGATAGTGGAGTAATTATGCCAGGACATGGTGGATTATTAGATAGATTAGACAGCATAATATTTGCAGCTCCTTTTATTTATTTATTTTTAAGAATTTTAAAATATGTTTCATAAAGAAGGCCATAAAATATTACTGATTTCTTTTATCCTATTATTAGGTTTAAGCTTAATTACAGATCTATTTATTGAATTGAAATGGTTAAAAGTTGTATTACTTATTACCTTATTAGGTTTGTTTATTCTTATGGCCCAGTTTTTTAGAAACCCAAAAAGAAGTACAACTATAAATAGTTCACAAGTATTGGCTCCTGTTGATGGCAAAGTAGTTGTTATAGAAGAGGTTTATGAAAAAGAATATTTTAATGATAAACGATTACAAGTAAGTGTTTTTATGTCTCCTTTAAATGTTCATGTAACACGTTATCCATTAGGTGGAAAGGTTTTGTTTAGTAAATATCATCCAGGGAAATATTTGGTTGCGTGGCATCCAAAATCGAGTGAGGAAAATGAACGAACAACTGTAGTTGTCGAAAATGAAACTTATGGTAAAGTACTATACAGACAAATTGCTGGTGCTATGGCAAAACGTATAGTAAATTATGCCAAAGAAGGAGATTTAGCTGAGCAAGGAAGTGATTCAGGCTTTATAAAATTTGGTCAGAGAGTAGATTTATTTTTACCTTTAGACACAAATATTAAAGTTCAACTTAACCAAAAAGTAAAAGGTGGTGAAACAGTAATTGCCGAACTGTAATGAATTCTGAAGAATTAGAAATAGAATTTCGAGAAGCTGTAGCACGTATTAATGCATATACAGACCCTTTTCCTGCTGATGTACTTTTAAAGCTATATGCATACTACAAAAAAGCTACTAACGATTATAGCAGACCAAGTAGTAAAAAACCCATAATCAATGCTTTTAAAACCAATGCACTTTTTCAAGTTGAGGATATTACACAAGATGAAGCCAAACAAAAGTATATAGATTTAGTAAATAATTATTTTTTATACAGAAAATAACTCTTTTGATTTTTGTCTTAAAAAATGTAACTTCCCTTCTTTCCAATAAATATCAATAATTAAAATATGTATGTAAAAAGAAATTATGGGTTTTGGATGACATTTAATTGGTCCAAAAAACCCTTTATATTAGGGGCCCTCTATAGTTTAGCCTTGTGTTTAACTTCTTATTTCTTAGAAATTTACATATCCATTCCCTGGAGTGCAATAACCGTTATTGGTATTGCTGTAGCATTTTATCTTGGCTTTAAAAATAACAGTTCTTACGATCGGACATGGGAAGCAAGGAAAATATGGGGAAGCATTGTTAATAATAGCAGATCGTTTGGAGCTGCTGTAGTTTCCTTTGTACAAGGAAACGATCATTTAGAAGTTAAAAAAGAAGTTATTTACAGGCACATTGCATGGCTGAACGCATTAACAAGACAATTGAGGTTAAGTCGTCCTTGGGAACATTCTGAAGAAAGACTAAAAGATCTTTACCCCTCTGTAATATGTGAAGATTATAATAATGAACTTAATTCTGTACTGACAAAATATCTTTCTAATGAAGATCTGAAGCAATTAGAAAATAAAACTAATCAAGCAACTCAAATTCTTAGAATACAATCCGAAAGGCTTCAAGAACTAAAAGACCAAAATTACTTCGAAGATTTCAGACATATGGAATTTCATCATTTAATTACATCTTTTTACCAAGATCAAGGCAAATCAGAAAGAATTAAAAATTTCCCCTTTCCAAGGCAATATGCTTCAACAGCGCTTTGGATGACAGTCGTATTTAGTTTGTTTGTACCTTTTGGTTTATTAGATGTTTTTAAAAATGTAGAAGGTTGGATGTTTTGGATATGTCCATTAATTTCAGGGTTAATTATCTGGATTTTCTTCCTGATGGAAAAAATTGGTGATTACTCTGAAAACCCATTTGAAGGATCTTATAACGACGTACCAATTTCTTCAATCTCAAGAGGCATTGAAATTGATATGAGAGAAATGTTTAATGATAAAAATATTCCAAATCCTATTGAGGACCATAATGGTTTTTTAATGTAATCAAAATAAATAATTTCGCAATGAGTTCAAACACTAAAAAAGAATATAGTAATGGTGAGCTAACAATAGTCTGGAAGCCAAAACTCTGCATACATGCTGGTGAATGTGTAAAAGCTTTACCGCAAGTTTATAAACCAAAAGAAAAACCTTGGATCTCTATTGAAAATGCGAAAACTAATGAGTTAATAGAACAAATTAAGAAATGTCCTTCTTCGGCTTTAAGTTATTACAAGAGTGATGCTAAAGAAGAAAAATCTAAAATAATGGAAACAAAAGTAGAAGTCTTAAAAGATGGTCCTTTGCTAGTTCATGGTGAAATAACAGTTAAGGATATAGCAGGCAATGAAACTGTTAAGAAAAAAACAACAGCATTTTGCAGGTGTGGAAGTTCTGTTAATAAACCCTATTGCGATGGAACCCACACAAAAATTGACTTTAAAGATTAGTTATATTTAATTCAAACTGGCTAAACTTGCTTTAAGAGTTTCAATTTTTGCTAAAGCATCTGCTTCTTTTTTCTTTTCACTGGCAACAACCTGTTCTGGTGCATCCTGCAACAAAACGCTCGTTAGACAGTTTCTTTTGTACTGATTTTAAAAAACCTTCTGTATAATTTAATTCTTCTGTAAGTTTTTTAATTTCTGCTTCTACATCAATAGCTACCTGCCATTGGAATAAAATATTCGTTAGATTTTACTCTAAAGGTTAAAGCACCTTCAACAGCTTCTTTAACATAATTTATACTTTCCAGATTACCTAATTTAATAATAACCTCATCAAAAGTAGTATTAGTATTTCTCATTATTAATAACAGAAAATCCAATAGCATCTTTAAACGCAATATTCTTTTCTTTTCTAATGGTTCTGATACCAGAAACAACTTCTGAAGCAAAATCAAATTCAGTAATTAATTGTTTATTGAATGGTTTTAGCTTCTGGCTATTTGGAAACAATTAATGCTTCTTCAGGAGTTCTCTCAGCTAATGTAATTGCCAAATCTCTTCAGTTAAAAATGGCATAAATGGATGTAATATTTTTAAATTATTCTCTAAAAATGTTATTATACTTTTTAATGTTTTTGCATCAATTGGTTGTTGATATGCTGGTTTTACCATTTCTAATAACCAGGATGCAAAATCATCCCAAATTAGTTTATAAGTAGCCATTAAAGCATCAGATAATCTGTATTTACTAAAATGATCTTCAATTTCTGCTAATGTCTGTTGAAATTTAGCTTCAAACCATTCAATTGCAATTTTACTTGAGTTTGGTTGTTCAATTGAATCACTTACTTCCCAACCTTTTATCAATCTAAATGCATTCCAAATTTTATTTGCAAAGGCCTTTCCTTGTTGACATAAATCTTCATCAAACAATAAATCATTTCCTGCAGCAGAACTCAATAACATCATCCAACACGAACACCATCTGCACCATATTCTTCAATTAGTTTTAAAGCATCAGGTGAATTACCTAATGATTTAGACATTTTTCGTACCTTGCTTATCTCTAACAAATCCTGTGAAATATACATTTTTAAATGGTTTTTCATCTTCTATATTCATAACCAGCAATAATCATTCGTGCTACCCAAAAGAATAAAATATCTGGTCCAGTAACTAAATCATTTGTTGGATAATAATAATTTATATCTTCATTATCAGGATTTCTAATTCCATCAAAACACTGACATTGGCCATAACCAAGAAGAAAACCATGTATCTAACGACATCAGTATCTTGTTTAAGATCCTCTAACTTTAAATTTGACTGTTTTTAGTTCTTTTCTTTGCTAATTTTAATGCTTCTTCTTTACTTTCAGCAACAACAAAATCTTCTTTTCCATCTCCATAGATAATAGGCAGGAATTTGTTGTCCCCAACATAATTGACGAGAAATATTCCAATCACGAATATTTTCCATCCAATGACGATAGGTATTTTCAAATTTTTTAGGAAATAATTTAATATCACCATCTTCTAAAACAGACTTAATAGCTGGTTTTACCAAATCTTCCATTTTCAAAAACCATTGATCACTTAATCTTGGTTCAATAACTGCTTTTGTTCGTTCAGAAGTTCCAACTTTATTTATGTAATTTTCAGTTTTTACTAAAAATCCTTTATCCTTCTAATTCTTTCGATATTTCTTTTCTAACAACAAATCTATCTTTTCCTTCATAATGTAATCCAAAGCTATTTAAAGTTGCATCATCATTAAAAATATCAATAACTTCAAAATTGTGTTTTTCTCCTAAAACTTTATCATTTTCATCATGAGCAGGTGTTACTTTTAAGACAACCTGTTCCAAATTCAATATCAACATATTCATCTTCAATAATTGGAATCACTCTGTTGCATATAGGAACAATTGCTTTTTTTCCTTTTAAATGTGTAAATCGTTCATCATTAGGATTAATACAAATTGCTGTATCTCCAAAAATAGTTTCTGGTCTTGTTGTAGCAATAGTTAATTTCTCATCACTTCCTTCAATTTTATATTTTAAATAGTATAATAAACCTTGTTTTTCTTCATAAATTACTTCTTCATCAGACAAGGTTGTTTTTGCTTCAGGATCCCAATTTACCATTCTAAATCCTCTGTAAATTAATCCTTTGTTGTATAAATCAACAAATACCTTAATTACAGCTTCAGACATATCATCATCCATTGTAAATTTGGTTCTATCCCAATCACAAGAACAACCTAATTTTTTAAGTTGTTCAAGAATAACTCCTCCATATTCATCTGTCCAATCCCAAGCATGTTTTAAAAATTCTTCTCGAGTTAAATCATTTTTATCAATTCCTTGTTCTTTTAATTTAGCAACAACTTTAGCTTCTGTAGCAATAGATGCATGATCTGTACCAGGAACCCAACAAGCATTTTTTCCTTGCAATCGTGCACGACGAATTAATACATCTTGAATGGTATTATTCAGCATATGTCCCATATGTAAAACTCCTGTTACATTTGGTGGAGGAATTACAATGGTATATGGCTCTCTTTCATCTGGAATTGAATGAAAATAATTATTTTTCATCCAGTAGTCATACCACTTATTTTCTACCTGACTTGCATCATATTTTGATGGAATTTTCATACTTTGGAATAGTTTTTGAAATATATCAGCAAAAGTACTTATATTTCTTTTTCTGAAAAATATTATGAAGATGTATTTAAGTCATATCAAATTATTTAGCAATATGCATTACATCTAATATTTTTGCAGAATGAAGAAAAAGTAAGTAAGTTTACAAATCAAATTAAAATTGATAGTGATGAAAAAATTAATAACAGTATTATTTATTAGTATAATTAGCTTTGGTGCTTTTGCTCAAGAAAAAATAGCTAAAATTGAATTTAAAGACGACTACAATTGATTACGGAACAATTGAAAAAGGAGCTGATGGTGTTAGAATTTTTGAATTTACAAATACTGGAGATGCACCTTTAATAATTAGTAAAGTTAATTCTAGTTGTGGATGTACAGTTCCAAAAAAACCAGAAGGACCAATTATACCAGGTGAAACTGGAGAAATTCAAGTTAAATATGACACTAAAAGAGTTAATGCCAATTAGAAAGACAATTACTGTTTTATCTAATGCAGAAACACCTACTGTTGCACTAAAAATTAAAGGGAAATGTAATTGACCCTGGAAGTAAGAGTGTAATGGCAAAAGAAAAAAGTATTATAGAACAATAGAATAAGTAAAGATTAATAATAAAAAGTCTTCCGGAAACGGAGGACTTTTTTAATTTATAGGGCTTTCCAATCTAAAAACGAATGTCATAGGAACTCCATTTCTTTCTATTTTAAGTCGAATTTTGCTATTTGTTTCACCATAAAAAAAATGAATTATTTCCTGTAGACTGTAGTTATAAGTAGCTTTATTATTTATGTATAATATGACATCTCCAATCTTCAAACCGATTCTTTCTGCCGGAGAATCCTTTCTCAATTCAACAATGCGATAGGCTGGTTTTACT
The DNA here is from genome assembly GCA_963768245.1 of uncultured Flavobacteriaceae bacterium. Lineage (GTDB taxonomy): Bacteria > Bacteroidota > Bacteroidia > Flavobacteriales > Flavobacteriaceae > Site-B1. Next base: position 16,495 of record CAVYHG010000005.1, read on the forward strand.
GAAAGCTTATATTTAGTATCGAATACAATTCTAGAACCTCTATTATCATTGGATAATCCATCTCCATCCGCTCTAATCTTAGATTCTTTTTCCTTTACAACACGAATTCCACTTTGTTCCAATTCAATCCCACTTTTATTATAGTTAAATGGTTCATTGAAGTATCTGTTTTTTTTAATGGTTATTTTTGAATTTGTATAATCTACAATTAAATTAAATCGTTTTAATAGTCCAGCAGAGAAACTACCATTTCGCTCTTCGAACATTTTGGCATAAGCTATTGATAACGAATCAGGAAAAGCAACATTAACATCTTCCAGATACAAAACTATTTATCATAACTTTATCTACTTTAGATCGTTTACCATAAACACTTCCACTTAGACCATGTCCTAAAAAATCTTCAAAATACTTATTATCAAGCACAATACCATCCTCAGAACTTTCAAATAACCACAATGCATCACTACCTCCTGAATCTATTAAAAGTTTAACTGGAATCTGCTTGTCTTTAATTTTAATATCTACATTAAAATATGGTTTACTATTATAAAATTCTAAATTTAAAGTTTCACAATTCTTACATTTTTTATATTCGTATGACTTTGGATTATTTAGTCTTATATATTTAGCAGAATAATTTATTTCTACTATAAAATCTTTAAATAAATCATATCCAATAATACCATGAACTGGAATACCTAATCTTGGAGCAAAATTGAATCTTTCATCAAAAATAGCAAATAAATTTTGATTTATATTTATAGCATTTCCAATTTTAAAAATATTATTTCTGGATCTTAATTGCTTCAATTGGCTCACCACCTCCCAAACCACGTAAATAAATATTTTCTGGTTTGTTAATTGCTAGTGAATCTGTTGAATTCAAAAAATTAAAAATTATTGGCTTTCTAACACCGGTATCAAGCAAAAAAGATAACTCTACACCATTTATTTCAACAGGAATAATAATTAAATTATTTATAAGTTTAAATCTAATTTTATCACTCTCCTTATTGTCTTGAAGTTCAAACTTACCTTGAGAAAAACTGGAATATGTAACTAAAAGGAGAAAAATTAATTGAAATAATTTCTTCATTAATCGGATACTTGAAAGGTCTATACTTCAATTTACAAATCTTTAAACCAAATAAGTTAAATGCATTAAATTTTAAATAAACTTTAAGATAATTTTCGCAACTTTGCTATGTAAAATTCCAAACATATGCCAACTATTTCAAAAAAGGGTAATTCAATGCCACAATCTCCAATCAGAAATTGGTTCCTTATGCTGAAGATGCAAAAAAAAGAGGTGTAAAAGTATATCATTTAAATATTGGACAACCAGATATTAAAACACCTGAAGTTGCTTTAGATGCTGTAAAAAATAATAATTTAGAAATTTTAGCATATACACGATCTGAAGGTTCTGAAGAATATCGAACTAAATTGCTAATTATTATGCCAAACATAATATTCACGTTAATGCAGACTGACATTATTGTAACAACTGGAGGTAGTGAAGCATTATTATTTACTTTTGGAAGTATTATGGATGTAGGATGACGAAGTAATAATTCCAGAACCATTTTATGCCAATTATAATGGATTTTCAACAGCATCAGGTGTTAAAGTAGTTCCAGTTATTTCAAAAATTGAAAACAATTTTGCATTACCTCCAATTGAAGAATTTGAAAAACTAATTACACCAAAAACAAAAGCCATTTTAATTTGTAATCCAGGAAATCCAACAGGATATTTATATAGTAAAGAAGAAATAAAAAAATTAGCAGCAATTGTTAAAAAACATGACTTGTTTTTAATTGCTGATGAAGTTTATCGAGAATTTGTTTATGATGGTGCAAAACATTATTCTGTAATGGAAGTAAATGGTTTAGAAGAACATGCTATTATGATTGATTCTGTTTCTAAACGATATAGTATGTGTGGAGCAAGAATTGGTTGTATTGTTTCTAAAAACAAAGATGTTATCGAAACTGCTTTAAAATTTGCTCAAGCAAGATTAAGTCCACCAACTTATGCTCAAATTGCAAGTGAAGCAGCTTTAGAAACACCTCAAAGTTATTTTGACGATGTAATTGAAGAATATGTAGAAAGAAGAAATACTCTAATAAAAGAATTACAAAAAATTGATGGTGTAAAAGTTGCAAAACCAAAAGGTGCTTTTTATTGTATTGCAGAATTACCAGTTAAAAATGCTGATGATTTTGCACAATGGCTACTTGAAAAATTTGATTTTAATGGAGAAACTGTTATGGTTGCTCCTGCTGCAGGATTTTATTCAACTCCAGGTGTTGGAAAAAATCAAGTTAGAATTGCTTATGTACTAAATAAAGAAGATTTAATAAAATCTGTTAAAATATTAAAAGAAGCCTTAAAACAATATAATTATTAATGAATATATTAAAAAACATATCACTAAAACCCTTAATACTTTTGGAATTGATGTATTTGCCAAAGAATTTGTAGATATAACATCAACAGAAGACTTAATCGAAGTTCTTAAAGTTTACAAAAATTCAAAGAAATTTATTTTAGGAGGTGGAAGTAATATGTTACTAACCAAAAATATTGATTCACTTGTTATACATAATAAATTTAAAGGGTAAAGAAGTAATTAATGAAGATAAAAAATCTGTTATTGTAAAAATTCAAGCTGGAGAAAATTGGCATGAATTTGTATTATGGTGTATAGAAAATGATTTTGGTGGAATTGAGAATCTGTCTTTAATTCCTGGAAATGTTGGCACTGCTCCAATTCAGAATATTGGTGCCTATGGAGTGGAATTAAAAGATGTTTTTGTTGAATGTGAGGCGATAAATGTTAATACCTTAGAAACTAAACTATTTAATAAAGTAGATTGTAAATTTGGTTATAGAAATTCTATTTTTAAAAATGACTTAAAGGAAAATATATTATTACAAATGTAACTTTTAAATTAACTAAAGAAACTCATACTTTAAATACATCTTATGGTGCTATTCAATCAGAATTAGAAGTAAAAAATATTCATGCTCCAACTTAAAAGATGTTTCTAATGCTGTGATTACAATTCGGAAAAGCAAATTACCAGATCCTAAAGAAATTGGAAATAGTGGAAGTTTTTTTAAAAATCCTGTTATTTCTAAGGATCAATTTAACAAGTTAAAAGATAATTTCCCAGAAATTCCCAATTATAAAGTATCTGAGAATGAAATAAAAATTCCTGCAGGTTGGCTAATAGAAAAAGCTGGATTTAAAGGTAAAAGGTTTGAAGATTATGGAGTACATAAAAAACAAGCTTTAGTTTTAGTTAATTATAATTCTGCTAATGGAAAAGACATTTATGAATTGTCTAAGTTAATTCAAAAAACTATAACAAGGCTGTTTGATATAAACCTGGAACCAGAAGTTAATGTGATTTAGACTCGGTTTTTATCAGTATTTTTTGCTTATAATCCCTTCAAATTTCACTTTAACTTATTTCTGGGCAATTCATCTAAATCTTTATAGTCTACGCTTTCCATTTTATACTTTTGAGTTAATTAATGGTAATTTTTTTAATTACGATTAATTATAAAATTCCCTCCCAAGACTAAGTAAATGAAATCTTTAATTAACAAAATTAAGTATACGCTTAAGCGGCATCCATTTTTGATGAAAGCGCGATGGTTCATGATTACAAGGGAGCCAAAATTTTCTAAATTTAAGGAAGAAAATTATAATGCCTATAACAAAAAAGAAGATATTCACTCCATCTTTTATGAGGATAACCCTTTAACTGAAAATGAACAGAAATTATCTACTTTAGTCAAGGTTATTAAAATTGCCGAACATTTTAACACATTCTTTAAAAGAGGACCTGGATTGGGATATTCATCCAAGGATAGTTATGTAACCATGCGCTATAAAAAAGGAGGCGTATGCAGTGATTATGCTCAAGTATTCATAAACTTTTGTATAATAAACGATATAAAAGTAAGAGAATGGGGAATTGGTGTGCCTGGTACAGCCGGCGGACACTCTATTAATGAATTCTATTCTGAAGAATTAGGCAAATGGATATTAATAGATATTCACAATTGTGTATTTGTGATGAATAAATCTTCTAAAGAATTATATTCAGTTAAGCAGTTAGTGGATTATATTAGTGGTTTTAATGCAGATAACCTGATTCTGGAGGATATGGTAGATAACAGGAAAGGTTCAAGCAAAGAGTATTTAGCGAAATATTTTTTTAATGATAAAAATCTCTTTTTCCTTATAACAAATTATAAAGTGAGTAAAATGGACTCGCTTTTGGCCTTCCAAAAAAGAATACCATTGGTATTTATACATACTTTATTAATTGTACTGAGGAGATATTTTAATTACATGTTCTATGTGAATGAAAGTAACATTACACAAGTACGAGATTCTTTAAGACCATTTATTCAATATACTTATGCCAAAACATATATGAAACAATTGGCAGAAGGAGCTTTTGCTGAAGCATAAAACTAAAAAGCCTTACTTTCGTAAGGCTTTTTTAGATAATTGTATGTTTTATGAAAAAGCTATTAATCAATCTTCTAGGAAGTTACAATTATCTAATATTTTTAATACTAAATTTAGTACCTTAGTTTAAATGCTTTAATTTAAATACGTTTTAAATACGGTTTTGGATTTTTTGTATCTATAAAATTTAAAGTAGCGCTTATATATACATGCAACGCAAAATAGAGAAGGATATTATACGATTGTTAAAAGAAGGTGATAAAAAAGCTTTAACACTGTTGTACGATAATTATTCAAATTCCTTATACGGAGTTGCATTTAAAATTACAAACGACGAAGCCTTAGCCAAAGATGCTTTGCAAGAGAGTTTTGTTAAAATCTGGAAAAACTCACATAAATACGATCCGGAAAAGGCAAAACTATTTACTTGGCTATATAGAATTACAAGAAATACAGCTATTGACAAACTTAGAAGTTTTAATAATAGAAATAGCAGGGAAATCCAAATTGATTCTTCTAACGTATATACTCTACAAACGAATAGTTTAAATCAGGATGTTATTGATTTAAAACAACACGTTGATAAATTAGAAGGAAAGTACAAAACAGTGCTTAACGCTTTGTTTTTTGAAGGGATGACTCAACAAGAAGCGAGCGATGAATTAAATATACCTTTGGGCACTATTAAGTCAAGGCTTAAAATTGCACTCAGAGAGTTAAGAAAAGTATACAATGTATAGTTTTGATAACTTAAAATAATAATTATGAAAGATCTTTACTCTTTTTTAGAATCTGGTCTCTTAGAAAAATATGTTGTTGGTGATACTAATTATGATGAAAATATATTAGTAGAAAGCTATATATCTAAACATCCAGAAGTTAAATCCAAATATGATATACTTCAGGATAACCTTGAAATTTTATCAGAACTAAATGCTCTCGAGGCTCCAAATGATTCTTTAAATTTTATTTTGGATTCAATTGAAGATGGGAAAGTTATCCATTTACATACAAAACCTAAAAGGGTGTCTATTTGGTTAAGCATTGCAGCGAGTGCTGCAGCAGTATTATTTGCCACAACGGCTGCTTTCTTTTTCTTTCAAAATCAAAAATTAATTGACGAAAATCAGATTGTAGTTGAGGAAATATTTGATTTACGAAGTGATATAGATTATACCAATAAGAAATTGGAGAGTGTTATGCAGCAATTCATGAGACTCAATAATCCTGAAACAGAAAAATACATTATCAGAGGGAATAAGCGAGCAAAAAATTTAAAAACAGTTGCTTATATAAATCCAAAGGAAAAAACGTCCATGATCGAGGTTGTTTCACTTCCTCAGTTACCAGAAGAACAGTGTTATCAAATGTGGGCGCAAATGCAAGACAAAATGGTTAATTTAGGAATATTAGATGCGGCAAATACAGATCTGAGATCAATTCCTTATACAGAAAATGCATTAGGATTTGAAATTACTATTGAGCCAAAAGGTGGTAATGAAACCGCTACTGTTGAAAATTCTGTAGCCAATATTAAATTGCAGAAAAACAACTAAATTTTAAATAATATAATGCTTAAAGAGTTCCCTTTTGGGAACTTTTTAATTTCATACATATGCTGTATCTTTGCCGCAAATATTTCATTCATGAAACTTCTTTTAATAACTTTAGTACTATTGTCTCTTGGAATTGCTGGTATAGCAATTAAAATTTGGGCTAAAAAAGATGGAAAATTTGCTGGCACTTGTGCTAGTCAGAGTCCATATTTAAATAAAGAAGGTGAGGCATGTGGCTTTTGTGGTAAAACTCCAGATCAATTTAAAGATTGTAAGGAAACTCATCATTCATAATGCAAATGAGTTATCTTGACATTATTTTCTACATTTATTTGATTGTAGTCATTATTCAAGTTGCTTATTACCTCATAATTTTTAGAAAATTTGCTCTTTCCAAACCTCAAAAAGAAAAACCTAAAAAAATTGCTATTTCAGTTATAATCTGTGCTAAGAATGAAGCTGAAAATTTAAAACAATTTATTCCTTTAGTCGCAAACCAGAAGTATTCAGATTATGAAATAGTTCTTGTTAACGATGCCTCCATAGATAATACTTTGGAAATTATGGAGGAACTAGGCGAAAAGCACAACAATATTAAAATTGTTGATGTTAAAAACAATGAAGCTTTTTGGGCCAGTAAAAAATATGCATTAACCTTAGGTATAAAAGCTTCAAGCCATGACTATTTGTTATTTACAGATGCTGACTGTAAACCAATTTCAAAATACTGGATAAGAGAGATGAGTAGTCATTTTAGTAATGAAAAGACAATCGTGTTAGGTTATGGTGGTTATTCAAAAACTAAAAACTCCCTATTAAATAAATTGATAAGGTTTGAAACGGTTTTAACGGCAATTCAATATTTTTCTTTTGCCAAATTTGGATTACCTTATATGGGAGTTGGTAGAAATTTAGCCTATAGAAAGGATGAATTTTATAAAGTTAATGGATTTATTGGATCATATGAACATTAAATCAGGAGATGATGATTTGTTTATAAATACAGTAGCTTCCAAAACCAACACAGCTCTATGTTACAGTCCAAATAGTTTTACAAAATCAGTTCCTAAGTCAACATTTAAATCATGGTTTTCTCAAAAACGACGACATGTAACAACTGCAAACCACTATAAAATTCTACACAAACTTTTGTTAGCAGAATTTTATTCCTCACAAATCTTATTTTGGGTATTAAGCATATTTTTACTGATACTTAATTTTAAGCCCACTATCGTCCTACCACTATTTATTTTTATAATAATAATAAAATATATCATTGTTGGATTTGCATCAAAGAAATTGAATGAAAAAGACCTTATTCCATTTTCTCCATTTTTAGAATTATTTTTAATCTTCTTTCAATTCTTTATCTTTATAGCTAATCTCATCTCGAAACCTAAGAATTGGAAATAAAAGAAGCTATTGAAAAAGCACGAAATAACGATCAAAAGGCATTTAGTTTTTTATTAGACACTTTTTGGGATGATGTTTTTGGTTTTCAATTAAAAAGGATAGAAAATGAAAATGATGCCGAAGATATAACCATCCAAACATTTTCAAGGGCATTTGATAAGATAGATTCCTTCAATCCTGAATACAAATTCAAGACCTGGTTAATAACTATTTCAAAGAATATTCATATTGATTTAATCAGAAAAAGGAAAAATTTGATAAATGAGGATCTAACCAACGAAAATGAACAAAAAGTTCTGGAAATATTAGATACCACACCTTCTCCTGAAGATAAGATCATAATAGAACAAAACCTGATTAAATTGTTGCATGATATTAAAAAATTAAAACCGCATTACCAAGAAGTAATAAATCTTCGCTTCTTTCAGGAATTAAGTTATAAAGAAATTTCACAAGAATTGAATGAGCCAATAAATAATATAAAAGTGAAATTATTAAGGGCAAAAAAGCTTCTTGCCGAAATAATTCAGAATAAATAATGCGAATTACATTAAAGAAATTAGGTCCAGGCTTATTATTTGCTGGAGCTGCAATTGGAGTATCTCATTTGGTACAATCAACAAGAGCAGGTGCCGATTTTGGTTTTGGCTTGATCTGGGCTTTACTTCTGGTGCACTTATTTAAATATCCTTTTTTTCAATTTGCACCGAGATATGCTGGTGCCACCGGCGAAAGTCTACTTGAAGGATACAAAAAGCTTGGCAAGCCTGTATTGGTTATTTATTTAGTTTTGACTTTTGCAACCATGTTTACGATTCAAACTGCCGTTACAATAGTAACCGCAGGAATTGCATAGCACTTTATTCGGGAGTTTCATAAGTACAGAGATTTGGTGTGTAATAATTCTATTTATCTGCCTACTAATTCTAATAATAGGGAGATATAAATTACTTGATACTTTAATGAAAGTAATAATTATAACCTTAACTATTAGTACATTAATTGCTGTTGTTCTTGCCATTCAAGATACAAATAATGTCATTTCTTTTAAACAGATTCTTCCAAGAAATGAAATTGGTGTTGCTTTTCTTATAGCCTTTATGGGATGGATGCCAGCACCATTAGATATTTCAGTCTGGCATTCACTCTGGTCTATTGAAAAGAAAAAGAACATGGAAATTAAGACGAAAACAGCTCTTTTTGATTTCAATATTGGCTATATTGAGTACAATTGTATTGGGAATTGGATTCGTCAGTCTTGGTTCTCTGGTAATGTTTAATAGTGGTGAGAATTTTAGTAGTTCGGCCTCAGGATTTTCAAGTCAATTAATTAACATGTATACAAAAAGTCTAGGTAATTGGGCTTATATCCTTATTGGTATTGCTGCCTTCACTACTATGTTCAGTACAACACTTACCACTTTGGATGCATCGCCTAGAGCTATGCATAAAACGACTCAATTATTATTAAATAAAAGGTTTACTAAAGGCTACAAATTTTGGATTGGAATTTTAACTCTGGGTACTATCTCAATATTGTTGTTTTTTATATCAGAAATGGGTTTATTGGTTAAAACTGCTACAATTCTTTCTTTTATAACCGCTCCATTTTATGCCATAGTAAATTATAAACTAATAAGTAGTCGTTATACTCCCAAAGAATGGCGGCCAAGTACAGGTCTGCACATATTGAGTATATTAGGAATTCTATTTTTATTTGGTTTTAGTATTTGGTTCTTAACAATTTTGTAAGATTTTTATAATATATTACTTTGTATCTTTGCCACTTTATATTATAATATGGATACAACATCAACTTCTAATATATTACCGGCAAGAGAAGCTAAGCCCAAATGGTTGCGTGTAAAATTGCCTACCGGAAAAAAATATACAGAACTTAGAGGATTAGTAGATAAGTATAAATTAAATACAATATGTACTTCCGGAAGTTGTCCGAATATGGGTGAATGTTGGGGAGAAGGTACGGCAACATTCATGATTCTTGGTAACATATGCACCAGGTCTTGTGGGTTTTGCGGTGTAAAGACAGGTAGACCAGAATCTGTTGATTGGGATGAACCTGAAAAAGTAGCTCGGACCATCAAGATCATGAACATAAAACATGCCGTTTTAACCAGTGTAGATAGAGATGATCTAAAAGATATGGGAAGCATACTTTGGGTGGAAACAGTTAACGCCGTGAGACGAATGAACCCAGAAACAACACTTGAAACACTTATTCCGGATTTTCAAGGCATTAAAAAACACTTGGACCGAATTATTGCTGCTGCACCAGAAGTAGTATCTCATAATATTGAAACTGTCAGAAGGTTAACTAGAGAGGTCAGAATTCAGGCCAAATATGATAGAAGTATGGGTGTTTTAAAATATCTAAAAGAGTCAGGACAACGTCGTACTAAATCCGGTATTATGTTAGGTCTAGGTGAAACCAGAGAAGAAGTTATTGAAACTTTACATGATTTAAAAAACGCAAACGTAGATGTAGTAACAATAGGTCAATACTTGCAACCAACTAAAAATCATTTACCTGTTAAACAATTCATATTACCAGATCAGTTTGAGGAATACAAACAAATAGGACTAGAATTAGGTTTTCGTCATGTTGAAAGTAGTGCTTTGGTTCGATCTTCCTATAAGGCTCAGAAGCATATTAATTAAAGATAATTCTTTATTTTATGTAAACATATACCTGTTTTCTAGCATTAGAATATATTTAAAGCGTTCTTATTCAGTAGTTAACATAGGTTTTTATTCCCTTTTTAAATCATTTAATTAAATAAAAGCGTTCATTTATGTCTATAATGACATAATAAATTTGCATTTTATCGTAAAAATCACCACTTTTGTCGAGGAATTAAATAATTATTTATTACTTTAGCTAAAGAATGTCCCAAGTAAAACAGTATATATTAGCCCTGCTACTTCTTTATGGTGTGTCCGTTTTTTCTCAAGAAAACACATCTCAAGACATTAATGCACTTACTCAGACTATTTCTTTTCATATAGGTCAAGCCGAATTAGATGTTGGTAGAGGCAACTTTTTTATCGCCGAAGAGAATTTACAGAAAGCTCTTGACATGGCAGAGCAAATAGATGATAAGAAGAGTAAAGGTATCATCCATACTAAAATGGCTAAAATACATTTTACACTAAGTAAATATGACAGAGCCATTTCATCTATAAATAAAGCTCTGGAAATACAGAGACTTACTAACGATTATGTGAATTTAGTTGAAACATATAATGTACAGGGACGCGTATTTGCAAAGAAAAATGAACATAAAATAGCTCTTGATAGCTATACGTCTGCTAAGTCTTATGCAGAAATAGAAGAGTTAGATGAATATATACCACAAGTCTTACTTAATATGGGTATTTCGTGGAATGCAATCGAGAAATATGAAAAAGCTAATGAAGATCTCGAAAAGGCTATTGTGCTTTCAAAAAAATTTAAAAATCGGAAAATAGAAAGCTCAGCACTTATAAATAATGCCAAAGCTTTATTCTATTTAAAGAAATTTGATAAAGCACTGTCTAAAGCTCAAGTAGGCTTGGACATTGCAAAACAAATTAATTATCAGGAAGGTAAAAATGAAGCTTTTTTGATAATGAGCGATATCTATCAAGCAACCGAGAATTATCAATTAGCAAATAACTATTTAAATGAACATATCAGATTAAAAGATTCCATTTATGAGTCTCAGAGTGATAATTTAGATGCAGAAACTGCATTGAAATATCAAATAAGTGATAAAGAGAAATTGTTCGATAAGCAAACAGAAGAATTAAAAAAAATAAAAAAAGATAGTAATTTAAAACAACTACTTTCTCTTTTAAGTATCGCATTGATTACAATTTTATCCTTATTAACCCTTTCTTTATACAAAAACAATAATATTAGGACCAGAACCAATAATATGCTGCATAAGAAAAATGAAGACTTAGTGATTGCTAAAGAAAAAGCAGAATTAGCTTCTAAAACTAAAGCTAACTTTTTGTCTACAGTAACACACGAACTACGGACTCCTTTATATGCGGTAACTGGTTTAACCAATATGCTTTTAGATGAAGATCCTAAACCAGATCAAGTCAATCATTTAAAATCATTAAAATTTTCAGGTGATTACTTATTAACATTTATTAATGATATTCTTCAAATAAATAAAATTGAAGCCAAAAAAGTCAATATAGAACCAGAAATATTCAATTTAAAAGAAAAAATTGAAAATGTAATTTCTGCTTTAAATAATTCAGCTTTAGATAATAATGTAAAACTTCATTTAGAATATGATAAGAATTTACCTGAAGTGTATGACTCGGATCAAGTTAAAATATCTCAAATTTTAATGAATTTAATTGGTAACTCAATTAAGTTCACTAAAGATGGGGATATTTGGGTACGAGTAAATAAAATAGATAATAAAGGAGATAATTACAATATTAAATTTGAAGTTGAAGATAATGGTATTGGTATCTCACAAGAAAAGCAAGAACATATGTTTGAGAGTTTCTCTCAAGGTTCAATACAAATAAACAGAAAATATGGTGGAACAGGATTAGGTTTGTCTATTGTAAAAGGATTGATAGATATTTTAAAAGGAAAAATCTATTTAAAAAGTGAATTAGAAAAAGGAACTACCTTCTTTTTTGAATTACCTCTATTACACTCTCATGAGAAAATTAAAGTTAAGAAAACCAATTATTTTAAAGATGTAAATGAAATTGAATTAAGTAGTATTAAGATTTTAGTTGTTGAGGATAACAAGATCAATCAAATGATCACGAAGAAGATTCTTAATAAAATGAATCTTAATTGTGATATGGTTGATAATGGTGAAGATGCTGTTGAAAAGGTTAAAACAGAAAATTATGATGTTGTTTTAATGGATATTCATATGCCAGGAATTAGTGGTATTGAAGCTACTAAAATGATTAGGATATTTGATAAAGAACTTACTATTTTTGCTCTTAACAGCTGTTACTATTGAAGATAAAATGCATGAATTCGATGAAGCTGGTTTTGATGATATTATTTCAAAACCTTTCAAACAAGAAGATTTTGAGAAAAAACTTTATAATGAGTTAATAGGAAAAGAAAAAAAAGTAACGGTTAAAACTTAAGCACAAATTGTTGCACTAAAGCTTTATTAAATCATCTTCATTATCATATTTCAGTTTTTATTGGTAAATAAAAAAGTTTACTCGCATCTAATTTACCTTTCAACCTCATAAAATCTTTTTCAGTTGTTAAGATCAATTTCTTTCTATTTAATTTATCTAAGTCCTTTTCTGTAAAGTTATAATGATCTTTATAATTTAAATGCTCAAAGCTGAGTCCTATGGACTCCAAATATTCAACCAAAGGATTTGAATTTGCAATTCCGGTAACAAGAGAAAATTTCGAACCATTTAATATATTGATCGATGTACTTTCTTTTTCACTATAAATAGTATCATCATAAGCAATACCACTAAAAAACAGTTTCTGATTACTATTGAGCTTAATTTTTTTTGCGATTTCAGCTTTCGTCTCTTCTTTCAAATCCTTAGGGCATTTTGTGACAATTATTACATCTGCTCGTTTTGCTCCACTTTTTGGTTCTCGCAGATCTCCAGATGGCAATAAATAATCTTCAGTAAATAATTTATTAAAAGAGGTCAATAAAATATATAAACCAGCTTTTACTTTTCTATGCTGAAAACCATCATCCAGTAAAATAATATCTGGAGAATTATTCAAGCCCTAACAATGTCTCAATTCCATTTTGTCTATTGGCATCAACAGCTATTACTACATTTTTAAATTTATGTATTAAATTGATAAGGCTCATCACCTATTTCCTCAACAGTTGTATTATCATTTGCCAATATAAATCCTGATGTATCTCTCTTATAACCTCTACTTAAAGTTGCTAAAAATTATCCTTACTCATTAATCTAACCAAATATTCAATCATTGGTGTTTTTCCAGTACCACCAACACTTAAATTTCCAACACAAATAATAGGAAAATTATAAGATTTAGACTTTAACAAATTCAGATCATATAATTTATTTCGTAACCGACGTTATCAGGTAAAAAATAGGCACTAATGGAAAAAATATTTTTCTTAAAAGCTTCATAGAACGAAACCAACATGATTGAAATAATTAGTAAGCGAACAAGATAATAATTATTTCAATCATCAAAGGTTACATCTGTCAACTTTAAAAAATTATGAGTTTCAGATGAATGTAATTATTTTATCTTTGACACAAACAAAATTATCATGATTGTCCAAGACGTAATTAATCATTTAGAAGAATTAGCACCTCTTACTTATGCAGAAGATTTTGATAATGTAGGATTATTAGTTGGGATACAAAAAGTGATGTAACAGGTATACTGTAACATTAGATACTCTTGAAGCGTTGTTGATGAGGCTATACAGAATAAATGTAATCTAATAGTTAGCTTTCATCCAATAATATTTTCAGGATTAAAAAAGATAACTGGAAAAACTTATGTGGAGCGAGTTGTTATAAAAGCCATAAAAAATGAAATTTCTATTTATGCAATTCATACAGCTCTTAGACAATGCCAATTTAGGTGTAAATAATATGATTTGTGAAAAATTAAGCCTGAATAACAGACAAATATTAATTCCTCAAAATAATACGATTAAAAAATTAACTACTTATGCACCAAAAAGTGAGGCTGAAGATTTGAGAAAAGCCTTATTCAGAGCTGGAGCAGGTAATATTGGTAATTATAGCAATTGTAGTTTTAATGCAGAAGGAATTGGAACATACAAAGGAAATGAGGAATCGAATCCTTCTAAAGGTAAAAAAGGTGAAACTCATTATGAAGAAGAGGTTCAAGTGTCTATGATATACCCAAAGCATGTAGAAGAAAAGGTATTAAATACACTTTTTAGAACACATTCATATGAAGAAGTGGCCTATGAAATTACTACGCTTGAAAACACCAATCAGAATATAGGAATGGGAATGATTGGAGAACTTAAGAATGCTATAGATGAATCTTCATTCTTATCTAATCTTAAAATCTACAATTAATTGTCAAGTTATTAAACATTCCAGCTTTCTTAATAAACCTATAAAAAAAGTTGCTGTTTTAGGAGGTTCAGGAAGTTTTGCAATACAAGCCGCAATTTCAAAAAATGCAGATGTGTTTTTGACTTCAGACTTAAAATATCATGATTTTTTTAAAGCTGAAAATAAAATTGTATTAGCAGATATTGGTCATTATGAAAGTGAACAGTTCACAAAAAACTTTTAGTTACATATCTTACAAAAAAAATTACTAATTTTGCAATCATTTTATCAAAGACTAATACCAATCCTGTCAAGTATTTGTAAATATGGCAAAAAAAAAAGAAGTTTCAGTAGAAGAACGTTTAAGAGCATTATACGATTTACAACTAATCGATTCAAGAGTTGATGAAATTAGAAATGTAAGAGGAGAACTTCCTTTAGAAGTTCGTGATCTAGAAGATGAAGTTGCAGGATTAAACACTAGAATTCAAAAATTAGATAGTAGTCTTGAAGCTATTGAAGATGAAATAAAGAGCAGAAAGAATTTAATTGAAGAGGCTAAAACTTTAATTAAAAAATATAACGAACAACAAAAAAATGTTAGAAATAACAGAGAATTCAATTCTATTACCAAGGAAATTGAATTTCAAGAATTAGAAATTCAATTAGCTGAAAAACATATTAAAGAATATAAAGTTCAAATAGAACAAAAGAAAGAAGTAATTGCTGAAACTAAAGATCGATTAAAAGACTTGGAAACTCATTTAAAACACAAAAAAAGTGAATTAGATGCCATTCTTGCTGAAACTGAAAAAGAAGAACAAGCCTTAATAAAAAAATCTGAAGAATATCAAAATCAAATTGAAGAACGATTGAGTTGCTGCTTATCATAGAATTAGACACAATGTAAAAAATGGATTAGCCGTTGTACCAATTGAAAGAGGTGCTTCTGGAGGTTCTTTCTTTACAATTCCACCACAAGTACAAGTAGAAATTGCTGCTCGTAAAAAAATAATTACTGATGAACATAGTGGTAGTATTTTGGTTGATGAAGCATTAGCTGAAGAGCAAAAAGCAAAAATGAAAAAATTATTTGCTAAAATTATAATATAGCTCAATTTCAATATTAAAAAGCCTTTACTAATCTGTAAAGGCTTTTTTTTAATATAAAATTCACAAATTTTAAATTAAGGTTTTATAATTTTATACGACTTACAAAAAAAAAGTTATGAAATTTAAATATATTATCCATGTTGTTATCTTTAGTCTTATTTTTTAGTTGCCAAAATCAGGCACAAGACAATCAAAAAGCAACAAGCAGTTACAAAATGCAAAACCTATTGAAGTACCATTAGAAAATGGAATAGCAAGAGCCTATTTTGCAAGTGGTTGTTTTTGGTGTGTAGAAGCTGTTTATGAAAGTGTTAAAGGTGTTGATGAAGTTATTAATGGATATTCTGGAGGTCATACTAAAAACCCAACTTATGAAGCCAGTAATACAGGTAGAACAGGACATGCAGAAGCGTAGAAGTTATTTACAATCCAGAAATGGTAAGCTTTTCAACTTTAGTCGATGTTTATTTTGGCTCTCAAAACCCAACCCAAGTAAATGGTCAAGGACCAGATAGAGGCTCACAATATCGTTCAATTATCTTCTATCAAAATGATGAACAAAAACAAATCATAGTACAAAAAAAAGAAGCATTAGCAAAACAATTAAATGCCAAAATAGCGGCTGAAATTTATCCTTTTCAAAAATTTTGGAGTAGCTGAAGATTATCATCAGAATTACGAAAGATTACATCCGGAAAATAGATATATTCAGAATGTTTCAATTCCAAGATTGAAAAAATTTCAGAAAAAATTTCCTGAACTTTTAAAGGAAAATCATTAAAGTTTTGTTGCTTTAATCTCAAATATTAAGGGATACAATTTATCTTTTGTAACATAATTGCCTGATCTGGTTTCAATCAGATCTGGCAATACATTATAAGGACTTTCATCATGTTCCTTTAAATATTCTATGTTCAATCCAGCTTCAGTCAAAGCAGTGATTACTTCTCCCAAGCCATGATTCCATCCATATTCTTTACTAATCATTTTTGAGGACTGATTGGCATAAGTTCCTTCATATTCTTCATAAATAACCTCATCCTGCATATAACCATACTTCATAATTGGTTTCCCTTCTAGAATAATCAAACATCCAAACAATAGGATGAAATTCAGCTATATAAAAAATACCACCATTTTTCAATCGCTCGAATATCATTTTTGCCCAAGGTTTTAAATCTGGCAACCAACCAATAGTTCCATAACTGGTAAATACAATATCAAATTATCTCTTACATAATCAGATGTATCCAATACATTACAGCACACAAATTCTGCATCCAAATTTAATTCTTCATTTAATTGTTGAGCAAGTTTTATGCCTTCATTACTTATATCAACTCCAACACATTTAGCTCCCATCCTACTCCAACTCAATGTATCTTGTCCAAAATGACATTGTAAATGCAACAAGCTTTTTCCGTTAACATCACCAAGAGCATCCAACTCATATTGCATTAAAGAAGATTTCCCATTTTTAAAAGCTTCAAAATCATACATCTCACTTTTAGCATGTATTTTTACTTTTTTATTCCAGGTAGTCTTATTGACTTCAAAATATTTATTGTTTTTTGACATGTTTTTGATAGGATTGAAGAATAAAATTACAATTTTATTATTTGTTGTTAACAGTAATAAAAATCGCTATTTTTGAAAGAAACCAAAACATAAACATTGTCAACTTATAAATTAGGTCTTGATTATGCTAAAGAACAAGATAAATTAGATCAATTAGCATCTTACAGAGAACAGTTTCATATTCCTAAAGACAAAAATGGAAACGATTGGTTATACTTTACTGGAAACTCTTTAGGACTCCAACCAAAATCCACAAAAAAATATATTAATCAGGAACTTGAAGATTGGGCAAATTTTGGTGTAGAAGGTCATTTTGAAGCTAAAAATCCTTGGATGCCTTATCATGAATTCCTAACCGAATCCATGGCGAAAATTGTTGGAGCAAAACCTATTGAAGTTGTTGTTATGAATACATTAACGACCAACCTACATCTGTTAATGGTCTCATTTTACCAACCAACAAAAACCAAATATAAAATTGTTATTGAAAGTGATGCATTTCCATCTGATAGATATGCTGTTCAAACACAATTGGAATTTCATGGTTTCAATGCAAAAGAAGGACTAGTAGAATGGAAACCTCGAAAAGGTGAAGAATTACTTAACATAGAAGATTTAGAAGCTATTCTTGAAGAACAAGGAGATGAAATTGCATTACTTCTAA
This sequence comes from uncultured Flavobacteriaceae bacterium, assembly GCA_963768245.1. Lineage (GTDB taxonomy): Bacteria > Bacteroidota > Bacteroidia > Flavobacteriales > Flavobacteriaceae > Site-B1. The sequence continues at coordinate 34,376 of CAVYHG010000005.1, forward strand.
TTGGAGGTGTAAATTATTATACAGGACAATATTTTGACTTAAAACAAATTGCAGAATTAGGTCATGCAAAAGGTTGTATGGTTGGAATTGATTTTGCTCATGGAGCAGGAAATATAAAACCAGAATCTTCATGATTCTGGTGTCGATTTTGCTGCTTGGTGTACTTATAAATATTTAAATTCAGGACCAGGAAGTTTAGGCGGATTGTTTGTTCATGAAAAACATGCTTATAATAAAGATTTAAAACGATTTGCAGGTTGGTGGAGTCATAATAAATAAACTCGATTTAATATGCGACAACCTTTTGATGTTATTCCAGGAGCCGAAGGTTGGCAATTAAGCAATCCTCCTATTTTATCAATGGCAGCAATTAAAGCATCTTTAGATATGTTTAATGAAGTTGGAATGGATGCTTTAAGAGAAAAATCGAAAAAACTAACAGGCTATTTTGAGTTTTTAATTAATGAATTGAATAATGATAAAATTAAAATCATAACACCATCAAATCCAGAAGAACGAGGTTGTCAATTATCTATTCAGGTAAAAAATGCAGACAAAAGTTTACATAAAAAATTAACCAATGCACATATTATTACAGATTGGAGAGAACCAGATGTCATTCGTTGTGCTCCAATTCCGCTTTACAATACATTTGAAGATGTTTATAGAATGGTTGAAAAATTGAAAGAAATATTAAATAAGTAATTTGTCATTATGAACGAAGTGAAGAATCTCAACAAAAGATACTTCGTCAAGCTCAGCATGACATAAAATATAAAATGAAACAAAAAGAAAACATACTCATTATTGGTGCAGGACTTTGTGGTTCGCTCCTAGCTTTACGTTTAGGTCAAAGAGGTTATAACGTTCGGGTTATAGAAATGCGTCCAGATTTACGGAAAGTTGATATTAGTGCAGGACGTTCCATCAATTTAGCTTTTTCAGATCGAGGAATCAAAGCAATGCGACTTGTTGGAATAGAAGATAAAGTAGAACCACTTTGCATTCCAATGAATGGACGAATGATTCATGATAAAGAAGGTAAAACATTTATATCAAATTATAGTGGACGTTCACATGAATATATCAATTCCATTTCTCGAGGTCGACTTAACTGCCTTATTAATGGATGAAGCTGAAGCTTATGAATAATGTCACAATTGAGTTCAATAAAAAATGTAAAAAAGTTGATTTCGAAAAAACAACTGCCATCTTTAAAGACTATGACAAAAAAGAGGAATTTCAAGTTGATGCAGATGTCATTTTTGGAACAGATGGAGCAGGTTCTGCTCTTGCGAAAAAGTTATTATTTAGAAAAGAAATTCCTATTTAGTTTTTCACAAGACTATTTAACACATGGTTATAAAGAATTGACCATTCTTGCCAACTGAAAATGGAGAATTTAAAACCTATAAAAACGCTTTACATATTTGGCCACGAGGTGATTTTATGCTTATTGCATTACCAAATTTAGATGGCAGTTTTACGGTGACACTTTTTTTAAGTTTTGATGAAGGTGAATACAATTTCAACAACCTAACCAATCCAGAAATAGTAACAGAATTCTTTCAAAAAGAATTTCCTGATGCCTTGGAATTAATGCCAAATCTAGTAGAAGATTTTTTTGAAAATCCAACAGCACCTTTGGGAACCGTAAAATGTTCTCCCTGGCATTATAAAGGCAATACCATGTTAATGGGAGATGCTGCTCATGCTATTGTGCCGTTTTATGGTCAAGGAATGAATGCATCTTTTGAAGATGTCGTTGAATTTGATAAATTCCTTGAAAACCATAAAGGTGATTGGGAAACAACTTTTAAAGCTTATGAAAAATCACGAAAAAAAGATACAGATGCAATTGCAGATTTAGCTATCGATAATTTCTTTGAAATGAGAGATCATGTAGCAAATCCTATATTTCAGGAAAAGCGTAAATTGGAAATGGCTTTAGAACAGAATTTTCCTAATGAATATTCTTCAAAATATTCATTAGTTACCTTTAATGAAGAATATTGGTTATCAAGAAGCTATGACAAGAGGACGAGCACAAGACAAAGCCATACTAAATATGATTGCTGACAATGAAATTGATTTAAATGGAGATTTAAAAGAGATTTTAAATAAAGTGAAACCAGAAACCGAAGATATTTTAGAAGAGGATAAATTGCAAAAACACTGCATCATTGATGTAGTTGTCATTCCGCACTTGATGCGGAATCCATTATAAATTGAAATTTTAATTAAAAAGATTCCTGCCTTAGCAGTAATAACAAAATTATGGATAAAAAAGTAACACCACGAGGCGCTTATCCACACACAAAACGTGTTGGTGATTTTATTTTTGTTTCTGGAACAAGTTCCCGACGAGCAGACAATACCATTGCTGGAGTTGATATTATTGATGAAATGGGAACCAAACGTTTAAATATTGAAGTTCAAACACGTGAAGTACTTCAAAAACATAGAAAAGAATTTAATAAAAGAAGGTGCCACTTTAAAAGATGTGGTTGATGTTACATCTTTTTTAGTAAATATGAATGATTTTGCAGGTTATAATAAAGCCTATGCAGAGTTTTTTAATAAAGAAACCGGACCAACAAGAACAACAGTTGCAGTGCACCAATTACCACATCCAGATTTGGTTGTTGAGATTAAAGTGATGGCATACAAGAAACTATAATGCAAATTCAAAACTACATAAACGGAACATTCCACAATCCAATACAAGATAATTGGATAGATAATTATTGTCCAGCAAATGGAGAAGTTTATGGACAAATACCAAACTCATCTAAAGAGGATGTAGAAAATGCTTATATCGCAGCAAAATCTGCTTTTCCTATTTGGTCACAAACTACTTTAGAAGAACGTAGTAGAATCCTAATTAAGATTTCAGAATTACTAGAAGCCAACTTACAACGTTTTGCAGAAGCAGAAAGTAAAGACAACGGAAAACCTTTAAGTTTAGCTAAAGCTAGTAGATATACCAAGAGCAGCAAGTAACTTTCGTTTTTTTGGAAATGCCATTACACAATTTGCGAGTGAAAGTCATGAAAGTGTTGGTCAACAAGCCATGAATTATACTTTACGACAACCCATTGGAGTTGTTGGTTGTATTTCACCTTGGAACCTTCCACTCTATTTATTTACATGGAAAATTGCTCCAGCTATTGCAGCAGGAAATTGTGTGGTTGCCAAACCAAGTGAAGTCACTCCAATGACAGCTTATTTATTAGGGGAAATTTGTAATGAAGCAGGTTTACCAAAAGGTGTATTAAATATTGTTCATGGATTAGGAACAACAACAGGACAAGCCATTGTTGAACATCCAGATATTAAAGCAATTTCGTTTACTGGAGGCACAGCAACAGGAGCTCATATTGCTAAAGTAGCTGCTCCAATGTTTAAAAAATTATCTTTGGAATTAGGTGGAAAAAACCCAAACATCATTTTTGCAGATTGCGATTATGATGATATGTTAGAAACAACGGTTCGTTCGTCTTTTGCTAATCAAGGTCAGATTTGTTTATGTGGTAGTCGCATTTTTGTTGAAGCTTCTATTTATGAAAAATTCAAAACTGATTTTGTAAATAAAGTAAAAGCCTTAAAAGTTGGTCATCCATCTAATAACAGACACAAATATTGGAGCTTTGGTTTCAAAACCTCATTTAGAAAAAGTAATGAGCTATATTGAAATTGCCAAAGAAGAAAATGGAACTGTTTTATGTGGAGGAAATAAAGTTACTGTTAAAGGTTATGAAAATGGTTATTATTTAGAACCAACCGTTATTGAAGTATCAACTGATGAATGTAGAGTGAATCAAGAAGAAATTTTTGGACCTGTAGTTACTATTATGCCTTTTAAGACTGAAGACGAAGTACTTACAAATGGCAAACAAAGTAAAGTATGGTTTATCAGCTACACTTTGGACAAACGACCTTAAACGAACCATGCGAATGAGTAATCAATTACAAGCTGGTATTGTTTGGGTAAACACTTGGATGATGCGTGATTTACGAACACCTTTTGGAGGTGTAAAAGCTTCTGGTGTTGGTCGTGAAGGTGGTTTTGAAGCCTTACGCTTTTTTACAGAAGCAAAAAATGTTTGTATAAAATACTAACAACTTGTTGTCATGCTGAATTTATTTCAGCATCTCAATATAAATTAAAATATTATTAAAAAGTTCCTGAAACAAGTTCAGGATAAAATATGAATTTAAAACTAAACAATAAAAACGCCCTTGTTTGCGGAAGTACACAGGGAATAGGAAAAGCAACAGCAATGCTATTAGCTGCAGAAGGTGTAAACGTTACTCTTTGCGCAGAAATGAAGATCAACTTAAGCAAGTTCTTGCTGAATTACCTCCACATAGAAATCATAATTATATTGTTGCTGATTTTTCAAATCCATAGGACTTGCAAAAAAAAGTATCTAACTATATTAAAAAAAATCATGGTTTTCATATTCTGATAAATAATACAGGAGGACCAAGAAGTGGCCCTATTTTAGCTGCAACTTTAGAGGAATTTGAAAATGCTTTTACACAACATTTAAAATGTAATCATGTGTTAGCTCAAACCACTGTTCCTTTTATGAAAAAAGAAGGTTTTGGTAGAATTATAAATGTGATTTCAACTTCTGTAAAAGAGCCTATTCGATGGACTTGGAGTAAGTAATACCATTCGAGGTGCAGTTGGTAATTGGAGTAAAACATTATCGATAGAAGTTGGTGCTTTAGGCATTACAGTAAATAATGTACTACCTGGATTTACAGATACAGAACGTTTAACTGAAATTATTAAAATTAAAGCCAAACAAGCAGGAACAACTATTGAAGAAATGGCTGAAATAATGAAGAATTACACACCTGCAAAACGATTTGCAAAACCAGAAGAAACAGCCAATGCTATTGCATTTTTAGCAAGTGAAGCTGCAAGTTATATTAACGGAATTAATCTTCCTGTTGATGGTGGACGAACAAAATGTTTGTAAATTTATATTATCTAAAATTATAAAATTATGGGAAAAAAATTAGTAACACCATAAATTTTAAAGCTTGGATTGAAGAAAATCGTCATTTATTAAAACCTCCTGTTGGAAATAAAGTGGTTTGGAAAGATGGTGATTATATTGTGATGGTTGTTGGTGGTCCAAATAGCAGAAAAGATTATCATTATAATGAAACACCTGAATTTTTCTATCAGGTTGAAGGTGATATGGTTTTAAAAATTATGGATAAAGGTACACCAAAAGATATTCATATAAAAGAAGGTGATATTTATTTATTACCTCCAAAAGTTCCACATTCTCCTCAACGAGGTGCAAATACAGTTGGTTTGGTTATTGAATATCCTCGTAAAAAGAAAATGAAAGATGCATTAGAATGGTATTGTGAAAATTGCAACCATAGATTATATCGAAAAAAATTTCAAATTGGACAATATTGAAACAGATATGCCTAAGATTTTTGATAAATATTATGGCGATAAAGACAAATGAACTTGCCCTAAATGTGAACATGGTTATGCTGCCACCAGTCCAACCATCAGAGGAATAAAAAATGAAACGTAAACTACGCATAAACGGTCACTCTCATTTACTTCCTTATCCTGAGGAAATTCCTCAATTTATGAAGGACAAAGGTATTTTTTGGGTGGATAAAGACCGAAAATTCATGCTTCAAAAAGATTGGAGTCGTCCTGTAACCGATTCTAGTTTCTTCTTAGATGAAAAACTAGAATGGATGGATACGATTCAATATTGACCATGCAGTGGTTTTAATCTTTCTCAACTGTACGGCAATGGATTGCGTGTAGAAGAAATGAAACAAGCATTACGTTTTCAAAATGATTTTAATGCAAAAATTCAACATGATAATCCAAGTAAATTTACCTGTGGTTTTGTGGTACATCCTGGATTTGTAAGAGGTGCTTGTTGGGAAATTGAACGTTGTGTTGAAGAATTAGGTATGCAATTATTATGTTTACCAACCCATTATATGGATACTATTGGTACATGGCGTTGTATTTTTGATGAAGAAAATGAACCTATTTTTGAATTAGCTAATAAATATAATCTCGCTGTAGAAATTCATCCTTATGATGGTGAAAAATTTATAAAACTTGAAAATACCTCATGGCGTTTTCATTTAATATGGATGTTAGCACAATGTGCTGATGCCTATCATTTTTTAACCTTAAACGGTTATCAGGATAAATATCCAAACATGCGAACTTGTTTTGCGCATGGTGGACAATTAGCTCAAATAAATTTAGGAAGACGTATTCAAGGATTTGATGGTCGACCAGATTTATTTGAAGGAAAAAGTCATCCAAGAAAAGCGGTTGGACATAAAAATATTTTCTTTGACACTTTGGTACATGATACTGGTTCATTAAAATTATTAGTGGAAAATCAAGGATCTAAACAAGTAGTTATGGGATTAGATGATCCATATCCTTTAGGTGAAATGGAAAGCAAAAAACAATCTTCTTATCCTGGAAAAATATTAGATCTGGCAACAGAAAGAAATATTATCACTGAAGACGAACGTGATGCTATTTGGGAAGATAATGTGATACAATGGCTGTGTGGAGACGATGAAGATGCTAAGGATAAATTAGTAAAGCGAATATTGGGCTAACTTTCTGTCATTCTGAACAAAGTGAAGAATCTGTTTTTGAGATGCTTCGACAAGCGCAGCATGACATTTAACCATTAAAAATTAAATGCAATTTTTACCCGAAGAATTAGACGATTATATTGTAAATCACAGTCAGGAAGAACCTGAATTACTGCAGGAACTAACAAGGGAAACCTATCAAAAAATTCTGCAACCTATTATGCTGAGTGGACCTTATCAAGGCCGCGTTTTGAGTATGATTTCTAAATTGATAAATCCAAAATCGATTCTAGAACTAGGAACATTTACAGGATATTCTACATTATGCTTGGCGGAAGGATTAAACCCTGACGGAGAAATTCATACTATTGATGTAAATGAAGAATTGTTTGATTTTCAGCGTAAATATTTCGATAAATCTGACTATGGCCATCAAATAGTTCAGCATTTAGGAAATGCTTTAGATATAATTCCGAAATTGAATAAAACTTTTGATCTGGTTTTTATTGATGCAGATAAACCTAATTACGTAAATTATTTTCATTTGATCGTTGATAAATTAAATTCTGGAGGCATTATTTTATCTGATAATGTTTTGTGGCATGGTAAGGTGATTGAAAAACTAGACCAAAAAGACATTCTCGACTAAAGCTGTTTTAGAATATAATAAACTCCTAAAAGAAGATCCAGGACTTGAAACAGTTTTATTACCAATACGTGATGGGTTAACTATTAGCAGAAAGAAATAGAATTTGACTTTTTAAAAAAAAAGTCGAACTTAGTAAACATCTGAAATAAAATATTATATGGGTATCATAATAATCAAGTTAGTCATAAATAAATACTAGGTTTAAATAATATATGAATTTAAAAAACTACTTTGAAGAACTTAAGAGACGTAATGTATTTAAAGCGAGTGCGGCCTATTTAATAGTTGCTTGGCTTATTGTTCAAGTTGCTTCTATTGTATTACCTGTTTTTGATGCACCTAAATACATAATGAAAGTAATCCTATTTATATTGGGTATTGGCTTTCCAATAAATTTAGTATTCTCCTATATATACGATGTTACACCAGAAGGTCTTAAAAAAACTGAAAATATTGAACAAAAATTTGAAAAATCAGTTATAAAAGGCAATCGACTTAATAAAGTAATTTTTACCTCGCTCTCTTTAGTTGTATTAATATTCGTTATCAATTTGTTTGTTAATAAACAATTTAATGAAAAACCTGATGGTGAAAAATCGATTGCTGTACTAGCATTCGCAGATATGAGCCCGAATAAAGACCAGGAATATTTCTCGGATGGTATCAGTGAGGAAATATTGAATCTGTTTGCAAAAATTCCAGAGTTAAAAGTAATGAGTAGGACCTCCTCTTTTTCCTATAAAGGAAAAGACGTTTCGGTCAAAGACATTGGAAAAGAACTTAATGTCTCTCATCTTTTGGAAGGAAGTATTCGAAAAGCAGGTAATAAAATACGTATTACAGTGCAATTGATTAAAACTATGGATGGTTCGCATATTTGGTCAGAGACCTACGATCGAGATTTAGATTCTATTTTTCAAATTCAAGATGACATTGCTGCACGCGTTACTGACCAATTAAAGACAACCCTTCTGGGGACATCTCCAAAAAGTAAAACAGTAAATATTGAGGCATATAACTTATTTCTTCAGGCAAAACATTTGGTGCATCAAAATACTAAAATGGCTTATATTTCTGCTGAAGAATTAACTAAAAAATCAATAAAAATTGAACCAGACTATGCAGCTTCATGGGAATTACTCGCCAGTATTTATAATACTGGTGCATACAATTTCAACATCAGAACTACCAATGAAGGGATTCCTTTAGGTTTGGAAGCAGCAGAAAAAGCTATTGAGTTAGACCCAAATTTAGCTTATGGTTATGCAACATTAGCAAGTTTACATGAATTGGATTGGAATTTTAATGAATCGTTAAAAAATATAAATAAGGCACTTAAATTAGATCCTAATAATGCTATAATCATTAGCACGGCTGCAAATATGACCTATGGAGACATCAACAAATCTATTAAACTTATCCAAAAATCGATTAATCTGGATCCTTTACTCTATTTGAATTATTATAATTTAGGATTTGAATATTATAAAGTTAATGAGTTAAATAAAGCTGAAGAAGCTTTCAGAAAATTCGCAACTTATTATCCAAATTCGCAAATACTACATTATATGCAGGCTATGGTTTTTCTTGCTCAAGGTGAACACAATAAGGCCAAAAAGGAAATAGAGCTGGAAAAACATGATTTTTTTAGTTTATATGGGAAGAATTTTGTTTACTATGCTTTAGGAAAACAAGATCAGGCCGATGCCCTTTTTGAAGAATTCATAGAAAAATATAGCGAAACAGATCCTGCGAATTTAGCCGACTTGTATGCTTTCAGAGGAGAAATTGATAAATCCTTTTATTGGTTAAATAGAGCTGTTGAAATAAAAGACCCAGTACTATTAGAAGCTTTAATGTACCCTTCTTTTAAAAGCTTATATAAAGACCCACGATGGAATACACTTATTAATAATATGAATTTACCAAAAGACCATGGATACCCAATGGGCTAAATTATGAATAACTAAAGAGATGGTATATTTAATTTATGGATGAATAACAAGCCAATTTTTATTGAGATTTCCTGTTAAAGCTTACGCCTGACAGAACCCGTAAAATCATCAATATTGTCTTTCACTTTGGAAATTTCCTTATTTACGTCTTTAACAATATCAGTATCAATTCCCTGATCTTTGGCACTCTTAGTTATTTCGTGTTTAATATCGTTTGTAGCATCCTTTAGGGTTCGCATACCTTTCCCTAATCCTCGAGCTATATCAGGAATTTTATCAGCACCAAATACCATAACAACTATAAAAAGAATGAAAGTTATTTCAGTACCGCTAATAAATAAGAATGTTGTCAATTGTATCACGATACAAATTTAAATAAAAAGCGGACTTTATAAGTCGGCTTTTAAAAATTATTTATTTGCTAGTTTTTATTAGCTGCTTTAAATTGATCGAATTTACTTTGCTTGATCTCCTTTGGCCAGGAATTATTAGATGTGTCAACATCCGCAGTTTCTTTATCCGGATCTACGGTTATCTTAACCAATTCTGATGTTGACGCAATGGCTTTACTTATTTCTTTGTCATTATATCTCCAAATTTGAGCAGGATATGTTATTCTTTCCGTATTACCATCAGCATATTCATATTCCACAATTATAGGCATAACTAAACCACCTGGCTTATCGAAAGTTATTTTATAGAAATAGCTAGGTGTTTTCATTTGCTTACGCTCCTCTTCAGTAAAATTATCCAGTATGTATTCCTTTAAGGTTGGAGAATTTTCCAAAGTGCCTTTCCCTCGAAGACTTTCATTGAAACCTTCACGACCCTCTTCTACTAAATAAACAAAAGAAGGGTAATCACTAATTTCCCTTCCTCTTCTTAAAGCCATCTCATGCATTCGTTGATTAGGCTCATTGGAGACATAATATTTTTTTACATCTTTTATACCAATATCTGTATAATCTGTCGTATAGAACCAACCTCTCCAAAACCAATCCAGATCAAAAGCCGAAGCATCTTCCATTGTTCTGAAGAAATCTTCTGGTGTTGGATGTTTGAACATCCAACGCTGTGCATAAGTTTTAAACGCATAATCAAACAAATCTCTTCCCATTATGGTCTCACGCAACATATTCAAACCTGTAGCTGGTTTACTGTAGGCATTGCTGCCAAATTGATGGGTATTTAATCCTTTGGTCATAATAGGTGCAATAAAATCCTGATCACCACTCATGTAAGGAATAATTTTTTCTGCTGGTCCACGACGCGAAGGATACTTATCATCATGAGGTGACAATGCTTCAGGATACCATTCTCCAAAATCCTGTTCTGCAATATACTGTACAAATGTTGTTAAGCCTTCATCCATCCAGGTCCATTGTCTTTCATCACTGTTAACGATCATTGGGAAAAAATTATGTCCAACTTCATGAATTATTACACTCATCATTCCATATTTAGTTCTATCGGTATAATTCCCATCTTTATCAGGACGACCATAGTTCCAGCATATCATCGGATATTCCATTCCCTGACTCTTAGCATGAACAGAAATTGCCTTGTGATAAGGATAATCAAAAGTCATTCTGGAATAGGATTTTAATGTACTTGCTACCACTTTCGTTGACCAATCTTCCCAAAGAGGATTTCCTTCTTTAGGATATAGTGAAACAGCCATTACATCCTTTCCTCCTATTTTAACAGCCATCATATCCCAAATAAATTTTCTTGAAGTAGCAAAACCAAAATCTCGAACATTTTCCGCATGCAATTTCCAAGTTTTTTTCTTGTTGCTTCTTCCTTTTTCAGCTACCTCCGCTTCCTCTTGCGTTACAATTACTACAGGCTCATCATAAGATTTTTTAGCCTTTCATAACGTTTCATCATTTCCTTAGAAAACACTTCTTTTCTGTTTACCAACCTTCCTGTTCCATCCAAAATATGATCTGCAGGCACTGTTATATTTACTTCATAATCACCAAATGGCAATGCAAATTCATCTCTTCCCCAAAATTGAGAATTTTGCCATCCTTCAACATCATTATAAACTGCCATTCTTGGAAAAAATTGAGCAATAACATATGCTCTATTATCATCTTCGGGAAAGTATTCATATCCAGAACGACCATCTTGATTCACATGATCGTTAATATTATACCACCATTTTACTGAAAACGAAAATTGTTCTCCGGAAGCCAAGGTATTCGGCAATTCAACACGCATCATCGTTCTATTTATAAAATATGGTAATGGTTTGCCCTTAACGTCTTTAACTTCTTGAATTTTAAATCCACCATCAAATGTTTTTGTGATATAGCTTTCGACAAATTTACTTGGTTGATTCACAGTTGCCACACCACTCGATTCTATTAGTGGTGATTTAGAGTCTTTGGCTCGTTTATTCTGGTCTAGCTGCAACCATAAATATTGCAGATCATCTGGTGAGTTATTTGTATAAGTTATAGTTTCAAAACCAGATATTCTCGCATTTTCATCGTCAAGTTCTATATCCATTTTATAATCAGCCTTTTGCTGATAATAAGCTGGCCCAGGTGCTCCAGAGGCTGATCTAAACATATTTGGAGTGGAAAATTCATCATACAACTGCTTGAATTTATTTGTGTTTGTATGACCTAATTCTGCTTCTTTTCCTTCTTCTTGTGCAAAGATGCTTGGGGATATTAATAAGAAAGTAAAGAGCAAATATTTAAATGTCTTCATTTTATTGTGGATTTAATAAAAAGTCCGTGAAATTAAAGAAATAATAGGTTTTTATTAAGGCATTATTCGAAGTTTAACAAACCTTTATAATTTTCTTTTATTAACAGGATACTTTTATTTATTGAATTTATTTTGAAACGCACTATATTTTTCTGGTCAGGAAAAAGGTCAAATAACAATTTATTTTCAACACCAATTGAAGAGATTTGTTCAATATCCTGTATTTCTAGATAACATTGCATAATATCGTCTTCATATTCCTTACCTATAAAATTGAAAGCAACAGCATTTCCATTTATAATAACTGTGAATTTATCATTTAAATATCTCTCTATATAGTATTCTACTTCCTCTTTTTCATTTTCAACCTTTAATGTTATTCCATCATCGTAACGTTCTCTCAAAACAGCTTCAAAATCGTCAATAAATATTCTAGAAATGATCTGAACAGACTTTTCTTCTCTTATAAATTCAATTTCCGTTACACTTACATAATATTTATGAAATGCAGTAAAGGAAACCAATGGCAATACAATAAAAATTAAAAGTATTTTAAGCTTTGACATTTCAGGTAAAAGTAAATTAATTTTTTTGAGGCAAAAAACATTCTGAAAATTATTAATCTTCTTGCTGATAATTTGATTTGTAGATAGAAAGCAATTCTTTTAAATATTCGAAAACAACCAATTCATTTGTATTTGATACCTTCTCAATGAAATCTTTACTTTCAGAACAAAAGTAAAAAAAATCCATTTGTTCTTCTTTTGATAAATGATGTGTGCTAAATAAATCCTTTGAAAATTTGGCCTTTAATCTGTACATTAATTCATCTCTTTTTTCAAGACTGACTCTGTTTTTTAACAATTTTGTTCTACCACTAATTTTGTTTAAGATCTTATTGACATTTATTGCAAAACCAATCCCGTAATAGTAAAAGTACTTTCCATGATCTGCTTCAATTAGTTCTCTTTCCCTTTTTGTTTTAGGTTTTCCCGTATACCCGGGAATTCCCACATCATAGAAATTTATATCTGGTTTACCTTTTGTTTTTGTAATATCATCTTCCAAATTCCCAGACAAAGGGTCACCAATAAATACTTCATTTAGAACATTAACATAATCCGCGAGTTCTACCAAAATATATTTATTTATTAGGTTGTCTCTTGATATTTTCAAGGATACTATTTTGTATTGCACGGAAGAAAAAACCAGAGTATCATTTAATTTCCCGTTTATAAAGAACTCTCCTTTATCATTAGTAATGGTATAAAATTTTGAAGAAAGATTTAATACATGAATTCCCTCTAAATCAGCACTAGCTATTACTTGACCTTTAAATTCAACTATTTGAGATAACGCGAGTAATGGAACTAGAAAAAAAGTTAGAAATGCAAATAAATACCTAATCTTTGACATCATCGGGATTTAAAAACTGCCTGCTCTTAGCATACAAATGCTCAATGAGAAACACTTCTTTTCCTTTATCGAGGATATGATAATCAAATTCTTCGGCCTCAACAAAAGCTACGAATTCTTCTATTCTTTCCTCTGGAATATTAAAACTATGAATTATAAACTCCTTCCCATACAAATCCGTTAAAGCTAATTGTTTATATCCTTTAATTTTATTTTTTTCTTCTTCTTTGTTTGATCTAAATACAGGTTTTAGAAATCCACCTAAAATCTTGACCAAATCCGGGCTATATTCAAATTGTCTTGGTGTCATTGCGATGTTGACTACTTCAGATTTATAGTCGTCTGTAAAATCAATTCCATAAAGATCATTAACTCCAAAATAAATGGCATCTAAATGAGGATTAAAGGTCTGAACGCTTTTCACATCTACAATAATATTGCCTGTAAGCATGTCATAAGGAGTAATAACAACTTCATTAAGTTTATTGATACGTTCTACCAAATAAACGGTCACATATCGATTTGTTAATATTTTTTCATCAATACTGATTCTAAATTTTTCAAACTGTAAGGCTGAAAATTCAACAACATCATTTAATCTTACCTCTATCATAAATTCTCCTTTATCATTGGTTATGGTTCCTTTGTTTGAAGAAGTATTATAAACCGTGACATTTTCAACATCATTAGCATTTACTATTATCCTGCCATTAATTTCAACTCGTTGAGTAATTTGGGCACTCAATTCAAAGGTTATTGCAATAGATAAAATAAAAAAAAGTAATTTTTTCATGATGATTAGTTTAATGTAATAAAGAAACTATATATATTCTTAAATATAAATTAAATACTAATTAAAATTTTGTTAAAAGCAGTATTTACATAATTTTACTTAAAATTCGATAATATGAAAAACATAATTCTTGCAAGCACATCTACCGTTCATGGAAGTGGATATTTGGAGTATATTTTAGATGAATTAAGGACATTTTTTAAGGATGTAAGTGAAATTTTGTTCATTCCTTATGCTCGTCCAAGTGGAGTTAGTTATGATGAATATACTGTTGTAGCCAATAAAGCTTTTTCGAAAATAGGCATTTCAGTTAAAGGAATTCACGAATTTGACAACCCGCAAGAAGCTATTAAGAAAGCTAAAGGAATCTTTACTGGTGGTGGGAACACATTCGTTCTGGTAAATCAGATCTACAAAAGCAATATCATGAATGTTTTAAAAGAAGCTGTACTAAATGGAACACCTTATTTTGGTACCAGCGCAGGCAGTAATATTGGTGGTTTAACTTTGAATACCACTAACGATATGCCAATCATTTATCCACCAAGTTTCAAGACTTTAGGCCTTGTTCCTTTTAATATCAATCCACACTATTTAGATCCAGATCCAAACAGTAAACATATGGGAGAAACCCGAGAAACAAGAATTAAAGAATTTCATAAATTCAATACACAACCTGTTGTTGGTATTCGAGAAGGAAGTTGGTTAGATATAAAAGATGATTCAATAAAACTAAAAGGAAAATTACCAGCCCGAATATTTGAACATGGAAAATCACCATATGAGGTAAATCCAAATACAGAATTAAATCAGTTGAGCTAAAGCTTTATATTTTTTTCAAAAAGTGGTAACCAAGAATTTCAAAACCCAGATTATAATAAAATTTATGTGACGGGTAATTTTGTACATACGTATTTAACTCTAATGCCTCAATACCTTTATTCTTAACATAATTCTCAATCCAAGTCATGAACTTATTTCCGAGACCCATATCTCTGTGCGCTTTATGAATAATAACATGGTCTAATTCAACACTACGGCCAGAATAGTGACGTGTACAATACCACAAACCAGTCACTCCAATCAATTCATCATTATGATAAACTACGGCACATTCATAATTTTGCTTTACCATTTCAGAAAAGCGAGTTTTTATAACGGAATCAGAGATTTTATTTTCTGACAACTCCTGAACCAAAGGAATTATTAAATATATTTCTTTTGGATCCAGAATCTTAAATTTATATAACATCCTCTTTTTTATAGTGAAGTTAATTAAATTTTATTTCGATAGTAAAAATAATTAAGTTTGATAAATGAAAATAATCACCCAAACAGATAGATTATATTTAAGAGAGTTTACAAAAAATGATGCCACTCATTTTTTTGAAATGAATAAGGATCCAGATGTTATAATGTATACAGGAGATGGACCTTTTGATAGTCTGGAGGCAGCTACTAATTTTCTTAAAAACTATCAGGATTACGTTAAAAATAATATGGGTCGATGGGCTGTTTGTTTAAGAGACACAGACGAATTTTTAGGTTGGTGCGGTCTTAAGTACCATCCAGAAGAAAATATGGTAGAAGTTGGTTACAGATTCTATAAAAAAAATTGGAATAAAGGCTATGCAACTGAATCAGCTAAAGCGAGTATAGACTATGGTTTTAAGTTATTAAAATTAAAGGAAATTTATGCTCACGCACATATTGAAAATTTCAATTCACATAAGGTTATTGAAAAATGCGGATTGAAATTTATAAAACAATTTAATTATGATGGAATTCCAGCAAACCTATATAAAATTGATAATCCATATTTAACGATAGAAAAAATTCCATCGGCTGAAACTTATGCCATTCGGCATCCTGTGTTGAGGGAAGGAAGACCTATTGAGGATTGTGTATTTGACAATGATGATGAACCGGAAACATTTCATCTTGGAATGTATATCTTAAATGAATTGCTTGGAGTGGCAACTTATATTAAAAAAGATTATCCCGAATTAAAGGGAAATCAATATCAACTTCGGGGAATGGCTGTTTTAAAGCCTTACCAAAAAAAAGGATTTGGAAATTTATTAATTGATAAAGGTGAGGAAATTTTGAAGAATAAAAATGTGAATTTTGTCTGGTGTAATGCCAGAGAAATAGCTGTTGAATTTTATAAAAAGAACGGTTTTGAAAAAATTGGCAAACCTTTTGTTATTCCTAAAATAGGTTTACATTACATTATGTATAAATCCATATGAAAAGAAGAGCTTTTATAAAAGTAAGTTCAATAACTGGTTTAGCGATTTCAGCTTTACCTGCATATGCATTTTCTATTCCTAAAACTAACTTAGAAGAACTTATTGGTAAAGGTTCACCCAAACTTTTTGGTAACAGTTTTAAATTGAGATTTGAGGCATATGAAGCTTTCTTAGAAATGAAATCAGAAGCCTTAAAGGATAATATAGATATTCAAATTGTTTCTAGCTACAGGAACTTCAATCATCAAAACAGGATTTGGACACGTAAATACAAATCTTATACAAAACAGGGTCTGTCATCAATAGATGCCATATATAAAATAATAGAGTATTCAACTATTCCGGGAACATCAAGACATCATTGGGGAACAGATATGGATATAATAGATGGGAATCCTATACAACCTGAAAATTTGCTACTTACTAAACATTTTGAAGGAGAGGGACCATATACCAAATTAAAGAACTGGATGGATAAAAATGCGAATTCCTTTGGCTTCTATTTGGTTTATACTAAAAATGATAACAGAAAAGGATTTAAATATGAACCCTGGCATTATTCCTTTAAACCATTGAGTGAAATCTATATAAAAGATTACAAAGAATTAGATATTCTAAAAATCCTTAGTGATGAAGAAATTATGGGAAAAGAGAACTTCACAACAGAATTCATGCAAGGATACATTCAGAATAATATTTTAGATATTAATCCAAAACTTTTATACTAACTTTTGTACATTTAAGTACTTAAATTACTGAATATGAGAAGTAATAAATTTAAAATACGCCTTTTAATAGGAGTTGCAATAGTAGCATTTGCATTTATTCAAAAGTGCAATCAGCAGGAAGTAAATCCATATACTGGTAGAAAACAAACCATAACCATGTCTCCTGATCAAGAAATAGCTATAGGGATTCAAAGTGCTCCACAAATGGCTCAGCAACATGGTGGTTTACATCCAGATGCACAGGCACAAGCTTTGGTCGATCAAGTTGGCAATAAACTTATACTATCAAGCATAGCAAAAGAAACTCCTTATAAATATGAATTTCATCTTTTGGCAGATCAGAAAACGATAAATGCATTTGCACTTCCTGGAGGTCAAATCTTTATAACATATGCACTCTTATCTAAATTAGAGAATGAGGATCAACTTGCTGGAGTCCTGGGTCATGAAATTGGGCATGTGCTGGGAAAACATTCTGCAGAAAGAATTGGCGAAACTGAATTTTGGAGAACTGTTTCTACAGGTGCATCTGTTGGTGCAGATATGGGCGGTTTAGTGAGTGGAATAGGACAACAAACACTATTAACTAATGGAAGAGATGATGAATTAGAAAGTGATGATCTCGGTGTTCGTTTTATGTTGAAAGCTGGATATAATCCGGAAGAAATGATTGGTGTTATGAAAATACTTAAAGCTGCTGCTGGACCAAACAGAGTTCCGGAATTCCAAAGTACACATCCAGATCCAGAAAATAGAATAGAAAAAATTCAAGAGGCCATAAAAAAGTATAGAGGCTACTAAAACGATATCGTAAATTCATCTTAAAGTCCTGCCTAAACAGGACTTTTGTTTTTATCTTTGTAGCTTAAATTATAAGCAATGAACAAAAAAGTTATTTTAATGATTTTGGATGGTTGGGGAAAATCACCAGACCCAAAAGTATCAGCAATAGATAATGCAAATACACCATTTATTGATTCGCTTTATACAAAATATCCTAATGCAAGTTTAAGAACCGATGGCTTACATGTTGGATTACCAGAAGGCCAAATGGGAAATAGTGAAGTTGGACATATGAATCTTGGTGCTGGCCGAATTGTTTATCAAGATTTAGTTAAAGTAAATTTAGCCGTAAAAAATAATACGTTAGTTGATGAACCTGTTTTGAAAAATGCTTTTGAATATGCCAAAACTAACAATAAAGATGTTCACTTTCTTGGGCTTGTTAAGTGATGGTGGTGTACATTCTCACATAAATCATTTAAAGGACTTATTGAATGCAGCTAACAACTATGGTTTGAACAATACCTATGTTCATGCCTTTACAGATGGTAGAGATGTAGATCCAAAATCGGGTTATGGATTTATTACAGATCTTAGAAGATCATCTTAAAAAAACAAATGGCAAATTAGCTACTGTTACTGGTCGTTATTATGCAATGGATAGAGATAAACGTTGGGAACGTGTAAAATTAGCTTATGATGCAATGGTAAAAGGCATTGGTGAAAAATCATACCAATGCTACTTCAACAATTAAAGAAAAGTTATGACAATGATATTACAGATGAATTTATAAAACCTATTATAATGGTTGATGAAAATAATCAACCTATAGCAACAATAAAAGATGATGATGTTGTAATTTTCTTCAATTTTAGAACAGATCGTGGTAGACAATTAACTGAAGCATTGACTCAAAAAGATTTTCATGAACATAATATGCATAAATTGAATTTGCATTATGTTACCTTGACTAATTATGATGAATCCTTTAAAGGTATTAATGTAATATTTAACAAAGACAATTTAACTGAAACCTTAGGGGAAGTCTTATCAAAAGAATAATAAAAAACAAATTCGAATTGCAGAAACAGAAAAATATCCTCATGTTACATTTTTCTTTTCAGGAGGTCAGGAAGAACCTTTTAAAGGGGAAACAAGAATTTTAAGAAATTCACCAAAAGTGGCTACTTACGATCTTAAACCAGAAATGAGTGCTTATGAATTACGAGATGCACTAGTTCCTGAATTAAAAAAAGGAGAAGTTGATTTTGTCTGTTTAAACTTTGCTAATGGCGATATGGTTGGTCATACAGGTGTTATGGAAGCAGCTATTAAAGCATGTGAAGCTGTTGATGAATGTGTAAAAGATGTTGTTACAACAGCTTTAGAAAATGATTATACAACAATCTTAATTGCTGATCATGGAAATTGTGAAACAATGATAAATCCTGATGGTTCACCTCATACTGCACATACAACTAATCCAGTTCCAATTATTTTAATTGATAAGGATTTAAAAAATATAAAAAATGGTATTTTAGGTGATATTGCTCCAACTATTTTAAAATTAATGGGAATAGATCAACCGAAACTATGACTCAACATTCGCTTTTATAATATGAGATTTATGAAAAATATTATTTTTATTTTGCCCTTGTTATTTTGGTCTCCTGTAAAATCTAATAAGGATTTAAATATCTCAACTCCGTATAAGGATACTGTAATTCTGCTTGGTCCTGCAGATCAGAAAGGATTTAAACAAGAACCTTTTAATGAATGGTTCAATATTAATTATCAAGAGTATAAGGTTGATAAATCTGCAGTTGAGGAGTTAAGTTCACTATCAAAAGATATACTGAAATAGTAACATTTATGGGAACCTGGTGTGGCGACAGTAAGCGGGAAACTCCAGCATTTTTAAAAATTATTGGATTCAATTGGTTTTAAATCGAAAAAGCATAAGATCTATGCAGTAAGTCGAGAAAAAACAACTCCGCAAAAAGCAGAACAAGGACTTAATATTACCAATGTTCCAACTTTTATTTTTTATAAAGATGGGAAGGAAATAAATAGAATTGTTGAATATCCTATTGAAACACTAGAAAAAGACATGCTTAAATATTTTAAACGGAAATGACTATAAACATGCTTATGCCGAATAACTAATAAATGATTATTTTAGCACCAAATTTATAATTCCTAATGATCTCTAAGGACAAACTTATTATTGCTGTTGATTTTGATGGCACCATCGTAGAAGATGCTTATCCAGGTATAGGTGAACCAAGAATATTTGCATTTGAAACTTTAAAACGACTGCAGCAAGATGGTCATAGACTCATTCTATGGACCTATAGATGCAACAATAAATTAGATGAAGCTGTTGAATTTTGCAGAACAAACGGAATTGAATTCTATGCAGTTAATAAAAGCTTCCCTGAAGAAGATTTCAATGGTGATGTAAGCCGAAAAATTATGGCAGATCTTTTTATTGATGACAGAAATATTGGTGGTGTTTTTGGTTGGGGTGAAATTTACCAAATGCTTACCGATACAAAACCAAATATAAAGAAACCTTCTAAAAAAAAAGGATTCTTTTCTTTTTTAAAGAATAATTAGATCAATTCAAAATATTCTCTTTCCATTGTTTCTCTGTGATCAGGATGTGCAATATTCACCAATGCTTTAACACGTTGTTTAATGGTTTTTCCATATAAATTTGCAATACCATATTCAGTAACAATATAATGCACATGAGCTCTTGTTGTAACAACTCCAGCTCCAGGTTTTAAACATGGAACAATTCTACTAATTCCCTTTTTTGTTAATAGAAGGCAGTGCAATAATTGCTTTACCACCTTCACTAAGTGACGCTCCTCTAATAAAATCCATTTGACCACCAACACCAGAATACATTTTAGAACCAATAGAATCTGCACAAACTTGTCCAGTAACATCAACTTCTATAGCTGAATTTATAGCAACCATTTTCGGATTTTGTCTAATTATTGCAACATCATTCACATAATCACAAGATCTCATTTCAACAAAAGGATTGTCATCAACATAATCATATAATCGTTTAGAACCCATTAAAAAAGTGGTTAGTCGCTCTTCCCGGAACAACTCCTTTATAATTACCATTTATTACATCTTTTAAAATTAGATCAATAACACCATCAGAAAACATTTCGGTATGTAATCCAAGATCTTTATGATTTGTTAATTTTGACAAAACTGCATTAGGAATATTACCAATTCCCATTTGTAGTGTACTTCTGATCTTCAATTAGACTTGCAACATTATCACCTATTTTAGTTGTTCAATTTCTGTTGGTTGAGACCTCCAAAAGTTGGTATTGGTTCATCAACTTCAACAAAAGATTTATTTCAGAAACATGAATAATTCCATCACCATGAGTTCTTGGCATTTGCTTATTTATTTGAGCAATTACATAATTAGCATTATCAATTGCTGCTAAAGAAGCTTCAACAGAAACTCCTAAAGAACAATAGCCATGTCTATCAGGTACAGAAACATGAATTAAAGCCACATCCAAAGGCACAATATTTCTTTTAAATAATAATGGTACTTCACTTAAAAAAACAGGTGTATAAGAACCATTTCCTGCTTTTAAGGTATGTCTCACATTTTGTCCGATAAAAAATGAATTTACATGAAAACTATCTCTATATTCTGGATTTGCATATGGAGTTTCAGCTTCCATATGTAAATGACAAACTTCTACATTTCTCAATTCTTCATGTCTTGCTGTCATTGCATTTATTAATACTTGAGGAGCTGCGGCTGCAGCTTGTATATAAACTCTATCGTTAGATTTAATAACTTTTACTGCTTCTTCAGCGCTTACTGCTTTATACATTTCTCTTTATTTTTTAGAGCACAAAATTATTACTATTTGTCATAAAAAAAACTGTCTAAAGTCATGTATTATTAAAAATATTACATCTTAATTTTAAGTATCTTTGCGTTAATTTTTTAACTAAATGATTATAGTAAAAACAAGAGAAGAAATAGAGTTAATGCGTGAAAGTGCTCTTATCGTATCTAAAACTCTTAGGTATGCTTGCTAAAGAAGTTAAACCAGGTGTTACTACATTAAAATTGGACAAAATAGCTGAGGAATTTATTCGAGATCAAGGAGCTATTCCTGGATTTTTAGGATTATACGATTTCCCAAATACTTTGTGTATGAGTCCAAATGAACAAGTAGTTCATGGCATTCCAAATAAAGATCCATTAGTTGAAGGTGATATAATTTCTATTGATTGTGGTGCAATAAAAAATGAATTTTATGGAGATCATGCATATACATTTGAGGTTGGTGAAATTGATCCCGAAACTAAAAAATTATTAGAGGTTACAAAAGAATCATTATACATTGGTATACGTGAATTTAAACTTGGAAATAGGGTTGGAGATGTTGGTTATGCCATTCAAAAATACTGTGAAGTCTATGGTTATGGAATTGTGAGAGAATTAGTTGGACATGGTTTAGGAAAGAAAATGCATGAAGATCCTGAAATGCCAAATTATGGCAAAAGAGGAAGAGGTAAAAAATTTATTGAAGGTCAAGTAGTGGCCATTGAACCTATGATTAACATGGGAACTCATAGAATTAAGCAGCACAAAGATGGTTGGACCATTACTACTCAAGATAATAAACCAAGTGCCCATTTTGAACATAATGTGGCCATTGTAGATGGAAAACCAGAATTACTTTCGACATTTGCATATATATATGAAGCTTTAGGAATTGATAGTGAAGAAGAAAAAGAGTTTCGACAAAAAGATCTAACACTGTAAATTATGAATATTTCACATATAGCATCTAAGGAGATTGTAAAAGGTTATCATGGTCGTTTCGTGCATATGCAATCTTTTACTTTGGGCTTTTGGGAAGTGGAAGCTGGTGCATCAATCCCTTTACATTCCCATGAGCATGAACAAACAACTCAGGTAATCGAGGGTGAATTTGAAATGACTGTTGGTAATGAGACAAAAATTTACAAACCTGGTATGCTGGTTACGATTCCATCAAATGTTGTTCACGGTGGAAAGGCAATTACCAATTGTAAACTTTCTGACGTATTTTGTCCAGTTAGAGAAGATTATAAGCAGTGAAAAAAGTCTTTAAATTATTATTAAACATTATTCCTCGACCTGCGTTAATTAGTTTTAGCTATTTTATTAGGCCAATATTATCCTTCTTTCTAAAAGGAAAAAGATTTACCGATCCAATTGATGGTAAAAGTTTTAAAAACTTTTTACCTTATGGATATGGAAATCAGCGAGATAATGTCTTATCACCATCTACTCTATCTTTAGAGCGACATAGATTACTTTGGTTATATTTAAAAAATGAAACCGATTTCTTTTCAGCTAAAAAAAAAGTGCTTCATTTTGCTCCAGAACAGGCTTTCTATAAACGTTTTAAAAAAATGAAGAATCTAGAATATATTACTACGGATTTAAATTCTCCTTTGGCTGATGTTAAAGCTGATATATGCAATTTGCCATTTAATAACGATGAGTTTGATGTCATCCTATGCAATCATGTGTTAGAACATATTCCAGATGATACTAAAGCCATGCAAGAGTTATATCGTGTTTTAAGACCAGGAGGCTGGGGAATTTTTCAAATTCCTCAGGACTTATCTCGAGAAACCACTTTTGAAGATAACAGTATAACAGACAAAAAAGAACGTGCAAAAATATTTGGACAATACGATCATGTTAGAATTTATGGTAGAGATTATTTTAACAAACTAAGGAGTGTTGGCTTTAAAGTTGATGAAGTTGACTATACGGCTAAATTAACTCTTGAAGAAATCACCAGATACTGTTTAGCACAAGGTGAGATTATTCCTGTAGTTTCAAAATAATTTGTCATTCTGAACGAAGTGAAGAATCTCTCGAGGTGCTTCTGCGGTTTAAGCATGACATATAAACATAATTTAATTCTCAGGAAACCCATTTAAAGAAAGAGTCTCTAATTCACGTTCATCATTTTCAAAAATCAAAAAAGCCTTTAATTCGGGATGATCTTTTAAAAAAAATTTAACTTTTTCCATTCCCATAGCTTTAAATGCGGTAGCATAGGCATCAGCCGTCATACAATCACCAGCAATTACGGAAACACTAAGCAAATTTGTTTTACTTGGATAACCTGTTTTTGTATCAATTATATGGGCATATCTATTACCTAAAGAGTCTACTTTAAACTTTCTATAAGTACCGGAAGTAGCCATAGCAGCATTTTGCAAACTTATAGCTTTAAATATAGATTGTGTTCCATCAAAATTTGGATTTTCAACACCAATTTTCCAGTCTTTTTGCTTTTCAATATTGATTCCTTTAGCTCTTATTTCTCCTCCAATTTCAACCAAATAATTTGCTAATACCCTTTTCTTCTAAAAAATCAGCAATAACATCTACAGCATATCCTTTTGCAATGGCATTGAAGTCCAAATAAGTGTCTTTATTTTCTTTAATAAGTACAATTCCAGACCTGTTTACTGTTATTGAAATCAACACTTTCCATCAAACTTTTGATCTTTATACTGTCCAAATTTTCAATAGTTCCTTCGGGTCCAAAATCCCAGGCATTTACCATTACACCAATTGTAGGGTCAAAAACCCCATTTGTTGTCTTATAAATAATTTTTGAGGCATCAAATACCTTAATGAAATGATCATCTATCTTAACGTTTTCATTTCTGTTAAATTTTGAAATTATAGAATTTGTTTGATAGGTTGACATCGATTTATTGATAACATAAAAAATGCTATCAAACTGACTCTCCAAATCAACTTTTTCATCGGAATTATATATAATAGAATAAGTCGTTCCAAAAGCATTGCCATTAATATTAGTGTTACCAACAAGTTCTTTTTTACATGAAGCAATGGACAATAAAAAGGTAAGTACGAATAAGTAATATTTCATTTAGTTAAAATTCGTTTCTATAAATTGTATTCCGTTGTATTCTATTAAATACTCTTCATTTAAATAAATTGGAAGATTTTCATCTTCTGGATTGCTCAACCCAACTCCAGCATAAAGAACCTTTGCATCTTTCTCTCTTGCATGTTTTTTAAAGGTTTCCATCCACACAACATCATAATTATTTGGGTTTTCTGGTAACATAACAGTTCTAACAATAACAAAATAGTATTGGTTATTCTTATCTATACAAACAAACTGAGGGTGTTTTTTAAGCTTGCTGTTTACCGCTATAAACTCAAAACCGCGTTTCTCTAATTCTTTCCCCACATGATTCATGGCTAAATTATGTAGTTCTTGTTTTGTAAGTGGTTTGCTCATAATGCAAAAATAAAAAACCCAACAGAGATTGTTGGGTTTTTTAATATATGAATTGAAAATTATCCTCCAAAGTCATCAAATCTGATATTCTCATCAGGTATTCCAAAATCTTCTCCCATTTTTTGAACGGCTTGGTTCATTAAAGGAGGTCCACAGAAATATAACTCAATATCTTCTGGTGATTCATGGTGATTCAGATAGTTATCGATCACGCAATTATGTATGAACCCAACAAACCCATCACCTTTTTCATCATTTAAATCCTTTTTAACTTTCCAATTATCTTCCTCCATTGGTTCTGATAAAGCCATATAGAATTTAAAGTTTGGAAAATCTTTTTCCAGATTTCTAAAATGATCTATATAAAACAACTCTCTTTTAGAACGTCCTCCATACCAATAGGTTACTTTACGCCCTGTTTTTAAAGTTCTGAATAAGTGATACAAGTGCGAACGCATGGGTGCCATTCCAGCTCCTCCACCAACATACAACATTTCCGCATCAGACTCATTGATGAAGAATTCACCGTAAGGTCCAGAAATAGTTACTTTATCTCCAGGTTTCTGATTAAATATGTAAGACGATGCCACTCCGGGATTTACATCCATCCAACCATTCTTACTGCGGTCCCATGGTGGAGTCGCAATACGAACGTTCAACATAATCTCACGTCCTTCAGCCGGATAAGAAGCCATAGAATAAGCTCTCTCAACAGTCTCATCGTTCTTCATTATTAAAGGCCATAACCCGAACTTATCCCATTCTGCTTGAAACTTGTCAGGAGTTTCATGTTCTTCCGGATGTGCTGTAATATCGATATCAGAATACTTGATCTCACATGGAGGAATTTCTATTTGGATATAACCACCTGCTTTGTAACCCATATCTTCTGGAATCTCTACAACAAATTCTTTAATAAAAGATGCTACATTATAGTTACGAACAACCGTTCCTTCCCATTTCTTTATTCCGAATACTTCTTCTGGAATTGTGATTTCCATGTCTTGCTTTACTTTAACCTGACATGCCAAACGAGCTCCATGTTTTAACTCTTTACGTGTAAAATGAGGTGTTTCAGTAGGCAATGCTTCGCCACCACCTTGAAGAACATGGCATTCGCATTGTATACAGGTTCCACCACCACCACATGCTGATGGCAAGAAAATCTTTTGAGCTCCTAAAGTCGTTAATAGACTATCTCCAGAAGCTACTTCAACCTCTCTTTCACCATTAATTTTGATCTTTACAGGACCAGATGGTGATAACTTTTGCTTAACTACTAATAACAAGGCTACCAATAGCAAGGTTACTACTAAAAATGCTATTACTGTTGCTACTATCGTTCCGATTGTACTTGCGGCTAATATCATGTTACTCAATTGCTTTTATGTTGTCTGCAACAATTATTTTATCTTCTTTAGTGTCTTCCACCTTGGTTTCAACTGTTATTTCTTCTTTTACTTCTGGCTCATCTCCACCTGTTAACATACCTCCAAAGCTCATAAATCCTATTGCCATTAGACCTGTTATTATAAATGTTATACCTAAACCTCTTAATGGAGGTGGCACATTGGAATATCGTATTTTTTCCCTAATGGCCGCAATAGCAAGAATTGCCAAGAACCAACCGATTCCTGATGAAACTCCGTAATTGAATGCTAATCCCAAGGTTGCTATTTCACGTGATTGCATAAACAAAGATCCTCCTAAAATAGCACAGTTTACGGCTATAAGCGGTAAGAATATACCAAGTGAATTATAAAGTGAAGGTGAAAATTTCTCTACCACAATCTCTACCAATTGCACCATTGTAGCAATAGTTGCAATAAACATGATGAATGATAAGAAACTTAAATCGTAAGAAGCAAAATCAGGTCCCAACCAAGCTAAAGCACCTTCTTTTAGTATATATTGATCCAGTAACCAGTTTAATGGCACTGTAATCGCTAATACAAAAATAACAGCTGCTCCCAATCCAACTGCAGTCGATACTTTTTTAGATACAGCAAGATATGAGCACATTCCCAGAAATGTGGCAAATACCATGTTGTCTATAAATATTGACTTAAAAAATAATTCTACATGTTCTAACATAACAATTTTTTTTAATGATCCTCAATTAATGCTTTATTTCTACTACGTTGCACCCAAATAATTAAACCTACAACAATCAGTGCCATAGGTGACAAGAGCATGAAACCATTATTTTCATAACCTATAGCATATACACCTGTTTTGTCAATAGGATCTCCTAATACTGGAAAACCTAATAAGGTTCCAGAACCTAATAGTTCTCTAAAAAACCCAACTATAATAAGTATAAGCGCATATCCTGCCGCATTACCTATGCCATCCAAAAATGAACGCCAAACATTGTTGCCCAAAGCAAAGGCTTCAAAACGACCCATGATTATACAATTAGTAATAATCAATCCTACAAAAACAGATAATTCTTTACTTAATTCGTATGCATAAGCTTTTAATACCAAATCGACTATAATTACAAGAGCAGCAACTACTGTTAATTGTACGATAATTCTAATTTTTGATGGAATAATATTTCTAATTAGAGAGATAACAACATTACCGACACCCATAACAAACAATACTGAGATAGACATCACAATTGATGCCTTTAACTGCGCCGTAATTGCCAATGCAGAACAAATTCCTAATACTTGAATAGTAATTGGATTATTATCCGCTAAGGGATCGAGTATTAATCTGCTGTCTTTTTTTGATAAAAGTCCCATAAATTAATTTTTTAAGTTTTTAAAATAAGGCACGTACAATCCAAGTTCACTTCTTATCATTGCCGTAACACCATCACCGGTAATAGTTGAACCTGCTATAGCATCAACCTCATTATCTGTTTTATCTTCATTTTTAGGATCACCATTACTTTTAGATACCGTGATACCTTTAAAACTTCCGTCTGACATTAAATGTTCTCCAATAAAATCATCCATGAAAAAACGTTCTTTTATATTAGCCCCTAAGCCTGGAGTTTCACCTTTATGATCAAAAAATGCACCTAAAACAACCATATCTTCATCCATTGCCACATAAGCCCAAATAGCATCCCATAGTCCTTTACCTCGTATTGGTGCAATGTAAAATGTTTCACCATCTTTTTCTCCAATGAATAAAGGCAAACGTCTGCTGTAATTATCTCCCTTAGCTAAATCTTTTTCTTTTTTAATATTAATTAAATACGCTTGATCATTTTCTATCTCTTTACCTTCTTGAATAACAATTTGCTTCTTGATAAATTTTGAAAACTCATCTCCTACTTTATTTTTCGATACAAAAATTGCACTATTACCTTCGTTTTCATTTACACCCATCGCATAAAGAATGTTCTGTTGTTTTTCAATTCTCTTATTCTCTGTAATGGTTTCTTTTAAGCCTTCAGCTGCAAAAGCCAATAAAGATCCTACGACCACAACCATCCCTAATGCAAATAATACAGTATATAAATTTGAATCTGTTCTCTTACTCATAATTAAGCTGTTTTAACTATTGCACGTTTCATTCTTTTCTTGACATTACTTTGAACCACATAGTGATCAATTGTTGGTGCGAATACGTTCATTAATAGAATTGCCAGAAATACACCCTCAGGGTACGCTGGATTAAATACACGAATTAATATTGAGATAAAACCAATCAAAAATCCATATATCCACTTTCCAGTATTAGTTTGAGAGCCTGTAACAGGATCTGTTGCCATATAAACCGCCCCAAATAATATACTTCCTATAATTAAATGTTGCCAAAAAGGAACACTCATTAAACCGTAAAACTTACTGCTTTCTCCAATCCAACCTGCATCTACTACACTATTAAAAATTAATCCCATTACCAAGGCTCCAATTACCGTACTAACAATAATTCTCCAACTACCTACCTTAGTGAATATAAGAAACAATCCTCCTAAAATGATCAAAATTTTTGATGTTTCACCTACAGATCCGGGAATAAGTCCATAGAACATGTCCGATAATGAATACATTAAGTCCTGGCCTTGAGCATAAGCCCCCAGAACTGTTTCTCCGGATATAGCATCTGGTGTTCCTGCACGTTCCATCGCTCCGTGAACCCAAACTTTATCTCCAGTCATCCAGGTAGGATAGGCAAAAAACAAAAATGCTCGAATTGTTAAAGCAGGATTTAATATATTCATACCTGTACCACCAAATACTTCTTTCCCTAGGACCACACCAAAAACTACAGCCACTGCAAGCATCCATAACGGAATGTCTACTGGAACTATTAAAGGAACTAACATACCGGTAACAAGATAACCCTCTTCTACCTCATGTCCTTTAATGATTGCAAAAATGAATTCTACTCCCAAACCAACACCGTAAGAAACAACCACCAATGGTAGGACTTTCCACAAACCAACAACTAAATTATCCCAAGTCCAGAAAGTAGACCCAAAGAACCCTTGAGCTACTTCAATATCCCCCAAAGCCAGGTAGTGTTGGTAACCAGCATTGAACATTCCAAAAATCAAACAGGGGATCAAAGCGAGAATAACAGTATTCATGGTCCGTTTTAAATCATCTGCAGCTCTTACATGGCCTCCTGAGTGTGTAGTCTCATCTGGAGTATATAAAAACGTATGAATAGCAGAAAATGCTGGTAGCCATTTTTTGTCCTTATTCTTAACTTTAAATTTATGTAATTTATCTTTTAAGCTCATAAGTTTTATTTTTCATTTCACTTCGTTCAATGATTGAAAAAAGTATTTTTCATTTCGCTGCGCTCAATGAATAAAAAAGTATTTTTCATTTCACTGCGCTCAATGAATAATTATCCAATTTCTTTTATCATTAAGTCTAAACCTTTTCTTATTATTTCTTGATGTGGTTGCTTTGAAACACATACAAACTCAGTCAGGGCAAAATCTTCCGGTGCTACCTCATACATTCCCAATGCTTCCATTTCATCTAAATCCTGATACATACATGCTTTTAATATTTGCATCGGATAGATATCTAATGGAAAAACTTCTTCGTAATTTCCAGTAACCACAAAAGCTCTATGCTCACCATTTGTATTTGTGTTCAAGTCATATTTCTTTTTCGGATTTAACCATGAAAAAGTTAAAGCCCGAGTAGTTGAGATTTTATTGAAAACGGGCATAGTCCAACCAAAGAATTCGTAGTCGTCACCTTCCGGAATTACTGTTATGGTATTGTTATAGTAATCTAAATATCCATCTGGATTAACTTGTTTCCCAGTTAAAACATTTCCTGAAATTATTCTAACATTTGAATCTTTATCTATACCATGATCATAAATCATTGAAGCTAATTCGCAACCAAGTTTAGTCACAAAATATCTTGGTTTTTCGATAGCCGATCCAACTAATGCAACAATTCTTTCAGCGTTGAATTTTCCTGTTAATAATAACTCTCCAATAATAACCAGATCTTGTGGATTAACGGTCCAGACAACTTCACCTTTGTTCACAGGATCAATCTTATTTATTAAGGTTCCGACATTTCCAGATGGATGTGGCCCTTTAACATAATGTAGCACAATTCCCTGCAAACCATTGAATGGAGAGTACTCCTTATCACCTATTCCAACATGCACTTTTCCATCAGTTAATTTACCTAAAGCAACAATTGCTGCTTGTAATTCAGCCTCTTTTCCTTTTAAAGTAAAATTGTAATCTGCAGCTAATGGTGCACTGGCATGTGCTGAAATAAAAATTGATTTTGGAGTACGTTCCGGATTCGCAATTATATCATATGGCCGTTGCTTTATGAATGTCCAACATCCTGAGGAAAGTAAATGAGATTTTACATCTTCCGGCTGTGCAGAGTCTAATTTAAATTTACCGTTGTCTACGTATTTCTGCTCCTTATCTGCCTGAATTTTAATAGATAAAATTTTTCGTTTCTCTCCTCTTTTAATTTCTATAACTTCACCCGAAACTGGTGAAACAAACTTTACAGCTTCATTGGATTTATCATAAAATACTGGTTCTCCTGCTTTTACCTTATATCCTTCCTTTATTAAAAGTTTGGGAGTTACAGCGTGGAAATCTTTAGGATTAATAGCGAAGTAATTACTTATACCTGCATTTTCTAGAATTTTTTCAGCTTCACCTACTAATTTAATATCTAAACCTTTTTTAATCTTAATGTCCTTTGACATATTTATAAAGTCTTTAATTAGTTATTTAGAACAATACAAATTGTTATTCAACATTTTTGTCTGGTAACACAAAAATTGGTGCAAATTTACAAATTTTAAATGCAGATTACCCAAAAAATTAACTTTTAATTTAGAACCAAAATAGCTCCTATTTTTTAGGTACGAATTTTGATTATATTTACAGAATATTCTCTAAGACAAACCATGTTTAAAAAACTGCTTTTCATTATTTTATTTTTTATATGTTCAGAGTCAAGTGCCCAAATTGAACATGAAGTTAATCCGCCTGAATACATAAAATCAATAACTTTCAAAAGCTCAAGTAGTGATTTAGGTGAGTTGCCCATAATCAAACTGGGAGAAACCTTTTATTTGGAATTTGATGCACTAGTTACCAATGAACCTGATTTTTACTATAAAATTGAACATTACAATTTTGATTGGACAGAATCTCAATTGGTTAGACCCGAGTTTTTGTCAGGAGTTGATAACTTTAGAATAATAGACTATCAAAACTCATTCAATACTTTTCAATTATACTCTCATTATAGGTTAACTATTCCGAATCAACAAACCATAGGATTAAAGGTTTCCGGAAATTACATGATTAAGATATTTGATGATTATAATGAATTAGTCTTTTCCCGAAAATTCATGATTTATGAGAATTTAGTTACACCAGGAGTTAGCATCAAACGTTCGCGTGATGTCAGTACAATTCAAAGTATGCAAACTGTGGATATTGAAATATCCGGAGGCAATAAATTAAATAACCCTTTACAAACCGTAAGTACTGTAATAATTCAAAACAGAAACCTTAACACAGCTATTACAAATTTAAAACCGCAGTATACCCTTGGTGATAAACTCATTTACAGATACGTTAACGAAACAGCATTTCCCGGAGGTAATGAATATTTATTTTTTGAAACTAAAGATGTGCGATCAGCATCATTAGGAGTGCAGTATATTGATTTAAAAGATATTTATCAAACTTATTTATTTGTAAATCGATCTAGAGCTAATTTGCCTTACACATTTAATCCAGATATTAATGGTCGATTTAAAATTACAGCAATTGATAGAGAGGATATTGCACTTGAAGCCGACTACTCTCAGGTTCATTTCACTTTACAATATCCAGAATTAAATAATGGTGAACGTATTTATGTTTACGGAAATTATAATAATTATGCTTTAGATGATTATAACCAGATGGTTTATAACGCAGATACTGGGAGATATGAAACTAGCTTTAAACTCAAACAAGGATTCTATAACTATAAATACGTTGTTGAAAATAAAGATGGTAGTCTAGATGAAGGCAGGATAAGCGGCAATTTTTGGCAAACGGAGAATGATTACAGTGTTTTGGTATATTACAGAGATCTTGGTGCCAGATATGATAGATTGATTGGAATAGGTAACGCAAATTCTGTAAATATCTCTAATTAAATCTGTTATTCATCGATAAATAGTCAGTACAGGTCCGGAATATGTCATTTGAATCAAAATAATTGTTATTTTTGTCTTTCTAATAAAAATAAGATCTATTTTTCAGAATAGAATAAGTTAATTTTAATGGTACAACAGGTTACAAGAGGCATAAAAATTTCGGTTGAAACGACCTTTGAGGGTACTTTTTATAAAAATTATAAAGTGCAGTTTGCTTTTGGCTATAAAGTAACCATTGAAAATCAAAGCAAGGATTCTGTTCAGTTAAATTCAAGGCGATGGAAAATCCTGGATGCTTTAAATAATATTGAAATTGTTGAAGGCGAAGGCGTGATAGGTAAGAAACCTGTACTAAAACCGGGTGAATCTCATACTTATAATTCCGGCTGCTTATTGACTTCACCTTTTGGTGCTATGGAAGGTTACTATAATATGGTAAATTTTACGTCAGCCAGAAATTTTAAGGTAGTAATTCCTACTTTTAAATTGAGTGCTCCGTTTGCACTAAATTAGTCTTCAAGTTTTTTAACATACTCGAATCTATATCGTTTTTCATTCTGTACTACATGACAATAATGACAATTAGAATCATGAACAAATTCAAAAACCTCATCCAGGTTAAACGTAATACAATCTACTTTAAATAGTCCATCTACATCTATACTTCCGTGAGGTGATACACGTCTTATTCTATAATGCTCTTCGATGTAGGTTTCTGATTTACTAATTTCAAACCATGCTCCTGCTGCTATTCCACTCAACCATTGAGCATTATCGTTTAATCCATCAACAAGTTTAGGTTTTAATGTACCTATAACCTGATAATCATGATCGGGTATTTTATCCAGGAAACATCTGAAATTCTCTTTAAAAACTGTTGAATTAAATTCAAATATAGAGTCGCCAATTATTTCAAAAATCTGGTCCTGTGTATTTGCACGTACCACATTTCCAACAGTGCTTGGTGTAAACAACAAAGAATTGTTTAATGATTTCAATATTTTTTCATCATTGACTGAAGCAATCAATGTTGAAGTGACGAATCTGGCACAATTTGAGGACTCTTTTTTAAAAGCAGCATATCTAAAAGATCCCTTTTCCATAAGACCTGTAATATGTTTCTTCGCTTTTATATAATCAACTTTTGAACAAACTGAAGCAATTAATTTTCCATCTCCATGAGTTTTCTCAGGATTATTGGCAAAATACAATAAAATACTATCCAGATTTACTATGGTTTCACCAACTAACTCAGCTTTTAAAGGAAAATCTAATTCATGATCCGTTTCTTTTCCTCTCACTCTTCCATTTGGTTCCGGAGTAATATATCTTCCAAAATCATGATACTCTAATAATCCTGTTTCTTTATTAATTAAAACGAGGGCTGCATGCCCTGCTTTTACATAATTTTTTTTACCAATACCAATAAATTGAAGTAAAGGAGAATACCATTCATCTGCTACCATAACAACAGTATCCGGATAAGCCATAACTATGATAGTTCCAGTATTACTCATTAGTATTCAAAGGTATTTTAAAATCTACTTTCGTGTTTTTCTTTTGAATTAAATCAAAATAAGTCATGCTCAAAGTATCATTTATCTGTTCTACTTGAGTAATGCTTGTTGTTTTTACAAAACTTCTGTCCATAACAATTCCGAAGTCTTTATTTTCTGTTTCAGTTGAATGAAAATCAAGTAAAGATTTAGAGGTTAATTCATTATTCCTTTTGAATTCTTCAAACCATTGATGTCTTTCCTTTTTCATTTCATCAGAATACAAGGTAGAAGACGACCAAATTTTAGTCTCTAATGGTAATTGATTAAAATGAGCTACTTCACCATCCCAAACCAAATCAAAGAATTTCAAATCACAGTTCCAATCGGCAATAACAATAGTAAATGGTTCCACATTTAAGAAACTATAGCCATTAATTGAAGTCACTACATCATCAGAAGCCAATAGATCTTTAACAACAACACCTCGACTAAACTTATAATTATCTTTTCTTATATGTTTAACAAATCCTCCATTCAACAAACAAACCAATCGTTTTTTCTCACTTAAACCGATCCATGTACCTCCGGCTAATTCATCTTTAGGAAACAGCATTCTTGTAGAATTTTCAGTATAAAAATCTGGTGGAACAGATTTCCTGTTTGGTGCTTCATCTCTGTTTGATGTTAGCACAAAATCGTTGTTTCCTCTATAAAAAATAGTAACTGTGCACATACATTTTTATGGTCTGATATGTCGAGGACAACTTACAAAAAATAATTTATTTAATTCACCCTTTAAGTAACATCAATACTACATAAAATCACTTAAATATATTATCTTTGCAACTCGAAAAATCACATCAATAAAAACAAAATAATCAATATGGCTACAGGATTTTACAAAGTACCAAAAGCAGTAAATGAACCTATAAATTCCTATGCTCCTGGTACACCGGAACGTGAAGCATTGTTAAATACGTATAAAAAGATGTATAATGAACATGTGGATATACCTTTTTATATTGGAGGAAAAGAATATAGAACAGGTAAGACTGTCGATATTCATCCACCACATGATCATAAACATACAGTTGGTAAATATCATACGGCAGAAAAAAAACATATTGAATTAGCTGTAAAAGCTGCTGCTGAAGCAAGAGTAAAATGGGCTGCAACAAGTTGGGAACACAGAGCAGCTATTTTTTTAAAAGCAGCCGATCTGCTTTCAGGTCCTTTCCGATACAGAATGAATGCTGCAACTATGATCGCTCAATCTAAAAATGTTTTTCAGGCTGAAATTGATGCTGCTTGTGAATTAATTGACTTTTTACGTTTTAATGTAGAGTTTATGACTGAGATTTACAACAATCAACCACAATCGGCTCCAGGAATCTGGAATAGAATGGAATACAGGCCATTAGAAGGTTTCGTATATGCAATTACTCCTTTTAATTTTACTGCAATTGCTGGAAATTTACCAGCTGCACCAGCTATGATGGGTAATGTAGTGATTTGGAAGCCTGCAAGATCTCAAGTGTATTCGGCACAAGTAATTATGGAGCTATTTAAAGAAGCTGGTTTACCTGATGGCGTCATTAATATGGTAACAGGAAATTCTTCTACAATTACTGATGTTTTGTTAGATAGTAAAGATTTTACTGGTGTTCACTTTACAGGTTCAACCCCAGTGTTCAATAGTTTTTGGGAAACCATTGGAAAAAATGTAGGTAAATATAAATCTTACCCAAGAATAGTTGGCGAAACAGGTGGAAAAGACTTTATCTGGGCGCATCCTTCTGCAAACGCACAGGAAGTTGCTACAGCGATTTCCAGAGGAGCTTTTGAATATCAAGGTCAAAAGTGTTCTGCTGCTTCCAGAGCCTATATTCCTAAAAGTTTATGGAATGACATTAAAAAGGCAGTTGAAAAAGACGTGAAGTCTTTTAAAATGGGAAGTCCGGAAGATACATCAAACTTTATCAATGCTGTAATTGATGATAGAGCCTTCAAAAAATTGTCAAGTTATATTGAAGAAGCTAAAAAAGATAAAGATGCTGAAATAATAATTGGTGGCGGATATGACGATTCTGTTGGCTATTTTATTGAACCAACTGTAATCGTAACTACCGATCCAAAGTACAAAACCATGTGTACTGAATTATTTGGTCCAATAATAACAATATTATGTTTATGAGGATGACAAATGGGAAGAGGTATTAGACCTTGTAGATAATACTAGTGAATTTGCATTAACCGGAGCTATTTTTAGCAAAGACAGATATGTAATTGATATTGCAACTGACAAACTGGAAAATGCAGCTGGTAACTTCTATATAAATGATAAACCAACAGGAGCTGTTGTAGGACAACAACCATTTGGTGGAGCTCGAGGTTCTGGAACTAATGATAAAGCTGGTTCTGTATGGAATTTACTGCGTTGGGTAAGCAACAGAACGATTAAAGAAACCTTTGTTAGCCCGACAGATTATCGTTACCCGTTTTTAGAAAAAAGCACTATTGAAACTGTTGAAAAAGAAGTTGAAAGTGCTATAGAAAAATTAAAGGAATTTGGTAAAGATCTATCAACTAAATTTAAGAAGTAATTATAACAATAAATAGAAAAGCGCCGATTGGCGCTTTTTTTTATTAGACACCTTTAAATTTATCTGCTCCATCCAATAAACCAATTAATTCCTGAGGGTTATGAATTATAACCGGCATATGTTGTGGGCATATGTAAAATTCGCTTTCCTTATAATAAAATTTGGTTACTGGAATTTCAGTAGAAGGCGTTTTACATACTAAACATTCTTTAGATTGACTCATAATATTTTTGGATTCATTAATAATAATTGATTGAATAATTAACTAATCGATTTAATCGTAATCCTGTGCAATCCCAATTGGAGAATGCTGAACATTTATAACTGATCCTGTAGAGTTTTTTAACACAAAAGCAACAATCTCTAAATTAGATGTATTCTGAACAGACGATGGGACAGAAATACTGTAGTTAGTGGTAAACTCTTCACCCACAACACCATCAGGTATTGCATCTCCAAAAATATTGGTAAATGATTTTCTTAATACATTATTATGCTCAAAATCTGATATTGGATCTCCAGTTTGATACCAAGGACTGTTTGGATCATTGTTGTAATAATTCACTTGTGGATAAATCAATCCATCTTCCATTAAATATACAACCAATTTATTACCAGAACTCTCAATGTCATAATCTATTTTGATATCAACAGAAACAGTATTCCCTGATACACTGGAATTTATTCCTAGTCCAAGTCCTGGATTACTGTCTAAATACCCTAATATTTGACTTACTGATTCATTCCAAACAATAGTTCTATTAATTCTACCGGAAGGGAATCCAGTGATACCATATTCAGATTCCATTTGATTCACATTTTCATAAAACATATCATTGTCATCGTGAATACCTACACCCACTACCGATGAATTCTGCTGTTCTGCTTGATCTAAATTATAAGCCAATCTGGGGCAATACCCACACCAGGTTCCTGTATAATCTTCTACTAAAACCTTTTTAGTAAACCGATACACATCAAAACTAACTGTTTCTGATTGAAAATCTCCATTAACATTCGAATACATGGCATATACTTCATAGGAACCATATAAATCAGTACTAAATGAAGATCCTGAAATAGCTTCTCCATTAACATAAAAAACGGCGTCGGAAGTGACAACATTATTAAAATTATCTTTAGCAATGAACGTTATAACATTATTAATTTTTACACTTCCCTGACTTATGCTTATACTTATACCGTTAATACCACTTGTGACTTCTACGTTCACTGTATTACTTGTCAAATTCCCTTTTTTTGCATAAATCTCTAAAGATCCTGTTTCCGTTGGAGTAATTGTATTCCCGGAAATAGCTATTTGATTAACGTATATAGTTGAACTATTAGAATAGTTAATATTATCATTTCCCAGAACATTAATAGTTATCGAGCTTTGTGATTCCAATACTATGGAACCAGTACTAGCAACTATTGAAATTGAGGTAAGTCCATTTGTATTTGAATTTGTTGGATCGTTATCAGAGGATTTACTACAAGAATTTAAAAACACTAAACTAAAAGTTAATAGAAATACAGAAAGATTATATTTTAAGTTCATTTATAAAAATATTAATATTAAAAATGGGTCAAAATAAAAAATTTTGAGTTGAACAAAAGGTTATCAAAAATATGCAAAATCATTAAAAAAGGAACAATTTTTGAAATTATATTCATTAATATTGAAAACTATTTCCAAATAATTAAAGAAATGAAACGCAACATACTAATATTATCCTTACTAGTTTGTAATTTATTAATTAGTCAAAATACTGTTCCTAAAACAACTTTAAAGACATTAAATGGAGAGACTACCAATTTACAGAAAATATCGAGTGAGAATGATTTAATAGTTGTTTCACTTTGGGCAACTTGGTGTGTTCCTTGCAAGAATGAACTGGATGCAATAAATGAAGTTTACCAAGAATGGCAAGAGGAAACAAATGTTGTTCTTTACGCAATTTCAGTAGATGATGCCAGAACTGTTAAAAGAGTTAAACCCCTTATAAATGGTAAAGATTGGGATTATAAGGTACTATTAGATACTAATAATGAACTTAAACGAGCC
This sequence comes from uncultured Flavobacteriaceae bacterium, assembly GCA_963768245.1. GTDB lineage: Bacteria > Bacteroidota > Bacteroidia > Flavobacteriales > Flavobacteriaceae > Site-B1. Next base: position 73,452 of record CAVYHG010000005.1, read on the forward strand.
TTGGGTGGTTCTGTCATTCCTTTAACTTTAATAATTAAAAACGGTAAAATAGTTTACAGGCATTCAGGATATGTGCCTGGATCTGAAGAAGATTTATATGAGGAGATAAAAAAGCATTCTAATCAGAGCTAATAAATTCTAAATACGTCTTTCTAATGAAAAATTTCATTGTCTGCTTTATCCTTATAGTACCTTTCACTTTTTTCGGTCAACAAACCGAGGTACAGAATCAATCAACATTCAGTAAATTTTTAAATAATTTAAACGGTAGCTTGGAAAGCAATGCACAATGGTATGTTAATGACAAAACTTTAGGTAATTTTAATGAAGATGAGCATGTTAGGGCTAATTCGTATTTAAGATTGGACTATGGTTTTTTAAAGAACTTTAGTGCAGGAATTCAGTTGGAAAGTTATGAACCAATACATTTAATCAATTTTTATTCAGGTTACAACGAGACTAATTTAGCAACATATTATGCTAATTTTAAAAATGAAAAATTAGATATAACCGCAGGATATTTCTACGAACAGTTTGGAAGTGGATTACTTTTAAGGGCATATGAAGAACGGCAATTAGGAATTAATAATGCCTTAAGAGGAGGTAGAATTAAATATTATCCTACAGAATTTTTAAATTTTACTGCCTTGTATGGTCAAAACAGAGTTGCTTTTGAACTATCTGATGGTCATGTTCTTGGTTTCGATACTAACTTAGATCTTACCACTGTGTTTAAAATAAATAATTTGATCAGTTTTAACTTAGGACTGAGCTATGTGGGAAAATCAGAAGACTTTGTCCCGGAATCTGATGATTTTAATACTGCTAATTTTCCGGAATTGGTGAATTCATTTTCTACAAGATTTGACATAGATTTTGGGAAAATCTATCTTAATGCTGAATACTCAATAAAAGGAGAAGATATTGCCTACACTCCTCCTTCTTTAGGCTTGCCAGTGGTCATTGAAGGAAATTATTTTAAAGGAAATTCTCTATTATTCACTGCCGGTTTCACACAAAAAGGTATTGGTATTACCGGATCTTTCAGACGAATGGAAAATATGACATTCTTTTCAGAAAGAGAATTTGCAGTACCAGGAGGAAATCAATTTATTATGTCAAGTATTAATTTCTGGCCTGCATTAACTAAACAGCAAGATTATTCTTTGGCTAATATTTACATATATCAACCTCAACCTTTTCTGTTTTTACAAGATTTTGCGGGTCAAGCCGGTGAAATAGGTGGTCAGATTGATGTGTTTTACAATATTAAAAAAGAATCAACACTTGGGGGAAAATACGGCACAAAATTTACAGCCAATTTTTCTTATTGGTCTTTGTTAGAAGCTGAATTTAATCAGGCAGAATCAACTTACAAAGCGGAGTTCTTAAAATTCGGGAATAAGCTGAACAGAGATATAAATTTTGAAATACGAAAAAAACTATCTCCTTCCTGGAGTGGTATTTTAACCTATATAAATACTATTATTGATAAAGGTGTTACTCTGGGAGGACCTCTTGGTGTTCAAGGAAATATTAGCTCAACCATAGTTGTAGCAGATATCACACATAAAATAGGAAAAGGAAGATCAATTAGAATGGAAGGGCAGCATTTATGGACCCAAGATGATCAAAAAAATTGGGCTGGAGGAACTTTTGAATATAATGCAAGCAGAACTTTATCCTTTTACGCAACAGATATTTATAATTATGGGAATGATAATGAAGACGATCAAGTTCACTATTACAATTTTGGAGGTAGCTATTCAAAAGGTTCCACCCGAATAGGGTTAAATTATGGACGGCAACGTGGCGGCCTGATATGTGTTGGTGGTGTATGCAGATTTGTACCTGAAAACACAGGATTATCGGTTAATATATCAACTGCTTTTTAATTATCTTATTCAATCAGAAATCTTTATTCTTAAATTTCAAAGGCAGGTGAACTATCTTTTTGGTTTCGAAGAAATCTTCCTCAAAAAAATCTGAAATATTATAGATCTTGGCAGTTTTATAATCTTGCAATTCTTCAGACAGGTCACCACCTTTAAGATAAATTATTCCATTTTTTAAAGAATTATTATTGTTTTTTGCAATCTTACCTTTAACCCAATGCACAAATGTGGGCATTGCTGCAACTGCTCTACTTATTATAAAATCATATCTGCCTTTGACATCCTCAACTCTTGTGTGAGATGATATTATATTCGACAATCCTAAACCAGTGCTTACTTCTTGTACAACCTTTATTTTCTTGGCAATGCTATCCACAAGATGAAAATGACAGTCAGGAAATAAAATAGCTAATGGAATTCCTGGAAATCCTCCGCCTGTTCCAACATCTAAAATATGAGAGCCTTCTTTAAATTTAATCACTTTTGCAATGGCCAACGAATGCAAAACATGACGTAAGTACAATTCGTCTATATCTTTTCTCGATACAACATTTATTTTTAAATTCCAATCTTGATATAAAGACTCCAATACCTTGAATTGTTCTATTTGAACTTCAGTTAGATTTGGAAAGTATTTTAAAATAAGTTGCATTACTTAAATTTTCAGCAAAAATAGACAATTTTAAAGGTATATTTTTGTGAAATATTTATACTTTTTAACTACCTGAATTAGTTATCTTTGCCACTTATATAATAATGAGGAAAAAACCGTTATTATACAAAACTAAACATTATGTCAAAACAAACACTATCTTTTTCGAGAGCTGATTCAGCTAAGTTCTTTAGAACTCTCAACAAACGAGTCAACTCTTATTTTAAGGATAACAATATAAAAAGAACTGGGAACTGGAAAATATGGTTAAAAACCATAGTCATGTTTGCTATGTTCTTAACACCTTATTTTTTAATGCTTACTCTTAATATTCCTGGTTGGGCTCAATTACTTTTAACTATTGTTATGGGAGTTGGTATGGCAGGAGTTGGTATGAATGTTATGCATGATGGTAATCATGGTTCTTTTTCTAATAAAGAATGGGTAAATAGATTAATGGGAAGTAGTATTTACATTTTAGCCGGAAATGTTTATAATTGGAAAGTACAGCATAATGTATTGCATCATACTTATACAAATATACATGGTCATGATGAAGATTTAGAAGCAGGACGTATTCTTCGTTTTTCTAAACATTCTAAATGGCAATGGCATCATAAATTTCAGCATTATTATTCTATTTTACTATATGGATTATTAACTATAAATTGGGCTATTACAACAGATTTCCAACAAATGAAACGCTATATGAAACGTAAATTATCATATGGTAAATTCCCAAATCCTACATGCAATTGGAGTAAGTTAGTTATCTCAAAAATAATTTATGTTTGTATGTGGATTGTTATTCCAATTTTAATATCTGATATTGCATGGTGGAAAATTTTAATCGGTTTTTTTATAATGCATTATACTGCAGGATTTAATTTTAAGTGTTGTATTTCAATTAGCACATGTTATGGATGAAGCAGAAATGCCATTACCAGAAAAAGATGGTACTATGAAAAATACCTGGGCAATTCATCAACTTAAGACAACAGTTAATTTTGGTGCCAAAAATAAAATTGTTAATTGGTTTACTGGAGGTTTAAATCATCAAGTAGAGCATCATATTTTTCCACACATTAGTCATGTTCATTATACTAAAATTTCTAAAATTGTCAGGGAAACTGCTAAAGAATTCAACTTACCTTATAACGAATACAAAACAACAAGAAGAGCAATTATTTCTCATTTCAAATATCTTAAAGAAATGGGAATGAAACCTGCATTGCAAGCTTAAGTAACTTTATCAATTAAATGAACCAACTTTCAGAAAGAATTAAAAATATGTCTACTTCTGCAACATTGGCTATGGCAGCAAAAGCAAGAGAATTACGAGCAGAAGGAAAAGACATTATCGGATTAAGTCTTGGTGAACCAGATTTTAATACACCGGACTTTATCAAAGAAGCTGCTATTCAAGCAATTAATGACAACTATAATTCCTACTCTCCTGTTGATGGATATGTAGAGTTAAAAGAAGCCATTATCAACAAATTTAAACGAGATAACAATTTAACATATACTTTACCACAAATTGTGGTTTCTACAGGTGCAAAACAATCTTTAGCTAATGTGGCTGCAGTGATGCTTAACAAAGGTGATGAAGTTATTTTACCTTGTCCATATTGGGTTAGTTATTCTGATATTGTTAAATTGAATGATGGTGTTCCAGTTGAAGTCCATACGTCTATTGATACTGATTTTAAAATGACTGCCGAACAATTGGAAGCTGCTATTACACCAAAAACCAAAATGATCTGGTATAGTTCGCCTTGTAATCCAAGTGGTTCTGTATATAGTAAAGAAGAACTTCGTTCATTAGCTGATGTTTTGCAAAAACATCCGAATATCTATGTAGTTTCTGATGAAATATATGAGCACATCAACTATATTGGTGGTCATGAAAGTATGGCTCAATTTGATGATATGTACGATAGGACCATAACAGTTAATGGCGTTTCTAAAGCATTCGCTATGACGGGTTGGAGAATTGGATATATTGGAGCTCCAGACTGGATAGCCAGGGCTTGTAATAAAATGCAAGGGCAAATAACAAGTGGAGCTAACTGTATTGCCCAAAGAGCTGTAATAACTGCCTTAAATGAACCTTCATCCAGAGTTCAATTTATGATCGATGAGTTTAAAAATCGTCGGGATCTGGTTTTGGATTTATTAAATGATATAGAAGGATTTGAAACTAACATTCCAGAAGGTGCTTTTTATGTATTTCCTAATATCTCTTATTTCTTCGGAAAAACTTTGAGAGGGAAAACAATTAATAATGCAACTGATTTTTCTTTATACCTTCTTGAAGAGGCTCTTGTAGCTACAGTTACGGGTGATGCATTTGGTAGTCCAAATTGTATCCGAATTTCCTATGCAGCTAGTCAGGAACAAATAAAAGAAGCAATTAAACGAATTAAGGAAGTTGTTAGCTAATGTATACGGATATTTAATCTAGTCTGGTATTAATTCAAGTCCTTGATTGATTCCTTTTTCTATAGCTGGAACTCCTCGTTCCATCCAAACTGGTTTTGAAGCATTTTTTAAATAATAATCAAAAAATTGTGCCAATCGAATGTTAAAATCTTTTCTGTTTTGAATTTTTAGTGGCCAATGAGGCTCATCATTATAATTTAATAACCATGAATGGTTTCCCCAATCTCCTTAATGCATTAAAAAACTCAATTCCCTGATACCAGGGCACATGCCCATCAGCATCATTATGCATAATCAATACAGGTGTATTTATTTTATCAATATTAAAAATAGGTGAATTTTCAATATAACGCTGAGGGTATTCCCAAGGCGTTCCACCTATTCTACTTTGTGTATGCTCATATTGAAATTGTCTGCTAAGTCCTGTCGCCCATCGAATTCCTCCATAAGCACTAATCATATTAGGTACTGGAGCACCAGCTTCAGCTGCTTTAAAAATATCTGTTTTTGTTAACTAAATACGCAATTTGATAACCACCCCAACTATGACCTTGAACTCCAATATTATTTTTATCAATAAAACCTTTTTCAATTAAAGAAGTAACTCCTGGAATTACACAATTATAAGCACTTTCACCAGGGTAACCTATACGATAATAATATATCTGGATTAAAAATTACATAACCACGGCTTGCATAAAAGCTATAATTTATACGTTGATCTTCCATGGTGCTGGTGTTCTATGTGAGTGTAATTTATCTGAATTTCTTTCATAGAAATTTACAATCATTGGATACTTTTTAGCTGGATCAAAATCTTCTGGTTTCACCAGCAGTCCTGTTAATTCTTTTCCATCTAAGGATGTCCAATTTACTAATTCAATAGTTCCCCAATTGTAATCACTTTGTTGTGGATTTGCATTGCTAATTTTAGTTGATTTATTAAAACTTAAGTCTGTATATAAAATATCAGGAAATTCTTCAAAAGATTCACGTGTATAAATTACATTATCACTTAATTTTGCTTTAATAGGTTTTGAGTATTTATAATCACCTTTAAGAAGCTCTGTTTTCCTTTGTTCTTTTTTGGTTTGAATTCAGTAAATACCTGAACTTTTATCAGTTTCATTGAACGTACTTAACAACCAGTTTTTATTTTTATCTATAGAACGTTCCTCTTCATCCAGTTTAATATACCTATAAACTATTTTGTTTTCTCTCCCTTTTGTAAGCCTATTTCCTTTTCCGGTTTCCGGGTAAAATTCCCAAACATCATACCTGTCGTATAATATAACAGATTCATCATTTTTTGTCCAGCCTGCCAACCTATATGAACTTGGATAATCCGGACGGTCATTCAATTCATCATAAAAAACACCATTTTTTGTAAGGTTCACTAATTTATTGGAAGCAATCGAATACGAAAACCAAGCCCTCTCTTTTGAATCATACCCATAAGCATACTTAGCTTCAGGACTTAAGCGTATGCGACCATATACTTTAGTGAATATTTTGTTTATATCACCATTTTCTGTATTTATCAAGGCATAATCTCTGGCGGTTCTGCCTTCCCATTGGCTCTGTAATTTATGAGTTAAGGAGTTGCTTGCTAATGCATAGGATGCATTTCCTTCATTACCACTTTCAACATCTGGGTAATTTTCATTACCTAATTGAACCAACCTATTTGTATTTAAATGAATGATCGTTTGATACGATTTTTTTTTATCTTTCTTTAATTCTAATTCTTGAACCGTATAAAGACGTGGTTCATCAAAAGTCCATACTTCAACATTAACAATTTCCTCATCTATTAACGTTGTATCTTTTAAGATAGGGGGTTTTGCCAAACCAAAATATAGCTTGGTATTGTCTTTAGAAAATTCAATTTTCCCGTCAGATGAAACAAGAAACCCATTAGGTGAAGTAGTGTTATCAACCATTTTTATTGCACCATCTGTACCACTTTTCCATGTATAAAGTTCATTTGGACGTATTTGAATTTTGGTAGTATCTGTATCTACGACAAACGCTAATTTTTTACCATCTTCAGAAAACGTTAGTTGGTGGTATTTAGCTTTACTTGCGGTGTAAATGGCTGTTAATCTATTATTCTCTAAATTTAATACAAAGACACCTCCATTGGTTTTACCGCCGTCACCTTTAGTGGTGTAGGATAATTGTTCTGATTCTTCAGCAAAAATATAGTCTGTAACATACTTAATTGTGTCTTGTTTATTGGTACGTAAATTTCTTAAAACCAATTGATAGGCTTCATCATCTTCTTTCTTTTTTTTTTGGTTTTTTTGCTGTTTTATCATCATCCTTTTCATTTTTTTTAGATGTAGAAGTATTCTCTAATAAATAGGCCACATAACCAGACCATTTAGCAGGAATTTTATATGATTTTACATTTCCAATTTTTATAAGTTTTCTATCATTTATATTATAAATACCAAGAGTATCTTTTGGCATTTTATCTTTTTTAACTTTTTGCCGCTTAAGCTCTTTTAGTTCATCACTCCAGGGTTTAATTGTAAAAAAAGTAAAATTTGAATCATATGAAAATTGCCCTTTTTCAGCTCTGTCATATTCTAATACTGGTCTTCCTTTTGAATCCTTTATTTTAAGATAGTTATCTTGTTCACCTTTTTCTAATGAATACATAATATATTTTCCATCAGAAGAAATTGATTTGTCTTTGATTGTATTCCAATTATTAACGTCCTTATGATCTAATATCTTCTTTTGAGAAAATACATTAAGTGTTAATAAAATAAGAAGTAGTCTTAAAATATGCTTCATTGATTTTTATTTTTTATATATTATCTATTTCTCCAGAAAAAAGGAGTTAAAAGGATTAGAACTGTAAATAATTCCAGCCTTCCGATTAACATCAAAAATCCGCACCACCATTTTGCAAGACTTGGTAGCGCCGAATAATTATTCACAGGTCCGAAATCACCCAAAGCAGGACCTACATTTCCTAAACTGGAAGCCGCCAAACCAACAGATGATTCAAAGTCGATATCGAACGCAGAAAACACTAAGCTTCCAATAATAAAGGCCAACATGTATAGAATAAAGAAAGCCATTATGTTGTATATGATCTTCTTAGGTATAGAATTTTTATTGTAGCGAACAGGTAAAATTGCATTGGGATGCAAGGTTTTTTTAAATTCTGTAAATCCTGTTTTTATCATAATTAAATGCCTTACAACTTTAACACCACCAGCAGTACTTCCTGCCGATCCACCTAGAAACATGATTCCAAAAAAGAAAACTAATAATAATGGAGTCCAGATGGTATAATCGGCTGTAACAAATCCAGTTGTTGTTACTATTGCAATTACCTGAAAAAGAGCATGTCTAAAAGAACTTTCACTTTTTCCCAACACCATTGGATGCTCTATAGAGGATAGCGATAGATCTGCTCTAAAATAAATAATTAGAGCAGCTATAACAGTGAAAATTGCAATGAATTTAAAATATAATTTAAATTCCTCATCTCTTATAACTTTTCGCACTTTACCTTTAAAGGCAAAATAACTTAATACAAAATTTGTCCCTGCAAGGAACATAAAAAGAATAATAATATATTGAATGACAGGTTGTCCATTCCAATGCGCAATACTGGCATTTTTGGTTGAAAAACCACCTGTAGATAAGGTACACATAGCATGATTTATAGCATCAAAAAAGGACATGCCTGCTACATTCAATAATATGGTTTCAGCTGCTGTGTAGCCAAAATAAATCAACCATAATCGTTTAGCTGTATCCGTAATTCTTGGATGTAATTTATCTGCACTTGGTCCTGGTGCTTCAGCAGCAAATAACTGCATCCCTCCAATACCTAATAAAGGTAAAATAGCAATAGCCAGAACGATAATTCCCATTCCTCCAATCCAATGAGTTAAACTTCTCCAAAATAATACTCCTTTCGGCATAGATTCTATATCATTCAATATAGAAGCTCCAGTGGTTGTATAGCCAGACATGGTCTCGAAAAAAGCATTAGTAAAACTTGGAATCGTGCCGGTAAAAACATAAGGTAAGGTGCCAGAAAGAGCCATGACAATCCAACCAAAAGCCACAACTAAATAACCATCTCGTTTGTTTAATTCTTTTTGGTGTTCTCTTGTAATGAACATAATAGCCACACCAATAATTAAAGTGGTTATTCCTGCTAAAAGAATATTTAATGTGACTCCATCATTATAAGCCCAACTTACAATGGCAGCTAATAACATAAACCCACCATTAAAAAGTAGCAACAATCCGAAAAGATAGAATATTATTTTGTAGTTAAGTTTCACTAGTTTATATCAGAAAAACAGCTTTTCAACACTATTTAATGGCTTTAGGCAAACAACACACCACAACTTTGTCTAAAGGTTTTATTTTAAAATCACCTAAGGCAATAAGTCCTTCACCATTTCTTATAACTCCACCAATTATAGCCGATCGAGGAAAATCTATATTCTTTATAAATTGATTGCAGATCTTTGATGAAGATTTTACTTCAAACTCTAAAATCTCCAGCATTCATATTGTTTAAGTTTGGTCATTGCCACAACTTCTCCTTTTCGTATATATCTAAAAATATTATTAGCGGCCAGAAGTTTTTTATTGATGAGCGTATCAATACCAATGGAATGTGACAATTCAAAGTAATCCATGTTCTCAACTAAAGCAATGGTCTTTTTAACACCTTTCGATTTTGCTACTAGACAAGACATAATATTGGTTTCAGAATTTCCCGTAACTGAAATAAAAGCATCCATTTCACCGATATACTTTCCTCTTCTAATAATTCTACATTTCTTCCATCTCCACTAATAATAAGAGCATTTGGTAAGTCATCAGCAAGATCTAAAGCTACGGTCCTTATTTTTTTCAATTAGTTTTACATTAAACTTATTAGCACTAAGATCTCTTGCTGTTTTATAACCAATTTTACTTCCTCCCAAAATCATGACATTCTTAATATTTTCCCGAACCATTCCGGAAATTTTATAAAGTTCATCAACACCTCCTGTAGAAGTAATAAAATAAACCTGATCACCCTCTTGAAAAATGGTATCTCCTCTAGGAATAATGGTATACTGTGTTCCATATCTCTGAATAGCAATTGGAATAAAATGTATTTCAGGAAGTAAGGTTCGCAGCTTCTTTTACTGTTTTACCAACGAATGATGCTGTTTTAGACAAAATTAAACCTACTAAGGTTAATGCGCCTTCTTCAAATTGATATGTGTCATTAAATCCTGATTGGTTAAGTAATAATTCTATTTCCTTTGCAGCTAAAGATTCTGGAGAAATAAGCTCATCAATACCAAATTTTGTGAATTCAACTTCATCTTTATACTGAATGAATTCTGTATTAGATATTCTTGCAATGGTTCTCATAGCACCCAATTGCTTTCCAATGACACAAGTTGTAATATTGGTTGTTTCTGAAGACGTAACACCAATTAAAAGGTCTGCACTTTCTACTCTGGCATCTTTTAAAACTGAAATTGACGTGGCATCACCTCTAATTACACGTATATCTAAATGATTGTCAGCGTAACTTAAGCTTTCCCTATCAGTATCTATTAAAGTAATCTCCTGAGATTCGTAAGACAATAATTTTGCTAAATGAAATCCCACTTCACCTGCTCCAGCAATAATTATTTTCATTTGTTAGGTAGTTGTTTTTTAGATCGAATGAAATTTGCCAATAATAAAATAAAAATTTTCATTATGCCCACGGCACTTACCTTTTTCTTTAAAAGTAGAACAAATATACTGCAAAATTAGGTATTGATTATTTAATTTTTTCATTTCTTTGCACCAATTTTCTATGATCATCCATCAAATTTAAACAAAACATACAGCCCAATTGAGTAAAGTAAAGCCATATAAAAACAGTGATTCTACAAAGAAAGAGCAGGTTACTAAAATGTTCGATAACATTTCTAGGGAATACGATAGTTTGAACCGTGTAATTTCCTTTGGCATTGATGTTAAATGGCGAAATAAGGTCGTTGATATTGTAAAGGATGTAAATCCCGAAACTATACTCGATATTGCAACTGGAACAGGTGATCTGGCTATAAGTCTGGTAAAGACTAAGGCCAAAAAAATTATAGGTTTAGATATAAGTGATGGTATGCTTGAAGTCGGAAGAAAAAAAATCAATAAAAAAGAGCTTGATTCTATCATAGAAATGGTTTTAGCAGATTCAGAAAGTTTACCTTTTGATAGTGATAGTTTTGATGCCATAACTGTGGCATTTGGTGTGCGAAACTTTGAACATCTGGATAAAGGGCTATCAGAAATTTTACGTGTTCTTAAACCAACAGGTAAGTTTGTGATCCTGGAAACATCTGTACCTACAAAAACCCCTTTTAAACAAGGCTATAAATTATATACAAAATTCATACTTCCCTTGATTGGAAAGGTATTTTCCAAAGATCGTTCTGCTTACTCCTATCTAAGTGAATCTGCATCTTCATTCCCATTTGGAGAAGAGTTAAACAATATTTTGAGAGAAATTGGGTTTATAGAAGTTGAAGATCAACCTCAAACATTTGGAGTGGCAACAATTTATACCGCGTCTAAGTAAAACTATGAAATGCCAGATATAAAAATGAATACAAACAAAATGATAATAAGCATCGCATCTGACTTTTAAAAAATAATTATTGACAGATGAAAAAACTTTTTGTTTTATTAGCCCTATTTATTCTTTCGCATGCCTCATATGCTCAATTATTCAGCAAAGAAAAAATTAAGAACATTGAAAATTTTGATAAACAATTTCTAACCTGGGGCTATTTTTTAGGATTTAATAGCTACGATTTTAATTTTGATTACAAGGAGGATAAAAAAGACATTTTGGTCGAGACCAATTTTGGATTTAGTGTTGGACTCATTGGTGATATGCGAATTAATGATTATTTCAATATTCGCCTGGAACCCGGGCTTTTTGTTACTAAAAGGGATTTAATTTACGATGAGAGTCATTTTGATGGCTTAAGTTTTAATAATTCCGATCTCATTCGAGAAGTTAATTCAACATATATTCATGTTCCTTTATTAATAAAAGCCTCCACAAAAAGAATCAATAATATAAAACCTTTTATTGTTGGTGGAATATCTACATCCTTAAATCTTTCAAGTAATGAAAAAAATCCTAATGACAATGACAATGGGGAATTCAGGACAAAAACGAATGTATTCTTTTACGAGCTTGGGTTTGGAATAGACATTTATTTATACTGGTTTAAATTTACTCCTTCCATTAGAGGTGTTTTTGCTTTGAATGATGAATTAGTTCGTGATGAAGATCCAAATAGTCCATGGACTGGAAATGTCACCTCCATGAAAACAAGAGGTGTATTCATTAATTTTACCTTTCAATAGTTCGACGCTTAAATTCGCTTAATAATATTGCTGTCGCTGTTGCCACATTTAAACTCTCTGTTTTATGGGTTCTGTTAAATTGAGGAATGGTTATTTTAGTAGTTATTAAATCTTCTATTGAATTGCTAATTCCATTAGCCTCATTACCTAAAATTAAAATTCCACTACTTTCCAAATTAGCTGAATAAACTTGGGGACCATCCATAAAAGCACCATACACAGGCTTTACCTTATTGCTTTTTAAGTAATCTTCTAAATCTAAATACGTAATATTCACTCGTGTCATACTTCCCATACTTGCCTGAACAACTTTTGGATTATAACAATCTACAGTTTTTAAATTACATATCAAATCTTTTATTCCAAACCAATCGCATAATCTGATTATGGTTCCCAAATTACCCGGATCGTTAATATTATCGAGTGCTACAATTAGCCTATCCTCATTAATTGGTCTCGGCTCTACAATTTTAAAAGTTGCCAACGCTATATTCGGAGATGTTAAAAAACTGATTTTTCTTAATTCAGACTCATTGATTAATTGGATTTTGGATTCTGTCAACTGAAACCTGTTTTCCACAGTGTACAAATTCTCCAATTCAAAATCAGAATTCAGAAATTCCAGGATGGATTTAATCCCTTCAACAACAAAAAGTTTGTATGTATTTCGGTACTTTTTTTTATCTAACCTCGTTAATAGTTTTATTTGATTTTTACTTAGCATGTAAATAATTTATTATTACTAAAGGTATTTATTATTTGTGGTATAGTTTGTGTCTTAGCTTTTAAAAACAGTAAATTTGAATGGTTGTAATTTATTTTAAACTCTGATTGAAACAATCTGTCACAAAAATATCATTAATTCTATTAACAGGACTATTTTTTGTCTCTTGTAATTCCATCAAAAGAGTTGGTGAAAATGAACATTTACTTACAGAGAATTCAATTTTTATCAACGATAAAAAAAATAACACGGAAATAATAAAAAATCTATTATATCAGAAACGAAATAGTAAATTATTAGGGTTGCCATTTAGGCTATATATTTATAACTCGGCAAAGCCTAATTCAGACTCCATTCTTAATTTTAAACTTCAGAATAAACTAAGTGAAAAGTCATTTGCTGAACAGTTGTATTCTAAAAAACAATTAGTTGAGTGGAACAATTACAAAAAAGGTTGGCATAATTGGCTAAGAAATACCGGAGAACCTCCAACAATCTATGATCAGTCAAAAACCGAAAAATCTTTAATCCGGCTAAAAGCTTATTACATAAATAATGGATGGTTTAATGCTGAAAGTTCCTCTAATTTTGAGGAAGTCGATTTCCGGAAGGGAAGTGTTGACTATCATGTAAATACAGGAAAACCTTATTTAATCGATTCCATATCAAAAAAAATATCATCACCCAAGATCGATTCAGTTTATAGTAAAATTAAAGACCAATCCCTTATTAAAAAAGGAGAGCAATATAAAACTACAAATTTTGAATTGGAGCAAGACAGAATAACATCCAATTTACGAAATGAGGGTTTTTATCATTTTAATCAGGATTATGTTTTTTTTGAAATGGATACTATAGGAACTAACAAAAAAGTAAATGTCGAAATTCAAATTCAAAATAGAATTATAAGAAATGAAGATTCAGTCATCAGAAAACCATTTAATATTTATAAAATTAAGGAAGTAAATATTTTTACAGATGACACCTATGACAATAGAAATAATGTCATAAAAGATTCAACTTTTTATAATGGTTTTAATCTTTATAGTTTTGACAAATTAAGATATAAACCGAAAGCATTAACAGATGCTGTATTTATTGCTCCAGGCAAAATATTTAGAGATATTGACAGAACGAGGACTTATAGGCATTTAAGCGATCTCAGATCATTCAAATATCCAAATATCGAATATATAGAATCCGACAGCACGAGTTTAATTGCCAATATTTATTTAAAACCCAGGAAAAAATATTCCGTCGGTTTCGATTTTGATGTTACTCAAAGTAATATACAAACAATCGGTTTTTCATTTAGTTCTTCTTTACTTGCCAGAAATATTTTTAAAGGTGCTGAAACCTTGGAATTGTCAGCAATTGGATCAATTGGTGCTTCAAAAGATGCTTCAAATTCTAAAGATCAGTTTTTTGATATAAATGAAATAGGAGCAAATTTAAAACTTACCATTCCACGTTTATTCTCACCATTTAATACCGAGAAAATAATCCCAAAGTATATGTCTCCTACCACTCGGATTAGTTTAGGGGCAACCAGTCAAAGAAATATAGGATTAGATAAGCAAACCGTTAATGGAATTTTTAATTATCAATGGAAACCTACCGATAAAATAACGAACCGATTAGATCTTTTTAATGTTCAATATGTTAAAAATTTAAATGTAGATAATTATTTTGGAGTCTATCAAAATTCTTTTGACAGGTTGAACGGCATAGCAACTGATATTGGGTTTATTCCTTCAGATGAATCATTAGCAATCCCTAATGAAGCTAATGATTTTATCAGTGCAGCATTAAGTGAAACTCCTCCCTCTAATATTTCTGATGACCAAATACAAACGATAAATATAATTAATGAACGAAAACAAAGATTAACAGAAGACAACTTAATACTTTCATCCAGTTTTAGTTTTGTAAAGGATAAACGAGAGAATCTTTTCGATAACAATTTTTCAATTTTCCGATTTAAATTAGAATTGGCAGGAAATTTATTCTCAACTACCGCACGTCTTCTAAATTTAGATAAAAATAATGATAATAAATATGAGTTGTTTAACGTGGCCTATTCACAATATATAAAAACTGAGATAGATTATATAAAACATTGGAATTTAGGAGGTAAAAATGTATTTGCAATTCGGAGTTTTATTGGATTGGCTATACCATATGGCAATTCAACCAGTATTCCATTTTCCGAAAGTTTTTTTGCAGGAGGAGCTAATGATAATAGAGCATGGACAGCATATAATTTAGGCCCAGGAAGCACACGAAGTAATAACGAATTTAATGAAGCTAATTTAAAATTAGCCTTTAGTATGGAATACCGATATAATCTTTTTGAAAATCTAAATGGAGCTTTTTTTGTTGATGCCGGTAATATTTGGAATGCCCTGGATGATGTAGATGATCCAGATGCCACATTTACAGGATTCAATTCACTAAAAGATATTGCGGTAGGTGCAGGATTTGGATTGCGCTACGATTTTAGTTTCTTTATCTTACGATTTGATATTGGCTTTAAAGCTCATGATCCATCTTATGTTCACAGCAATAAATGGTTTAATGACTTTAATTTCAATAATGCAGTTTATAATATTGGTATCAACTATCCTTTCTAGTACTTCAATTAGTACTTATAAACATATAACGTTTTCGTAATTTAATCAGTCGAACAAAACATTTAAATCACAATTTTTTTATTCAAAAATTGATTACTTTTGACATCTAACAATTACTAATCAAAAATCTTTAAAATGGGACATAATATAAAACCAGGAGTTGCTACAGGAAGAGAAGTTCAAGAAATTTTTAAACTGGCAAAAGAAAAAGGATTTGCTTTACCTGCAGTAAATGTAATTGGATCTAATACAATTAATGGTGTATTAGAAACTGCAAGAGAATTAAATGCTCCTGTGATTATTCAATTTTCAAATGGTGGAGGTGCATTTTAATGCAGGTAAAAGGCTTAGAAATGAAAACCAAAAAGCAGCTATTGCAGGTTCTGTTGCAGGAGCAAAACATGTTCATTTATTGGCAGAAGCTTATGGTGTTCCTGTAATTTTACATACAGATCACTGTGCAAAAAAATTATTACCTTGGATTGATGGTTTATTAGATGCTAGTGAACAACATTTTAAAGAAACTGGAAAACCTCTTTACAGTTCTCATATGATTGATCTATCTGAAGAACCAATTGAAGAAAATATTGAAATCTGTAAAAAATACTTAGAACGAATGAGTAAAATGGGTATGACTTTAGAAATTGAATTAGGAATTACAGGTGGTGAAGAAGATGGTGTTGACAATACTGATGTTGATGAATCTAAATTATACACACAACCAGAAGAAGTTGCTTATGCTTATGAAGAACTTAAGTAAAGTAAGTGATCAATTTACAATTGCTGCAGCATTTGGAAATGTTCATGGTGTTTATAAACCAGGAAATGTAAAATTAACACCAAAAATCTTAAAAAATTCTCAAGAATATATTTCAAAAAAATATGATGTAGAACATAACCATATTGATTTTGTATTCCATGGTGGATCAGGATCTACTGTTGAAGAAATTAGAGAAGCTATTGGTTATGGTGTTATTAAAATGAATATTGATACTGATATGCAATATGCTTTTATGAGTGGTGTAAGAGATTATATGAAAGAAAAAGCAGATTATTTAAAATCTCAAATTGGAAATCCAGATGGAGATGATTCTCCAAACAAAAAATATTACGATCCAAGAGTATGGTTACGAAAAGGTGAAGATGCTTTTGTAGCAAGACTTAAAAAAGGCTTTTGAAGACTTAAATAATGTAAATACTTTATAACATACCTTAATCTAAGGTCAAAATTATTAACTTAAAATATAATTTTGACCTTAGATTTTTTTATATCTTTTACCCAGATTTAAAATCTTAATCAGTATAATTGGTCAAAATTTTATTGTTTAGATCATTTATATGAAAATCAATTAAAATTAATCCAATATGGCTTGGTTTAAAAGAAAAGAAAAAGGAATACAAACACCAACCGAAGAAAAAAAAGATACTCCAAAAGGATTTTGGTATAAATCTCCTACTGGAAAAATTGTTGATACCGAAGAATTAGAACAAAATTTTTATGTAAGTCCAGAAGATGGTTATCATGTAAGAATTGGAAGTAAGGAATATTTCGAAATTCTTTTTGATGATAATAAATTTAAAGAATTAGATGCAAAACTTGAATCTAAAGATCCTTTAAAATTTGAAGATACTAAAAAATATCCAGATCGTTTAAAAGCAGCTCAAGAAAAAACCAAATTAAAAGATGCGGTTAGAACAGCTGTTGGAAAATCTAAAGGAAAAGATCTTGTAATTGCATGTATGGATTTTACTTTTATTGGTGGATCAATGGGAAGTGTTGTTGGTGAAAAAATTGCACGAGCAGCAGATTATGCGTTAAAAAAGAAAATTCCATTTATGATCATTTCTAAATCTGGAGGTGCACGAATGATGGAAGCAGCATTATCTTTAATGCAATTAGCAAAAACATCTGCTAAATTAGCACAATTGGCAGATGCTAAAATTCCTTATATTTCTTTATGTACAGATCCAACAACTGGAGGAACAACAGCTTCTTTTGCTATGCTAGGAGATATTAATATTACTGAACCAGGAGCATTAATTGGTTTTGCAGGACCAAGAGTTGTAAGAGATACAACTGGAAAAGAATTACCTGAAGGATTTCAAACCTCAGAATTTGTACTAGAACATGGATTTTTAGATTTTATTTCACACAGAAAAGATTTAAAAAATAAAATAAATCATTATTTAGATTTAATACTAAACAGACCATTAAGACATTAAAAAAAAGCGACTCAATGAGTCGCTTTTTTATTCAAATTCAAGCTAATTTTAATTAAGTGTTATTTCAATCACCTCACCAGTACTATCAAAAGTAAAGGTTGCCATATTATCACAATCACCATCTCCATAATCAAAAACCCCAGAGAAATTAGTTCGTTGAACATCAATAGATCCACTCACAAAATAATGGCAAATAACTTCTCTTCTTAATGGTATAACTACTTCATAACTATGAGTATTTCCATTCACAAAATTGTTGTCCAGTTTCCTGTGATTTCAAATACATTATCACTCCAGATTCCACTTCCAAAACCTTCAACCCATTCTCTAATTTTAGTCCCTTCATGAGAAGCTTCCACTCCATTTGGCCAAATAATGGTAAGATCTAAAGTATGTGTAAACTGTGGATTTCCATTTTCATTAGATCGTTGTTTTAAAATTGTTTTACTACCCTCAATATTCTTTTCATTAAAATAGAAATCATCCAAAGATTTAGTAATTAAAACTTCCTGTGCATCAGGATTTCTTTCCCACGATAAGATAATCATTCCTTTTAAATGTGTTACCTCGTACAAGACATCCTTCAGTTCCAAAATCAATGGTAACTTCTCTGTAATTTTGTTCAATTACAACTGTAATGGTCACACAATCAGGAAGATTGTTAAAATTATTGCTTGTTCGACTTGCATCATTACTGACTCTATTAGAATCAATACTTTCTTGTTGTTCAAAAATATCCAATGAAATATCATCAAGAGCAGCTACTGTTTCGTCTACTTCAGCTGATAATGCTACTTCAGAATAATCTTGATTTGGGGAATCCATATCAACAGATTCATCATTACTACATGCAGTAAATAACAATCCTAAAACCATTATTGCAATTACTACTTTGTTTGTTAAATTAAATTTTTTCATCATTGTTTTTTTAATGTTAATATATTGTTAAGACCCTGAGTTTTTAAAATAGTTTAAAATAGACGTTAAAAAAAATCAAAACATTTTATCATTTTCTTGTAAATCATTAAAAATCACTATATTTGCGCCTTGATACGAAAGACGTATCGTTACATAAAAATCATTTACAATAATATTGGCATGTATTTAGACAAGAAAGAAAAAGAGAAAATCTTTAAAAAACACGGTAAAGACGCAAAGAACACTGGTTCTGCAGAAGGACAAATTGCATTATTTACTCACAGAATTAATCACTTAACTGAGCACTTAAAAAATAATCGTAAAGATTATAATACAGAGCGTTCATTAGTAAAATTAGTAGGTAAACGAAGAGCTTTACTTGATTACTTAACTAAGAAAGATATCTTAAGATATCGTGCAATTGTTAAAGAATTAGGATTAAGAAAATAATTAAATTAAGACCACGCCTTAAAGCGTGGTTTTTATTTTATACAACTCTTATGTATGAGGTTAAATAACAGATAATTAAGAAGCTTATTATAGTTTTTCATTGGTCAAACACACAACAACTACTACACAACAACACAACGACCATTGTTTAATTAGAATTAAAAAAAATTATGATTCCAAAAGTTTTTAAAGAGGTCATTGACCTTGGTGATGGTAGAGAAATTTCTATCGAAACCGGAAAATTAGCAAAACAAGCTCATGGTTCGTGTTGTTGTACAATCAGGAAAATGTATGTTATTATGTACAGTAGTTTCCAATTACGAACAGAAAGATCTTGATTTTTTACCGTTAACAGTAGATTACCGAGAAAAATTTGCTGCTGCAGGACGTTATCCTGGTGGTTTCTTTAAAAGAGAAGCAAGACCAAGTGATGGTGAAGTATTAACAATGCGTTTAGTGGATCGTGTTTTACGTCCATTATTCCCAAAAGATTACCATTCAGAAACACAGGTAATGATTCAGTTAATGTCTCATGACGATGATGTTATGCCAGATGCTATGGCAGGATTAGCAGCTTCTGCTGCTATTCAATTATCAGATTTTCCTTTTGAATGTCCAATTTCTGAAGCAAGAGTTGGACGTGTTAATGGTGAATTTGTTATTAACCCAACAAGAGCACAATTAGCAGAATCTGATATCGATATGATGATTGGTGCTTCTGCTGATTCTGTAATGATGGTTGAAGGTGAAATGGATGAAATTTCTGAAGAAGAAATGGCAGAAGCAATTAAATTTGCTCACGAAGCTATTAAAGTACAATGTGCTGCTCAAGTAAGATTAGCTGAAGCTTTTGGAAAGAAAGAAGTTCGTGAATATGAAGGAGAAAGAGAAGATGAAGATTTAGCGAAGAAAATTCATGATATGGCATATGATAAAGTATATGCTATTGCAAAAGCAGGATCTGCTAAACATGAAAGAAGTGCTGCTTTTTCTGAAATAAAAGAAGAAATTAAAGCTACTTTTTCTGAAGAAGAATTAGAAGAATATGGTGATTTAGTTTCTAAATATTATAGCAAAGCTGAAAAAGCTGCTATTCGAGATTTAACCTTAAATGAAGGTTTACGTTTAGATGGTCGTAAAACAGATGAAATTAGACCAATTTGGTGTGAAGTTGATTATTTACCATCAACACATGGTTCTTCTATATTTACACGTGGAGAAACTCAAGCATTAGCAACAGTTACTTTAGGAACATCAAGAGAAGCAAACCAAATAGATATGCCATCTTTTGAAGGTGAAGAAACATTTCTATTTACATTATAACTTCCCTCCTTTTTGTACAGGAGAAGCAAGACCAATAAGAGGAACTTCTCGTAGAGAAGTTGGACATGGTAATTTAGCACAACGTGCTTTAAAAGGAATGATTCCTGAAGATTGTCCTTATACAGTTCGTATAGTTTCTGAAGTATTAGAATCTAACGGTTCGTCTTCTATGGCAACTGTTTGTGCTGGTACAATGGCACTTATGGATGCTGGTGTTCAAATGAAAGAAACCAGTTTCTGGTATTGCAATGGGATTAATTTCTGATGCAGATTCTGGAAAATATGCTGTATTATCTGATATTTTAGGTGATGAAGATCATTTAGGAGATATGGACTTTAAAGTAACAGGTACTGCAGATGGTATTACTGCTTGCCAAATGGATATTAAAGTAAAAGGATTATCATACGAAATTCTTGTAAATGCATTAAAACAAGCACGTGATGGTCGTTTACATATTTTAGGTAAATTAACAGATACTATTGCTGCTCCAAATGCAGATGTTAAAGCTCATGCTCCAAAAATGGTTACAAGAAGTATTCCTAATGAATTTATTGGTGCTTTAATTGGACCTGGTGGAAAAGTAATTCAAGAATTACAAAAAGAAACTGAATACAACTATTGTTATTAATGAAGATCCTGTAACTGAAGAAGGTATTGTTGAAATTTTAGGTACTAGGTCAAGAAGGTATTGATGCTGTTTTAGCAAAAATAGATTCTTTATTATTTAAACCTGAAGTTGGAAGCGTATACGAAGTAAAAGTAATCAAAATGTTAGATTTTGGTGCTGTTGTAGAATATATGGATGCTCCAGGAAACGAAGTGTTATTACACGTAAGTGAATTAGCATGGGAACGTACTGAAAATGTTTCTGATGTTGTAAATATGGGTGATGTTTTTGATGTGAAATATTTTGGTGTTGACAAAGAACTCGTAAAGAAAAAGTATCTCGTAAAGCTATTTTACCAAAACCAGAAGGTTATGTAGAAAGACCACCAAGAGATAATAATCGTGGACGTGATAACAGAGGTAGAGATAATCGTGGACGTGATAATCGCGGACGTGACAATCGCAGAGACGATCGTCGTGACGACAGAAAACCAAGAGAAGATAAAAAAGAAGATTAATTCTTTTTAAACTTAAATAGATAAAAGCCTATAGAACTATATAGGCTTTTATTTTTTATTTATTATTTAACCACCATATGGCGTTATCTCGATTGTTGAGGCAACTATCAAAATAAAACCTCCTAATATTAATGTAGTCATTCCAACTGATTTCCAATTAGATTTGGATTTATCATAGTATCTTTACATTGTTTATTCTATCAACTTCAATTGATGTTTTAACAATTTCACCTTTAACTTCTTTTATACCATAAAATTTATTTCCTTTTTGTTCAATTTTTTCAAATCTGTAAATTTCGGAATTATTATACTCGACTCGCACTTTTTCTTGTCTTCTGGCTATCTGACTTAAAGGCATTGATGTAGGTTTATAGGCAACAACACAACTTTGAAAAAGTATGAGGAATCCAAACAGCAAGGCTAATCCATGTATTTGCTTTTTGATTGTTTTCATCACATACTAAAACCACCACTAAAACTAAAAAGAGGTTTACTAAGTTCTGTGGCAATGACATAAATACCCCCAAACGCTAATGTCAACAATAAAATAGATGACAATGTGGAATTTTTCCTATCCTTTTCATTTATTGAAAGGATATTTTCGGTATTCAAAGTCACTGATTCATACTTGCGTTTTTTCATGTCGAACCTAATACCATAATACATGCCATTATCACTTAGTACTTTTTTAAATTTAAATGTTTGATTATCTTTTGTTTTGATCTTTACTGGGAGTTCTTTCTCCACAGCTTGATCTAACATAACATATTGTCTTTTATAAACTTGACAACTTTCAAGCAAAATGATCAATGTTAAACACATTGCTATCCATTTCGAGTTATTCACTGATTTTTTCATTTTTCCAAGTTCTTTAAGTTATTGTCTCCAACTTTTTTATTTCACCACTAGTCAATTTATCTTGAATAAATTCAGGCAATAGTTTATCTAAAGCCAGAAAACACTTATTAATAAATCCCGGAACGACCACTTTTTTACCTTTAAGCATACCATTTACTGCAATTTTTGCAGCCTCTTCAGGTGTTAAGGTCGATTCCCTTGCCATAAATCCTAATATTCGGTTTTGGTAGCACAATTTTGTTGTGGTGTTCAGTCCTCCCGGACAGATAGTTGTAACTGAAATATTGTCTTTTTTCAATTCCTTTCTTAAACTGTTGGAAAAGGATAACAAATAGGCTTTTGTGCCACCATAGACCTGTTTTTTTGGTAAGGCGAAAAATCCTGCCATACTACTAATGTTCAATATCCCTGAAGGTGCATTTTGTTTCAGATTCGGCAACAAGAGTTTTATCAGAACCGTTGGCGCCATTACATTCACTTCTATCTGGTCTATTATAAACTGATTGTCAAGATCATCAAACATCCCTCTGCTTAATATACCAGCATTGTTGATCAGGTATTTTATATTGATATTATTATTTTCAATGAAATCATAGATCTCATAATAGGTGTCAATTACACTTAAGTCTTCTTCCAGATAAAAGACCTCTACTCCAAAATTATTTTCAATAAATCTGGACAGTTCTTTTAGTCCGGAATTGGGTAAAGCGATCAAGACCAGATTCATACCTCTTTCGGCAAGCTCTAAGGACATGGCCTTTCCAAATCCTTTGCTGGCTCCAGTTATTAGTGTAAAATAGGTTTTCATAATTCTTATTTTAAATGCGTAATAGTTTGAGCAAGCCCTCTATTAAGCGGTGTTATTTGATAATTTAGAGATGAAATGGCTTTTTGGGATGATGCACTTCGGTTAGTGAATAAGGAATCCAGAACTTTGGGTGTTAATGGCGGATTGAGCCCCAGAAGTCTGTTCAGGTTAGACAATGAGGGAAATAACACCTTTAATAAAATTATAGTTCACTTTAACTATAGAGATATTACTTTTTGATATAGTTTTTATTTTATTGAACAATCCTTCATAATCGGCATTTTCACCGCCAATAATATATTTTTCACCAGTCTTCCCTTTTTCCAATGCGAGTAATTCGGCATCGATTACATCATCTATAAAGACATAATTAGCTTCCACATTCAATTTAGAAGGCACATACAGCACTTTATCCTTCATGATCTTTGAAATGATGGTGTTTACTCCATTGGAGAAGGTCTTCAATCCTGGTCCATAGACTCTGGTCACATTTAATATGGTGCAAGGCAAACCTTTTTTTACAAATTTTAGCACTTCTTCTTCAGACATTTTTTTGGTCAGTTCATAATCATTCGCATAGGAAACCAACCGAGGTTGCTTTTCAGTAATAGGCACATGATACAAGGCAGGACCAAAAACCGCCAAGGTACTGGTATAGATCACTTTTTTAATTTCTGCTTCAAAGGAAGCTTTTAATACATTGGTTGTACCTGTAACATTTGTTCGGTAAAACCTGCTGATCTTGTTACATTTCATATCTGTAAAAGCAGCAGCATGGAACACATAATCGCAATCCTTAATAGCTTTTTGTATGGATCGTAGATCACATATATCTCCTTTAAAAGGTATTATATTATCATGTTTTGGAATTCGATCTGAGTTCAGATCCCTAACCAGTGCGTTTACTTTAAAATTACGTTCAGCCAGTGTCAAGGCTAATTGATGTCCGATATATCCGGTTGCACCTGTTAATAAGGCTTTCATGATTTTTTTGTTTTAAGGGTTAACTGTTTGAACATGGTAAATTCATAGACACCCGAAAGTGTCAGATGGATCAAAAATGCAGGCCATATACTATTCGTATAATAGCTGAACAAACACAGTACAATACCAAAAGGAATGGCTCCTAATATTTCATTTCGGGAATCAAAACTATGGATCAATACATATAAAATTGTAGTGATTAGTATGGCAGTTGCCAGATTGAATACTTCCAGACAGGAAAAGAAGATCACACCTCTAAAAAAGAATTCATAAGAGAACAGAAATAGTATTCTAATGCTAAAATAGCTCCATGCTTCGCTGATCCCAACTGCAGACTTTTCAGTTAATAGGCTTAATCTCTTTTTAACCGAGTTATATGCTAAAGCAGCAGATAAGATCAAAACCGGAATGATCCAAACAAGATTCCTAAAATACAAATCATCAAAAGACAAGACCAGGAACCTATATTTAGGTGCAATTAAAAAGAAGAGGATACCGAACAGCACGATACCTATAATATGCTTTAAATTTGAAAAAAATAATCCTTTACTAGTTAGTAAGGCTTCTTCAACATTTCGAATTTTTAAAACTTTATAAGCATAACTTATAATGAAGTAAACAATAAAACCGGCAGCAATTACATAATATAAATTGGTTGCAGTTTCCATTTTTATTAACTTTTAATTTAACTATTCATTTTTAACCATCCAATGATATAGGTCATGCAGAATAAAAAATTCACAACATTAAATTCTATAATTCTTCGGAATCAATTTCACCTTGTAAAAAGTGCCTACAGCTTCAATTAATTTGCATTTCCCATCCTGGTAATAAAAAATGTTATAGCTCTTATTCGGGAATACGACTTTATATGCATTTGGAGTTACCCGAATTACATTAACATGAATCTTAAGTTTATCACAATACACTTTTTTCGTATGCACGGGTTCGCTAAAGAACAGTTTTGCCAGATTGCATGTTGATGACATCAATATCCATTAACTGCTGTTCCTTATTATTATTTAGATAATAGTTTCCTTTTGTAAACGATATGGATTGATCGACTTTTACTTTGTCATTCAATGTTCTGTATATAGAGGAAAATACAAGGGTATCTTCTTTATATATATAAGTTTCCTTGCTGGAAGCTTTAAAATTTATAAGCAGTTTGGTATTAACCTCACTGTTTATGATAAACCTGGTTGTCTGTTCATTCTTGATCTTTTTCATATTGATAAAACCTAAGATCTTTTCCTTCTTTACAATATCAAATCGAATAGTTTCGGATTCATTTGTTAGTGAATCACCACTGGTAAATGATATCAGGAAAAAAGGAATACCATATTTTAATCCCATTACCAATCGATTTCTAATTCTATTAAGATCAATTGTAATTTCACTGCCCTTTCTGAATCTGTTGATGATATGTAACATTAATAAGATTAACATGACTGAGTTATTTTTCTTATTAAAGCTACTTTGTAATTTTTGATAATCGTATTTAGAAAATGGGGATTTTTTGAAGAATATTTTGTAAATTATACAAAGCAAATGATTTTTTGTACTTGTAATTTTCAATAAATGCAAGAACAGTTTATAAAATACCTAAAAGCGAAATCTCAGGACAATACCTCGTTTATTGAAGAGATCGCCTCTGTGCTTGATATAGGTTATGATGCGGCTTACAGACGCGTCAACTTAAAGACTAACCTGAGCCTTGAAGAAAGTGTCATTCTTGCCAGACATTACAATGTTTCTCTTAATAAATTGTATGAAGTCGGTAGTAAAAGCAGTATTGTAGTAGATCTGTCTCCACCCTTTCATAATGTAGAAGGTCTGGAACAATATTTCAGACAATCTCATAAGAATATAGAATCTCTGGTTAAATTAAAAAGTGCATCCATATCCTATTCTGCTAAAGACATACCATTCTTCCATACTCTTAAAGACACCTATTTAACTCATTATAAGATCTATGTATGGCTAAAGGATGTGGACACCGAAATGGCTAAAAGTAAAATTACTTTTGAAGAATTCAGAAAGACTATTCCGGATTCATTATTAGAAAGTGTATATACTCTGGGAGATGTTTATAATTACATTAGCATCACAGAGATCTGGAACGATTACACTATTATAGGTACACTACAGCAGGTATTGTATTATTTTGAATCCAGACTGCTCACCAGAGAATCGGCATTACTTATCTGTGATGATATTGAAAAGGTGATCAATCAAACCGAAAAACAGACCATCATGCATAGCCTGATCGGTTCAAACAATGGCGCAGCTTATAATTTATACAAGACAGACCTTACATACTTTGAATAATACCATAATGGTTCAAACTGCTCAACAGCGGATCTTCTTTCAACCTTTTACAGTACTGACCTATTTTAAAATAGAGCATAAACCAACCTGCGATTTAATGTTTGAATTCTTCGAGAAGCAAAAGATGAACTCTAAATTATTGGTCAATTCCGGAGAGAAGGATCGTACCTTGTTCTTCCTTAAAATGCATCAAAAGATCAATAAATTAAGAATGCGAATAGAGATAGATGATCCATTTGTTTTTGAATAGAAGAGGAATCTATCAGAAAAGAAGTCACCTACTTAATAACTTGAATTTAGCTGTAATTAACTACCATTAGGTATTTTCATTGAAATTCCGTATATTACTAGTTATGATCAAACAGGACAAAGACAAGTACACAGTCGAATTAAGTAAATCTATAAACTATCTGGAAAATTTAGGGTACTCAGACATTAAGGCAGATACTGAAGGTTACGAAACCCCAAAATCATACCTCAAGAGAGGAAGTGAAATTTCCATTACTCCGGATATCGTTGCCGAAAAAGAAGGAAAAAAACATATTTTTGATCTGGGTCTAAAATCTGAAAAACCAAGATTATTAAAATCGAAATGGTTATTTCTGAACACCCTGAGCCAGTTAAAATCTTATCGATTTCAATTGATCACTATAAGGGGACATTACAAATTCTCTCATGAAACCAAAGATGCAGTGCATTTAGATACTGTGAAAACTCATAAAATTTAATTTTTTTATAAGTTTTGTAACATTTAGTAACATTTTTACGTATAACTACTTAGAACCCATTATTCACTCAAAATATTACAGGAGAACATTAAATGAGACAACTTAAAATTACGAAGCAGGTTACCAACAGAGAAACCGCTTCGTTAGATAAATATTTACAAGAAATTGGTAAAGTTGATCTTAATTACTGCAGACGAAGAAGTAGAATTAGCTCAACGTATCAAAGCTGGTGATCAACTTGCTTTAGAAAAATTGACTAAAGCTAACTTACGTTTCGTGGTTTCGGTTGCTAAGCAATACCAAAACCAAGGTCTTAACATTACCGGATTTAATTAATGAAGGTAACTTAGGACTTAATTAAAGCAGCACAACGTTTTGATGAAACACGTGGTTTTAAATTTATATCCTATGCTGTTTGGTGGATTCGTCAATCTATTTTGCAGGCATTAGCTGAACAATCTCGTATTGTACGTTTACCATTAAACAAAATTGGATCTATTAATAAGATCAATAAGACCTTTGCTTTTCTTAGAGCAATCACATGAGCGTCCACCAAGTGCTGAAGAAATTGCTAAAGAATTAGATATGACTATTAACGATGTTAAGGAGTCTATGAAAAATTCTGGTCGTCACGTAAGTATGGATGCACCTTTAGTTGAAGGTGAAGATTCTAACCTATATGATGTATTGAATAGTGGTGAATCTCCAAATCCAGATAGAGATTTATTACATGAATCTTTACGTACAGAGATTGAAAGAGCTTTAGAAACCTTAACACCTCGTGAAGCAGATGTTATTCGTTTGTATTTTGGTTTAGGAAACCAACATCCAATGACTTTAGAAGAAATTGGTGAAACCTTCGATTTAACTCGTGAACGTGTAAGACAAATTAAAGAAAAAGCTATTCGAAGATTAAAACATACATCTCGAAGTAAAATATTAAAAACATATTTAGGCTAGTATTTTATACTTACGACTAAATTACGGTAACAAACAGTTACACATAACTGTTCGTTTTTTGATTGATGAAAGAACCCTCGGCTGATTACCGAGGGTTCACTTTTTTAATGAAACTTTGTTTTGGTAAATCCAAAACGATTAGTTGAATTAATCGTGCCGCATGGCGCGATCTTTAAAATGAAACTCTGGTTTGACACCATACACAAAACATCAAGCATCAAAAACCAAATACCAATCACTAAACATCAATCGTCAATCGTCATTCGTCATTCGTCAATCGTCAATCGTCAATCGTTAATCATCAATCACATTTTTCATTCCTCCAATAAATCCCTACATTTAAACTTTAATTTTTAGTTAATCCAAATCAATAGAAAATGCTCTATACCTTATGCTACGTGAGTAGTTGTAAAGATACTTTAACAGCTAAAGATCTGGAACATCTGTTCCTGGTAAATAAGCGAAATAATACTGAGCATGATGTCTCGGGTATCCTGATTTATAACAACGGGAACTTCCTGCAAATTCTGGAAGGGGACGAAGACACCGTTAAGAACATTTTTAAAAAGATAAAGCGTGATTCGCGACACCGCAATCTGATTACACTCATTAATAATTCTATTGACGAACGAATCTTTCATGACTATGACAGCGGATTCATACACTTTGAAGATCCTAAAAAAAGGAAGGAGCTACGTAACTATATTAGCTGGCTCAAAGAAGCAGAGATCAAAAATGTTGACAAAGTCGTCCGTATCGTAGAAAACTTTATAGCTAAATCCTGAAATAAAGGAATGTACTAAATTATGATTTGTGATTTATGATTTATGAATGACGATCTAAGAATGACGATTTAACTTTTTCCCATTGCCTATTGCCATTAACGAGTTACGAATCACTGATTCACTGATTCACTGTTTCTCTGTTTCACTGCTTCACTGTTTCACTGTTTCACTGTTTCACTGTTTCTCTGTTTCACTGGTCACTGTCACTGTGTTTCACTGATTCACTGTTTCACGGAGATCCTTAGGCAATCCCGATAGCTATCGGGACAGGATGACAATGGATAAACTAAAAATCAATCCGCAATCCGATCATCAATCATCAATCGTAGTCACCAATCATCAATCCCATTTACAATCACCTAATTTACCTATATTTGTATCATCAAACCACAAACTTATAACATGTCTTCTAAACTAATTGCACCTTCTATTCTGGCCGCCGATTTCGGGAATTTACAACGCGATATCGAAATGGTCAATAAAAGTGATGCCGACTGGTTTCACATCGATATAATGGATGGTGTTTTTGTGCCTAATATCTCGTTTGGAATGCCTGTGCTTAAAAGCCATTGCTAAACATGCAACCAAAACACTGGATGTGCATTTAATGATCGTGGAACCGGACCGATATATTAAAACCTTTGCAGAACTGGGCAGTGACATTCTAACAGTTCATTATGAAGCCTGTACTCATTTGCACCGAACATTACAGGCCATTAAAGCTGAAGGTATGAAAGCAGGAGTTTCACTGAATCCACATACCAATGTAAATGTTCTGGAAGATACGATTCAGGATATCGATCTGGTATTGCTCATGAGTGTGAATCCGGGATTTGGAGGCCAAAGTTTTATTGAGAATACCTATTCAAAAGTAGAGCAATTAAAAGCGCTTATTACTAAAAAAGGTGCTTCACACTCAAATTGAAATAGATGGTGGAGTTACCGATAAAAATGCTCAAAAACTGGCTCAAACCGGAGCCGATGTGCTGGTCGCAGGTAGTTTTGTATTTAAAAGTTCTGACCCAACAAAAACCATTAAGGATCTAAAATCATTAGCAAATAGCTAAAATAACGTGAATAATGAATAAGAAAATTTACGTCAGTCAGAGTGATTCGCCAGAGGCGGATCGTATCGAAGACAAGTAAATTTTCAACAAACCAGTCCTTCTCGATACACCCTGAAACAAGTTCAGGGCACTCGAAGTGACATTGAGTTTCTGTTGCCACTTCACCGTTTCACTAATTCACAGAGATTCTTTGCTGGAGCCTGTCTTGAGCCTGACGAAAGGCTCTGAATGGCAACTGATTACGAGTTACGAGTTACGAATCACTCATTCACCGCTTCACTACATCATT
>CAVYHG010000006.1:0-54382 GCA_963768245.1 uncultured Flavobacteriaceae bacterium
TTTCTCTGCACCACTTCAAACACTTTATTCTCATCACATTTTAAAGTTTTGCTAGGATATTTAAGTAATAGGGCATAATCATGAGTGGCCATAAGGATCGTATTGCCATTCTTATTTATCTCCAACAAAACTTTCATAACTTCAACACTCGTTTGCGGATCTAAGTTACCTGTAGGTTCATCGGCTAAAATAAGTTCAGGGTCATTTAATAAAGCTCTGGCAATAGCTATACGTTGCTGTTCGCCTCCCGACAATTCATGCGGAAATTTAAATCCACTTGTTTTCATTCCTACTTTATCCAACACGTCCTCTATTTTCGCATTCATGTCATTTTTATCCTTCCATCCCGTTGCTTTTAGTACAAAAGATAAATTCTCATTAACAGTTCTATCTGGTAATAGCTTAAAATCCTGAAATACAATTCCTAATTTACGTCTTAAAAAAGGAATGTCTTTTTCCTTTAAAGTTCTTAAATTATAATCAACAATAGAACCTTCACCTTCCGTAAGATGCAAATCACCATAAAGTGTTTTCATAAAACTACTTTTGCCTGATCCCGTTTTACCTATTAAATAAACAAATTCACCTTTATTTATATCAACATTAACTTCGGATAATATTAGACTATTTCCTTGGTAAATGGATGCATTTTTTAATTGTAAAACTGAATTGGACATATTGATTTTGTAAACTTTAAATTGTTGTAAAAGTATTATTTAAAATGAGATTAAAAAAGAATCATTTTTTTTTACTTTTCAAAAGTTAGGTATAATTATAATCATTTTAACTCGTTATAGGAATTAGATTAAATTAATTTTGATTCGTAATAAATAAGTATTGATCCATGACTAAAAAATTCCTCTTGTTAGTTTTACTAACAGGTCTACTCAATTATAGTGCCTATGCACAACAATCTTCAACTTATACAAGCCAATTTGTAGATTATCAAAAAGCGCTATCACTTTATAATAATAGTCAATATTTGGCAGCTCAATCAGTGTTTGCTCAAATTAGGGCTAAGTCCGATGACGAAGTAATCCAGTCGGATTGTTCATATTATATCGCCAATTGTGCTGTACGATTAAATCAACCGAATGCTGACGACTTGGTACAAGGATTTGTCGATAAATATCCAACCAGTACAAAGCGTAATAAAGCGTTTACAGATGTGGCTGATTATTATTTTGAAAACAACAAATTTGCTAATTCCAGAAAATGGTACAATAAAGTTGATGAAAATTCTTTGGCAAAAAAAGAGCGAGAAAAGTATAATTTTAATTATGGTTATGCATCCTTTGCTACCAAAAATTACAGAGACGCTAAAAAATATTTAAGTCGAGTAGAAAATTCACAAGAATATGGTTCGCAAGCTAAGTATTACATCGGATTTATGGCTTATGAAGGTGATGATTACGATAAAGCCAATGAATATTTTGAACAGGTAAGTGATGAAGATAAATACAAAGAAAAACTATCATATTACCAAGCAGATTTAAACTTTAAATTAGGAAATTTTGATAAAGCCATTGAGTTGGCAAAAGAACAACTACCAAATAGTGATGACAATGAGATTTCCGAACTGAACAAGATTATTGGAGAAAGTTACTTTAACTTAAAGCAATATGCTGAAGCCATCCCATTTTTAACTGAATATAAAGGAAAACGAGGTAAATGGAATAACACAGATTATTACCAATTGGGATATGCCTATTATAAGCAAAAGGATTACGAAAAGGCCATTTCAGAATTTAATAAAATAATCGATGGCAACAATAGTGTAGCGCAAAACGCTTATTATCATTTAGGAGAAAGCTATGTAAATGTTGATAAAAAGCAGGAAGCTTTAAATGCTTTCAGAAATGCTTCGGAAATGGATTTCGATGAAAAAATTCAGGAAGATGCCTGGTTGAATTATGCCAAAATTAGTTATGAGATTGGGAATCCATATCAATCAGTTCCACAAGTCCTTTCCGGTTATCTTAAAAAGTATCCAAACACAAGTTACAAAGAGGAAATAGAAACCTTGTTAATTGATTCCTATATTACTTCTAAAAACTACAAGGAAGCTTTAAAACTTTTAAAAGGTAAAAACAGTTTCGAAAACAAAGTTGCCTATCAAAAAGTTGCATTTTACAGAGGAATTGAATTATATAACGAACAGCAGTTTCTGGAAGCTCGTGATTTATTTGATAGATCAATCAATGAGCCTCGAGATGAAAATTATACCACAAGAGCTACATTCTGGAAAGCTGAAACCAATTATAACCTTACCAATTATGACGATGCTCTAATTGGCTTTAAAGAGTTTATGGGTAGCTCAAGAGCAAAATCTTCTCAGGAGTTTGAAAACATAGACTATAATTTGGCGTACACTTATTTTAAGTTAAAAAATTACACCAAAGCAACTGAATATTTCAATCAATTTATAGCTAATCGTAAAGAAGATAAAGTACGTCCCGATAGCTATCGGGAGAATGATGCATATTTACGTTTAGGCGATGGACATTTTGTTTCGAGTAATTATTCAGCAGCTATTTCAGCTTATGAAAAGGCAATTGACTTAAACCAATTGGAAGTTGATTATGCCTTTTTCCAAAAAACAATGAGCTATGGTTACATTGGGCAATCATCCAAAAAAATAAATGATTTAGAGAATTTTATCTCAGAATATCCAAAATCGAAACTTCGTGATGACGCAATGTATGAATTAGGTAATTCCTATGTAAAATCCAGTCAGAATGACAAAGCCATGCAAATGTACAACCGTTTGAATACTGAGTATAGAATGAGTTCATTTGTACCAAAAGCGTTGTTACGTCAAGGCTTGATGTATTATAACTCAAATCAGAACGAAGATGGGTTAGCCAAGTTTAAAAAAGTGGCAACCGATTATCCTGGAACACCAGAAGCTGTTCAATCTGTTGCTACTGCACGTTTAATATATATTGATTTAGGACGAGTGAATGAATATGCAGCTTGGGTAAAAACCTTGGATTATGTAGAAGTTACAGATGCCGATTTGGACAATGCCACGTATCAAGCAGCCGAAAAGCAATATTTGGATAATAATACCAATGAAGCAATCAAGCAATTCAATGGTTATTTAAACGAATTTCCTAACGGATTACATGCTTTGCAAGCTCATTTTTATATAGCACAATTATATTATAAAAAAGATTTAAAAGAAACGGCACTACCACATTACAAGTATGTGGTTGAGGCTTCGCAAAACGAATTTTCTGAAGAAGCTTTATCGCGATTAAACCAAATTATATTGGAACAGAAAAAGTGGAGGGAAGCTATTCCTTACTTACTTAGATTGGAAACCGAAGCAGACCATCAGCAGAATATTGTATTTGCACAATCTAACTTAATGAAAGCTTATTTTGAGATGGAGAACTCTAATAAAACAATAGAATATGCGGAAAAAGTGCTTCAAAACAATAATATAGACAATAAGGTTAGAAGTGATGCCTACGTATTTATAGCAAGAACTGCAATAAAAATTAACGATGAAGATAAAGCTCGAAATGCATACGCAGAAGTCGAGAAAATTGCAACAGGTTCCTTAGCTGCTGAAGCCTTGTTTTACAATGCCTATTTTAAAAATAAAGATGGTCAATACAAGGCATCAAATACTAAAGTTCAAAAATTAGCAAAGGACTATTCCGGTTATAAATATTATGGAGCTAAAGGTTTAATAGTTATGGCAAAGAATTATTATGCTTTAGACGATGCCTATCAAGCCACTTATATTTTGGAAAGTGTCATCAATAATTTTGCTGAGTTCGACGATGTCGTTTCAGAGGCTCAAACCGAATTGAACAGAATAAAAGCTGAAGAAGCTAAAACTAATTCTTCTGTACAAACTGAAAATTAATTTCATCAATTAAATTTTAATAAAAGCTTGTTATGCTAAATCATTTAAAAAACTTAATTATACTAACCATTGCATTAAGTGTATCTTTTACTTTTTCACAGGAACGTGAAAACGATACCATTAATACCGATGTTGTAAACGTAGTTAAACCATATACTCCAACTATTTCCGATGCATTTAAAGTTAAGGAGACTCCAACTTTAGATGATGAAGAGACATCCACTAAAAAGGATGTTAAGTACAATATTTTTTCTATTCCGGTTGCATCAACTTTCACCCCAGCTAAGGGTAAAGCGGCAGATGTCGATAAGGCAGAAAAGGAAAAGTTGTTTGATAATTATGCAACCGTTGGTGTAGGAACCTACACAACGATATTGGGAGAATTATACCTGAATCATGCAATTAGCCAATCAGAAAGTGTTGGTGGTTATATCAATCACCATTCATCACAAGGAGGTATTGAAAACTTATTATTGGATGATGCCTTTTCAGATTCAAAAATAAACATCAATTACAAAAAAAGTTTAAAAGATTATTTCTGGATTGTAGAGGCAGGTTATCAAAGTCAATCGTATAATTGGTATGGGTTAGATCAGACTGTTTATGATCAGACTGATGCAAATACGATCGATCCTAAACATGCTTTTAATACTGCTCATTTTGGAGGAGAAATTAATTTCGATTCAGCCGTAATAAATGAAGGTAGTTTTTTATTCAGACGCTTTAGTGACGATCAAGGCTCAGGTGAGAATCGGTTAATTGTCAGGTCTAATTTTAATTTTGAGATAGGAGATCATGAGTTAGTTACAGACTTTAAAATTGATTATTTAGGAGGTAGTTTTGATAGAAACTATTTAACTTCGGACGAGTTGAATTATGGAAATTTTCAATTAGGTTTTGCACCAAGTTATCAGATAAAGGAGAAAGACCTTACTGTGGACTTCGGAGCGTCTTTTTATTACTTTAATGATACTGAAGCGGATAAGAACAAATTCTATATCTACCCTAAAATTAAGGCATCTTACAGATTAGTCGATGACATTCTGATTGCTTATGGAGGAATTGGAGGTGATTTCATTCAGAATTCTTATTATGGATTTGCTCAGGAAAATCCTTTTGTATCACCAACCTTATTTATCCAGCCAACCAGTCAGCAATACAATGGATTTGTTGGTTTAAAAGGTAAATTGTCGAATAGTATGAGTTATAATTTAAGAGGAAGTTATTACAACGAAAAGGACAAAGCACTCTATAAAAACAACTTAGCCTATATCAATCCGATAGACACTGAAGATTACTTCTATGGTAATTCCTTTGGAGTCGTTTATGACGATGTCAAAACTTTAAACCTATTTGGAGAATTAAATGTAGATGTAAACAGGAATTTCACCTTAGGAATTAAAGCGGAATATTTTGAATATGATTCAGATTTAGAAGAGGCTTGGAATTTACCTGATTTTAAAGGTTCATTGTTCATGGATTATCAAATTGATAAACATTGGTTTATGGGAGCTAACTTATTTTATTTAGGTGAGCGCAAGGATGAGTCTAATATCATTGATGGTCTAAACATGACCACAAATCAAGTTACTTTAGATAGTTATTTTGATGCCAATGCACATTTAGGTTATAAGATCAATTATCAGTTTTCAGTTTATGCAAAAGCCAATAACATAGCCAATCAGGATTATCAGCGATATTTGAATTTTCCTGTTCAAAGCATCCAGTTTTTAGCTGGAGCAACTTATAAATTTGATTTTTGACACATTGTGTCATCCTGAACTGTTACACTGAGCGCAGTCGAAGTGTTGTTTCAGGATCTCATTAAATAATCACAAAAAGCGTTCTTCCGAGTCTTTGGAATTGAGCGCTTTTCTTATTTTTACATTTAAATTTACGTCAGTTCGAGTATTCTGATTTTTTTATCAGAATGTATCGAGAAAAAGTAAATTGATCATTTGATAAAACCCGAACATGAATACAATAAAAGCATTAATGAGCAGGAGGAGCATTCGTAAATTCAAAAACGAACCTGTTACTGATAATCAAATAAAAGTATTATTGGAATGTGCTATGCAAGCACCCAGCTCTGGCGATGGTCGCCCGTGGCATTTTGTAGTTATTAGAGACAGACAAAAATTAAATGCGATCGCGGATAAAATGGATGAAGGAAATGTAATGTTTAAAAAAGCACAGCTAGCAATATTAATTGTATCTGATCCGAGTAAAGAGGGTTTCCCAGGATTCTATCCTCAAGATTGTTCTTGTGCTGCACAGAACCTTCAATTGGCAGTACATGACTTGGGACTTGGAACTGTTTGGATTGCCCTATGGTCTGTCAAATCTCGTTTGGACGAGCTAAAAAAGATTATCAAAATACCTGAACACTTGAAACCTTTTGCTATTTTTCCTATTGGAGTGCCTGCTGAAGACTTAGGAGAGGATTACAGATATGATGAAAATATGATTCACTACGATGAATGGTAAAAACGTTTAATGACTTTGTCATTCCACAATTGATTCGGAATCCATTAATTAAAAAAAGCGTTCATACATTGAACGCTTTTCTTAATTTTGTGTTTATGAAAAAATTAATCTTAATAGCTCTAATAGTTTTCACCTCTTGTAAAAGTCCAGAAAAAGTAGACTTAATAGTTTATAATGCAAATATCTATACGGTTGATGCTGAATTCAATAAAGCTGAAGCAGTAGCCATAAAATATGGCACATTTGTAGAAGTTGGAACATCAGAAACTATTCAAAATAAATATACATCAGACGCAATGATAGATGCCAAAGGACAAACCATTGTTCCTGGTTTTATAGATGCTCATTGCCATTTTTATGGTTTAGGCCTAAATCAACAAATTGTTGATTTGGTTGGAACAGAAAGCTTCGATGAAGTTATAGCACGCTTACAAACATTTCAGAAAGAAAAACAAACCAATTTTTTAAGGGGTCGCGGTTGGGATCAAAACGATTGGGAAATCAAGGAATTTCCAACAAAGGAAAGGTTGGATGTAATTTTTCCAGACATACCTGTTGTAATCGAAAGGGTAGATGGTCACGCCTATTTGGCAAATCAAAATGCGTTGGATTTGGCTCAAATAACGACTAATACAAAAATTGAAGGAGGGGAAATTGAAAAGGTTGATAATAAATTAACAGGAATTTTAGTAGACAGACCAATGGAATTAATAGATTCTATAATTCCGAAGCCATCAACCAAAACAAAAATTCAGGCATTAAAAGATGCTCAGGACATTTGTTTTATATTCGGTTTAACGACAGTTAACGATGCTGGTTTGGACAAAGATGTTATACAGTTAATAGATAGCTTACATCAAACTGGAGACTTGCAAATGCGAGTGTACGCCATGGTTGCTAATAAACAAGAAAACTTGGATTACTACTTACCAAAAGGAAATATAAAAACTGACAGGCTCAATGTACAATCGGTTAAGGTTTATGCCGATGGCGCTTTAGGCTCTAGAGGCGCAACTTTAAAACAAGAGTATTCAGATAAGCACAATCATTTCGGAGCTATGGTTACACATCCTGATGAATATTGATGCATTAGCAAAGCGAATTGCAAATTCAGATTATCAAATGAATACACATGCCATTGGAGATTCTGCCAATTTGGTAGTATTAAAAGCATATGAAAATGTACTTAAAGATCAAAAAGACAGACGTTGGAAAGTAGAACATGCTCAAGTGATTACAGATAATGATTTTGATTATTTCGCGAATGAGAATATCATTCCTTCTGTGCAACCAACACATGCAACAAGTGATATGTATTGGGCAGATGAACGTTTAGGTGATAGGATAAAAGGTGCTTATGCCTATAAGGATCTGTTGAATAAATCTGGAACAATTGTTCTTGGAACCGATTTTCCTGTTGAGCATGTAAGTCCGTTTTACACTTTTTATGCTGCAGTTGCAAGACAAGATCTAAAGCAATATCCAGAAAATGGATTTCAGATGGAAAATGCATTAACCAGAGAAGAAACCTTAAAAGGAATGACTATTTGGGCAGCTCATTCTAATTTTGAAGAACATGAAAAAGGCAGTATCGAAGCTGGTAAATTTGCTGATTTCATTATTTTAGATAAGAATATTATGGAAGTTCCGGTTAACGAAATTCCAAATATAAAAGTGTTACAAACCTTTGTAGATGGTGTGGCACAGTAATTGTAAGTTGTAATTCAGAAAAAATCTTACATTTGAAAAAACAAATTATGAAGCATATACTTACCTTCTTTTTAGCATTATTAGTAACATCAGTGTCGTTTGCCCAAGAAAATGTGGTGGTAGATGAATATAGTGAAGATGTAAAATTGTGCTTAAAGAATAATGGCACCTATAATTATTACGATGGTGTAGTTGATTCGATGTTTACACATTTAAAAACTCAATTTGCAGATCAAAAAGTTGCAGATGAGGTTTGGGCCGAATTGGAAGCTATTAAACCTAATACATTAGATGAGTTAGGTCAAATGGTTGTTTCTGCTTATAGAGGTCATTTCACACATCAGGATGTAAAAAATATGAATACTCTTTATGGTACAACTGCAGGAAAAAAAATGATTAATAGTCAAACAGAGTTGAATGAAGGTGATAAGGTGTTATTAAGTGAGTTTTACAAAAGTGAAACAGGACAAAAAATTGTAGGCTCCCAGGATTCCATGAATGCTTCAATGATGCAAATAACAGAAATCTGGAGTGCTGATCTTTATAAAAATGTGCTCGCTAAACTATCCGAAAAAGGGTATAATTTACAAGAGTAAATAGTTATATATATAATTTTGCTAAATAATCATAATGCTCGCCTTCAGCGATCATTTCGCATTTTAAATTAAGAGCCATACAGGCATTTTTTAGTAATTTAAAGTCTAAATATAACATGTTAAAAGGCTCTTCTTTTTTGCCCTTGTATTTAACGTAGTATTCTAACTCACCATAATAATTTGCATTTTCATTAAACCAATAACCTCCATCCTCATCCCGATAGCTATCGGGATCGTACATGTAAATAATGTCACTCGAGTCAATCAAGATCTGTCCGTTTTGTTTTAAAAGACTTTTTAGGTGCATCAGGTACTTTGTGACTTGATCAAGCTTTTGAAAAACTCCAGTTCCATTCATCAACAATAAAATAGTATCGAATTGTTCGGTTTCATTTAAAACATCTAAGACATAAGCATTTTTAATTTCTCGTTTCTTACAAACTTCAATAGCTCCTCCAGATATATCAATTGCCTTAACCTGCAGGCCTTTTTTGTTTTGTAAATACAAACTATGACTTCCTGCTCCACATCCTATGTCTAGTACTTTTCCAAAAGACAAGTCTAAAGCTTTTTGTTCAATTTTTGGCATTTCAGAATAACTTCTGAATAGATATGGAATTGGTAAAACATCTGCATCAGAAATACTGGTAGAAGTGATTATGTCTTCAGAATAATTATTATTTTGATAGTCTAAAAGTGCTTGTCCAAAAAGGTCTTTCATTTTTATCTATTTTTACAGAATGCGAGACATTATAATTAATCTGCCAAAGCTTGCCAAAGATAAGAATAAGGAAAACAAAGTATTCTTTACCAAGCTAAAAAATAAACCTCCAAAACAATTGGATTATTTAATGCAGGATTTACATGTAGAAGAATTTAAGCGTACTGATTGTTTAGAGTGTGGCAATTGTTGCAAAACTACTGGTCCATTATTTACAGAAAAGGATATACAAAGGATTTCTAAATATTTTAGGCTAAAACCACAACAGTTTATAGAACAATATTTAA
The DNA here is from genome assembly GCA_963768245.1 of uncultured Flavobacteriaceae bacterium. Taxonomy (GTDB): domain Bacteria; phylum Bacteroidota; class Bacteroidia; order Flavobacteriales; family Flavobacteriaceae; genus Site-B1. The sequence goes on from CAVYHG010000006.1 coordinate 9,682, forward strand.
GGATAGATGAAGAAAACGATTATGTCTTGCAAAATGTGCCTTGTACCTTTTTAGGAACAGATAATTATTGTTCGATCTATGAAATAAGACCAAAAGCTTGCAGAGAATTTCCACATACTGATAGGAAAAAGTTTCAACAGATATCAAATCTGACTTTAAAAAATATTACTATTTGTCCAGCTGCCTTTAATATTGTGGAGGAGATGAAAAAGCGGATTAATTTTTGATGATGTTTTACCAATTGTTGTTCAAATTATTATGAAAAAAGCATTTCTTTTATTATTGTTTTCTATTTCCATTAATGGATTTTCTCAAGCACAAGAATGGATGACATCTTTGGATATTGCTAAAAGGTTGGCATTAATTCAAAACAAGATGATATTTGCAGTGTGGGAAGATGTAACTTTAGATGCATACCCAGTCTTAGTATATGATAACAAAGGGAATCTAATAATTGTGAATTTATTCAGTAATGAAAGTTTGAATGAGCTTATTTGGGAGTATTTTGTTCCTGTAATAATCAATGAGTCAAGTTATCCGGATTTATTTAATGAAGTAAAAGGGAAAAGAAAAGAAAGTTATATTCTAAAATTTAATGATGACAGCATTAAAATTATGGATGTAAATGGTAATATCATTAATACAAATATGAATAATGGAAATAATAAGTTGCTAAATATTTCCTCGTTTATTACCGAGTATTCCTTAAATACTTCTTTTTTAAAACCAAATTTAATATCTTATTCAACAGAGAAAAATTTTATGACATCCTATTATCTCGCTTCAAAATACATTGATTTTTCGAGTTTTACTGATAAGAATATTAGATCTGAAATCATTGAACTGTCAAATATTTACTTGGATGAAGCAAATAGTCTTATAGAATCTGATGATTCAAAAAATAAGATGATTTCTGCTCAAGCAATTGAATTATTAAGAATTAAACAGTCATTATATTTAAATAAACCAAAGAAAGTGATCAGGCAATTAAGAAAAATGAATGATTCAGAAATTCATCAAACAAATCAGTTATTATTTAATTTCTTGCACTATACGGCATTTGAATTATTGAAAGATGAAAAAAATGCCGCTTTATGGAAAAATAAAGTTTCTATTGTAGATTTGAAAAAATCTAAATTGATAATTAACAACAATTTATAAGGCAATTTTAAAGAGTTGGTGAATACAATAACCTTGTTCTGCAAACCGTTCCGTATAATCTATTAGGAACAGTGATTAATTGTTCGATTTACCAGATTCACGTAAAAGCTTCCAGAGAATTCCCTCATACCAACTGAAATAAGTTTCAGCAGATTTCTGATTTATCCCTAAAGAATTTGCCTATTTGTCCTTCTGCTTTAAACATTATTGAAAAACTGAAGAAATCTGTTAAATTTTAATTAATGTACTTGTAATCGAATTTTTTTTTGATTAATCTAACATTAAAAAATTGTGCTAGCAATGAAAAAGTTGATTTCTGTTATACTTATTTCAATATTTCCAATTTACGCATTGCATTCTCAGGAATGGTTAACTTCCATGGAAGTTGCAAAAAAACTGGCTTTAATGCAGGATAAAATGATTTTTGCAGTTTGGGAAGATGCCATGTTCAGGTCTCGTACGCCAATAATAATCAATAACAACATGTATCCCATATCTGATTTAGCTGCTAAGGAAAGTCACAGCCGACTGATATGGAAATATTTTGTTCCATTGGTTATTCCGGAATATACATACAGAGATCTGCTAGGTGAAATTGATGGTAAAAGAAGTCTTGATTATATGTATAAATTCAATGATAATCACGTAAAAATAATGGATCCAAATGGGAATATTTTAAATTCGAGTTTCAATGAGAATGAATTTGAGGACATGAATTTTGCTTCCATATTGGAAAAATATGCTTTAAATACGTCTTTTTTAAAGAACGAATTGAAAAACTATTCTGTGGATAATAGTTTTAATTCTTCGTTCAGGCTTGCATTAAGGTATTTGGACTATGCAATTTTTGCCAATAAATCCATTAAAAAGGAATTGACAGATTTATCAGATATTTATATGAAAGAAGCCAATGAGAAACTTCAAAATGAAACTCCTGAAAAACAATTCTTGGTTAAAGAGAAAATTAAACTTTTAAAAATTAAAAAAACTATTATTTTAAATAATCCAAACAAAGCTTTAAGAAAGCTAAAACGATTTGATCCAGCCAAGGTAGAGGATTCAAATTTATCCTTGCTTGCTTTTCTGCATTTCGCATCAAATCGATTAGTAAACGATATTGATAGTGCAATGATTTGGCAAAATGAAGTATCTTTAGCCGACTTGAAAAAAGTAAAATATTTAATAAATAATAATTAATAAGAGTGGAAACCATTCTTAACTATTTCGAAACCATTCCATCCCTTCATAGAAGTATAATTCTTGTTGGTGGAATAACCTTGTTTTGGATCTTAGAAGGTGCAGTACCACTTTTTAAATTCGATTACAAGAAATGGAAACATGCAGTTCCTAATTTCTTTTTTACGTTAACAACCATCATTATAAATTTTGGATTAGCTTTTCTATTATTGAAATCTGCAGACTGGGTAAAAGCAAATAACTTTGGGATCATTAACTGGTTACCTGAAATGTCGTTATGGTTGTACGGATTCTTAGGTGTGTTTTTGTTGGATTTTTTTGGAGCTTATTTGGCACATTATGTCGAGCACAACGTAAAACCACTTTGGATGATTCATTTAGTACATCATACAGATCATAAGGTAGACACGACCACTGCCAATAGACATCATCCTATTGAGAGTTTAATTAGATTTGCATTCACTTTATTTGGAGTGTTTGCAGTTGGAACTCCAATTGCTATAATCATGTTATATCAATCCTTATCATTAGTGGCTACACAGTTTACACATGCAAATATTAAATTACCAAAAAAGGTGGATTATTTATTAAGCTTTTTTTTAGTTTCCCCTGATATGCATAAAATTCATCATCATTACAGGCTTCCATATACGGATTCTAATTATGGAAATATATTCTCTGTATGGGACAGACTTTTAGGAACCTACAAGAAAATGGACAGAGAAGATTTGGTATATGGAGTAGATGTTTTTCCTGATGAGGTTAAGAATGGACAGGTAATGGAGTTATTAAAACAGCCATTCCAGTCATATCAAAAACCTACTATAATTCCTGAAGACAACTAATTACAAATCTCATGCGAAATAGATTAAAGAATCTATCAACTCTTTTTTTATTATTACTTCTTATGAATTGCAATCATACCAAAACATTAGACATTCAGGGACACAGAGGATGTCGAGGATTATATCCTGAAAATTCCATTGAAGCTTTTAAAAAAGCCGTTGAAATAGGAGTTCATACATTGGAGTTGGATGTGGTTGTTTCAAAAGATAATTTTGTTGTTGTTTCACATGAACCTTTTATGAATCCAACGATTTGTTTAGATGCTAATGGAAATGAGATCAAAGTATCAGATAAGCAAAAGTACAATCTTTATAAAATGCCCTTTGATAGTATCAAAAAATTTGATTGCGGATCAAAATATCATCCAAGATTTCCTGACCAAAAGAAAATGAAGACTCACAAGCCTTCTTTAGATGAGGTAATTAAAGTTGCCATAGAAATAAATCCTGAAATCAAATTTAATATTGAGCTAAAGACTGAACCAGAATACGATGAGGTATTTACACCATATCCGAAAGAATTTGTGCAACTGGTATTAGAGGTTGTCAATAAAAATAGTGTATTTAAGAAAACCAACTTACAAAGTTTTGATCTGAGAATTTTAGAAGAAATCAAAGTACAATCACCGAACATGAAAGTAGCTTTATTGGTTGATGAAAACGAAGATATTCCAGAAAAATTAAAAAAATTAAGTTTTAAGCCTGAGATCATTAGTCCATATTTTAAGCTTTTAAAAAAGGAAATGGTTGATAATTATCAGAACGAAGATTATTTAGTTATACCCTGGACAGTAAACTCAGTTAAGGAAATGAAACTAATGATAGATTTTCAGGTTGATGGAATTATTACAGACTATCCTGACAGGTTGATAGATTTGCTTAAGAACTAACTGTCATTCTGAGTGAAACGAAGAATCCGTTAAAATGAGATTCTTCACTACGTTCACAATGACAAATTACTCATAGATTAAATATTGTTGCCTCATCTCATCATAATCCTGCAAGTCTTGAACCCAATTTTTCTTTAATTCATATGCAGTATGTCTTAGCTCAATCTGCTCTTGTAATTTTGTTGTACCAGCTAATTTGGTAAAAAAGGCATTAAAGAATTCATCTTTATTTTCTGTAGCTTGATAAGCTTCAATTAGATAATTTAAGTCTAAGCGATTCAAACGTTTTGTTTGGCTTAAATCCATTCCATAACATAATTTATCTTGATGTTTTGGATATTTAGCACCTTCATTAGGTTGTGGTGTAAATTTATAAGTGTAAGGAAATATATCGGTATTTAAATAGGGACTTCCGAATACTTGAAATTGTTTATCAGTGCCTCGTCCTGCACTTACGTTGGTCCCTTCAAAAAAGCATAAACTCGGATACAGGTTGATGGCTACATCATTTGGTAAATTCGGGCTCGGTTTTATTGGCAAACTATAAGCCGTTTGATGTGTATAATTTTTAACAGGAATAACCGTAATATCGCAAATCACACTATTCATTAACCACTTTTCACCATTAATCATTTGTGCATATTCACCAATGGTCATACCATAAACCACAGGAACAGGATGCATACCAACAAAACTTTTATGTTCTGGTTCTAAAACTGGTCCATCAATATAGTGTCCATTGGGATTAGGTCTATCTAAAATCAACAAAGGAATGTTCGCTTCTGCACAAGCTTCCATCACATAATGTAAAGTAGAAATGTAGGTGTAAAAACGCGTACCTACATCCTGTAAGTCAAAAACCATGATATCTAATTTATAAACACCTTTTTCAATATCACTTTCATATTTTTTTGTTTCTGATATTTGTTCCAATTTAGGTTTTTTGTTTGCACTATAAAGCGATATAATTGGGATTCCTGTTTTGATGTCAAATCCATCAACCACTTTTTCTCCGGCATCAGCTTTACCACGAAAACCGTGTTCTGGAGCAAATACTTGGGTGATATTCACCTGTAATGATACTAAAGAATCTACTATATGTGTATAGCCTTCAGAATTGAAAATTACGGACGTTTGATTTGCAACAATCCCAACTTTTTTTCCGTTTAGTAATGGTAAGTAAGTCGAGGTTTGATTTGCACCAACTATAACATTTTTGTCATCCTGAACTTTTTTCAGGATCTCATTGCTTTTTATTTGATCTTGTTTCGAATTAGTTCCACATGAAATCAATAAGAAAACAATCCCGATAATTATCGGGAATAAAACTGTATTTTTGAGAAAATATTTAAGCATAAGCAAAGTTTGAACTACGAGTATTTTTTAGCAAAACGCATTATTGGTAGTAAGTCGTATAAAAGTAGTATATCGGCTCCAATAATAAAAATTGGCATTGCTGCAATTGCTATAGGTATTGTTGTAATGATGATTGCTATTGCGACAGGATTGGGACTTCAGCAAAAGATTAGAGAAAAGATTGTTTCTTTTAATGGCCATGTTAGAATTTCGCAATTCGACAGTAATAATTCTGAAGAGTCGTTTATTCCCATTTCTAATAAGCAAGAATTTTATCCGGAATTTAATTCGGTTGAAGGTGTTTCACATATCCAGGGAATAGCAACAAAATTTGGTGTAATAAGAACTGAAACTGATTTTGAAGGAATCATTTTAAAAGGAGTTGGAGCAGATTATAAATGGGATTATTTTAAAGAATATTTAATCAGAGGAGAATTACCGGATTTCTCACAAGAACGAAATGAGGAGATTCTCATATCAGAATATTTAGCGAACAGATTAGGATTTAAAGTAGGTGATAAATTCAATACATTTTTTGTAAAAAATGATGTTAATAAACCACCAAGTATTATAACATATCGAGTAAAGGGAATATTCAATTCCGGGATGCAGGACTTAGATAAAACTTTTATTATAGGTGATATAAGACATATTCAACGTTTAAATAAGTGGGAAGCGGACCAGGTTGGAAATTTTGAAGTATTTATTGATGAATTTGATGAGCTGGAAGAAAAAGGATTGGAGATTTATCATGCCATACCATCAACTTTAGATTCGACTACTGTAAGGCAAAAACATGCAGCTATTTTTGAGTGGATAGGAATTTTTGATAAGAACATTTATGGGATAATTGGAATCATGATACTTGTAGCTGGAATTAATATGATAACTGCCTTGTTAGTTCTTATATTGGAACGTACCCAAATGATAGGCATTTTGAAAGCACTTGGGAGTAATAACTGGAGCATCAGAAAGGTGTTTTTATATAATGCGACTTATCTAATAGTTTTAGGGCTTTTCTGGGGAAATATAATTGGATTAGGAATATTATTTGCTCAAAAGTATTTAGGATTGTTTCCATTGGACCCAAGTGTATATTATGTTTCCGAAGCACCAGTTTATTTAAGTTTAGGATATGTTGTTGCATTAAACATTGGGACCTTTATATTATGCTTGTTAATGCTGTTGGTTCCATCATACATTATTACCAAGATCTCACCAGTTAAGGCGATTCGGTTTGAATAACCACATTAATTAACCAAACTTTTAACTATTTTTGCGCAGTAAAAAAACTATGGAATACGCAGAAAATATATTGGGAACAATTGGGAATACACCTTTAGTAAAAATTAATAATCTTACTAAAGATTTACCATGTTTGGTATTAGCTAAGTACGAACCATTTAATCCCGGAAATTCAGTTAAAGATAGAATGGCTCTTAAAATGATTGAAGATGCCGAGAAGGCTGGTTTTCTTAAAACCAGGAGGCACCATAATTGAAGGCACTTCTGGAAATACAGGAATGGGATTAGCCTTGGCAGCGATAGTTAAAGGATATAAATGTGTATTTGTATTGGCCGATAAGCAATCCAAAGAAAAGATGGATATCTTAAAAGCAGTTGGAGCTGAAGTTGTCGTTTGCCCAACTGATGTTGAGCCTGATGATCCACGTAGTTACTATTCTGTGTCCAGACGATTAGCGGAAGAAACTCCAAATTCCTGGTATGTTAATCAATACGATAATTTAAGTAATACCAAAGCACATTATGAAAGTACCGGACCAGAGATTTGGAAACAAACAGATGGAAAAATAACTCATTTTGTAGTTGGAGTAGGAACTGGAGGAACTATTTCAGGTGTTGGAAAATATTTAAAAGAACAAAATCCAGAAATTAAAATTTGGGGAGTTGATACCTATGGAACTGTATTTAAAAAATACCACGAAACCGGAATTTTTGATGAGAAAGAAATCTATCCTTATGTCACTGAAGGAATAGGTGAGGACATCTTACCTAAAAATGTTGATTTCAGTATAATCGATGGATTTACAAAAGTAACGGATAAAGATGGCGCTGTGTATACACAACGTCTTGCTAAAGAGGAAGGCATGTTCTTAGGTAACTCTGCTGGTTCTGCAATAAAAGGTGTTTTACAGCTACAGAAACACTTTACAAAAGACGATGTGGTGGTGGTATTATTTCACGATCATGGAAGTCGATATGTGGGTAAAATGTTTAACGACGATTGGATGAAAAAAATGGGCTATTTAGAATAACCCATTTTTAGTTTATTTTTATTCTATGCCCTTTAATTTTTTGGCTCTATTAGCACAACGATCGCAAAGGTCTGTAATGTTTTTTAATTCTCTTGCACTCGCAACTTTCCCTTGAAATATTTCAGTTGTTCTGTCGGTATTTATATAAGAGCAATCCTGATATAGATGATAGCTTTTACCAGATTTTGTCCAATACACATTATTAACTCCATTATTAAGGGTTTCGACTTGTGCAGTTTGTTCTGCATATTGCTCTTGCGAAACCGGATTAAATTCAGTACCAGTCATTCCGGCTATCACTAACGCAACTCCGGCGACTGCACCCAAAATTCCTTTTTGCTTACCACTTAAATTTTTATTTTTTAATATAAGAATGACTAGAGGTAAAAACGCAAGAACGCTAATTATTAATCCTAACTGATTCTGAATAAAGAATTTAGTTTTATTTTTCTCTGAAGCAGGGTCGAGGCGATTGGCTTTTTTCCAAAGAACATTCGCAATAACTACCAGAATTAGAATAGCTACAATTAAAACGATCAACAATGTCATATTAATTGGCACTTCTTTAAGTTTGATGATAGCAAAAATTTCAATTCCAATTCCTGCCGCCCAAAGGATAGCAGATATTATTCGATTCATTTTTGCTTTTTTAGCATTCTCTTCTGATGGAGTGAAAACCCGACCATCGTTAGATGAAGTTGAGATGTCATCAGTTTCTACATTAGTGATCTTTTTCGATGTTTTTTTATCTGTCATGTTTAAAAGTTCTTAGTTAGTAAGACTTATGCCGAATTTAACAATTAGTTGAAAGTAGATAAAAGTAAAGATAAATAGTTGTTAACTCTTTTTTTAACATTCAAGGCATTTACGCATAGAATACTTTAATTAAAAAAATATACACTTATAAAACTATAACTTAAATACGGTTTTATAATAACTTAATCGATTATGCCTTCTTTTGACCAGGAACATTTAAAAAGAAAGTTAATGCCATGGCAATTAAGCAAGCTCCGGAAGCCGCAAAAAATGGAATAAGCCAAAAATCAATTCCAGTTGCACTTCCCGACATATCTTTTACAGCACCAGCCAACAAGGGTCCTAATATCCCTGCAAAGCCATAGGCGAGAAAAACCCAACCGTAATTCTCTCCTATATTCTTTTTTCCAAAATATACTGCTGTTGCAGCAGGAAAAAGAGCAAAGTTGCCTCCAAAATTTAATCCTATTATTCCAGCTCCTATTATTAAACCAAGAGCCGACTGACCTAACCAGAAAAATGCTGCCATCATTATGGCCTGAGACAGCATCATTATGCGTAATGTTTTTTTCCTTCCCATAATATCTGACCACTTCCCGTACATGATCCTCCCTAAACCATTTAAAATGGCATAGACAGCCATTGCAGTGCCTGCAGTAACTGAAGCCTGAGCAACACTTTTTGCAGAAAGCGCATCAATGCCAAATAATTTAATACAATATATTACCATAAGTCCAGCAAAGGCAGAAAGTAAAAACATGGTAAATAACAACCTGAATTGAGGTGTGCGAAGCATTTCGGAACTATGAACATCAACCGACTCTAAATCAGGATTTAAGGCATCCGTTTTCGGATTCCATCCATCTGGTATATAATCTTCAGGTGGTAATTTCATAACTAAGGAACCCAGAACTACCAGAACTATCAGGATAATTCCATAAAGTACAAATGTACTTTCCAAGCCTGGCAAATTGAAGATTGAAAAATTATGTAACAGTCCACCGCCAAACCATGCTCCTGCGGCTTTTATCCAAAACGTGGCTCCAAATCCAAATCCTGCTACGGCTAATCCTGAAACTAATCCTACCTTATCGGGATACCAACTAATCCCTATTTTTAAAGGAACAGCATATGCTAAACCAATACCAGCACCTCCAAGAATTCCTATGGAAAGAAGAAGACTTAAAAAACTACCTCCAGAATATCCTGCTATCACATATCCAAGACCGAGTAATAGGCCTCCAAAAGCCGCCAGTTTTTTGGTTGAAACATTTCGTTTCATGAGTCGTCCTGAGACGATCATAAAAACAGAAAATGTGAACAGCCCAATTGAAAATATCCAGGCTGATTGAGATGCTGTAAAGCCTTTGCCACCTTCTTCTAATGTTTTAGTTAAAGGCACTGTAAAAACAGACCATGCGTAAATAATACCTAAACATAGTTGGATTAATATTCCACCAACTATCACTAACCATCGATTTTTAAAAGTGATTTTCATGAAAATTTCTTATTTAATTGAATAAAACTTGTTATTAACTTTTCTGAAGAAGACAAAGGTAGTCCGGTTACACTATTTTGATCAAATAATTCGAGTGTCTGGGAACATCTCATTAACCGGTACTTTAAGCAGTTACAATATAAAATTATTGCTTTCTAATGGTTCTTAATTAACCATGATTTCATTGAAATGAATCGTATACGAAGTTAATGGTTTTATCTTACAAAATCAACGAATTATTCGTTATTTAAATCAACGAATTAACCTATATATAAATTAATAAAAACTTACCGAAAATAGACAGCAGAATGGATAGCTGCTATTCTTTGTTGTCGTAGTAATTTTTTAATACGTAAAAGGCTTTTTTCTTTTTACCATCTTCAGAAATAAGTCCTTTTCTATTCCAACCATCTTGAATTTCGGGTAAAGATCTTCGTGGAGATCTAAAATCCACCAAAATCCAAGGCGAAAACCCTTGTAATTGGTCAATTTTATCAATCATTTTTAAGGTTTCTTCATATAGATACTCTTGATATTCTTCTGTCCATCTTGTTAACTTATCTCCATGAAAACCATATTTTGCTCCTGCACCAAATTCAGAAATCAGCACTGGTTTATTTTGATCAATTTTCCATGTAATTTTACTACATTTTTCTGGTAAACCATCATACCATCCTATATATTGATTGAAACTTAGAATATCCACAACTTCTGCAAATGGATCATTAATGGTTCTGACAAATGGATTACCATTGATAATTACTTTGTTCTAAAGCTGCACTTATCAGTCGTGTGTTGAATCTATTTTCCTTGTCAAACTTGCTAATTTGTTAAAAATGATTTCTTAGATTCACTTGTTGGTGTTTCATTGGCCATGGACCAAATTATTACAGATGCTCTGTTTTTATCTCTGTTTAATACTTCAGATAATTGGTTTTCGGCATTTTGATAAGTTTCTTCATTTTCCCAAGATATGTCCAATATACAGGAATTTCTTCCCAAACCAATATTCCCATTTTATCTGCAAGACGAACCATGTGTTCATTATGCGGATAATGAGCTAATCTTACATAATTACAACCCAACTCTTTTGCCCATTTCAGCAATTGTTGCATCCTCATATGAATGTGCTCGACCACCGTTAATCGGACTTTCTTCATGAATTGATATTCCTTTAAAAAAATAGGTTTGTCATTTAGTAATATGTGTTTCCATTTGTTTTTATTGTTCGAAATCCAATTTGATCTTCAACTTCATCTTGCTCTAGTTTTAATTATACGTTATATAATTTAGGATTTTCTGTTGACCAGTATTCAATATTTTTTGATGAAATTTTAAAGATAACCATTCCAATACTGTCATTCAACTATCAATTTTTTTTAATCTCGAGTTCTGGGATTTTAATTAGAACCTCTTTATTAGCAATGTTAGAACCATTTAAAACTATTCGACCTGTTATTAGATTTTTGTCCTCTGGATCCAATTGAATAAAATAATCCTGAATAAAATCAGCACTGGTTTCTATCAATTTTACACTTCTGGTAATACCACCATAATTCCACCAATCCGTATTTAAAGTTGGTACAGCATCTTTTTTTCGTTTATTATCAACCTTAACAATTAAATGATTTTCAAGGTCTTTTAAAAGATGAGTAATTTCAAAATTAAAAGGTGTAAATCCACCAATATGTTTGCCTAATTTTTTTCCATTTAAATATACATCGGTTTGATAATTTATAGCTCCAAAATACAGAAACACTCGATTTGACTCTTCTTTTTTTCTATAATCAAAAGACTTTTTATACCAGACTGTTCCTTCGTAGTAAAATAGATTTTCTTTTTGAGAATTCCAATCACCGGGAACTGAAATAATATCAGATTTATCAAAATCATATTCTAATAAATCTGATTTATTCTTCGGTTTAGAGTTAAGAAAAAAAGCACCTTTCTGCCGGATGATCTTGATCTTCAAAAGGTTCATATCTGTAATTGTAAAATCCGTTTTCATATGGATCAACAATATAATTCCAGGTTCCATCTAAAGACTGTTGAAGGTCTGTTATAGGTATTGATGAGTAAAGCTTCTTGGCCTTGTAATGAATTAAAACTTATCATTATCAAGGCTGTTATAAATGTGAGGAATTTCATAATTGGAAATTACAATTTATTTCTAAAAGAATAATTCTAATTAAGATCAATTAAATAACCAATAGAAAAATTAAAAAAACTGGTTGTTTTTAAATCGGATTCTGATTCAACAGCAGAAGGAAAGTTAATATTATATCCCAATTCAAAATCCCAGGATTTGGTGGATAATGTAAGTGGTAAGTTTATTTGTGTGTTCAATAAATCGAAAATATCGTTATAAACAAATTCTGTAATGGTTTGATCTCCTTGAGTTATTTAATTGCTCTAAAGCAATGGTTTGTTGTGCAATAAGAAAATTAAGTTTTGGTCTGAATTTTATAACAGACTTCTTCTGTTTTGCAATTGTAAAATATGCATAGCTGCGAGAAGAAATTTGAAAGGATTGGTCTGTTCCAAACAAGTAGGAAACTCCCAATTTTGTACCAAGGTTTCGTTTTTTGTTTCGTAATCCTACACTTAAATCTAAGGAGTTTGTAAAAGTGTCCCAACCATCAGCATAAAAATATCTGGTATATCCAGCATTATAATTGAATAGTTTGTCTTTTCCAATAGTGTTATAATAACCCACAGATACATTGGTATAATCCCAGTTTGGACTAAAGGTTTCGTAATAAATTCCAGAAACACTTACGTTAAATCCTGAAGAACTGTAATAGGATATTTGAGGAACTATATTAAATTGATCGATTCCAGAATCACGACCGGAAAAAAACGTATTGCTGTTAAAAGATACGTTGGAATAAATAAAATTATAGGTATTAAAAGAGTTTAAAATATCATCAATAAATTGCTGGTCGTTAAAGAATAATTCATCAAGAAGCAAATCAATTTCATCTTCTTCTGGCTCTTGTGCATATAAATTAGCAGAGGTTGCCACTGTAAACAGTAGCAACCAAACTGCTAATAATCCCTTGTTGGATATGTAACGATGGGCTTTCATCTTTTAATTAGATTTTAACCTCCACCATTTCCATTTCCATTTCCACCACCAGAGCCTTGACCATTTCTTGGTCGTTCACCATCACCTCCAAAACCTTGTTGATTTCTAATTTCACCTTGGTCTCGATGCTTGTCTGTTTTGTTGCACACGTTCTCGTAACATTTGTCGTTGCTCTTGAGTTAAGGATTGTCTGAATTGATTTCTTACTTGACGTAATTGACCTTCTTGGTTTTGAACCAATTGGTTTTGCTCATCAGAGAAAGATTCTCTTAAACGTAATCTCATTTGTTCTCTTGTTTGAGTTTGGTCTTGCATAATTGCTAATTGTTCATCTGTTAACGATGCTCGAAGTTGTTCACGGTTTTGTAACATCAATTGACGTTGCGTTTGTAGCATTTCTTGTTGTTGAGTAGATAACTGATTCATGATTGGACCATAATCAGTTTCTTGAGCAAAAAGAAAACTACTTGAAGTTAAAAGCATTACAAAACTGAAAAGTGCGATTAAAGTTTTTACTGTTGTTTTCATGACTTAAAATTTTTATGTTGTTATGTCGTTTAATTCTTAGAACCTAAAAGTTTAAAATAGTTTGTTTTAAATTTTATAAAACTACATTTTCAATCAGGTTTTTATCTATGTAACTATTTATTAATGAGTCTTCTACAAAAAGAGAGTTAATAAATATATTTTCTAATTGTTGTTCAGATAATTCTGCTTCAACAACAATTTCATTTAAGATGAATTCATCCATAAATTCATCCATATCTGCATCTTCTACAAGTAGAGAGGATACTAAAAAATCATCCTGAGATTAAATCTGAATTCAAGAATTCCATATCTTCAGTATTGGTAATCTTATCATTTATATCTATGTCATTATTTTGCAATCCAAAAAGTAATGGCAATTAGCAAAACCAATGCAGCTGCAATTGGATATGCAAACATTGGTTTTAACCAGAACACCGTTTGTTTTGGTTGTTCGTCTTTTGTAACTTTATTCAGGATATCTTCCTTGGACTTTTTAAAGAAGTCATCTGGAACATCCATTCCTAACCTTATCTTTGTGAAGCTCTTTTTGGATATTATCTTTTAGATGATTTTGATTCTGAATTTTTCATTATTTTATTCTGTTTTCATAGTATTGTTAGACCTTATATTTTTAAATAGTTTGTTTAGCATTACTGCCAGTATTTTTTCTTCAATTGTTTTTACAACACTATAGTAAGATGATTTTAAGGTATTTTCACTAATATTCAATAATTTCTGATATTTCGCGGAAACTCAAATCATCAAAGTATTTCATTTGGAATACACGTTGTTGCTTTTCCGATAATTTGGAAATGATCTCATGTAATTTCAATTGTAGTTCGTCACCATTAAAATAGACATCCTGTGTTAAATTTTTGATATATGAGTTATTGTCTTGCTCCATAGATAATGGATGTATTTATTTTATTTTTTTCTAAAAATCGAATGGATTCGTTATAGGCTATTCTGATACATCCAGGTATGTAAGAGTACTTTTTTCTTTAAAATTTTGAATGCCTTTATAAACTCTTATAAATGTGTTTTGAAGCACATCATTCGCGTTGTCATGCGTAAGTACTATTTTCCGGATATGCCAATAGAGTCGCTCTTGATACAGATCAAGCAAATCCTTAAAAGCTTTATCTTTTTGCTTTGGATTTTTAAGTCTTTTTGTAAGTTCAATGTCCTTATTCAAGAGTGTTGGTTTTTGTCTTTGACCTGATTTTATATTAATAGTTTGTTTGCCCACTAAAAAGATATGTTATTTTTTTAGGAAATATAGCAAGTTAAGATTTGACTTTAATTTTTTGGATTTTCGCTTAATGATTTGATATGCAACGTTTCAATGTTTTATATCAGCTGTTAAACGAAGTTAGTTGTTTTTTCTTACAAAATCTATTGGATTTTTATATTAACTATAATAAATTTGAAACTTTATTTATATAATGCAAGAAGACTTTTTACATTATATCTGGAAACTTAAAAAGTTTGATGCTTCAAACTTAAAAACCACCAATAATGAAGCAGTAGAAATTGTTTCTGTTGGGCAGCATAACTTAAATTCAGGACCAGATTTTTTTAATGCACAACTAAAAATTGATGATCAGCTTTGGGCTGGCAATGTGGAGATTCATGTTAAATCAAGCGATTGGTTTGTACATAATCATGAAGTAGATACTGCATACGATAATGTAATTTTGCATGTGGTTTGGGAACATGATACTGAAATATTTAGAAAGGATAATACGAAATTCCAACCATCGAACTCAAAAATTATATATCAAAAAGTTCATTGGAGAACTATCAGAAGTTATTTTCAAAATCTAGTAAATGGATTAATTGTGAAAACGACTTTAATTCAGTTGACGACTTTACAATTACCAATTGGTTAGAACGATTGTATTTTGAACGTTTAGAACGTAAATCCCAAGATATCGAAAAGCTTCTTAAATCGACATCTAACAATTGGGAAGCAGTCTTGTTTAAAATGTTGGCTAAAAATTTTGGTTTAAAAGTAAATGGTGAATCGTTTTTAAGTTTAGCGAATTCTATTGATTTTTCAATCATTAGAAAACAACAATCAAATTTAACGAGTTTAGAAGCTTTACTTTTTGGACAAGCTGGATTTTTGGAAGAGTCAGTATGAAGAACCTTATTTTATTAAATTGGTAAAGGAATATAATTTTTTAAAGCAAAAATTCATTTTATCAAATACCAATGTAACACCTTTGCAATTTTTTAGATTAAGACCACCAAATTTTCCAACTATCAGATTATCACAATTGGCAAATTTATATCATCAGAATCAAAATTTATTTTCAAAAGTAATAGAGATTGATTCACTTGAAGACTTTTATAATCTATTTAAAGTTCGAACAACTCCATTTTGGGAAACACATTATACTTTCGGTAAAGAATCAAAACCATCAAAAAAGATAATTACAAAATCGTTTATAGATCTTCTACTTATAAATACTATTATGCCAATTAAATTTAGTTATGCAAAAAATCAAGGAAAAGACAATGATGAATCTATACTAAATCTAATCCAAGAAATCGCTTCAGAAAAGAATAGTATTGTAGATAAATTCAATGATCTAAAAAAGGTATCCAAATCAGCAATACAATCACAAGCATTGATTCAACTTAAAAATGAATATTGTGATAAAAATAAATGCTTACAATGTGCAATTGGTAGTAGTATTTTAACAAGAAATGATTAATTTGCAGCATGAACTCGATTTATAAACCTTTACTCTATTTTCAAAAACAGAGGATACTATGTTTGTCAGCGTATTGCAGATAAATTAGGTATTAGAGCTAAAGTAGTACGTACAACATTTATGTATTTGACTTTTGTAACCTTAGGCTTTGGATTTGCATTATATTTGTTTTTAGCTTTTTGGATAAAAATAAAAGATCTGGTTTACACGAAACGTAGTTCTGTTTTTGATTTGTAATAATATATGGTTAGACTTTTTACCTTTTTCCGAACCAAAATATATGTAGCAATATTCATGCTAATCGTTTTATTAGCTATTGGTGTATTGGGATTCAGATTCATTTCTGACTATACCTGGATTGATTCTATTTACATGACTGTAATTACAATCACCACAGTTGGTTTTGGTGAAGTACAGCCATTAGATGAGTTTTCTAAAATTTTTACAGTATTTTTAATTTTAACAAGTGTTGTAATTGTTGGTTATGCAATATCGATTATTACCGAATATATTTTAAGTAAAAATAATATTGAAGAATTAAAACTTAAAAGAATGCAGAAAAAAATTGAGAGTCTTAATAACCACATCATTATTTGTGGTTATGGTAGAAATGGAAAACAAGCTGCAACCAAATTATTGGCTTATAAAAAACCATTTGTAGTTATTGAAAAGGATAAAGATTCGTTGAAAAGAATCAATCAGATTTAATTCCATTTATTGAGGGTAATGCAAATGAAGATGATATTCTTCATAAGGCTGGGATAGAAAAGGCAAGTGCTTTAATTTCTGCACTTCCAAATGATGCTGATAATTTGTTTGTGGTGCTTTCTGCAAGACAAATCAATAAGAAGTTACATATTATTAGTCGTGCATCTCAAGAAACTTCATACAGTAAACTTAAACTTGCAGGAGCCAATAATGTCATTCTTCCAGATAGGATTGGTGGTGATCATATGGCATCTTTGGTGGTTATTCCAGATTTAGTGGAGTTTATAGATAATCTGTCAATTATTGGAAAAGATAGTATTAATATTGAAGAAGTTCCTGTTGAGAAATTATATGATCCGTCTAAACCAAAATCTATTAAGGAATTTGATTTGAGACACAAAACAGGTTGTACTGTTATTGGTTATAAAAGCCCAGAGGGTGAATATATTGTAAATCCAGATGCCAATAGATTATTGGTTCCAAAATCAAAAATAATTGTCTTAGGTAGACCAGAACAAATTCATAAGTTGAATAATTTGTACGACATTTAGTTTAGTACTTCATTTTAACAGCTTATGTTTTAAAAAATCATATTTTTTTAGCATCTTGCTGACTTTATTACTTGAAAACAAACTAACTTTCTACATATCATGAAGAAATTTCTTCTTTCAATATTCACATTAATTTTACCATTATTAACATTTGCTCAAGAAGCTCAAGAAAAAGGAATTGATCAGAAAATTGATGAAACATTTGGAGATCTAACAGGTTGGTTTGTATCATTTATTTTTTATCAAATTCCTTTTACAGACGAAATTAGTGTCTATTGGGTCTTATTTCCCCTGATTCTGGGAGCAACATATTTTACTATTTATTTCAAGTTTATAAATTTTAGCGGATTTAGGACATCAATTAATATTGTAAGAGGTAATTATGATGATCTGGAAGAAAGAAAAGATCATAAAGTTGAAGTTTCAGATTCTGTTTTTACAGATGATGGAGATAATCCAGATACAATTAGAGTAGAAGGCCATGAAGGAGAAGTTTCACATTTTCAGGCATTAACTGCAGCCTTATCAGCCACAGTTGGTCTTAGGTAATATTGCTGGAGTTGCCATTGCAGTTTCTATTGGTGGAGCTGGAGCAACCTTTTGGATGATTGTAGCAGGTTTATTAGGAATGGCTTCTAAATTTGTTGAATGTACCCTTGGTGTAAAATATAGAGATATCGATGAAGATGGAATTGTTTATGGTGGTCCAATGTACTATCTAACCAAAGGACTTAAATCTAAAGGACTTGGTAGGATTAGGAAAAGTATTGGCTGTTCTTTTTGCAATATTTGTTATTGGTGGTTCATTTGGAGGAGGTAATATGTTTCAGGTTAATCAGGCTTTTCAATTAGTTGAAAATATAACAGGTGGAGAGAGTTCTTTTTTACATGGTAGAGGATGGTTGTTTGGACTTAGTAATGGCGGTTTTTGTTGGTATTGTAATTATAGGCGGAATTAAAAAAATTGCAAAGGTTACAGATAAAATTGTTCCGTTTATGGTAGTTATTTATGTAGCTGCCTCATTATTTGTTCTGATAGCAAATTATAGTATGATTGGAAATGCCTTTGTTCAAATTTTTGATGGAGCATTTAGTCCGGAAGGAGTATTAGGTGGTGCAATTGGTGTATTAGTTCAAGGATTTAGACGAGCAGCTTTTTCTAATGAAGCTGGAATTGGTTCTGCTTCAATTGCTCACTCTGCAGTAAAAACAAAATATCCTGCAAGTGAAGGTATGGTTGCTTTGTTAGAGCCTTTTATTGATACAGTAGTTGTTTGTACAATGACCGCATTAGTTTTAATTATTACCGGAAATGTTGTAGCTGAAAATGCTACTTTAAATGATGCTCAGGCAATTTTACTTACATCTGGAGCATTTGAATCTGTTATTTCATGGTTCCCTTATGTATTAACAGTAGCAGTTGTTTTGTTTGCTTTTAGTACCATGATATCATGGTCTTACTATGGTTTTCAAGGTTGGGCTTATTTGTTTGGAAGATCAAAAAAAATGGAATATACATACAAAATCATATTCTGTGTTTTTGTTGTTGTTGGAGCAGCTGCGAGTTTAGGTTCTGTTATAGGATTCTCTGATGCAATGATATTTGCAATGATGGTTCCCAATATGATTGGAATTGTTATACTTGCACCAAAGGTAAAAGAAGAATTGAATAAATATTTGGCTGCTATTAAGGCTAAAAAAGGATAAATTTTTAAATTGTTATAACTGATAATTGAATTAAAATTTAATAATCAGATGGATATTTTAAAGTCTCTCTTAATGTTTTCTAAAGGACAACAAAGAGGGATTTTTTTATTGGTACTGCTCATAATTTCGTTACTATGTGTTTACTTTTTTGTTGATTTTTCATCAAATGAACTGGATTTTGATAAAAAACAATTAGATGAATATAAAAGGGAGATTGATTCTCTTAAATTAATTGAAATTGAAAAAAGAAAACCAAAAATTTATCCATTTAATCCAAATTATATCACCGACTATAAAGGATATACCTTAGGTATGACCGTTGAGGAAATTGATAGACTGTTGCAATTTAGGAAACAGAATAAATGGATTAATTCGGCTAAACAATTTCAGCAGGTGACCCATGTTTCAGATTCACTTTTAAATATAATATCGCCTTATTTTAAATTTCCTGAATGGGTGACAAATCCCAGATCAACCCCATCAAATAATTATCAAACTATTTCGCAAAAGAGTTTCGCGCAGAAAATCGACTTAAATAAAGCTACAGCTCAACAATTGCAAAGTATAAATGGAGTTGGAGAAAAGCTATCTGAAAGAATAGTTAGATACAGAAATAAATTTGCTGGAGGTTTTATTGCAGATGTCCAATTACAGGATGTCTATGGATTAACTTCAGAGGTCATCGAACGTATTACTCAGGAGTTTACAGTAAAAACACCACGCAAAATTCAAAAAATAAACTTGAATAATGCTAACGCTGAAGAACTGGTCACAGTGCAACATATTGATTACGAATTAGCCTATAATATAATTGAGCAAAGAACCTTAAGAGAAGGATTCAATTCTTTTGAAGAATTAACAAAAGTTAAAGATTTTCCAACCCATAAAATTGATATAATTAAATTATATTTGTCCCTGAAATAAAAATTGCTAAAATTAGATTAAATGAACTTTGATTATTCAGAAGAGCAAAGGTTAATTGCTGCGTCTGCAAGGGATTTTGCAGAACAGTATATAAGACCTCATATTATGGTTTGGGACGAAGCTCAAACCTTTCCGTTGCAAGTATTTAAAAAAGCGGGAGAAATGGGTTTCATGGGAATATTTATTCCGGAAGAATATGGCGGTTCTGGATTAGGATATCATGAATATATAGCAATAATTGATGAAATATCTCAGGTAGATCCATCAATTGGGTTATCAATAGCCGCACATAACTCATTATGTTCAGGACACATATATTATTTTGGTAATGAAGAACAAAAACGAAAATGGCTTCCTAAGTTAGCTTCAGCAGAGTGGATTGGTGCCTGGGGATTGACTGAGCATGGTACAGGAAGTGACGCTGGAGGAATGACTACTACGGCTATTAAAGATGGCGACTATTATGTGTTAAATGGAACAAAGAACTTTATTACACATGGTAAAAGTGGCGACATCGCGGTTGTAATTGTACGAACAGGAGAAAAAGGTGATTCCAGAGGAATGACAGCTTTTGTCATTGAAAAAGGAACCAAAGGTTTTTCAAGTGGAAAAAAGGAAGATAAACTAGGCATGCGTGCCAGTGAAACAGCAGAATTGATTTTTGATAACTGTCGTGTACATAAAGATAATATTCTTGGAGAGTTAGGTGAAGGGTTTATTCAATCTCTAAAAGTATTGGATGGCGGCAGAATCTCTATAGGAGCATTATCTTTGGGAATTTCAAAAGGAGCCTATAAGGCATCTTTAAAATATTCTAAGGAAAGACATCAGTTTGGTAAACCTATCTCAAGTTTCCAAGGCATATCCTTTAAACTGGCAGATATGGCAACTGAAATTGAAGCTTCAGAATTGTTATTACATAAAGCAGCTACCAAAAAAAATAAAGGAGAACGGATGACAACTCTTGGTGCAATGGCCAAAATGTATGCAAGTGAAGCTTGTGTTAAAATAGCCAATGATGCTGTGCAAATACATGGTGGTTATGGATACACAAAAATTTATCCTGTAGAAAAGTTTTACAGGGACTCGAAACTCTGTACTATAGGAGAAGGAACGACGGAGATACAAAAATTAGTAATCTCAAGAAATATATTAAAATAAAATCATCACATTTAATTGCAAATTATTTATTAGTTCCTATATTTGCATCCCGATAATTATCGGGACGTAATTCTAAAAGAGAGGAGGTTAAGAGACTATGTTAATAATACCAATTAAAGAAGGAGAAAATATAGACAGAGCGCTAAAGCGTTTTAAAAGAAAGTTTGACAAAACTGGTACTAAACGTCAGTTGCAAACTCGTAAGCAGTTTACAAAACCTTCAGTTGAAAGACGAGCTCAAATTCAAAAAGCTCAGTATATTCAAAAACTGAGAGATCAAGAAGACATTTAATTAAAATTGAATATATTTTAAAATTCCTGCTTTGGCAGGAATTTTTTTTGTCCATAATTCATCAGATTTCTAAAAGTTGTAACTTAGTAAAATATCCTAATGAAATGAATTTTAAGTCTTTTACAGATTTTCTTTTATTAGAAAAAAAATATTCTCCACATACGGTTAATGCTTATAATAACGATTTAATGGACTTTTTAAAATTCATTAAAGAAGAGTTTAATTCTAAGATCATCGATGACGTTAATTATTCTCAAATTAGAAGTTGGATTGTTAAAATGGTAGAATCTGGATTAACAAATAGAACAATAAATCGAAAAATATCTTCTTTAAATTCATATTATAAATTTCTTTTAAAGATTGAACAAATTCAGATTAATCCATTAACAAAGCATAAAGCCCTAAAGACGGCTAAAAAAATTCAAATTCCATTTTCAGAAAATGAAATAAATTCAGTTCTCATGGGAATGGATTATGATAAATCATTTGAAGGAATCAGAAATAAATTGATAATGGAATTATTTTATTCAACCGGAATACGAAGAATAGAATTAATTGAAATTAAATTAAATGATATAAATCTACATGAAAAGACATTAAAGGTTTTAGGAAAACGAAATAAAGAGAGAATAATTCCATTAATAAATCCGGTATTGGAGACAATCGAACAATACCTTCAAGAAAGAGATAGTTTAAAAATTATTAAAGATTCAGAATATTTCTTTTTAACCAAAAAAGGAGTTAAAATATATGAAACACTTGTTTACAGAATTATTAATGATTATTTTAGTAAAGCATCCAATAAAGTAAAAAAGAGTCCACATATATTAAGACATACATTTGCAACCCATTTACTTAATCAGGGTGCAGATTTAAATGCTTTAAAGGAATTATTAGGTCATTCCAGTTTGGCGGCGACTCAAATATACACCCATAATAGTATTGAAAAATTAAAAAAAGTGTATTCCAATGCACATCCAAGAAATAAAAAGTAATTATTTGAAACGATTGTCTAATTAAATATAACTAGGAGTATGAAAGTAAACACACAATCAGTCAATTTTAATGCCGATCAAAAATTAATTAATTTCATTCAAAACCGGATGAACAAGCTAGATAAATATTATGATAAAGTAATAAATTCAGATGTTTATTTAAAAGTAGAAAATACTAGTGAAAAAGATAATAAAATTTTTGAAGTTAGATTAAGTGTTCCTGGAGATAGTTTTGTAGTAAAAAAACAATGTAAAACTTTTGAGGAAGGTGCAGATTTAGCAATAGGAACCTTAGAAAGACAGCTTAAAAAAAGAAAAGAAAAATTAAGAACATATTTATGATTAAAATTTATGAAAAAATGTTTTGATTAAAAAAATAAATATTTACATTTGCAGTCCGTTAGAAATAGCGGGCTTTTTTTGAGCATTAAAGTCAAAAAAAGCCGATGTAGCTCAGCTGGCTAGAGCAGCTGATTTGTAATCAGCAGGTCGTGGGTTCGAGTCCCTCCATCGGCTCAAGTTCTTTAAAATACAATAAAAAATTTTCTTGGGGGAGATACTCAAGCGGCCAACGAGGACAGACTGTAAATCTGTTGGTTTCACCTTCGCAGGTTCGAATCCTGCTCTCCCCACATTAAAATTTTGGATTATTAAAAAAATTGCGGGAGTAGCTCAGTTGGTAGAGCGTCAGCCTTCCAAGCTGAATGTCGCCGGTTCGAACCCGGTCTCCCGCTCTTCTTTTAAGCCGATGTAGCTCAGGGGTAGAGCGTTTCCTTGGTAAGGAAGAGGTCACGGGTTCAAATCCCGTCATTGGCTCTATTAAGAATAAAAAAAATTGAACACTAATATTATATATAACTAAGAATAAATTTTAAATCATGGCAAAAGAACATTTTGATCGTTCCAAACCACACTTAAATATTGGTACTATTGGACACGTTGATCACGGTAAAACTACTTTAACTGCAGCTATTACTACAGTATTAGCAGATAAAGGACTTTCTGAGATCAAGGATTTTGATCAAATCGATAATGCTCCAGAAGAAAAAGAAAGAGGTATTACAATTAATACTTCACACGTTGAATATGAAACAGCTAATCGTCACTATGCTCACGTTGATTGTCCAGGTCACGCGGATTATGTAAAGAACATGGTAACTGGTGCTGCTCAAATGGATGGTGCTATTTTTGTTGTTGCTGCTACTGATGGTCCAATGCCACAAACTCGTGAGCACATCTTATTAGGTCGTCAGGTAGGTATTCCTAGAATTGTTGTTTTCATGAATAAAGTGGATATGGTTGATGATGAAGAGTTATTAGAATTTGTTGAAATGGAAATTAGAGATTTATTAACTTTTTATGAGTATGATGGTGATAATACTCCTGTTATTCAAGGTTCTGCTTTAGGTGCATTGAATGGAGAGCCAAAATGGGTGGATAAGATAATGGAATTAATGGATGCTGTTGATACTTGGATTGAATTACCAAAACGTGATGTTGATAAAGATTTCTTAATGCCAGTTGAGGATGTATTCTCAATTACTGGTCGTGGTACTGTTGCTACTGGTCGTATTGAAACTGGTGTTGCTAATACAGGAGATGCAGTTGATATTATTGGTATGGGAGCTGAAAAATTAACATCTACTATTACTGGAGTTGAAATGTTCCGTAAAATATTAGATAGAGGTGAAGCTGGAGATAATGTTGGTATCTTATTAAGAGGTATTGAAAAAACAGATATCAAAAGAGGAATGGTAATCTGTAAGCCAGGTTCTGTAACTCCTCATGCTAAATTTAAAGCTGAGGTTTATATCCTTAAGAAAGAAGAAGGTGGACGTCATACTCCATTCCATAATAATTATCGTCCACAGTTTTACGTTCGTACAACTGATGTAACTGGTAATATTGCTTTACCAGATGGAGTTGAAATGGTTATGCCTGGAGATAACTTAACTATTACTGTTGAGTTAATTCAACCAATTGCAATGAATATAGGTTTACGTTTTGCAATTCGTGAAGGTGGTAGAACAGTTGGTGCTGGTCAGGTAACTGAGATTTTAGACTAAATTAGTATATAAATATTAAGTTAAAAAGGTGTTCCGTTTTTCGGAATGCCTTGACTTATATTTACGGGTGTAGCTCAGTTGGTAGAGCACTGGTCTCCAAAACCAGGTGTCGGGAGTTCGAGTCTCTCCACCCGTGCAAATTAATTATGAAATGACAGGAATAGTAAATTATATAAAAGAATCATTTGAGGAATTAAAAAATAATGTGACTTGGCCAACATGGACTGAGGCACAAAGTTTAACAATTCTTGTAGCTGTGTTCTCTATTATTTTTTCTCTTGCTATTTGGGGAGTTGATACTGTATTTAGTCGAGTGATAAAAGAATATTTTAAGTGGATTAGTTAAGAAAGATGACAGAGGTAAGTAGCGATAAAAAATGGTATGTAGTTAGGGCTGTAAGTGGTCAGGAAAACAAAATTAAGACTTATATTGAGAATGAAATTGCTCGACTAGGTCTTCAAGATTTTGTAGATCAGGTATTAGTTCCTACTGAAAAAGTTGTTCAAATTCGAAATGGAAAAAAAATCAGTAAAGAAAAAGTTTATTTTCCTGGTTATATAATGATTCAAGCTAATTTAAGTGGTGAGATTCCACATATTATAAAATCTATTACAAATGTTATTGGATTTCTTGGTGAGACAAAAGGAGGAGATCCTGTTCCGTTAAGACAATCTGAAGTAAATAGAATGTTAGGTAAAGTTGATGAACTTAATGTAGAAGCAGATGCTAATGTTGCCATTCCATTTAGTATAGGAGAAACTGTAAAAGTTATTGATGGTCCATTCAATGGATTTGATGGAACGATCGAAAAAATAAATGAAGAAAAGCGTAAACTTGAAGTAATGGTTAAGATTTTTGGAAGAAAAACACCATTAGAATTTAGTTATATGCAAGTAGAAAAAATATAATAATTGTTACATAGAAATAGATGAGATTTTTTGCTTCCAATTAAAAGATCACATCAAACTAAATTATTAAAAATGGCAAAAGAAATAGGTAAAGTAGTTAAGTTACAAGTTCGGGGAGGTGCTGCGAATCCATCGCCACCGGTTGGACCCGCTTTAGGTGCTGCTGGGGTTAATATCATGGAGTTTTGTAAGCAATTTAATGCAAGAACTCAAGATAAACCAGGTAAAGTTTTACCAGTAGTTATATCAGTTTATAAAGACAAATCATTTGACTTTGTTATTAAAACTCCACCAGCTGCTGTACAATTATTGGAAGCAGCTAAAGTAAAAAAAGGTTCAGGTGAACCAAACCGAAAAAAAGTAGCTAAAGTTTCTTGGGATCAAGTCAAAACTATTGCAGAAGACAAAATGGTAGATTTAAATGCATTTACAGTTGAATCAGCAATGAAAATGGTTGCTGGAACGGCAAGATCTATGGGAATAACTGTAACAGGAAAATCGCCAAAATAATCTTTATAAAGAAATTAAAAATGGCAAAATTAACAAAAAAGCAAAAAGAAGCTCTAGCTAAAATTGAAAAGGATAAATTATATTCAGTTAAAGAAGCATCAGCTTTAATAAAAGAAATTACTAATACAAAATTTGATGCATCAGTAGATTTAGCTGTTCGTTTAGGAGTAGATCCTAGAAAAGCAAACCAAATGGTTAGAGGTGTAGTGTCACTTCCTCATGGTACAGGTAAAGACATGAAAGTATTAGCATTAGTTACTCCAGATAAAGAAGCAGAAGCTAAAGAAGCAGGAGCTGATTATGTTGGATTAGATGAATACTTAGATAAAATTAAAGGTGGTTGGACAGATGTTGATGTTATTATTACAATGCCAAGCGTTATGGGTAAATTAGGTCCATTAGGACGTGTATTAGGACCAAGAGGTTTAATGCCAAATCCAAAAACAGGTACTGTAACAATGGATGTTGCAAAAGCAGTTAGTGAAGTAAAAGCTGGTAAAATTGATTTTAAAGTTGATAAAACTGGTATTGTACATGCTGCAATTGGAAAAGCATCTTTTAGTGCAGATAAAATTGCAGGAAATGCAAATGAACTACTTCATACATTAATGAAATTAAAACCAACCACAGCAAAAGGAACATATGTAAAAGTATTTTTATGTCAAGTACTATGAGCCCAAGTTTAGAAATAGATCCTAAAAGGCGGTTGTATCATAGATTAAAACTTTTATTATGACAAGAGAAGAAAAATCACAAGTAATTGAAGAGTTAACGGTACAATTAGCAGATAACACAAATATTTATTTAACAGATATTTCTGGATTAAATGCCGGAAGAACTTCAAACTTACGTCGTGCTTGTTTTAAAGCAAACGTAAAATTAGCAGTTGTTAAAAACACCTTGCTTGAAAAAGCAATGGAAGCTTCAGATAGAGATTTTGGAGACTTACCTTCTATATTAAAAGGAAATACTTCAGTAATGTATTCTGAAACTGGAAATGCTCCAGCTAAAGTAATTAAAGCGTTCCGAAAAAAATCAGATAAACCTTTATTAAAAGGTGCATTTATTGAGGAATCAATTTACATTGGTGATGACCAATTAGACATGTTAGTTGATATCAAATCTAAAGAAGAATTAATTGGAGAAATTATTGCATTATTACAATCTCCAGCTAAAAATGTTATTTCAGCTCTTCAATCAGGTGGTGGAAAACTATCAGGTATTTTAAAAACATTATCTCAAAAAGAGGGATAATTTAAATAGTACGCACTTTTTACAATTATATTAAATTAAAAAATTATTAAAACGATAGAAAAATGGCAGATTTAAAAGATTTCGCAGAACAATTAGTTAACTTAACAGTAAAAGAAGTTAATGAATTAGCTGATATATTAAAAGATGAGTATGGTATTGAGCCTGCTGCTGCTGCTGTAGCTGTTGCTGCTGGTCCTGCAGCTGGTGGTGGAGATGCTGCAGAAGAGCAAACAGAATTTGATGTAATTCTTAAAGCAGCTGGTGGATCTAAATTAGCAGTTGTAAAATTAGTTAAAGAATTAACTGGTTTAGGTTTAAAAGAAGCTAAAGATTTAGTTGATGATGCACCAAGTGCAATTAAAGAAGGTGTTTCTAAAGACGAAGCTGAAGGATTAAAATCTTCTTTAGAAGAAGCAGGAGCTGAGGTTGAGCTTAAGTAAGCTTAGCTAATCTAAAACTTATGGTTTAGGTCCAGAGACATATCCTCTGAGACCTAAACCCTTTTGCGTATATAAGCACAACATACGCACATAAATTTATTATTTTAACAATAATTCGTTCATTGATGATAGCAACACAAGCTGAAAGATTAAATTTTTCATCTATTAAAAATAGAACTGAATATCCAGATTTTTTGGATATCCAAATTAAATCCTTCCAGGATTTTTTCCAATTAGAAACTAAATCAGAAGAACGAGGAGATGAAGGTTTATATAACACCTTCATGGAAAACTTTCCAATTACAGATACACGTAATCAATTTGTACTTAGAATTTTTAGATTATTTTATAGATCCACCAAGATATACTATTGAAGAATGTATTGAAAGAGGATTAACTTATAGTGTACCTTTAAAAGCAAGATTAAAATTATATTGTACAGATCCAGAACATGAAGATTTTGAAACAATTGTTCAAGATGTATATTTAGGTACCATTCCTTATATGACTCCAAGTGGTACATTTTGTATCAATGGTGCAGAACGAGTTGTTGTATCTCAATTACACAGATCTCCAGGTGTTTTCTTTGGTCAATCATTCCATGCAAATGGAACAAAATTATATTCTGCAAGAGTTATTCCTTTTAAAGGTTCTTGGATAGAATTTGCTACAGATATTAACAGTGTAATGTATGCTTACATTGATAGAAAGAAAAAATTACCTGTTACAACATTATTTAGAGCAATTGGTTTTGAAAGTGATAAAGATATTTTAGAAATTTTTGATCTTGCTGAAGAAGTTAAAGTATCAAAATCTGGACTTAAAAAAGTTTTAGGTCGTAAATTTGCTGCTCGTGTTTTGAATACATGGCATGAAGATTTCGTTGATGAAGATACAGGAGAAGTTGTATCTATTGAACGAAATGAAATTGTTTTAGATCGTGATACTGTCTTAGATAAAGATAATATTGAAGAAATTCTTGAAGCAGAAGTAAAAACTATTCTTTTACATAAAGAAAGTGCACAGCAAGGTGATTATGCTATTATTTATAACACCTTACAAAAAGATCCAACAAACTCTGAAAAAGAAGCTGTTGAACATATTTATCGTCAATTACGTAATGCTGAACCGCCAGATGAGGAAACAGCACGTGGTATTATTGATAAATTATTCTTTTCTGATCAACGTTATAATTTAGGTGAAGTAGGTCGTTACAGAATGAATAAAAAATTAGGTCTTGATATCGGAATGGATAAGCAAGTTCTTACCAAAGAAGATATTATTACTATTATTAAATATTTAATTGAGTTAATTAATTCAAAAGCAGAGATTGATGATATTGATCACTTATCTAACCGACGTGTTCGAACAGTTGGTGAGCAATTATCATCTCAGTTTGGTGTTGGTTTAGCTCGTATGGCTCGAACTATTCGTGAAAGAATGAATGTTCGTGATAATGAAGTATTTACTCCAATTGATTTGATTAATGCTAAAACATTATCTTCTGTAATTAATTCATTCTTTGGAACAAATCAATTATCTCAATTTATGGATCAAACAAATCCATTAGCAGAGATTACTCACAAACGTAGTTTATCTGCATTAGGACCTGGTGGTTTATCAAGAGAAAGAGCAGGATTCGAGGTTCGTGATGTTCACTATACTCATTATGGTCGTTTTTGTCCTATTGAAACACCTGAAGGACCAAATATTGGTTTGATTTCTTCACTTGTCTGTATTTGCAAAAGTGAATTCATTGGGATTTATTGAAACTCCTTATCGAAAAGTTGAAAATGGTGTAGTTGATATTAAAAGGATGAACCAATTTATTTAAGTGCTGAAGAAGAAGAAGATAAATTAATTGCTCAAGCAAATGTTGAAGTTGATGAAAAAGGTAAAATACTTACATGATAAAGTAATTGCTCGTCAGGAAGGTGATTTCCCAGTAATTGATCCAACAGAAGTTCATTATACAGATGTTGCACCAAATCAAATTGCATCTATTTCAGCATCATTAATTCCATTCTTGGAACATGATGATGCCAACCGTGCATTGATGGGATCTAACATGATGCGTCAGGCAGTACCATTATTAAGACCAGAAGCTCCAATTGTTGGAACAGGTATTAGAACGTCAAGTTGCTTCAGATTCTAGAGTATTAATTAATGCTGAAGGTGATGGTGTTGTTGAATATGTTGATGCTAATGAAATTATAATTAAATACGAAAGAACTGAAGATGAAGCATTAGTAAGTTTTGATAGTGATATTAAATCATATCCTTTAATTAAATTCAGAAAAACCAACCAAGGAACATGCTATTAACTTAAAACCAATTGTTAAAAAAGGTGATAAAGTTGCAAAAGGACAAGTGCTTTGTGAAGGTTATGCAACTCAAAATGGTGAATTAGCACTTAGGTCGAAATATGAAAGTAGCCTTTATGCCTTGGAAAGGATATAACTTTGAGGATGCAATTGTGATTTCTGAAAAAGTTGTTCGTGAAGATATATTTACATCTATTCATATTGATGAATATTCACTTGAAGTTAGAGATACTAAATTAGGTAATGAAGAATTAACTAATGATATTCCAAATGTATAGTGAAGAAGCTACTAAAGATCTTGATGAAAATGGAATGATTCGAATTGGTGCAGAAGTTAAAGCAGGTGATATTCTTAATTGGTAAAATTACTCCAAAAGGTGAAACTGATCCAACTCCAGAAGAAAAATTATTAAGAGCTATTTTTGGTGATAAAGCTGGTGATGTAAAAGATGCTTCATTAAAAGCTTCTCCATCTTTAAGGTGTTGTTATTGATAAAAAATTATTTTCTCGAGCAATAAAAGATAAACGTAAAGAGAGCAAAAGATAAAGAAGATATTGCTCAACTTGAGAAGCTATTTATGACACTAAATTTGATGAATTACAATCTATTTTAGTTGAAAAATTATTTACTATTGTTAATGGTAAAACATCTCAAGGTGTTTTTAATGATTTAGGTGAAGAAGTAATTCCAAAAGGTAAAAAATTCACACTGAAAATGTTAAATGCTGTTGATGATTATACACATTTAACTTCAGGAACTTGGACAACAGATGAACATATTAACAGACTTGTTGCAGACTTAATTCATAATTATAAAATTAAAGAAAATGATTTACAAGGATCTTTAAGACGTGAGAAGTTTACAATTTCTGTTGGTGATGAATTACCAGCAGGAATTATCAAATTGGCTAAAGTTTATATTGCTAAAAAACGTAAACTTAAAGTTGGTGATAAAATGGCAGGTCGTCACGGTAACAAAGGTATTGTTGCACGTATTGTTCGTGAAGAAGATATGCCATTCTTAGAAGATGGAACACCAGTTGATATTGTATTGAATCCACTTGGTGTACCTTCTCGTATGAATATTGGTCAGATTTATGAAACTGTTCTTGGTTGGGCTGGTCAAAAATTAGGACAGAACTTTGCAACACCAATTTTTGATGGTGCAACATTAGATCAAATTAATGAATTTACTGATGAAGCTGGAATTCCAAGATTTGGTCATACTTATTTATATGATGGTGGAACAGGAGATCGTTTTGATCAACCAGCAACTGTAGGTGTTATTTATATGTTGAAATTAGGACATATGGTTGATGATAAAATGCATGCACGTTCTATCGGACCATACTCATTAATTACGCAACAACCATTGGTGGTAAAGCACAATTTGGTGGTCAGCGTTTTGGTGAGATGGAAGTTTGGGCACTTGAAGCATATGGAGCATCAAGTACTTTACGAGAAATCTTAACTGTTAAATCTGATGATGTTATTGGTAGAGCTAAAACTTACGAAGCAATTGTAAAAGGTGAACCAATGCCAGAACCAGGAATACCAGAATCTTTCAATGTATTAATGCACGAATTGAAAGGTCTTAGGATTAGATATTAGATTAGAGTAATGTAATTAGTAATCAGTTTACATTTAAAATAATTCGATAACACCATAATATTATGGCAAGAAAACAAGATAAAAATACAGTACAGAGATTTAATAAAATCTCAATTGGTTTAGCATCTCCAGAATCTATTTTAGCAGCATCTACGAGGAGAAGTTTTAAAACCAGAAACTATTAATTATCGAACATACAAACCAGAACGAGATGGTTTATTCTGTGAGCGTATTTTTGGTCCTGTAAAGGATTACGAATGTCCTTGTGGTAAATATAAAAGAATTCGATATAAAGGAATTGTTTGTGATCGATGTGGTGTTGAAGTAACTGAAAAGAAAGTACGTCGAGATAGAGTAGGACATATCAACTTAGTTGTTCCTGTTGCTCATATCTGGTATTTCCGTTCTTTACCAAATAAAATTGGTTATCTTATTAGGATTACCTTCTAAGAAATTAGATATGATTATTTATTACGAACGTTATGTAGTAATTCAACCAGGTAATGCAATAAATGCTGAAGGTGAACCAGTTACAAAAAATGGATTTCTTAACTGAAGAAGAATATCTTAAATATTCTGGAAACACTTCCACAAGAAAATCAATATTTAGATGATACAGATCCAAATAAATTTATTGCTAAAATGGGAGCTGAGTGTTTAATTGACTTATTAGTCAAGAATAGATTTAGATGCATTATCATTTGAATTACGTCATAAAGCAAATACTGAAACTTCTAAACAACGTAAAACAGAAGCTTTAAAACGTTTACAAGTTGTTGAAGCTTTACGAGAATGCAAATGAAAATAGAGAGAATCGTCCAGAATGGATGATTATGAAGGTTGTTCCAGTTATTCCACCAGAATTACGTCCATTAGTGCCTTTAGATGGTGGTCGTTTTGCAACTTCAGATTTAAATGATCTTTATCGACGTGTAATTATTCGAAATAATCGTTTAAAGAGATTAGTTGAAATTAAAGCTCCAGAAGTAATTTTACGTAATGAAAAACGTATGTTACAAGAATCTGTAGATTCATTATTTGATAACACACGTAAATCATCTGCTGTAAAAACAGATTCAAACAGACCATTAAAATCATTATCAGATTCATTAAAAGGTAAGCAAGGTCGTTTCCGTCAAAACTTACTTGGTAAACGTGTTGATTATTCTGCACGTTCTGTAATTGTTGTTGGACCAGAATTAAAATTACTTGAATGTGGTTTGCCTAAAAGATATGGCAGCAGAACTTTACAAGCCTTTTATCATTAGAAAATTAATTGAAAGAGGTATTGTAAAAACTGTAAAATCTGCAAAGAAAATTATAGATAAAAAAGAACCAGTTGTTTGGGATATTTTAGAAAATGTTTTAAAAGGACATCCAGTTCTTTTAAACCGTGCTCCTACTCTTCACAGACTTAGGTATTCAAGCTTTCCAACCAAAATTAATTGAAGGAAAAGCAATTCAATTACACCCATTAGTATGTACTGCATTTAACGCCGATTTTGATGGTGACCAAATGGCAGTTCATTTACCATTAGGTCCAGAAGCTATTTTAGAAGCTCAATTATTAATGTTGGCTTCTCATAATATTTTGAATCCAGCAAATGGATCTCCAGTTACTGTTCCTTCTCAGGATATGGTACTTGGTCTTTATTATATGACCAAGCTACGTAAATCAACTAAAGAAGTAACATGTTAAAGGTGAAGGATTAACATTCTATTCTCCAGAAGAAGTAATTATTGCTTACAATGAGAAGAAAGTTGATTTAAATGCTGGTATTAAAGTTAGAACAAACGATTTTAATGAAGAAGGTGAATTAGTAACTCAAATTATTGAAACTACTGTTGGTCGTGTATTTATTTAATGAAAAAGTTCCTGAAGAAGCTGGTTATATCAATGAAGTATTAACTAAAAAATCTTTAAGAGATATTATTGGTGAATATCTTAAAAGTAACTAGTGTTCCAGAAACAGCAGCATTTCTTAGATGAAATTAAAGACTTTAGGATATAAGTTTGCATTTAAAGGTGGATTATCATTTAGTTTAGGATGATATTATTATTCCTGACAGAAAAACAATCAATGATTGATGCTGCTAATAAGCAAGTTGATGGAATTATGGCTAACTATAACATGGGACTTATTACTAATAATGAACGTTATAACCAAGTTATTGATATCTGGACATCATACAAATGCAGAATTAACTGAATTGTCAATGAAACGTATTCGTGAAGATCAACAAGGATTTAACTCAGTGTATATGATGCTTGATTCTGGAGCAAGGGGTTCTAAAGAACAGATTCGTCAGCTTACAGGTATGCGTGGATTAATGGCGAAACCTAAAAAATCTAACTGCAGGTGGTGGTGAAATTATTGAAAATCCAATTCTTTCTAACTTTAAAGAAGGACTTTCAATTTTTGAATACTTTATTTCTACTCACGGTGCACGTAAAGGTCTTGCCGATACAGCACTTAAAACAGCCGATGCAGGTTACTTAACACGACGTTTAGTTGATGTTTCTCAAGATGTTATTATTAATACTGAAGATTGTGGTACATTAAGAGGTATTGAAGTTACTCCATTAAAGAAAAATGATGAAATTGTTGAAACACTTAGAAGAAAGAATTGTAGGTCGTATTTCATTACATGATGTTTATAATCCAATAACTGAAGAATTAATTAGTTGAAGCTGGTGAAATAATCGATGATGATATTGCTAAAACAATTGAAGATTCTCCAGTTGAAACTGTTGAAGTTCGTTCAGCATTAACTTGTGAAGCTAAAAAAGGAATTTGTGCTAAATGTTATGGACGTAACCTTGCAACTGGTAAAATGGTTCAAAGAGGTGAAGCTGTTGGTGTTGTTGCTGCACAATCTATTGGTGAACCAGGAACACAGTTAACACTTACGTACATTCCACGTTGGTGGTATTGCAGGTAACATTTCTGAAGAAAATAAATTAACTGCTAAATTTGATGGTATAGCTGAAATCGAAGATCTTAAGAACTGTTAAAGGTAGAAGATAATGAAGGAAATGTAGTTGATATTGTTATTTCTCGAACTTCTGAATTAAAATTAATAGATGCGAAAACAGGTATTACTTTAAGTACAAATAATATTCCTTACGGTTCAACCATTTTTGTAAAAAATGGTGCATAAACTTAAAAAAGGTGATGTTATTTGTCAATGGGATCCATATAATGGTGTAATTATTTCAGAATTTGCTGGTAAAGTTAAATATGAAAATATTGAACAAGGTGTTACTTATCAAGTTGAAATTGATGAGCAAACTGGTTTCCAGGAAAAAGTAATTTCAGAATCAAGAAATAAGAAAATTAATTCCAACTCTTCATGTTGAAGATACTAAAGGTGAATACTATTACGATCTTATAACTTACCAGTTGGAGCTCACTTAATGATTGATGATGGTGATAAAATTAATGTTGGTAAAATTTTAGTTAAGATTCCTCGTAAATCTGCAAAAGCAGGTGATATTACAGGTGGTTTACCTCGTGTAACTGAATTATTTGAAGCACGTAATCCTTCTAACCCAGCAGTAGTTACTGAAATTGATGGTGTTGTTTCTTTTGGTAAAATTAAAAGAGGTAATCGTGAGATTATTATTGAATCTAAATTAGGTGAGATTAAGAAATACTTAGTTAAACTTATCTAATCAAATTCTTGTTCAAGAAAATGATTTCGTAAAAGCAGGTATGCCATTATCTGATGGTTCTATTACTCCAAATGATATCTTGAATATTAAAGGACCTTCTGCAGTACAGCAATATTTAGTAAATGAAGTACAAGAAGTATATCGTTTACAAGGTGTGAAAATTAATGATAAGCATTTTGAAGTTATTGTAAGACAAATGATGCGTAAAGTTAGAATTATTGATTCAGGTGATACTATTTTCTTAGAAGACCAATTAGTTCATAAATCTGATTTTATTGAAGAAAATGATGAAATTTTCGGAATGAA
Organism: uncultured Flavobacteriaceae bacterium; assembly: GCA_963768245.1. Classification (GTDB taxonomy): domain Bacteria; phylum Bacteroidota; class Bacteroidia; order Flavobacteriales; family Flavobacteriaceae; genus Site-B1. The sequence continues at coordinate 45,435 of CAVYHG010000006.1, forward strand.
AGTTGTTGAAGATGCAGGAGATTCTGAAAATTTAAAAGCTGGTCAAATTATTTCTTCACGTGAATTAAGAGATGAAAATTCAATATTAAGACGTGAAGATAAAAAGTTAGTTGAAGCAAGAGATGCAAAACCAGCAACAGCAACACCAATTTTACAAGGTATTACAAGAGCATCACTACAAACTAAATCATTTATTTCTGCAGCATCATTCCAGGAAACAACTAAAGTATTTAATGAAGCAGCAGTAACTGGTAAAGTTGATACTTTAGAAGGACTTAAAGAAAATGTAATTGTTGGTCATAGAATTCCAGCAGGAACAGGAATGAGAGAATATGACAATATTATTGTTGGTTCTAAAGAAGAGTTTAATGAAATGATGCAGGCTAAAGAAGAATTGAATTATAATTAATAATGAAATTCTGATTCCACGCTTATAGAGCAGGAATCTTATTTATTTAATTTTCATATTTAATATATAATAAAATATGGCAGAGAATAAAAAAAAACCAAAACAAGGACAAATTAATATTGAGTTAGATGAAAAAGTTGCTGAAGGAACTTATTCTAATTTAGCAATTATAAATCATTCAGTTTCTGAATTTGTTGTAGATTTTGTTAGTATTATGCCTGGAGTTCCAAAGAGTAAAGTGAAATCTAGAATTATTTTAACACCACAACATGCAAAACGATTTTTAAAAGCATTAGATGAAAATGTTAAAAGATTTGAAAAAGCACATGGTGAAATTAAAGATTACGAGCAACCTCCAATTCCACTAAATTTTGGACCAACAGGTCAAGCATAATGTCTAAATAGATATTCAATAATTGAATAAATTTATGAGAGGTTCTCGAAATGTTTCAAAAAGCAACCTCCAATTCCACTAAATTTCGGTCCAACAGGTCAGGCTTAATGTCGTAAATAATATTCAATAATTGAATAAATTTTAGAGGTTCTCGAAATATTTCAAGAGCAACCTCCAATCCCACTAAATTTTGGACCAACAGGTCAAGTAAATAAAAAATCCCATTAAAACTTTAATGGGATTTTTTAATAATATAATTTAGGGCAATAACAATTTGGTATTAAAAAATACAGAATTTCTTAATTTAAATACCATTCATAAAATGGTATCATAATATTTCAACAATTATTCTTTTAAATAGCCTGAGCTAAATTTTGTTTAATTCTTTCGGCTTTAAAGCACCTGAAGGACACTTGCTAATTTGATTTAGAATTCTCTTAGACTCTGCAGTATCAACATCAATCCAAGGTAATACAGAGTTTCTTACAACACTTGATAAATCTTTAGCACATAATTGAGAATTAATGCATTTTTTTGCATCGAAAGAAACAGTAATATCTCTGTTACTTGAAAACATTATATAGGCTTCATAAGTTGTTCATTTTGGGGTTATGAATAAACTAAACTAGTAAAAATCAGTATAAACACCGATAAAAATTTTATTTATTCGATAAAGTGCAGATATTTTAAGAATTATCCTACGTTCTATGATTAGCAAGTGTCTATAGAATTATCTTCTATAGCTGCATAACTCCTTATATATAGTAATTATTAATTAAATTACTCAAATTCAGAAGTAAAATGAAATTTAATACTTGGATATTTTTGTTGGGTCATTTGTAATGAAAAGGATGAATCTGCTAAAAAAACAAGTTGACCTTGTTTGTCTTTTGCTAAAAATCGTTGTTTTACTCTTTCAAATTCTTTAAATTCATCATTTTTTGCATCTTCTGGTTCTACCCAACAAGCTTTATGAACATTTAAATTTTCATAGGTACATTTGGCACCATATTCATGTTCTAATCTGTATTGAATAACTTCATATTGTAGAGCACCAACAGTACCAATTACTTTTCTGCCATTCAGTTCTAATGTAAATAATTGAGCAACACCTTCATCCATTAATTGGTCAATTCCTTTATATAGTTGTTTTGATTTCAAGGGATCTGCATTATTAATATATCTAAAATGTTCAGGTGAAAAACTAGGTACACCTTTATAATTTATTATTTCTCCTTCAGTTAATGTGTCACCAATTTTAAAGTTTCCAGTATCTTGTAAACCAACAATATCACCAGGATAGGATATGTCTACAATTTCTTTTTTTTCAGCAAAAAAAGCATTAGGACTTGAAAATTTTACTTTTTTATTATGTCTAACATGTAAATAAGGTGTATTTCTTTTAAATTCACCAGAAACAAATTTTACAAAAGCCAAACGATTTCTGTGATTTGGATCCATATTCGCATGTATTTTAAAAACAAAACCAGTAAATTTTTTTTCATCAGGTTTTACCAAACGTTCTTCACTTTGTTTGGCTCTTGGTTTTGGAGCAATTTCAACAAAACAATCTAACAATTCTCTAACTCCAAAATTATTTAATGCTGAACCAAAAAATACAGGTTGTAAATTCCCATTTAAATATTCATCTTTATTAAATTCCGGATAAATACCATCAACCAATTCAATTTCTTCTCTTAATGTTTCAGCAGCTTTTTCTCCAATTAGTTCATCAATTTCTTATGAATTTAAATCCTGAATCTCAATAGTTTCTTCAATATTTTTTCGGCTATCACCACTAAATAGATTAATATTTTTTCCCAAATATTATAAATGCCTTTAAAATCATAACCCATTCCAATAGGGAAACTTAAAGGAGTTACATGTAAATCCTAATTTTTGTTCTACTTCATCTAACAATTCAAATGCATCTTTTCCTTCTCTGATCCATTTTATTAATGAAAACAATCATTGGTATGTTTCGCATTCGACAAACTTCAACCAATTTTTCTGTTTGCTCCTCAACACCTTTTGCAACATCAATAACAACAATAACACTATCAACAGCAGTTAAGGTTCTAAAAGTATCTTCAGCAAAATCCTTATGTCCAGGTGTATCTAAGAATATTTATTTTAATACCATTATATTCAAATGCTAAAACAGAAGTTGCAACAGAAATTCCACGTTGACGTTCAATTTCCATAAAATCACTGGTAGCACCTTTTTTTATTTTATTACTTTTTACAGCACCAGCTTCTTGTATAGCACCACCAAATAATAATAACTTTTCGGTTAAGGTTGTTTTACCAGCATCTGGATGCGAAATAATACCAAAGGTTCGTCTCCTGTTTATCTCGTCAATAAACTTCATATTTCATTAAATTTTGGCAAATATAATGGTAAAAAGACCAATAAATTAAGAATTTTAAAACTCTTTTAATGCGTAAGTGAATACTTGTTAAATTTTAAAAAAATAACATTTTATCGTAAAAACTTGCATTTTATCGTCATTATATATTTATTTGTGGAGCAATTTAATTTGTAACCGAATGCGTGACATTAATATTGTACAATTGTGCTTATCCAGTTGGACTGTGATTGGCACATTATTTTATTTAAAATAACAAGTTTATAATTTATCCAAATACCATGAAAAACCGAATACTAGGCTCAAAGTTTTACATAACTTTATTTTTCTGCTTATTCTTATATAGTATTAATGTTAATGGCCAAACCGATATTGGAGGTGTTATTAATGATTATGAAGGGGTAGTTACTATTGACAATCCTGGATGTACTCCATGTGATCAATCACCTGTTTGTCTTAACGAAATTGTAGTTTTAGACGCTTCAGCTTTTTCCATAGGAGACAGAGCATTGATTATTCAGATGAAAGGAGCAATTATTGATCAATCAAATACTGCATCAGGAGGAAGTATTACTGATATTGGTAATGCTGGGAATTATGAATTCTTTGAAATTGGTAACATAGTAGGTAATTCTATTTTTCCAACAGCTCCTCTTTTCAGAACTTACGATACAGCAGGACTTGTTCAATTAATACGTATACCCATGTATTCTGGCGATGTCAATGTGATATCCCCTATTCAAGCTATTCCTTGGGACCCTGTAACAAATGAAGGTGGAGTTATTGCTTTATTTGTGGAAGGAACACTTACTTTGAACGCAGATATAGATGCTGGTGAAGTTGGGTATAAAGGAGTAACAGTAAGTGTTAATGGTTCTCCAGATAATTGTTCGATTAATCCCAATACCCAGTTTATGGGGCCTTCCACAGATTCCGATAAAAGCCCGAAAGGGAATGGAATAGTAGTTGAAAACCCATTGTTCAATGGAGGCCGATCACCAGAAGCAAATGGTGGAGGTGGTGGTGTTTCTGGAGATTCTGGAGGCGGTGGAGGTTCCAACTTCGGAGCAGGCGGTATTGGAGGAAAACGCTGGTGTGATGCTGGGCCAGGTGGAGCTGATGCAGGTGGACTTGGTGGTGTACCACTAGTCTCATACCTTAATGACAGGAAAGTGTTTATGGGTGGTGCTGGCGGTGCTGGTTTTATAACTAATGCTAACCCTGCTATTGCTACCAATGGAGGAGGTATTGTAGTAATTAGAGCTAATAATATAGTCGGGAATGGTTATACTATTTTTGCTCAAGGAGCTAATTCGATAGCGCCTGGATCAGGAATAGATGGCGGCGGCGGCGGCGGCGCTGGTGGAAGTGTAGCATTTGATGTAAAATCTTATTCCGGTACTATAAATATAGATATATCAGGAGGAGATGGTCAAGATTTAGGAACTGACATTCTCCATGGTCCAGGTGGCGGAGGCGGAGGCGGAGCATTTTTACATAATCTGTCAACACCACCTGCAAATATTATTATTGATGCAAGTGGTGGAACAGCAGGAGTACATAATGGTACACAAAGCACGAATACTAATGGAGCTCAAGATGGAAGTCCGGGAGGAATTATAAATTACTATAATTTAGTTGAAAATGCTAATAACGATAATGATTCAGGTGGGGATGATTATTCAGATTTATGTGATTTAGATTCAGATAATGATGGTATTTTAGATAGTGTTGAAGACGGAAATACAGGTTTTGACCCTTCTCAAGATGAAGATGGTGATGGAATTCCAAATTATTTGGATCAAAGCGATTTGACAAGTGGTTTTCCAGTTTTTGTAGATTCAAACGGTGATGGTGTAAATGATGTTTATGATTCTGATGGTGATGGAATTCCAGATTTTCATGATCTCGATAGTGATAATGATGGTATTACAGATGTTATAGAGTCAGGAGGAACGGATATCGATCAAGATGGTCGTGCTGATGGAGCAGTTGGTACAACACCAACAACACTAGGTGTGCCTTCATCTGCAGGAACAGGAACTACACCTGCTAATACGGATGGTGGTGGGACTCCAAATCATTTAGATCTAGATTCCGATGAGGATGGCTGTTTTGATGCCCTTGAAGGTGATGGCGGAGTATTAGCTAGTGAACTAGATGGTTCAGGCGCAATTGATATTACGAGTGTTACACCAAGTGGTGTAGATGCTAATGGTGTGCCTAACTTTGTAAGTGGAGGACAGAACGATGTGAGTTCAACAGATGCTGGAACAAAAGGTGCAGAATGTGTAACATCAATTTCAGCTGTCAATGACTATGGATCGGTTACCGAGGGAATCGGTGGTATAGCAATTGCCAATGTACTATCAAATGATGATCTTGGTGGAAGCACACCTACAATAGGTGCAGGTGGAGTTTCTCTTGCACAATTAAGTACTACAAACCCGGGTGTAACTCTAAACACCGCGACAGGTGAGGTTAATGTTACTGCTGGAACACCAGCAGGAGTTTATGTTATAGAATATCAAATTTGTGAAACCGCAGATCTTGGAAATTGTGATACTGCATTTGCTTATGTTACAGTAATTTCCGATAGCGATGGAGATGGTATAGATGATATTGCAGATTTAGATAATGATAACGATGGCATTTTAGATACAGATGAAGGTTGTGGCGAAAACACAGACATAGCTGGAACTACTGGTTATATAGCACTAGGTGATGCCAATGATGGACCATATCCAATTACAGGAACTACTGTTACGTATGATTTTGAGGAAACTGGAGGTGAAGATATATCAGCCGTTGATTTAAATGGTCCGGGAGAGCAAGGTCCTGTCTTTTTATTGACACAAGGAGCTGTTGGATCCTCAGGTTCAATTGATGCAACTTTTAGCTCACCTATAAGTGGAGCAAAGTTTAAATTAACAGATTTCGACTTCAACGAAGTAGTTACTGTTGATGTATATGATGAAAATAGTGTGTTAATCGATTTAACATTAAGCCCTTATATAACTGTTGGATCACAAATATCACAGACAGGTAATGTCTTTACAGAAATCGGTTCAGGAAATAATGTAGATGGCAATCTTATTGCATCAGACCCTTTGGGCTCAGTAATATTTGATTTTTATGGAGTTAGTATTAGTAGAATTGATGTTACAGTCGATACATCCTTCTGCCTCGTCTATCCGATTTACACAAATAGAATATTGTCACCTCGATACAGATGGCGATACAATATTTGATTATTTAGACACCGATTCGGATGGTGATGGATGCTTTGATGCTGTCGAAGGAGCTGGAACATTTACTATAGGCGATTTGACCAGCAGCAACAATTTAGCAGATGATGATGAAGGTACAGTAAATGATAATGGTATTCCTGTACCACCAGGTACTGCCGGAAGTGGTACAACTGGTCAAGCAACAACTGCAGCCGTCACAGATAATTTAGATACATCTGCTTGTCCACCTTGTGATGGAGGAACAATAGCTGCAGATCAAACAGTTTGTTTTAATACAGATTCGAGCTGCCATTTACTCAGTTTCGGCCCGGATCAGTATCTTCAGGAACACTATCTTATCAATGGCAGATCAGTACAACGGATTGTACTACTGGATTTACCGATATTTCAGGTGCTACTCGGAAACATATGATCTGGTGATGATTTTTACAACATCATATTTTAGAAGAGTAACAACAAATGGTACAGATTGTACTGAGTTTAGTAATTGTATTAACTGTTACTGTAATGATTAGAATTTCTATTAATGCAACAGTAACAACTTAAGTTGTGCAGATGGACCAAATGATGGATCAATTGACGTAACTGTTGATGGAGCAGTAGGTGCTTATACAGTAGATTGGGCACATATTCCCGGATCACCGGATCCTAGTGAAGACCTTACAGGCTTGGCCGCAGGAACTTATACTATAACTGTAAATGATGCTTCAGGATGTCCAGCGGTTGTAAGAAATTATACGGTTGGAACAGTAGAAAATCCTTATGCAGCCTTGTTATTGACAGGAGCACAAGGGGCGACACCTTTCCCAACTTCAGATTCTCCAGCGGGATCCTTCCCTCCTGATGCGGTGTTGGTGGAGAACCAGGAGGTTATAGTCTAACATATCCAACTGGAACAGAAATATTCGATATTACATTTGATAACTATTATATTCCGGAAGATTACATTATAGATCCGGATTGGGCTGGTAATGCAACCATGACTTATGTTCAGGATCATGCAGGAACAAGTTCAAATGCGTTTTTTGCAGCAGGCTCTCGAGATAACAGAGTTTAGTGATTTTGGTCCTGGAGCTATAGCAAATAATTCTGGAAATACTTATTATGTATATGGTCGAGGTCTGAATGGCTTTGGATCAACTGGTTTTTCAGAAGGCTGGACCCTGACATATGATTTTACTGGATTAGTTAACGGTTATCTACCTGCAGGAACTTTAATATCAGTTACAGATGTTGATGGATTTGCTTCAGGCGAAGAAAATGCAATATTAAATGCAACATTGGCCTCTGGAGCTACTACTGCTTGGGCAACTTACTTTGATAATTCATTAACAGCACCACCTCATGGTGCACCAGTTTATGACTCTGGAACAAATTCATATTCTTATGCAACAGTTTCACCGGCAGCTAATGGAAATTATGTACTTAATTACAACAGAAGATCTTATTTAATGTAACAGTAAATGTTACAAATTTAGGTGGTGGTTCAATTGGTCTAAAATTGGCAGCACCATTAGTCCCTATTGATGTAACTTTAACAGGTACGGATAATACTGTTTGTTTTGGTCCAAATGTGGATGGTCAGATTCAAGTAGATATTTTAGGAAATGTAGGACCATATGATATAGCATGGGATAATGGAACCGGCGAAAGTGGAAGTGCTGCTAACCAAACAAGTCCTTATACAATTACAGATCTACCTATAGGTACTTATACAGTTACTGTATCTTCAGGTTTATGTTCAGCTCAAGAGACGATAACTTTAGGTTGTCCGGATGCTGATAATGATGGTATAGCAAATATTACAGATTTAGACGATGATAATGATGGTATTCCGGATATAGTAGAGAGTCGGTGGAAATGATCCGGATGGCGACGAAGATGGAGATGGAATTCCAAACTACCAGGATAACAGTGATGATGGAGATGGTGGCCCTGGCGGCACAACAGATTATACAGATAGTAATGGTGATGGTATACCAGATGTTTATGATTTTGATGGTGATGGCGTACCAAACCATTTAGATTTAGATGCAGATAATGATGGTCTTTACGATGTTGTAGAGACAGGAAATGGTGCATTAGATGCAAACAATGATGGACAAGTAGATGGTGTCGTTGGAGGAAATGGTATTCCTGATGCAGCTGAAGATGGTGGAGTGGATGGAGCTGGTGTAGGAACACCACCTTTAGATACAGATGGTAATGTAAATGATAATCCAGATTATTTAGATATTGATGCCGATGATGATGGCATCCAGGATAATATAGAAGGTCAAACAACTTCAGGTTATATTGCTACCAAGTGGAAATGATACAGATGGAAATGGTGTCGATGATGCTTATGATACAAATGGAACACCAATTGATCCAACTTTAGCAGATATCGATGGTACGGGTGGACCTGATTATTTAGATACGGATTCAGATGGAGATGGTAAATCAGATAATTTAGAAGCCTATGATACAGATGGTGATAATGTTATAGATACACCTCCAAGTGGATCAGATTCAGATGGTGATGG
>CAVYHG010000007.1:0-24943 GCA_963768245.1 uncultured Flavobacteriaceae bacterium
TCATAAATAATGAGCAACACTTCAGAAGACATATCAGATAAAAAACACCAACATTTTATGCTCTATAAACCCTTTGGGTATTTGAGTCAGTTCATGAGTAATTCTAAGGATGAACGTAAAAAACGCTTTCTTGGAGAACTTTATAACTTTCCCGATAACCTTATGGCAATTGGTAGATTAGATGAAAAATCGGAAGGCTTATTATTGTTAACTACAGATGGTAAATTAAGTTCTCATATTACAAGCCATGGTATCGAAAAAGAATACTGCGCACAGGTAAATGGTGAAATTACAGATGAAGCGATTAAAAAAATGCAACAAGGCGTCGAAATTGGTTTTAAAGGACAAAAGTATATAACCAAACCTTGCGTGGTTACTAAGCTTGCGAATAAACCTGGTTTCCCGGAACGTATTAAAAAAATAAGAGCTGACAGACATGGTCCCACTTCTTGGATATCTGTGACTTTGACAGAAGGTAAGTTCAGGCAAGTACGTAAAATGACTTCTGCTGTTGGCTACCCAACATTGAGATTAGTTAGAGTTAGAATTGGTAAACTACTATTAGGAAAATTAAAAATTGGTGAAGTAAAGGAATTATCTTTAGACTTCTTTAAGAATTATTAATAGCTTAATTACTTTAATCGAAGTATTTTTGCAGTCTTAAAATATGTTATATGGAACGTGTTGTTCATTTATTATACGATTATCTTATTTCTGCGGGTGCATCTAGTACAACTGCTAAGTACTTAAACATGTTCGCCTTGTTGATTGCGTTACTGATAGTGGTTTTTATTGTTGACCTTATTGTTAGAAAGATATTGCTTACCATGTTTAGCAAGTTTGCAGAACGATCAAAATCTAATTTTGATGACTTGATGGTTGCTAACAAAGTATTCAGAAATATTGCTCATATTATTCCATTACTTATCGCTATCGAGTTTGTACCATATGTGTTTATCGATTTTCCATTCTTTGAAAAACTTATTTTGAAGGCATTGGAAGTATTTGCTGTTGTATTAACATTATGGATAGTAAGAAGTCTTCTGAATACTTTTAAAGATTATCTAAAAACCCTACCAAGACTAAAAGATAAGCCTATAGACAGTTATATTCAAGTGTTCATGATATTTGCCTGGTTAGCGGGATTTGTATTTGCTTTTGCAATAATAACAGGAACAGAGGTCTGGAAATTCTTAACTGCATTTGGTGCAGCCTCAGCAGTTATTCTATTGATATTTAAAGATACAATATTAGGGTTTGTTGCAAGTATACAAGTGTCAATAAATGATATGGTGCGGATTGGTGACTGGATAACCTTTGAAAAATATGGTGCAGATGGTGATGTAATTGAAATAAATCTGTCAACGGTTAAGGTTCAGAATTTCGATAAAACAATTACAACCATTCCAACGTATGCTCTTATTTCCGATAGTTTCAAGAACTGGAGAGGCATGAGTGATTCTGGTGGAAGACGAATAAAACGATCTTTAAACATTAAGTTAGATAGCATTAAGTATCTATCTAAAGATGAAGTGGATAGATTGAAGAAAATAGAATTAATTTCATCGTATTTGGAAAAGAAACAGAACGATATAGAAAACTATAATTCAACTAAGAACATTAATAAAGAATTATTGTTAAATGGCAGGAATCTAACCAATATTGGTGTCTTTAGAAAATATGTGGATGCTTATATTAATCAACTATCTGGCATTAATAAGAACATGATGATTATGGTAAGACAGTTACCTCCTACTACTCAAGGTTTGCCAATAGAAATATATGCATTTAGTGCTGATAAGCGATGGCAGAATTATGAATACATTATGGCTGATATATTTGATCATCTTTTGGCATCGGTCTCTTATTTTAAACTGGAACTGTTTGAACTGCCGAATCACTCCAGTTTTAAAACGCTCAACTCGGTTTAAGCGAAAAGCTGCATCGACTAAAAAAATGCAGCTTTTCTAAATTAAATACATACTAATTAATCCTTGTTCTTAATGATCTTATAAGTGGATTGTCTGTGGTTTAATATCATCGGGCCGTTCAACAACTAATAGGATATATACCCTCCATAAACCTTTTTAAATCAATAGAATTAACACCTAATTCGATTGCTACTGACCTAATTTCATTTCCATTTAAATAAAGACATAATTAGTATAGGAATATTTTTAATAAACTCTAATATCTTTATTTTTCTAAATATGTTAACTTTAAAAATAATAAAAACTCAGGAAAATCCCTATTAAAGGGATATTAGAATTATTCTAAATTAAAATGTAAACAATAGATAAAGGATCAGGCCTATTCTTTGACAACTATGACTGTAGCAATAGAACCTGTTGATAGGTTCCACCTATTTGATGAAATTAAGTTTTCATTATCGTCATATACCTGAAATTCTGCAGTATTAGGTCCGGAATCTCCTTGATTCAATGCCTGAAAGTCTATTTTGTTAATACCTTCTTTTAAGTCTAACTTAAATCCACCATAACCTTGTGTCAGTAAAACATTTGGTCTGATCACATCATCGTTTAAATAAACTCTAATTCTATCGCCATCAGGATACTCATGATCTCTATATAATACATGAACAAAAACTGATTTTGTATCAAATTGACCTAGGAACTGATCACCCTGAAAACTAGAATTACTTTCCTTTTCTTTTTTAGCCCATTTCTCTTCGTAGATCACTCCTGGGTTTACCAGATCGCTGTCATGGATCATAGTAAAACCTTTTTTCTTTTTAGTAAGATCGAATGTATCGGTATATTTTTTTACAGGAAAGGCTAATGATTCATTCTTATTTTCTTTAACAATTCCGGAACCATCTTTTAAAACCTCTCCTTTTTTATCGGACTCTACAGCAGGAATAGTGGTTGACTGATTATTTTCATCTGTTACTTGAGCAGATAAATTAACGTAAAAACCAAAACAAACTAAAATGGTTAGTAAAAACTTCACTTGATATCGTTTTGAGTATTCAAAAATAAAGGTATTGTATTAAAATTCATTTTAATTAATAGTTAAACTTGAATTAAAATAATTAACTCAATTATCGAAAAAATAGTATCAACAAAAGTGCCAAGTTATAAATGAAGCTTATTAAGTGGATTTAATTTTAATCTTTTGACGAAAAGCCATAGAAAAGCTGACCAAAAAATCTTTTTGGCATTTTAGAGTCGTCAGAATAGCCCAATTCTATTTTACCACTATCTTCTGGAATATAATTAGTTTTAAAAATGTAATCCCATAAACTTAAACTAATACCGAAATTGACTCCTTTACTACCCTTAGGTAAGGCATATGCATGATGGTACAAATGCATAACAGGATTATTGAACACATATCTTAAAGGGCCATAGGTTAATTTAATATTAGAATGGTTAAGATGTCCAATTGTGATGGCAATAAAATGAACTATGTATGCCTGCTCGGGTTCAAACCCACCCAATATCATAACCGCAAACACTTTTAGTGGTTTATAAAGGATGTTTTCCATCCAATGGTAGCGTAAATGGGCTGCAAATCCCATTTCCTTAACAGAATGATGAACTTTATGAAATCTCCATAAAAAATTATATCTGTGCAATATTACATGGGTAAACCATTGCACAAAATCAAGAATAATGAAAAATATAAGTAGCTGAAGCCACATTGAGAAACTGGAGATATCAATAACAGATAATGATTTAGCAGTTATACCCAAATCAATAAACAAAACTTCCAGTACTTTATAAACACCACTAATAACAATAGCAAAAATGAAAAAGTTGAAAAACATGTAGAATGCGTCTAACCAAAAATCTTTTCTGAAGATAGATTGATCCTTTCTCCAGGGGAATACTATTTCTAAGACCCAAACAAAAAGCGAGATACTTATCAATCCCCAAAAATAGTTGGTATACCAAGGCACATTAAATAGTATGGAGTCCCAGGTCCAGTTCAATGTTCCAATTAATGAATCTATAAAAGCATTGCTGTATTTTTCCATTCTCTGTTTTGTTCTGATGCAAATATCAAAACTAATTGCATATTAATTAGTATCAAAAGTAACCATTAGTCTTATTAAAACTTATAGTTGTCAGTACGAATTGCTTATCCGACTATAAATATTTCTAATCATATATATTTAGTAATTATGTCTTATTTCGAATTTATGGAGACTGGTTCCATCCTACTTAATTGTTAAATATTTGTTAATTTACTATTATGTAATACATAGTACTGTAACATTTTTTCTCATGCCTCGTCTATATAGTATAACAATCAAAAAACAGAAGACATGAGAACTTTAAACAACAATCATTTTCCAAGAACTTTTAATAGTACAAAAACTTACACTTGGAATAACGCAAGACGCTTTAAATAAGCAAAAAAAACATCAATCAATACCAATCAAAAAACGAACAGATCATGAGAACATTAGACAACAATCAAATTACAAGTAAGTCCCCAAATTCAAACAGTTATAAATGGAACACTAAAAGACGTTTCAGATAAGTAAGGCTTAATTAAACAACCAACAAATTAAAAAATTAGAACACATGAGAGCTACTATTAAAAAACTTAGGGACATCAGTGGCATAACAAAAGAGGAATTATTCGTCGACCGACATATTCTACGATTTAGTAACTCTCAGGAAGCCATTTGGAGAGGCAGAAAACACTTTGCACTTTAAACATTTATTGAATTAGTTAGTTAAAAAAAACCCAGTGAGATCTTCACTGGGTTTTTTAGTTAAGAAACTTTAATACTTTGTATTGGTTTTTTCTTGGCTTCATCTCTTTTAGGGAGTTCAACTTTTAAAATTCCCTCTGTATAATTTGCAGAGATCTTTTGTGTTTCTACAGATTTTGGTAATTTAAAAGTTCGTTTAAAAGATGAGTATCCAAACTCTCTTCTTGTGAAATTCCGATCGTCATTTTCCTCTTCTGTTTTTGTTTCAGCCGAGATAGACAAAATTTGATTATCTAAACTGATGTCAAAATCAGATTTTTTTAAGCCAGGAATTGCCATTTCCACAATATAATTATCATCATTTTCAATAACATTAACTGCTGGAAGACTTATTCCGGTATTAAAGTTAGATACAAACTCAGTTCCAAAATTGTTGTTTAAAATATCATCTACCCAAGATGTTAATGTTGGGAATGTTCTGAATCCTAAATCGTTAGTATCTTCTTTTCTTCTTTTTGCTGGGATTAATCCATTCATAATAAAATTAATTTAAGTTAAACTTCATTTTCAATTTTACTTAAGCAAATTAAATACCATCTTAGTTTTCATGAAAAAATTTCAGAAAAGATGACAATATTTCAGTTAACTAATTAATTAATAAGTAATTATGACATGTTTTTTCTTTTCAATACAATCATAAAGATTAAAATTCCTCAAGAATTGGCGCACCTGCACTCTTTAGATCAGATTTTAAAACTTTTAATTCAGCTATAACATTATCCAGTTTTAGCTTGACTTCCGCCAATCTTTTTTTAGATAAATTAAAAGCCTCTAAATGATTTTGGGTTGGACCATAAGTGGAATTCCTTAAAATAGATGCAAATCTACCACTGTTGCTGTTCGGAGTTGGATCGGAATTCTCACCTATTTCTCCTTTAGTCTTATCCCCAGTTAATTCCTTATCAATATTCAGAAGATCATTTCTTAACAGCTGAATTCTTTTATACAAGGCATCCGTTGGACTATCAGCTTTTTTAAGAGCATTTTCCATTGCTACAACTAGTTTATTGCTGTTAGAGAACTTTAAATTAGTTTCAGAAAGATCTTTTGCGAATTCATTATATTCATTTCTGAATGCATTTATTTCATCATAAGACTTGCCTTTAAGAACACCTTGTTTTAACGGAATTACCTTAAAAGGTTTTGGACCAGCAAGGGTTATAACATTTCCGTCTACTTCTTTAGTTAGAGTTACTGTATAATCTCCAGGAGTAGCCAGTGTTTTTCTATTAGATGGACTTTTACCATTTAGTTTTTCACCAGATTTGTCAGGATAATCTAATTTCCAGTTTATACGATTAAATCCCTTTTTATTAGGACCTACTATTGTGTTTACTACATTTTCCTTGTTATCCATAATTGTGAGCATAACTTTGGGCTCTTGTTGCCTTTTTTCGGCTTCTAACTTATCCCATCCAGGAAAATCTGTATTTTTAGTTTTCTTTTCGCGATCTTGTCTCACTTCTTTTATAGATTTGAATTTATCCTTCAGAAAGTAAGTAAAATTCGCCCCATAAGGAGGGTTTTTAGCCTTATAATAATTATCACCCTGACCATAAACATCACCTTTTTGTATATACCAATAAGCAGGTTTTATTTTGAATAAAGTAGCTTCTTTGTCCAGCATGCTGGAATTGAATTCTCTTAAAGGAGACATATCGTCTAAAACATAAAATCCTCTTCCAAATGAAGCTGCTACCAGGTCATTTTCCCGACGCTGTATTGTAATATCTCTAAAAGAAATTGTGGGTAATCCTCCATTTAATTTAGTCCATTCCTTTCCGCCATTAGATGTCATATAAATTCCAAATTCTGTAGCTGTAAATAAAAGATCCTTTTTAATGTGATCTTGTACTAAACGCCAGGTAAGAAGTCTATCGGGCAGATCACCATTAATTAGTGACCATGATTTCCCTTTATTAGTACTCTTTAATAAATAAGGTTTAAAGTCTCCGTATTTATGATTGTCCAAAGCCATATAAACAGTATTTGCATCAAATAAATCTGCTCTAACATCATTTACAAATGCTCTTTCTGGAATTCCCTTTATAGATCCTAATTCAATTTTCTTCCATGTCTGACCACCATTTTCGGTGATTTGTAAAATTCCGTCATCAGTTCCGGCATAAATCAATCCTTCCTGTTTGGGAGACTCCGATAACGATGTAATTGTATTGTAATTGGACATAGCATATACATCCCAGGCATTATCCCAGCTTTGTTGTTTACCTAATATAGGCAGTGTAATTCTATCCTCATTTCTTGTTAGATCCTTAGAAATAGGTTCCCAGCCATCTCCCCTGTTATCGGAACGCCAAACACGGTACGAGGCAAAATATAACCGAGTTGGATCGTGTGGACTAACTAATATTGGAGCATCCCAATTAAAACGTTCATATGGCTCCCCTTCTCTGGACTGAGGTTGAATAAATACACTTTCGCCAGTAGTCTGATCGACTCTCCATAGAACACCTTCTTGAAATTCCCCATAGGTAATATTCGGATTTCCAGGTTCTACAGCTGATTGATGACCATCTGCACCCAAGGTTTTCCACCAGTCGGCATTGGTTATTCCAGCGGCACTTATCGTTTGAGATGGACCTCCATGCGATCCATTATCCTGTGTTCCGCCATAAATATTATAAAAAGGAAACGAATCGTCTACAGCCACTTTATAATACTGGGTAATTGGTAAATTACTAATATACTTCCATGATTTCGTATGATCGAAAGATTCATATAGTCCACCATCAGTCCCAAAAAGAACATAATTAGGATCGGAACTTTTAAAGGCCATGGCATGACTATCTACATGTTTATTTTTTTCATTCATATATTTAAATGTCTTTCCATGATCTTTAGATATCTGTACAGTATTACTCATAAGATATAAAGTGCCTTCATGATGAGGAGAAGCATATAATTCCTGATAATAATGTGGACCTGTACCTCCTGATATAGCATCAGATTGTTTAGTCCAGGACTCTCCTTTATTTCCAGACATATAAACACCACCTTTACGTCTGTCAAGCTCAATGGCTGCATAAATAATATCACTTTTGAAAGGTGAAATAGCCAGTCCAATTTTACCTAAATTAGATTTAGGAATTCCTTTAGTTAATTTTTTCCAGGTTTCGCCTCCATCAATACTTTTATGAATACCAGATCCTGGACCACCTCCTAAGTAGGAAGCTACAGTTCTATGACGATCCCAAGTCGCAGCGTATAAAATATCAGGATTTTTAGGATCTATAAGTAAGTCGGTAGCTCCTGTCCATTCTCCGTCACCTAATTTTTTGGTCCAAGTTTATGCCACCATCAACAGATTTATATACTCCACGTTCTCCACCCTTACTCCAAAGAGGTCCTTGAGCTGCTACCCAAATCACATCTGAATTATCCGGATGAACAATAATTTTTGAAATATGCTCTGTTGATATAAGTCCTGAATTCTTCCATGATTTTCCATCATCATCACTTTTATAAATTCCATCACCAAAACCTACATGTCTCCCTCCTACATTTTCTCCTGAACCAACCCAAATTGTATGAGAATTATTAGGATCTATAGTAATACAACCAATTGAATAACTCTTTTGACTGTCAAAAATTGGAGTCCAAGTTGTTCCGGAATTGGAAGTTTTCCAAACACCACCAGAACCCACTGCAACATACCAGGTATTTTCATTTTCAGGATGAATTGCAATATCTGCGATTCTTCCTGAAACAAAAGCAGGTCCTAAGCTTCTGAATTTTAATCCATTAAAAATTGTGTCTTTATCAGTAGTTTGTGCATTTAATGTTGTCATTAGGATAATGAGACAAAAACTAACTAAGGATGATTTAATAAAATTGTTCATTTTACTTTGATTAGAAATTAATAAAGTGATTGAATATAAGAAGTTGAATTAATTTATTCTGTGAATTCATATACTTTATAAAGATAAAGAAGCTTGTCAATAATTCAATAAATCCTTTAATGCTTTCTCAAATTTATTTTTTGATAAATATTGTTCTTCCAATTGACCTGCAAATGGAATTGGTGTTTCCATACTGGCAACACGTTTTACTGGAGCATCTAAATCTTCAAAACAATTTTCCATTATTAAAGCAGAAATATCACTTGCAATACCACCAAATAGGGAATCTTCCTGAAAAATAATAGCTCTTCCTGTTTTTCTTACTGAATCATATATAGATTCAGTATCTAGAGGTTGAAGCGTTCTAAGATCAATTAGATCTGCATTAATATCAGTATTTTTATTCAATGTTTCTAAAGCCCAATGAACGGCTGCTCCATAAGCTATAATGGTAATATCACTTCCTTCTCTTATTATTGAAGCTTTTCCAAATGGTAGTGTATAATAATCGGTCGGAACATCTTGTCTTACACTTCTGTATAATGCTTTATGCTCAAAGAATAAAACTGGATTTGGATCATTAATAGCAGTAGCTAATAATCCTTTAGCATCATATGGAAAAGCCGGATAGACGACTTTTAAACCAGGAGTTTTGGTAAACCAGGCTTCATTGGTTTGAGAATGAAAAGGTCCTGCAGCTACACCTGCGCCACATGGCATTCTTATTACAACATCAGCTTCTTGATTCCATCTATAATGTGATTTCGCTAAATAATTGACTACAGGATTAAATCCTGAAGTTACAAAATCTGAAAATTGCATTTCAACAACACTTTTTATACCTGCAATAGATAGATCCCATTGCTGCTTCAACTATAGCAGATTCACAAATTGGTGTATTTCTAATCCGATCTTTTCCAAATTGTTCTAAAAAACCTTCTGTTATTTTAAAAACACCTCCATATTCAGCAATATCCTGTCCCATAATAACTAAGTCTTCATGTGCTTCCATGACTTGTTTTAATCCTTCAGAAATTGCATCTACTAAACGTATGTTCTTTTATAATTAACTGGGTGTAATATTCTTGATATTCAAAACTTTTATAAACATCATTTAATTCAATACTTTCATTAGGAACTATTGGTTCTTCTTCAAAGGCGATTTTAAGATTTTCATTCAATTTCATGAACAATTTCAGATTTAATCTGCACCTCCATTTCTTCACTTAAAACACCTTTATCTCTCAAGTAAGACTGAAAATTTT
The DNA here is from genome assembly GCA_963768245.1 of uncultured Flavobacteriaceae bacterium. Lineage (GTDB taxonomy): Bacteria > Bacteroidota > Bacteroidia > Flavobacteriales > Flavobacteriaceae > Site-B1. Next base: position 9,873 of record CAVYHG010000007.1, read on the forward strand.
CAATAGGATCTTTTTTTGCCCAAATTCAATTAGATCATGAGGAACATATTTTGTACCACTTGCTTCTTCATGACCACGCATTCTGAAAAGTTTTAAACTCAATAAAATTGGTCTTGGATTTTTCTAACACTTTCTGCTAATTTCACTAACTTTAGAATAAACTTCAATAATATTATTACCATCTAAAATGTGAGATTCCATACCATAGCCTTTACCTCTGTCTGCAATATGTTCACAATTATATTGTTCATTTGTTGGTGTTGATAAGACCATAACCATTATTTTCAACACAAAATAATAACCGGTAATTGCCAAACTGAAGCTACATTTAATGCTTCATGAAAATCACCTTCACTTGTTCCTCCTTCTCCTGTAAATACGGCAGTAACTTGTTCTTTCTTCTTTAATTTACTTGCTAAGCGCAATACCATCTGCAACACCTAATTGTGGACCTAAATGAGAGATCATTCCAACAATATTATATTCTTGAGTACCAAAATGAAAGCATCTATCTCTACCTTTTGTAAAACCACTTGCTTTTCCTTGCCATTGGCAGAACAATCTATGTAAAGGAATTTCTCGAGTTGTAAAAACCCCAAGATTTCTGTGCATTGGTAAAATATATTCTTCTTTATTTAATGCCATGGTAACACCAACAGAAATAGCTTCTTGACCAATACCGGAAAACCATTTAGATATTTTTCCTTGTCGTAATAGAATTAGCATTTTCTCTTCAATAAGTCTTGGTTTTAAAATATTCTTATAAGAAGTAGTAAAGTTTTATCATCATAATTATAATCATTATAGTTAATGTCGCTATGCGAGAATATTTCTGAACTCATGTAAATTATGATTTCTCAAATGTAAATAAAATTTAAAATTAAAATTCTTTTAATGTAATTTTTAAGAATCTTTTTCTCACGATTTGCTAAATTAAAATTAGCTTTTCAGATTGTATGACATAAGGCTTTTTAATATTTGAAACTAAATTTGTAGTGTTAATTTCTTTACATTTGTAACTTACATAAAATTAAATGTCATGAATAGCATACCAAGTGTAAATCTTAAGGATTTTCTATCTGGAGATTCAATAAGAAAACAAAAATTTGTTGATGAAATTGGAAAAGCTTATGAAGAAATTGGCTTTGTGGCATTAAAAGGTCATTTTTTAGATGATAATTTAGTTAGATGATCTATATACTGAAATAAAGAATTTTTTTGACCTTCCTTAGAAACTAAAGCAAAGTATGAAATTGAAGGTATTGGAGGACAACGAGGTTATGTTTCATTTGGTAAAGAAAGTGCTAAAGGTAAAAAAGAAGGTGATTTAAAAGAATTTTGGCATTTTGGACAATATGTTGAAGATGATCCTAGAATTAGAAGCAGAATATCCAGAAAATGTAGAGGTTAAAGAACTTGCCAAAATTTAATGAAGTTGGTAAAGAAACTTATAAAATGCTTGAAAAAACTGCTAAATATGTTTTACGTGCTTTAGCATTACATTTAGATTTAGAAGAAACTTATTTTGATAACTATATTCACAATGGAAATTCAATTTTAAGACCAATACATTATCCTCCAATTACTAGAAGAACCAAAAAATGCAGTAAGAGCAGCAGCTCATGGTGATATTAATTTAATTACCTTACTTAATGGGTGCTCAAGGACGAGGATTACAAGTACAAGAATCATAAAGGTGAATGGATTGATGCTATTGCAGAACCAGATGAATTAATGATTAATGTTGGTGATATGTTATCAAGACATACTAACAATAAATTAAAATCAACTATACATCGAGTTGTTAATCCACCAAAAGAACTTTGGGGAACATCACGATACTCTATTCCGTTTTTTATGCATCCTATTAGTGAAATGAAACTTAGATGTTTTAGATAGTTGTATTGACGAAAACAATCCAAAACAATTTGAAGATATTACTGCAGGTGAATTTTTAAATGAACGATTAATAGAATTAGGTCTTGATCAAAAAATAAACCTTTACTGTTATGGATTTACAAGATCAATTAAAAAATTTATTTCCAGAACATGTTCCGAACTCCAATCGGAGGAATCATCAAATGAATCTTCAGAAATTTGGATACAAGATGATCCAATAATTTGTAAATACGAAAAACGAAAAGGAAAACCAATAACTATTTTAGAAGGTTATACAGGAGCAACAGAAGATTTTAAAATATTAGCTAAAGAACTTAAAACCAAACTAAGTGTTGGTGGTAGTTTTAAAGATGATAAAATTATTATTCAAGGTGATTATCGAGATAAAATCATGAAAATTCTAAAAGAAAAAGGATTTAATGTAAAACGTGTTGGAGGATAATTATGGACAAAAAAATACTTCATATTACTAATGGTAGTAGCTTTAACAAATTATCTTAAAAGAGCTTGATTTTCAAGGTGATTTTCTAACTTGGCAAGAAATGTTATGTGAAGGACCAACAGTAGCAAGTATTGATTCTGAAGAATTTTTTAATAAGCGAAAAGCTTTTTTAAATGAGGTATATAAAATTGAAATTGACGAAAAAGAGTATAAAAAAGAGTTAGATAAATTAAATAACTGGAAGAACTATCAGGAAATTATTCTTTGGTTTGAATATGATCTTGTTTTGTCATATTAATCTGATAGCTGTAATTAGCCTATTACATCAAAAAGAAATCAACTTACCATTATATTTAGTTTGTAGTGGACGAATTGAAGGAGAAAAAAATTTAAAAGGACTAGCCGAATTAACTCCGGAACAACTATTAGAATCATTATCAAAATAAAATAAAATTAACTCCTGAAGATATTGATTTAGCAATAGCTTTATGGAGAACCTATTGCGGTAAAGATCACAATATTTTTAAACCCTACATAGTTAAACATTCTTCTTTTAAATATTTAAGCAATTGTTTAAAAGCACATTTAAAACGTTTTCCAGATTCTAAGAATGGTTTAAATACATTAGAAAATAACATACTTGAAATAGTTAGAACAAGTGAAATAAAATCTAGTCATCATTTATTGGGATATGCACTTAAATTATCAAGGTTATTATGGTTTTGGAGATATTCAATTTGAACGAATAATCAATAATCTATCAATATTTTTTGACAGAATCTGAAGATAGAATTACACTCAACAGAAAAGGACATGAAGCACTAATAAATCAACATAATTTTGCCATTGAATTAAATAATAATATTGATTATGGAGGAGTAAACAGATTAAACTTTCAATTTAATATAGAAGAAAATAAACTTATAAAAACAATATAAATGCCAATTAAAGAATCAGAACTTATTCTAAATCCAGATGGAAGTGTTTATCATTTAAATTTAAAACCTGAAAATATTTCTAATACCTTAATTTTTGTTGGTGATCAAGATCGTGTTGAAAAAATAACAAAACATTTTGACAGTATTGAATTTTCTACACAAAAAAGAGAATTTAAAACTCAAACTGGAACTTATAAAGGAAAACGAATACAGTGATTTCAACAGGAATTGGTCCAGATAATATAGATATTGTTATAAATGAACTAGATGCATTGGTAAATATTGATCTTAAAACCAGAAAGAAAAAAGAAAAGCTAACAAGTTTAAATATTATTAGAATTGGTACTTCTGGTTCTCTACAAAAGGATATTCCTGTAGATTCTTTGTAATAAGTACTCATGGTTTAGATCTAAATGGGATGCTTCATTTTTATCAAATTGACAGTATAAGTAAACCGAATATTGAAGAAGCGTTTATTAAACATACAAATTGGAGTCCTAAAAAAGCAAGACCAATAATTATTGACAATAGTTCAGTCATTAGAAAAGATATTTGATAGTGATAAAGTTTTTAAAGGTATGACAGCAACAGCAGGAGGGTTTTATGGTCCTCAAGGACGCGTATTAAGATTGCCATTACAAGATCCTGGATTAAATACTAAAATGGATACGTTTCAATTTTAATGGATATAGAATTACCAATTTTGAAATGGAAACTTCTGTTATTTATGGCTTATCAAAATTATTAGGTCACCATGCTTTATCACTTAAATGCTATTATTGCAAATAGAGCAACTGGTAATTTTAGTAAGGATCCGAAAAAAACTATTGAACGATTAATTGAATATACCTTAGATAAAATTGTAGAAACAGATTTAATTTAATGAAAACTATTAACTATTGGAGGAGTACCAGAACATTTTAACTTAGCTTGGTATTTAACCCTTAAAAATGGTGAATACAAAGACAAGGATATCAATTTAAGATGGAAAGATTATTATGGAGGAACTGGAGCCATGTGCAAAGCATTACGGAATAAAGAAATTGATCTTGCTGTCATTCTTACAGAAGGAATTATTAAAGATATTATTGAAGGTAATAAAAGTAAAATTGTTCAAACATTTGTGAAATCTCCATTAATTTGGGGAATTCATGTTGCTCAAGATTCAACTTATAAAACTATAGATGATTTAAAAGGAAAGAAGGCAGCAATAAGCAGATATGGTTCAGGATCACATTTAATGGCTTATATAAATGCCGAAAATAATAATTGGAATCTTGAAGAAAGATCTAAAGTTTGAAGTGATAAAAAATCTTGAAGGAGCCGTTGATGGATTACCACTAATAAAGCTGATTATTTTTTATGGGAAAAATTTACGACTAAACCATTGGTTGATTCAAATATTTTTAGAAGAATAGGAAATTGCCCTTCTCCTTGGCCTTGCTTTGTAATAGCTGCACGAGAAGATTTTCTAGAAAACAACGCTAAAGAAGTAAAAACAATTCTAGAAATAATTAATGCGACAACAAGAGAATTTAAAAACATCCCAAGTATAGATAAAACAATAGCAAACAGATATGATCAGAAATTAGAAGATGTGCAAGATTGGTTAAGTCTAACAGAATGGTCTCAGGATTTAATAGAAGAGAATACTATCATGAAAGTTCAAGAAAAATTAATAGCGCTAAACATTATTACTAAGAAATTACCTTACAAAGAATTAACAGCGATTTTGTAAGAATTTACTAAGTTAAACTTACGGTTTAACCGTAAATGATTGATTTTAACCATCTAATATTTTGATTTTGTAAGAAAAATTGGTTATTATTGCGCAAATAATTTACCCAAACAAAATTAGTTGCTTATGTTTTTGACTATTACTTATATTTTAGCCTCTCTTGTTGTAGTGAATTTTTTACTACTAATTTTCAGTTGTAACAAAACCACAAAGAAACCAGTTATTGATCAAACTGAAAAAATTCCAATGTATAGAACTAGTGGTAGCATTCTTGAAGAGAGTAGAATAGAATTAGCGCCTACTGGAAGCTAAATTATAATTTATAACTTTCAGCTTTAATAATCTTATTTTACTAGTTTACCATTTTCTATTAAGATCGGATAGACATATCCATAACCGAAATCTTTATTTAAAGTAACTTGTCCGGAAAATGTAACTATGTCTCCTACTGTTATAGAGTCTAAAGTAGTAATGGTGATTTCTGTTTTAGAATCAAAAGTGGTGCCATCTATTAAATGAACCCAGTTTCTGTCTAATATATTTCTGTTCACTTTTACAACTTTACCTTTAATCACAACATCTTTATTTAAAAACGAATCAGAATCTTTTAAAAGTTTTTCGACCGATGTACCATTTTTAGGCTGTTCAATGACATCAATTGCATTGATAATAGCATTCTTTTTGGCAATTGCGGAACTAAATGCTCTTGGCTCTTTATTGTATAAGGCTTCAATAAACCAAACCTCTTTGAATTCTTTATCAAGTTCTTTACTTTTAAAATCAACCATTTTCATACCACCCTTATAGTAATAAGTTTCTCCTATTTTAATTTCTTGCTCAGGTAGTGCAATCCAAAACTCATTTTCATTTTCTGATACATTCACATAAGTGTACATTCCGGCATTTTCAAAAGCCTTAGCAATAACCTTATGCGTTTTATTGTCTTTTTCATTATTCTTTTGTACTGGAATCGATTGATATTGTCCGGTATCCTTACAACTAAATGCAATAGAAACTATTAATAGTATTAAAAATATGAATCTTACGTAATTTTTCATTTGTTAGGTTTTTGTTTTTACAAATTTATGCAGATAATTCGGTTTACAGCATGATATAAATCACCATTCTATAGCTTTACTTCCTTTGGTTTTAAGAAAACTGTTTGTTTTACTAAAGTGATTGTTTCCAAACCATAGCCCTCTGTTTGCGCTTAAAGGAGAAGGATGTCCACAAGTTAAAACATAGTGTTTTTTTGAATTGATTAATTTCATCTTACTTTTTGCAAAACCACCCCAAAGAAGGAACACAATATTATTCTTATTGGTGCTAATTGTCTTAATAACAGAATCTGTAAATAATTCCCAGCCTTTATTTTGATGACTCCCTGCTTGATGTGCCCGAACAGTAAGAGTAGCATTTAAAAGTAAAACTCCCTGATCTGCCCACTTTATGAGATTCCCGCTTTTAGGATATGGAATACCCAGATCGCTTTCTATTTCCTTAAAAATATTGATCAAAGATGGTGGGTGTTTTATTCCATCGTTAACCGAGAAACATAAACCATGAGCTTGCCCAATTCCATGGTATGGATCCTGACCAATAATAACAACCTTTACATCGTTAAAGTGACAATGTTCAAACGCATTAAAAATTTGCTTTCCTGGTGGAAAACATTTATGCTGAGCGTATTCCTCTTTAACATAATCTGCCAAAACCTTGAAGTACTGTTTTTCAAACTCCTGTTGTATATAAGGTTTCCAACTCTGATGTATTTTTACATTCATTAAAATATGTACTTTTGTTTAGCTAAAATAGGACAATTTTCAGAATGATTTCTATTCATAAAAAGACATTACAAGATATTGAGTTCAATACAGTACTTGAGCAGGTTAGTGAATTATGCATGACCGAATTGGGCAAAACTAAAGTACTTGAGATAAAACCTTTTGATTCGAAAGAGATAATTATTAATGCTTTAAATCTAACAGATGAATACTTATCCTCCTTCGATAATGATAATAGAATTCCTAATCATAGATTTGAGCCTATAACCAAAGAATTGAAGCTGCTGAAAATTGACAACACCTATTTGGAAGTAAATAGTTTACAAAAAATAGTTTCTCTGTCATTAACAGTTAATAGTATTGTTATTTATTTGAATAAATTCAAAGACTACTATCCAAAGCTTGATGAGTACGCTTCCGAAATAAAAATCACAAAAATAATAATAGACCGAGTTGATAATATAGTTGATCGTTTTGGAGATATAAAAAACAATGCTTCCCCGATGCTGGGTGTACTCAGGAAAGCTATCAATAAAATCAAGGGACAAATTAATCAAAGCTTCGCAACCGCTCTACATGCTAGCCAGAAAAAAGATTTCTTAGACGATATTCAGGAATCTGTGGTAGAAAATAGACGAGTCTTAGCAGTTAAAGCCATGTATAGACGTAAAGTAAAAGGAACTATTATGGGAAGTAGTAAAACAGGAAGTATTGTTTATATAGAACCCGAAGCAACTACTAAGTACACCAGGGAATTGTTAAATTTAGAATATGAAGAAAATGAGGAGGTAATTAGAATTTTAAAAGAAATTACCAATTTTATTCGTCCATTTATTGAATTACTGCAGCAGTATCAATCATTTTTAATCAATTTAGATGTAATTTCATCCAAGGCTAAATATGCACAGAGTTTAAATGCAATCCTTCCTGAAATTACTGAAGAAAAAAGTTTATTTATCAAGGATGCTTATCATCCTTTACTTTATTTAAATAACTTAAAATTAGAAAAGCCTACTTTTCCTCAAACAATTGAATTAAAAAAGACCAGCAGAATCATAGTTATTTCAGGTCCAAATGCCGGTGGAAAAAGTATTACCTTAAAAACAGTTGGGTTACTGCAAGTTATGCTGCAAAGCGGTTTGTTAATTCCTGTCCATGAACGAAGCAGAGTTTGTATCTTCAACAGAATTATAAGCGATATTGGCGATAATCAATCTATTGAAAATCATTTAAGCACGTATAGCTACAGGCTTAAACAAATGAATTATTTTTTAAAGAAGTGCAATAAGAACACTTTGTTTTTAATAGATGAGTTTGGCACAGGAAGTGATCCTGAATTAGGTGGTGCTTTAGCCGAAACCTTTTTTGAAGTGTTTTATGAACGTGAAGCATTCGGTATTATAACGACACATTACGCTAATTTAAAGATGCTGGCCAATGAACTTCCATATATGATGAATGCAAACATGTTATTTGACAATAAAAGCTTAGAACCTATCTTTAAGTTAGCCTTAGGGCAAGCCGGAAGCTCTTTTACATTTGAAGTAGCACAGAAAAATGGCATTCCATATAGTTTGATCAATAAAGCGAAGAAGAAGATTGAGCGCGGTAAAGTGCGTTTTGATGCTACAATTGCAAAACTTCAGAAAGAACGCTTTAAACTGGAGAAGACAGAACAATCGCTTAAAGCAAAATGAACGAAAAAAATTAACAGAAACCGAAAAATTAGAAGAAATAAATGCTAAGATTCAAAGAAAACTGGAAAGCTATCAGGAATTGTATGATAGCAATCAGCGCTTGATTTATTTGGGGCAAAAAATAAATGACATCTCTGAAAAATATTTTGAGAATAAACAAAAGCGACGAGTTGATGGCAGAATTCTTCAGAATTGTTCAAATAGAAAATTCTAAACGTAAAAAAGTATCTGCAAAACAAAAGCAAAGCAAAAAAGTAAAGGATATAAGAATTAAAAAGGAAGCTGATAAGAAGGTGGATGTAATAAGAAAAAAGAAAAAAGAAGCAAAAAAGAAGGAAGTACTTATTGAAAAACCAAGACCAAAACTAAAAATAGGCGATCATGTTAGAATGATTGATGGAAGAGCTGTTGGTAGTATCGATACAATTGAAAAGAATAAAGCTGTTGTAAATTATGGCATGTTTACGACTAATGTAAATATTGATCTGTTAGAATTAGTTGAAGCAATAAAATAATATGATAGACGTACCTGAAAACAATAAATTGGTTTTATTTGATGGAGTTTGCAACCTCTGCAATAGTTCAGTGCAATTCATTATCAGAAATGATAAAAAAAATGTATTCTTGTTTGCTCCATTACAGGGAAAAACTGGGCAAGAAATTATTTCTAAGTTTAATATTGATACGTCTAAAACAGACTCAATCCTTCTTTCTCTACAAAAGATGGCATTTCAATAAAATCTACAGCTGCTTTAAAAATTGCAAAACATTTAAAGCCTCCCATTAATTTTCTTTTCGTATTTTTTATAATTCCAAAGTTTATGCGAAATTGGGTATATGACCTAATTGCCAGAAAACGATATAAATGGTTTGGAAAGCAAACTGAATGCATGATTCCAACACCTGAATTAAAAGCCAAGTTTTTAGAATAAAAAAAGTCTGGACGAAAGTCCAGACTTAATTAACACTAAATTGAATAAATTAAATAATAATTTGCTTAGCACCTATATTCTCACCTATAATTACTTCGATATAATAAGTTCCTTTTTCTAAAAAGGAAATGTTTAATGTATCACCAACAATAATTCTCGCATTTGCAGAGAAAATTTGTTGCTGATTCACATCGTAAATATTTATATACTCGATCTTTTCAACCGAATTAAATGTTACGTTTTTAAAAATAGTATCAGCAGTAAAATCAAGAGCATTAATTAACTGGTTGCTGTCAATATTACTATTGATTTCAGATTTATTGATTTCTTTAGTACCTTTTTTAGTCTTATCCTCATTCTCATTTGCATTCGAAAATGTAAATGACAATAATAAAACTACAAGTATTAAATTTTTCATACTCCAAAGATATATTGAGAATGTCAAAAAAATATAATTATTCCGTTATATAGCCCAAATACTTGATTAACATATTACAAATGTTAAAATTATCGATAAAGAGCAAATAAGAAAATAGGTCCAATTAATGATTATTGTTCCTTCTATTTAAGGTTTTTTAAGATAAATTCAACCTTACTATTCGTGTTCTTGTTTTCAGAAAATGAATCTGTGATATGTGTAGGTGTAACCGCAAGGCCTAATTTTTGTAAAGAATTCAGTTGTTGCTCATATTCCAAAGATACCTTTCCTGTTAAAAATAAACTCAAATCATATCCTTGCTCATACAGATCATAAACTTTTTTAAGTCCGCTTAAGTACAAATAATCTTTGGTAAAACCTCCTCCTCTATGAACTCTCACTGTAATTTTAAATGCAGTTTCCCTATCCAGATCGTATCCATTATACAACAACCTGAATGTTTTTGAAAATGTATATCCTTTGGCTAAACTGTCTACTGCAATTACTCTATATGCTAATTCTTTAAGACGTTTAACCGTTAGGCTATTGCTCATATATTCCGAAAAAACGGCTAGCCCTTCTTGCGTCTCTACATTATTAGGAAAACCATGAGAAAATATTTTTAAAGGTTGTAACAATCCGTTCATGGTCGTTACCATATGAACACCTATTTCATGATTTGTTAGTATCGCTATCTGGTTTTCAGAAAATGTATGATTTTTATTTAAAACAAGTGTTTGTATATTGTTCAAAACCATAGCAATAGCAGACATCTTATCTGAATGATCTATAGTATAGGTAAAGTCGTATCGTTTGGAGTAATCCCTGAATAATTGTTCCGTTTCATGAACATCGTATTTAGGCACAAACTGTTGCATATTATCATTCGATTCATCGAAATGAAGAATAAACTTGGCATTCTCTACATCTTTTTCTGTAGGTGTACCAAATGAATGCAAGCTATTGTAATAGAACTTTTTTCCTTCACCAATGGTCTCAATGCTCTGGATTAATCCTGAATAATTATAGATGATATCTTCATACAGTTGTCTTATTTCCTCATTTTCAATTTGTTCTAAAGGTTGGGTAAACAATTCCCTGTGAAGTCTGAATTTATCAAAATTAATTCCAGGATACTCAAAAACCGGATCTGAAAGATATTTTGAAGCATAGAATTTAGCCTTTTCTTCTTCAATATTTATAGGGTTAACATAGCTTAATAGTTCAATTTGCTTGACTAATCCGTCTATCGAGTTATCTATTTTGAATAGTGCTTTCTGTTCTATATCAACCTTACTCATTTTTTATACTTATTATAAAATTTATTAGCATGCTCAATCATTCTATCCTTTAATTGTCTTTCAACTGCCGACACAACTTCCGGAAAGATCACCTGATTTAATTCATCACAATACACCTTGGCAATTTCAGTTGCCAAAACTAAGGTATTTTTAAAGTTCTGAGTAATATATCTTAAAAAATATCCGTTGCCGAAAAAGGTATTATTAATGGAAGCCGTTGATTTAATACCATGTGGCAATTTAATTTCCGAAAGACTTTGTCTCCATGATTCAATCTCCTCTCCAAATCTATCATTATCAATATTACTTGTTCCTAAATTCCACGTTGGTTGGCGCCCGTCTCGCAGGCTGGTTACGACCGCAGGACGGCCGGTCAGTTATGGTGGGTCTGCTCGACTACAACGAGGGCATTCAGAAGGTCCGCGGTCACGTCAAAAACTACGCTACTGTTCTTCAGGTACATATCAGTGTCCTTAGAAATTGGTGCCTGGGGGTTGAGGTGAACCTACAACCTGAGCGTTTATGTCCACTTGCTCTACTGAGCTCTTTGGATGGGATGGCGATCAGGTCATCAAGATGGCTATCTGATTCAGGGCCCAGACGAAGCCCATTACAGCAACGAGGATCGTAGTAGTCTATTACTTCTGGCTCTTGTGGGAACGGGCCCATGGTGTTACCTCGGTAGGTGGAGAAGAATCAGGGTAAGTTCTGGTATTTGATGTCGCCGTAGACGATGTGGCCTTCGAGGAACTTCCACAGGGAGAGCCAGAATTTCCAGAGATTAGCCTTATGCGCCTCTACGAGTTCTGGGGTTGGTACGTACTGAGAAACCACGCCATCTTTGCTCAGGTGCAGGAAGTGGGGAACCCAGAATACCGGGTGCCAGTACCAGGAAATTCCAGCCATCTGCGAAATACGGGATCGCTGAATCAGCAGGTAGCCGCCCTCGCGGCGCCACTTTACAAGAGCATAGGTCAGGCAATTCATCTCTTCCTGTTAGAATTTCGTTCTATTTCTCACGCTCATCAATCCCGATTAGGTCCTCGAGCTCCTCCAAGTAGGCCCTTAGCTCCGCCAGGCCAAGTGCCAGTGTCTCGTACTGCTTTGGTACCAGGCACACTAGGGCTCTCTCGGACTTGATGGTGTCTCCGCAGGTGGACTCATGCTCCTCACCCAGCACCATGAACGTTGGAGGTGTCGGGGACGGCCGTAGAGGTCGTGGGTAGATGGGCTGGGCCAAATCGGCTGCCAGCACCAGGGGCTCCGAGGTGGGCAGCATGCCGCAGGCTGGGAGCAGAAGATGAGCATCAGGATGAGGCGTCTCATTCTCCGTCTCCTTTGAAGAGCCGAGCCGTAGCCTTGTTGATCCTGTTCTCGATGAGTCCTGGCTTTGCGCGCATCAACGCGCCGAGGTCGTGCTTCCTGAGCAGCCTGTTTAGGACGTCGATCTCCACCTGTGCCTCGTTACGGCTCTCGGACAGGAGAGTCATGGCCTCTTGTGTACGCTCAAGCGTAGCGGTGGCGTTCTCCATATATCCTACGAACGCGGCCTTGGTGGTCTCGTGGGCCGCCACCTCGGCGGCGACGGCCCCTGGTTGGGGTCTCGATCCCTGCCGAACTGCAGTTTGATAGTGAGAGCCATCCCGCCGACTACCGTGATAACCACGGCCATAAGGACCAGCTTTAGTTTACTGCCTCCGACAAAACTGAGGAGTATCATCATATACGTATGCCTTCAAGTTGGGCGGCCAGCGCCCTTCGAGTAGAGGGTGAGGACCGCGGGAGAATGCCAGCAAACGTTACGACAAACGCTCCCTGGGCATTGGAGGGCGCCTCGAGCGCCATGAACCACTCAGCGACCATGTATCCACCGAGGAAGTAGAGGAGTACTATGACCCTTGGAACCACCCGTAGGCTCGACATGATGGTGCGGACCTTGTCCGGCCAGCAGAGTTCGTCGTATTCCGTCTTCGTCATGGTCGTTTCCATTGACGAATCGACGTTTTTGGTCTAGCGGCTGTCCCGTGTCCAGGGACGGAGGACATCCGGATCACAGAACAGCCGCCGTGTCAACGCCTTTGCTACCTTCGGGCTACGCCCAGGGGAGGAGCCCAGGTTTGTTAGCTTCTCTATCCGTGGTCGACCTCTTGGCGTCGGAAGCCACTTCTCATAGTCCAGGGGATAGTCGTTTCCGGCGAGTAGCCGGGGATCTTTTTGTTCCTGTCGTCGGGGTAAGTGGGAATAGTCGTGGGGTTATCTGTAACCTCTTCCAGCTTCTTCTGGATGTCTTGAAGTAGGGATACGTCGCACTCAAACCCCTCCATGGCGCTTATATATCCATCTATCCATATCTTGAATTCTGTTATCGTCATTTGATTTACCTTCAACAAGTTGACGTTCTATTGGGTTGGAGCGCGCTGAAAGCACAGCGCAAAAACCCCCTCTTATAAGAAGTCGGTCGTTCCGACTTCGTCTACTCCCTCCTAGTCCGCCTCCGGGTTTCACCTCGCCGGAGGCTCCCTGGGCGTCCTGCCCAATCTGCTTCGGCGTCCCTGCCTTCGCTGTGTTCACTTATTTTGCCTGAAAAAGTTACCAATGTCAAGCCACAACCCAGTTTTTTCGTAGAGGTGCCAGCCCTCACCGCGCTAGTCCAATCACTGGGGTCACACTCGGCGGTCTACCGCGTCTCCTGGGAGGACAATGAACTACCACCGGTTCCCCGTGCTTACTCTCTCACGGCCCATGGTCTCGGTGGAGTGCTGCAGCACATCTTCATCTCTGTATTGCGAAGGCCCATGAGTAGTCCTAGTCGAGGTTGTTTCGGCGCTTATATTCAGTGTAAGGCCCTTTAGTAAATTGTTCCAACTATTCTATTATACGCCGGTAAGTCTACCTGGCCAATCAGTTTTGTGGGTATTGACCTCAACCAAAATATATACTTCATGTGAGCCGCTTCGTTATTTCGTCAAACACCAATAACATCTGGCTACCCTCGTGATACTTCTGAGCTAGGTAGTACCGAGCTCGGCTGCGAAGGTCGGTAACTGCTCGCGTTACCGCAGTCTCGGCTGACCGAGTGATCCTAAGGCAGTCGTCCTCTCTATCAAGTTTGGAGTACGTACGCGCGTACACATCGGCCCAGATTTTGTCGTGACTACTCATAGTGGTTATGCCTCGTCTACTCTCTATTGGTAAGCTTTGGACTGCCCACTTCTGCAGGTCTATAGGTCCTCCTATCATGTGTGCTGCGTTCATAACACCCTCTCTAAAAGAGCCGCATGTGCGTCTTTTCGGCGGTTGTGTTCGCTCTCATTGTACCAGGTGCCCCGGTAGTTGTACTCTAGTAAGTACAAGCTTGGGGTTAGCTCGACTATCATCCAAGTGCTCCAGCCGATTCGGAACAGATTCTTTAGGAGTGTCTTCATTTGGTTGGCCCTCATCAAAAGTGTATGGCTAGTTTATCACGTTTGTAGGCTGGTGTCCATTTTTACGCCTTAGCTCAATTTGGCATATATAAGCGGACACTCATATTGGTATGGCTAATAAAATATATTATTATGAGCGCGTGGTCATAGGCCTGTTTCTTACGCGCTCTGTGCGAGATAGGCTATATAAAGGACTCCCAAAATGGGACCCCCTCGAAAAGGGGGTGTGGGGGTGCCCTGGCATGGTTTTTGCTTAAGCCTGTTGGCCTGAGTTTTGCATAGGCCTCCCTTCTGATTACCTATCAGTAGGTCCGCCTTTACCTATCAACAGCTTAGCCATGAATGGCCTTGCCGAGGTACACTTACGGGATACTACTTAGGCTAGCTTGACTACGTTGGTAGGTTCTGGCGTGGGTTCTGGCGTGGCCAGCAGTTCTTTGTACAGCTGAGCTACCTCGGTATGGTCCACGCTGTCGGCTATCTTCCTGTCCTTGATA
>CAVYHG010000008.1:0-29168 GCA_963768245.1 uncultured Flavobacteriaceae bacterium
GGAGAAAGTTGTGATGCTTATGCAGGCACTTTAAAACCAAATAATATTATTAGTTGTTTAAGTGGCGGTACTTCTACAATAAGTGCATATGAATATAACGCACCAATTATTCCAGACGGATATCAGCAGATTTATGTATTGACAAATGCATTCGATCTTACTATTTTAGAAGCATCAACAACACCAGAATTTGATGTCGATCATGTAGGATTCTATCGCATTCATAGCTTGGTTTATAACCCAGATAGTTTAGATCTCAATATCGTTCAATTTGGAGAAACAACCGGATTTGATGTAAATGGATTGCTGCAGCAAGGTGGTGGAAATATTTGTGCATCTTTAGATGTTCAAGGAGCTGTCTTTTTAGTCTTGCCATCTTGGATTTGCAATTGGTTTAACTATTCATCATATAATGCCAGAGGAGGAGATCCATCGGCTGAAGTAGAAGGATATATTAGTCAGTTCGATAACTATAATGCGTTTGAAAGATCTATTTTAAAGGACAACGAACCTAGATTATATCCAAATCCTGTCAATGATATTTTGAATGTAGATATTAGGTTATTTGATGACGAGAATATGTCCTATACTATCTCTGATCTAGGTGGAAGGTTAATTCAGTCTGGTTCAGTAAATGAGATTACTAAACTTGGTAATACTATAGAAACAGGTAGATTATCAAGCGGAACATATTTGATAAGTTTTACATCTGACTATAGAAACTTTGTTAAAAAGATACAAGTCAGTAAGTAAATTGTTTGATTGTTAGTTGGTTAAAAAAGACTGTCTGTATAGGCAGTCTTTTTTTTAATTGATAATTCGATAAACAGGATATTGTAAATGTGATCTATCATAGTGTTCACTCTGCTGATGCAACCAGTTTAACTGTGCATACCAATTGTTTGCAAAATTTTTATCGTAGGTTTTTTTAAGGTTGAAATTGATTTTAATTTTTGGATTCCTTGCTAGCATTTCTATAGCTTTATCTTCCCAAACGTATGGTGAAAAATATTCTTTTCGCTGCAAAATGGTATCGAAGAAATTCCAGTTAAAAAAAGAATCTGGAGCATGTGGTTCCAGTGTTTCGAGTAAATATCGAATTCCAGATTGATTGGTTGAAATTATAAAATCACCTTTATGAAACTTGATGGATTTATTTTCTTTGGTTACTGTTGTATTATAGTGTGGATAATGTCCTTCGTATGGAATTTTTCGGGTTTCATAAGACGCTATTTTGTACGATTCAACAGTTATACTTGAGTCGCTTTCCAATTGATTTAATTCAATATCATTGATCTTTAGTAAGTCGATCACATTATGCCAACCTTGGGGAATTATATAGGCTTCGGGAATGGTCACACTTATAATTGGTTTAAAAAAGTTTTGATAGTTTACTTTCTTTGTAAATGGTTGGGTTCTATCATATTTTAAACGCATTGCTCCAGTAAGATCACTTTTTGTAAACACACCTTCATATCCTTTAAAATTTAAAGTTGTAGATTGAGATGTATCAACTTCCCAACTTAAGGGATAGGTTTCTTGTTGCTTGTAGTATTCCCAGGAATCTTTTCTTAACTCTGCAATGGTTTCATTCTGTTCTTCTGTAAAATCCATCAAACTTTTCATAAGTTCATAAGTAGCTTCAACGCGTCGTTTGTAAGGTTTTAACATGTGGGTTTCGACCATCATGCCAAAGGTGTTAAACAAAGTAGTATAACCAGTTGAATATCTTGGCAAATCCAAATATTGACTGAATCCTTTTTCCGGTACTTGATTGAAGACATTAACATATGGTGTTATATCCAAACCTTTTTCATTCATCATTTTTTCTATAGTTGGTTGCATAGTTTTGTGTAAATAATTCCCAAGGGTTCCGCCTAATTTGTTATGCTGTGTAAACAAATGAGTTATGACATATTGATAATCTGCTCCATTGCTTACATGGTTGTCTATAAAAATATCTGGTTGCACCAAATGAAAGATTTGAGCAAAAGTTCTGGCGTTTTTAGTGTCACGATTTTATAAAATCTCTGTTCAGGTCGTAGTTTCTTGCATTACCTCTAAATCCATATTCTTTCGGACCATTTTGATTGGTTCTTGTTGTTGAGTTTCGATTTAAACTTCCACCAACATTATAGATTGGAATCGTAACTAAGACGGTATTTTCAGGAGCTTCGATTTTACTTTGAACGATATCTCTAAACAACATCATAGTTGCATCAATTCCATCGGACTCTCCTGGATGAATTCCATTGTTGATTAAGATGATTCTTTTGTTTTCTCGGATGTTATTAAAATCAAATTCATCATCAGGATTTAGAGTCACAATGTGTAGGGGTTTACCAGAATCAGTTTCACCAATTTCCTGAATGGAAATTCCCCTATAACTATCAGCTAAATCATAATAATATTGAATAGTCTGCTGGTATGTTGCTGTTTCTGTACCCTCACTTTTTTCAAAAACAGTCGTAAAATCCTTTAATGATTGACTTTTATCTGAATCACAAGAAAAAATAAGGATAACAAAAATGAGAATGAATCTTTTCATAATTGTATTTAAAGAATGCATAATACGCCAAACTTAAGGAAATTATAACAATAAGGATTTGCAAGTCATACTAATAACTGTATTTTTGCGGCTTGTTTTAAACAATTTTATGGAGTTTATTAGAAAAAGAGCAGCAAATGCAAAGAATGATATTTTAAGTGGATTTACCGTAGCATTAGCTTTGGTTCCAGAAGCTGTTGCTTTTGCTTTTGTGGCCGGCGTAGATCCTTTGGTTGGTTTGTATGCCGCTTTTATGATTGGTTTGATCACATCCATATTTGGAGGACGACCAGGAATGATAAGTGGAGCAACTGGAGCCTTAGCTGTAGTTATGGTGAGTTTGGTTGCCGATGGAAATGCAATGGGAGAACCAGGAGAAAATCTTGGATTGTACTATTTGTTTGCAACTGTAATTTTAATGGGAATCATACAAATGTTGGCTGGTGTTTTTAAATTGGGGAAGTTTGTGAGATTGATTCCTCATCCCGTAATGATGGGATTTGTCAATGGATTGGCTATTGTAATATTTTTATCACAATTAGGCATGTTCAAAGGAGTGGTTGATGGAGAAAAAGTTTGGATGCAAGGAACTCAACTTTGGACCATGGTTGGATTAGTAGGTTTAACCATGGCTATTATGTTTGGATTACCTAAATTCACCAAAAAACTACCAGAAGCATTAATCGGAATATTGGTTGTTTCTGCTATTGCAATTTTTGGAAATTTAGACGTAGCTACTGTGGGTAGTTTTATTCGTGACGGTGGAGGAGAAGGTTTAAAAGGTGGTTTACCATCCTTTCAGTTAGATATTTTCAGCAAAGTTCCATTTACCTGGGAATCTATAAAATTCATATTTCCATATGCATTGATTCTTGCAGCTATTGGATTAATTGAATCTTTAATGACTTTGAATTTAATTGATGATTTAACCGAAACAAGAGGAAATACAAATAAAGAATGTTTGGCTCAAGGAGGTGCAAATATTGTAACTGGATTCTTTGGTGGTATGGGAGGTTGTGCTATGATCGGACAATCTTTGATCAACATAAAAGGTGGAGGAAGAGGACGGCTTTCCGGAATTGTGGCTGCCTTAGCCTTATTGGCATTTATCTTGTTTGCATCTGGACTGATCGAGCAAGTTCCAATTGCAGCATTGGTTGGTGTTATGTTTATGGTTGTTATTGGAACATTTGCATGGAGTAGTTTTAGAATTTTGAATAAAATTCCATTAAGCGATGTAATTGTTTTGGTTGCTGTGTCTGCATTAACGGTTATCTACGATTTAGCAATAGCTGTAATTGCAGGAGTCATTATGAGCGCTTTGGTATTCTCATGGGAAAATGCAAGAAGAATTCGTGCCAGAAAACGTATGAAAGAGGATGGAACTAAAGTGTACGAAATTTGGGGACCTTTATTCTTTGGAAGCATTCAGGAATTCAATAATAAATTTGATGTAAAGAATGATCCTGATAAAGTGGAAATTGATTTTGTTGAATCACGAGTTAGTGATCATTCGGCTATTGAAGCAATTTTTAGTTTGGTAAATAAATATCAAGCTGAGAATAAGCAGATAAAACTAAAACACTTGAGTGAGGATTGTAAAATATTGTTATATAAATCGAGTCCAATATATCACGATGTGATTGTTGAAGATATTGACGACCCTCGTTATCATCTGGCTGAAAATCCAGAGGCCTTTTCAAAAGGATTATCAGAATATAAGTTGTAATAAAGTTTGAAGTAAATAGTACTTCATGCTTCAAGCTTCGGTCTTTCGACCAATTTAATAATGTTAATTCACCTTCACACTTTCAGGTACAAGAATTTTATAATTTCCGTTGTGCCTAATGACTTCTCTAACAATACTGGAACTAATAAAGGATGTTTTTACAGAGGTTAAAAGAAAAACGGTTTCCACTGTTGCCATTTTTCGATTGGTATGTGCAATCGCTTTTTCGAATTCAAAATCGGCAGGATTACGTAAGCCGCGTAATATATATTTCACTCCAATTTCTTTACAAAACTCCACTGTAAGACCTTTGTACGTGACTACTTTTACTTTAGGTTCGTCTTTAAAGGCATCTTCAATGAATTTCATACGCTCTTCTAGAGAGAACATGTATTTCTTATCAGAATTGATGCCAATAGCGACTATTACTTCATCAAATAACTTGACTCCACGTTTAATTATGTCGTAATGTCCCAAAGTAATTGGATCAAAAGACCCTGGAAAAAGTGCTCGTTTCATAAATTAAATTTACTGTTTTTATTTTAAAGCTTCCTCTATGGCACTATCAAATAAATCTTCTAAAGAAATTCCAGCTTTAATGGCTTGTTGAGGTAAAATACTTTCTTTGGTTAATCCGGGTACTGTATTTACTTCCAGTAAATGTGGCTCTCCATTCTTAAATATATATTCACTTCTTGAAAATCCGGTTAATTTTAAAGTATCATAAACTTGTTTTGCAATCTTGATGACTTTACCCTCCTGTTCCTTAGTTATTCTTGCTGGCGTAATTTCCTGAGATTGGCCTAAATATTTGGCTTCATAGTCAAAAAAGTCATTATCACTAACGATTTCCGTAATTGGTAGGACTTTGGTGTTTCCCTTATAAGTAATCACTCCGACCGATACTTCAGTTCCATCCAGATATTCTTCAATAATTATTTCATCATCTTCTTTAAAAGCTACATCAATAGCATTTTGTAAGTCTTCCTTTTTATGAACTTTGGTAATCCCAAAACTACTTCCCGCTTTGTTCGCTTTAACAAAACAGGGTAAACCTACTTTGTTGATGATATCATCATCTTTAATTACATCTCCTAAATTAAGGTAATAACTTTCTGCAGTTTTAATTCCATAAGGTTTTAATACACTTAAACAATCTCGTTTATTAAAAGTTAAGGCAGCCAGATACATGCTACAGCTTGTTTGTGGAATCTCAAGTAGTTCCAAATAGCCTTGCATAAATCCGTCTTCACCTGGAGAGCCGTGAATAGCATTAAAAACACAATCAAATGTAATTTTTTTACGATCTATATTAACTGAAAAATCGTTCTTATCAATAGTGAATTCTAAACCAGCATCATCCACATAAACCCATCTGTCTGCAAAAATATGAACTCTGAATGGATTGTATTTTTCTCTATCCAGAGTTTGGTATACTACATCTCCACTTTTCAAGGAGATTTTATATTCACTGGAAAAACCACCCATTATAATTGCTATATTTTTTTTCATATGATAAGAAATGAAGTCGTTTATGCGTTATTCAAAAATATCATTAATAAACCAAATCTAAAAACCTTTGAGTTTTTATATATTTGCTAATCAAATAATTTTCAATGAGCTTGATAAAATTCCTGACCAGTAAAACCTTTTTCAAAAACATTTTATTGGCCGTTGTTGCCTCTATAGTTCTAATATTTTTCGCATTAAAGTGGTTGAAATATTCTACTAATCACGGAGATTTTGAGACTGTACCTGAATTAAAAGGCAAATCGGTTGATGTCGCAAAAATGGAGTTGGAAGACAACAATTTGGTCATGAAGGTTCAGGATTCTGCCAATTATAATCCAAATTATCCCAAATATTCTGTTATTGAACAAAGTCCTCATGCTGGTGAAAAGGTAAAGGAAAGCAGAAAAATATATCTAACCTTAAACCCATCAGGATACAGAAAGATTATGGTTCCCAGTTTAAAAGAGCGTACCTTCAGACAAGCCAAACCAACTTTACAGGCACTTGGGTTTAAAATTGGTAAGATCACTTACGTAGATAATATTGCGAAAGATCAGGTTTTAGATCTAAGATTTGAAGGTAAATCCATAAAGGAAGGAACCGAACTACCAAAGACAAGTAAAATTGATTTGGTTTTGGTAATGGAAAGCGACCTTCTTCAAACTAAATCCAATGCAGGAAAAGACTCCAGTTAGTTTAGATGAAAATGATGATGAGCTTTACGAGCACTATAATTTTAAGGTCGAAAAGGGTCAATCACCTTTAAGAATTGACAAATATTTAATGAATTTTATTGAAAATGCTACTCGAAATAAAATTCAGGCAGCTGCTAAGAATGGGAGTATTTTTGTTAATGATATTCCTGTAAAATCAAGTTATAAAGTTAAAGGGAATGATTTAATACGAGTGCTATTTACACATCCTCCTCATGAACATTTATTGGTAGGTGAGGATATTCCAATAGATATTGTTTATGAAGATGATCAGCTTTTGGTTGTCAATAAGCCAGCTGGAATGGTTGTACATCCTGGCCATGGAAATTATTCAGGAACTTTAATAAATGCACTTATTTATCATTTTGATAATTTACCACATAATTCCAGTGAAAGACCTGGATTGGTTCACAGAATTGATAAAGATACAAGTGGTTTACTGGTTGTGGCCAAAACTGAAGAAGCTATGACTCATCTATCACTTCAGTTTGCTGATAAAACAAGTGAAAGAGAATATGTCGCCATCGTCTGGGGAAATGTTGAAGAAGATGAAGGAACCATAGAAGGTAATATTGGAAGACATCCTAAAAACAGATTACAAAATACCGTATTTTTTGGTGACGATGCCGAAAAAGGTAAACCTGCTGTGACACATTACAAGGTTTTAGAACGATTAGGTTATGTCACTTTAGTTTCCTGTAAGTTAGAAACAGGGAGAACCCATCAAATACGAGTGCATATGAAGCATATTGGTCATACACTTTTTAATGATGAACGATATGGTGGAGAAAAGATATTAAAGGGAACTACTTTTACTAAATACAAACAGTTTGTCGATAATTGTTTTAAGATACTGCCAAGGCAAGCGCTACATGCCAAAACTTTAGGATTTGAGCATCCTAAAACAAAAGAATGGATGAGTTTTACTTCTGATATTCCAGAGGATATGCAACAGTGTATAGAGAAATGGAGACATTACTCTAAACATCAGAAATAGATAAAACTTATTATTTAATAAAACTTAACTGTTTTAATTGATAGTATTTCATCTTTATCTGGTTTAAATTTGATGAAGTTATCAGAGAATGAAGATCAAAGAAGTCATATTGTATACCAGTGATATTCAAAAGCAAAGACAGTTTTATAAAACTGTTTTAGGCTTTGAACAGTTGTTTGATGCTCATGAAAAAATTTCTTTTAAGGCAGGTGAAAGTATTATAACTTTTCAGTATAAAAAAGATTTTAAACCATCACATTTAGCTTTTAATATTCCGAGTAACGCCATTAATGATGCTTTAATTTGGTTACAAAAACGAACAGAGGTTTTGGATTGTGAAGGCGATAAAATAGCTGATTTTTCGAACTGGAAGGCTAAAGCAATCTACTTTTATGATGCAGATAAGAATATAATGGAATTTATATCCAGAGAAAGAATAGATATTGAAAGTGATGAAGCATTTACACCTCGTTTAATTATTTCTATTAGTGAAATGGCTTTAGCGACCACTAATATTGAAAGTATTTATAATTCAATCGATGAAATAAAGTCCATCCAAATTTTTGATGGCGATTTTAATCGCTTTTGTGCTTTAGGAAATGATGAAGGATTATTTATTCTAATTGATAAAAATATTAAAAAATGGTATCCAACGATGGAAACTGCGTATACCTCAGATTTTATAATCAAAGGTGATTATAACTTCGAATTTACAAACGGAAAGATTAAAGAAATATCGTAATTTAGTTAACTCAAAAAAAATAGATGAAATTAGTTCTATCACCTGCAAAATCATTAGATCTCGAAAGAAAAGTCCCAACTAATATAAGTTCAGAAGCTTGCTTTTTAGCTGAATCTGAACGATTGAATCAATTGACTAAAAAAGAAATCGGCCAGAAGCTTATCTAAGCTTATGAGTATCTCTCCTGCTTTAGGACAATTGAATTATGAACGCAATCAGGAATGGCAATTACCCTTTACAAAAGAGAATGCAAAACAGGCCGTTTATACATTTAACGGAGACGTATACAGAGGGTTAGATGCTTATTCTATTCCAAAGGAAAAATTAGATAAGCTTCAGGATACGGTTAGGATCATTTCTGGTTTATATGGTGTATTGAAACCCTTAGACCTTATGCAGCCTTACAGATTAGAGATGGGTACGAAATTACCTGTTGGAAAAAATAAAAACCTATATGAGTTCTGGAGGAAGAAAGTTACTCAGTCTTTAAATGAAGAATTGGAAGATGGTGAATTATTCGTGAACCTGGCCAGTAATGAATATTTTAAGGCTATTGATACAAAAGTGTTAAAGGTTCCCGTATTATCAGTTACTTTCAAGGAATTCAAAAATGGGGAATATAAAAACATTGCAATTTTTGCAAAAATTGCCAGAGGATTAATGGCACGTTATATAATAGACACCGATGCAAAAACAGTTGATGATCTAAAAGGGTTTAAGTCCGAAGGTTATGGATTTGATGCGAATCTATCCAGTGAAACCGAAATGGTATTCACTCGATAACAAGAACATGAGTAAAAAAAATACTTGGTCTCTTCAAAATGACAAACGTACAGAAGAAGAGAGAAATGTTTTCAAACCCAGTGGGAAAAAACCAAAAAACAAGACCAAAACTTATTTACTGTCTTTAGCAGGTGTTTTTCTGATCGTGAGTTTTTTATTGACCTATTTTTCCAAAACGGTTTTGGAGGCTTGTTTGACAAAAACATTCTGCTTTAACTCGAAAGACGACATAGTAATCTACACTCTATTTGTGTTTTTAAATATAGTAATAGTAATTAGCGCCATTTTCGGAGCCTATATTATAGGAAGGAAATTAGCTAATCTCATTAAAAAATAAAGAGCTGATATTTTTTACTCCTTTTCCTCTTTTGCTTTAGGTTCTGATTTTGCCTTTGGTTCAGCTTTAGCCTTTGGTTCGGCCTTAGCTTTTGGTTCAGCTTTAGCTTTTGGTTCGGCTTTAGCTTTTGGTTCAGCTTTAGCTTTTGGTTCAGCTTTAGCTTTTGGTTCGGCTTTAGTATTAGTTTCAGGAGTTGCTTTAACCTCAGGAGCTGCTTTAACTTCAGGAGCTACTTTAGCTTTAGGTTCTGCTTTTGCAGCAGGTTTAGGTTTTGCAGCTGGTTTCGGTTTTGGAGTCGCTTTTTTAGCTTTAGCGACAACTACTTTATTTTTTTTCTTTCTACGTCTTACACCATAAGTGCCTATTGTAATTTTACCTCGTTTGGTTTTTTTATCACCTTTTCCCATTTCTATGTTATATTTAGAAAATATTTATCTAAAATTAAGGATTTTTAATTTATTACTCGCAGTAATTATGTTCTTTCATTCACATCCATATAAACCCTTTATACAAAATGATACCACTAAGCTAATTGTAGGAACTTTACCACCTCCAAGGTTTAGCACTGGTGATCTATTGGAAAAGGATGTCGATTTTTGTTATGGAAGTTATTACAATTCACTTTGGCTGTTTATAGATGTAATTCATGATTTGGGTCTGACCTATGATAATTCTGTGGAAGCAATTGAACAACGTAAACAGTTTTTAATTAAACATAAAATTGGTGTTTGCGATATTGTAGAAAGTGCAGAGCGCGAAAAGATCGATGCATCTGATCTGGGAATGACAAATATTAAGTTAAGGAATCTTTTAGGTTACATAAATCAATATCCTAATGTTGATACTCTCATATTTACAGGAGGAAACAGCAAAAACGGGCCAGAATATTTCTTTCGAAAGCATCTTAAAGAATATGGCTTAAAACTGGAACTTGTCAACAATGAGATTCCCAGAATACACAAATTTATAATTCCTTGTCATTCTGAACGAAGTGAAGAATCTCATCAAAATGAGATTTCTCAATCGCTACGCTTATTTCGAAATGACAAAAGAACAATAAAAACGATCTCACTAACCTCTGCCTCGGGAAGTGCTAACCGAGCTATAGGCAGTATGTCATTGTACCAACAGCTAAAAAATAAAAACCCAAATTTTAATACTTTTGATTTTAGAGTGATGCAATACAAGGAGGTTTTTTAAACAAAAAATGGATCCCATTCTTTTCTGGGACCCACTTTAATAAAAACTAAATTTATTTCCAATTATCCTTCACTCGTCATAATAAACAAAGGATTCATTTCAAAACTGTTGTAGAAAGGACGTAAACGTTCTGTATTATAGAATTTATCAATGTTCACTAGTTTAGATTTACCTACAACCACATCAATAGGTACATTATCATAACGTCCATTTTTAAGAACCACAAGACGACCATGAACTCCTTTTAATATCAGATCCAATGCAAGATTTCCATACGCCATAGGTACAATGGAGTCCACAGCATCCGGATCTCCTCCTCTTACCAAATAACCTAATTTTTGGTTGATTACATTAATGCGTTTTCCATTGTTATATTTTGGAGACAAGGTTTTTAAACGATCTGATACCAATTCGCCGATTCCTCCCAGTTTAGCATGTCCAAACTGATCTTTTTCTGCATCTTTAAATACCATTTCACCTCCTTTGAACATAGCACCCTCAGAAACTAAAACTACAGAATAATTACTCGGATTCTCAGATCTGTCCTGAACCATATATTCTGTTAATTTATCGATGTCAAATTGATATTCCGGGATCACACATCTGTTAGCTGCGCCTGCCATGGTTGGTAACATAGCTGTAAAGCCTGCATATCTTCCAAACACTTCAAGTACTAAGAATCGTCTCATGCGATCCAGCAGAGGTTCTTAAGGTGTTGGTCATATTAATGGTACGAGTAATACAAGTACTGAACCCAATACAATAATCGGTTCCTGGTACGTCATTATCCATAGTTTTAGGAATAGCAACTACTTTAAATCCTTCCTGATATAAACGGACACCATAACTTAAGGTATCATCACCACCAATTGGAATCAAGTAATCAACTCCTAGATACTCCAGGTTAGCCAGAACTACTTTTGTCATATCATTATATTCATCTTGATAAGAATCCTTTAAGGTGGTCTGGAACACTTCCTTTCGGCAAATGACTTGGTCTTGTCCGGGAACTATGCAAAAATGTTCCACCAGTACGACCTGCTCTGTTTACTATTGTTTGTGTGAGTTCTATAAAATTATTACTATTATCATATTTAGGATCTTGAACCATTTCAACAATTCCAGCCCAACCTCGTCTTAATCCTATAACTTTATAACCTTCACGTCTTGCTCTAATTGTAATTGCTCTAATTGCCGGGTTTAATCCTGGTACATCACCACCACCTGTTAAAATTGCGATGGTCCCTTTTAACTTTTTTGCCATGTTAATTAATTTGAATTAAATAGAATAAATATTCTTAATTGATTATGATTAGTTTTTTTGTAAGTGAACGAAGTTAGCTAATTTTAAAATTAGAATCAATAGAAATCTTTAAGTTTCTTAGCTAATTATTGTGAAGCAATTTTATTCTTAATTGGAATAATTAATATTTACTTAATACTTAGATAGAATTTGTCTTAAACCTTCATAAATCACTATTCCCACTGCATTTGCTAAATTTAGACTTCTCACATGTTCACTATAGAGTGGAATTTTGAATAATTGATCAGGATGTTTTTCAATAAGATGCTTAGGTAATCCAACAGATTCTTTTCCGAAAATTAGAAACATATCATCTTCAAAATCAATTGACCAATAATTTTTTGTTCCATGACTGGATAACAAAACCATATTCTTGTCTTTATTCGTTCTAAAGAAATCTTCAATGTTTTCGTAGTAAGTAACCGTTAGATGCTGCCAATAATCTAATCCAGCACGTTTTAATCGTGAGTCATCAATTTCAAATCCAAGTGGTTTTACTAAATGCAGATTACTTCCTGTAGCTAATGCCAAACGACCAATATTTCCAGTATTATTCGGAATTTCTGGTTCAATTAAAACTATGTTAAGCGGCATTTTTAGATGTTAATTTTAGAATAATAATTCTGATTAGAAGAATAAAGGGAAAGCCATGTAATAGGGTGTCAAACCAATCCATTAGTTGCATACCATTTGCTCCACCAGCAATCCATTTTAGTTTACCTACTATATGGGGTTCCGGAAAAAATGGTGCCAAACCTAAGGTCAGGCAAAGAAGAATTATGATTCTCCAATCATTCAATATTTTCATTTATTGATTTTTTTAAAACTGCAAAAAACAAAATTCTGTTTAGTATTGAAAGGCGTTTCATGTTCAAAAATTTTACAATCTAATTTTTGAAATGAGTTGCTAAATTTATTGATCAAAGAATTTTCTGAATATTGAGTAATTTCAATTCCACTACATTTTTTCGGACCTTCTGTTGAAAAAGTACCTATAATTAAATTCCCTGTTTCTTTAACTCCTTTTTTTGCAGATTTCAGGTAGTTTTTTATTTCGTTTTCATCTGTTAAAAAATGAAAGGCTGCACGATCATGCCATAGGTCGTAAGTTTCAGTCGGATTGAAATTCGATAGCATCAGCTTCTATCCATTTCACGTATTTACTTTGTTCTCCTAAACGTAATTTGGCTCTTTCAATGGCCTTTTTTGAGATATCTAACAATGTTAGGTTCTGATAGCCAAGTTCCAATAAATTATCTATTAAAAAACTATCACCTCCACCAATATCAATGATGCTCGCTGTTTTAGGAATATTCAATTCTTTGATGAAATTTAATGAAGTTTCTGGAGTTTGTTGATACCAACTTACTTCATTCAATTGTTTTGTACTATATATGTTTTCCCAATGCTTTTTTCTATCAAATGATTCCATTAGGTTATAATTTCTTTTACAAAGCTATCAATTTTATTAATGCCTTTGTTAGTTAAATGCTTTATAAATGCACTGCCAATAATAGCACCTTTTGCATATTTTGTAGCTTGTTTAAAAGTTTCTTTGTTGCTAATGCCAAAACCAACAATTTGCGGGTTATTGAGATTCATGTCTGCAATACGTTTAAAGTAATTTGTTTGTTCATCTCCAAAACCAGATTGGCTTCCAGTTACACTTGCACTACTAACCATATAAATAAATCCGTTAGAAATTGAATCGATATAAATGATACGTTCTACAGATGTTTGAGGAGTAATTAAAAACACGTTGATCAAATCCATATTTTTCAAAAGTATCTTTGTATTCTTCATGATAAACATCAACTGGTAAATCTGGAATAATTAATCCATCAATACCTATTTCTTGACATTTTTTACAAAATGCTTCTACACCATATTGCAACATTGGATTGAAATATCCCATTATGATTAAAGGAATATTGACTGTTTTTCTAATATCTTTTAATTGATCAAAAAGCACTTCTGATGTCATTCCATTTTTTAAAGCTTGGGTAGAACTTGCTTGAATGGTTGGTCCATCTGCCAACGGATCGCTAAAAGGCAAACCAATTTCAATCATATCAACACCACTTTTTTCTAATTCTTGAATGATAGAAACTGTATCATCTATTTTCGGATAACCAGCAGTAAAATATATGGATAACAACTTTTTATCTTCTTTTAGTTTGTCTTGAATTCTATTCATTTTTCGAGTAATGAGTAATGAGTAATGAGTAATGAGTAAGAGTAACGATGAGCAATGAGTATTTAGTTGATTTTAATTGTCTCAAATCTAATATCTCATATCTCCATACTTTTTTTAAAGATTAAAATAATTAATATAAGTATCTAGATCTTTATCTCCTCGACCTGATAAATTCACTACTACGATATCATCAGGATTAAATTTTTTATGATTAAAAATGGCAAATGCATGAGACGTTTCAATAGCTGGAATAATACCTTCTAGTTTTGTAAGTTCTAATCCAGCTTCCATGGCTTCATCATCTGTAATGGAAATAAATTCTGCTCTTCCTGTTTTATAAAGATGTGCATGCATAGGTCCAACACCAGGATAATCTAATCCAGCTGAAATTGAATAGGGTTCAGTTATTTGACCATCATTGGTTTGCATTAATAAGGTTTTACTACCATGAATAATTCCTTCTTTTCCTAAAACAGATGTTGCAGCACTTTCTCCAGAATCAACTCCTTTTCCAGCTGCTTCAACAGCAATTATTTTTACATCTTCATCATCTAAATAATGATAATATGTTCCTGCTGCATTACTGCCACCACCAACACAAGCAACAACATAATCTGGTTTTGAGGTTCCTTCTTCTTCTTTTAATTGCCATTTAATTTCTTCAGAAACAACAGATTGAAAACGAGCTACCATATCTGGATATGGATGAGGTCCAACAACACTACCAATAATATAATGTGTATCTACAGGATTGTTAATCCAATCTCTAATGGCTTCGTTCGTGGCATCTTTAAGAGTTCGACTTCCTGATAATGCAGGACGAACTTCTGCACCAAGCATTTTCATTCTGGCTACATTTGGTGCTTGACGAGCAATATCAATTTCACCCATATACACAATACATTCCAAACCCATTAAAGCACAAACGGTTGCAGTGGCAACACCATGTTGTCCAGCTCCAGTTTCGGCAATAATTCTGGTTTTCCCTAATCGTTTTGCCATTAGAATTTGACCAATGGTATTATTGATTTTATGAGCTCCTGTATGATTTAGATCTTCTCGTTTTAAATATATTTTTGTGTTGTATTTTTCTGAAAATCGTTTAGCAAAATAGAGTGGAGAAGGACGACCAACATAATCTTTTAGAAGTTGGTTGAATTCTTTTTGAAATCGGTTCTGCCATTACTTTTAAATAATTTTGACGTAGTTCTTCTACATTTGGATATAGCATTTCTGGAATAAAAGCACCTCCAAATTCTCCGTAATATCCTTTTTCGTTTACGTTATATGACATAATATTAATTTTTTGTCATGCTGAGCTTGTCGAAGCATCTCCTTTGAGATTCTTCACTTTGTTCAGAATGACAATTGTTTTTTAAATTCTTTTAATTTTTCAATATTTTTTAATCCAGCTTCAATTTCAAATTTACTATTCACATCAATAGCATAGCAATATTTGGAAGCATCACTTTTTTAAGAATTCTTTTAGTTTTTCAATTTGATCTAATCCAATACCACCACTTAAAAAGAATGGTTTTGTTGATGGATAATTTTTTAAAACATTCCAATTAAATGTGTAACCATTTCCTCCTGGTAGTTTTCCTTTTGTATCAAAAAGAAAAAAATCACAGACATCTTCATAAGGTTCTAAAACTGAAAAATCAAAATTATCTTTTATTGAAAATACTTTAATGACTTTCACATTTGTTGATTTTAGCAACTTGCACATTTCAGGTGATTCATGACCATGTAATTGGATGACAGATAATTGATGTTTTTCAATTTGTTATGAATATAAATTCAATTTTTTCATCAACAAAAACACCTACTTTTTTAATCATACTTGGAAGTTCAGGAATTGTATCTTCAAAATTTCTTAGAGATTTTTCATGAAAAATAAACCCAAGATAATCTGGTTGCAGTGCTGCAACTTCAGTAATATTATCTTGATATTTCATTCCGCAGACTTTTAGTTTCATGATTCTAATTCTTTAATGAATTGAGTCGCACTTTCTCCAGGATTATCAGTTTTCATAAAATTTTCTCCAATTAAAAACCCTTTGATAACCATAAGGTTGTAATTCTTTTATTGCTTCAACAGAACTAATACCACTTTCAGATACTTTTACAAAATCATTTGGAATTAATTCACTTAGAGTTTTACTTGTATTCTAAACTAACTTCAAAAGTTTTTAAATTTCTGTTATTTACACCAAGCATATCTAATGAAGGCATAATGGATTTTTGTAATTCTTCTTCATTATGAACTTCTAAAAGAACATCAAGATTTAAACTTTTAGCCAATTCTGAAAATTGTTTGATTTCTTCTCTTGTTAAAATTGCAGCAATTAATAAAATAACATCTGCTCCATATGACTTTAGCTTCTATTATTTGATATTCATCAATAATAAATTCTTTTCTAAGCAAAGGTAAATTACAACTTGCTCTTGCAATCAATAAATCGTCTAATGAACCTCCAAAATATTTTCCATCAGTTAAAACAGACATGCCACAAACACCTGCATTTTCATAGCCTTTAGCAACATCTTGAACATTTAAATTCTGATTAATAACTGATTTTGAAGGTGAACGACGTTTATGTTCAGCAATAATTCCTGTTGAGCTATTTCTTAATTTATTTGACAAAGAAATAGTTTCTCTTTCAAATAAAACAGATTGCTCCAATTGTTTAATTGGAATAAAGATTTTCTTAAAGCAACTTCTTTACGTTTGTCCTTTACTATTTTATCAAGAATCGTCATAATTATTTACTTAATTCAATTAATTTTTCTAAACTTGCTTTTGCCTTTCCACTTAATAAAGATTCTTTAGCTAATTCAAATCCTTCTTTATGAGATATTTGTTTTGCAGTGGCAATAGCTAATCCTGCATTAGCACAAACCACATTATTTTGAGCTTCAGTTCCTTTTCCATTAATTACATTCATAAATATTTTGGCTGCATCTTCAACAGAATTTCCACCAAAAATGGCTTCTTGTTCAATTTGTTCAACACCTAAATCTTCTGGTGAAAACATGGTTTCAGACTGATTTGAAATCACTTTTGTTTTTCCTGTTAAAGATATTTCATCATAACCATCTAAAGCATGAACAATAGTATAATTTTTATCAGTATTCTGATATAAATAACCATACAATCGTAGTAATTCTAAATTAAAAACACCAACCATTTGATTTTTCGGAAACGATGGATTTACCATTGGTCCAAGCATATTAAAAAAGGTTTTTACACCTAATTCTCGTCTAATAGGAGCCACATTTTTCATAGCAGGATGAAATAATGGTGCATGTAAAACACAAATACCAGCTTTGTCAATAGATTTCTTTAAAAAGTCTTCATCATTTGAAAATTTTATTCCTAAATATTCCATAACATTAGATGAACCACAAGCTGATGATACACCATAATTACCATGTTTAGCAACTTTTACACCTGCTCCAGCAGTCACAAATGAAGATAATGTTGAAATATTAAATGTGTCTTTTCCATCACCTCCAGTTCCGCATAAATCAATAGCATTAAAATCTTTTAAATCAATTGGAATACATAATTCTAAAAGTGCATCTCGAAATCCCTTAACTCTTCAAGAGTAATACTTCGCATCATATAAACCGTTAAGAATGAAGCAATTTGACTTTGGTTATAATCTCCTTTTGAAATATTTACCAAAACCTTTTTAGCTTCTTCGCTTGAGATGCTTTCTTGATTTATAAGTCTGTTTAATAAATGTTTCATTTCGTTAATTGTCATCTGAACTACTAAGAATTCGAACTCGCTGAGATTTCTATTAACCAATTTCAATCTTTTTTCCATTTGGAGTTAATACTGATTCTGGATGGATATTGTACACCTTTTACATCATAATCTTTATGTCGAAACGACATAATTTGTCCATTTTCATCAAAAGATGTTGCTTCTAATTCATCAGGTAAATTAGGTATCAACAACCCAGGAATGATAACGTCCAACTTCAAAATTTTTACCTAATCCTTTAAATAATGATTCATCATCAACTGTAATTTTTACATTTGTTGCAACACCATGATATACTTCATCAAGATTTATTAGTTTTCCTCCAAAAACTTCACCAATAGCTTGTTGACCAAGACAAACACCTAAAATACTTTTTGTTGATGCATATTCTTTAATAATTGCTTTTAATAAACCAGCTTCATCAGGAATTCCAGGTCCAGGTGATAATACAATTTTATCAAAAGGTTCAACATCTTTCAATTCAATTTATCATTTCTTACCACAGTTACATCACAATTTAAGATCTTCTAAATAATGTACTAAATTATAGGTAAAACTGTCGTAATTATCTATAACTAATACTTTTTTCATATCTATATTCTTTCTGCTAATTCAATAGCTTTTGTTAATGCTCCTAATTTATTATATACTTCTTGTAATTCATTTTCAGGATTTGATTTTGATACCAATCCAGCTCCAGCTTGCCAATGTAATTTATGATTTTTACTTAAAAAAGTTCTTATCATAATGGCATGATTATAATTGCCATTCAAAATCCATAAATCCAATAGCACCACCATAAAAGCCACGACTCGTTTTTTCATATTTTTCAATAAGTTGCATGGCCATATGTTTTGGTGCACCACTTAATGTTCCTGCAGGAAATGTATCTGCAACCACTTGCATTGTTGATGTATCTTTATGTTTTTTTCCAGTTACTTTACTTACTAAATGAATAACATGCGAAAAGAATTGAACTTCTCTATATTTTTCTACTGTTACTTCTCTTCCATGTCTGCTTAAATCATTTCTTGCAAATCAACAAGCATTACATGTTCTGCATTTTCTTTAGCATCTTCTACTAATTTTTCTGCTAATTCAGCATCTTTTAAGTCATTACCAGTTCTTTAAAAGTTCCAGCAATTGGATGAATTTCTGCTTTACCATTACTCACTACTAATTGTGCTTCCGGTGAACTACCAAAAATTTTGAAATTTCCATAATCAAAATAGAATAGGTAAGGAGATGGATTTATACTTCTTAAAGCTCTATAAACATTAAACTCGTCACCTTTAAAATCTTGTTAGAATTTTTTTGATAATACTAATTGAAATACATCACCTCTTGCACAATGTTTTTTGGCTAGTTCAACATGTTCTTTATATTCTTCATCAGATAAGATTTGATGTGATTTCACCTTTAGAATTGAAATTGATATGAAGCAAAATTTTTAGCTTTTATAAGTTGATCGAATATCGTCAACATTATTTTCTGTATCAAAACAATGTGCAAAAATATAGGCTTCATTTTTAAAGTGATTTATGGCAATAATATTTTGATAAACTGCATAATAAATATCAGGAATATTTAGCGAATCTTCTTTTTTTGATAATTTCAACATCTTCAAAATATTTAACTGCATCATAAGCTGTATAACCAAAAATACCATTATTTATAAACTTGAAATTCTCGTCAGAATCTACTTTAAAACGTTTAGTGAATTTGTGAATTTCATTTGTAACATCTATTTCGGTAGTAGAATTAGTTTGAGAGCTTCCATCAGGAAAATTTTGAGTAATTAGTTCATTTTCAACTTTTATTGATGCAATTGGATTGCAACATATATAAGAAAAACTATTATCGTTTGCATGATAATCACTACTCTCTAACAGAATACTGTTAGGATATTTATCTCTTATTTTTAGATAGATACTAACAGGAGTAATAGTATCTGCCAATATTTTTTTGTAATGTGTATGTAATTTAAATGTTTTCATATATGCTAATTTATTTCAGTATCTATTAAAATCTATCCAATTAACCTTCTTAAAGATTCTGAATCAAGTTCAGAACAAAAAAAAGGCTTGTCGTGAATGACAAGCCTTAATATTTTGATTTAAATATACTATAGGATTAGTTCACGAATTATAAGTTTCGAGAATTCCACCACCAAGTATTATTTAAAAATGTGTTCATTCCTAATTATTGAAGTCAAATATAGAAATGATATTTAGTTTAACAAATTTTTTATCAAATTAATTTTTTGTTAAAATCTCTCACAACTTATGGTCGGTTCGTTAACTTTACCACATGAAGAAATATTTATTCATATTGATCTTGTTGGCAATATTTTCATGTAAAAATGAAACAATAGATAATATAGTTGTTTCTTCTAATGAGGTTGATACTGTTTATCCAGAACTAAAAGTTATAGATTATTATGGTCTTGAACCTCTTTTACATAAAGAAGATGATAAGACATATGTCATTAATTTTTGGGCAACATGGTGTGCACCTTGTGTTAAAGAATTACCTTATTTTGAAAAGTTAAACAAAGAATATTCAAAGAAAAATGTTGAGGTCATTTTGGTGAGTTTGGATTTTCCAAAAAAATATGAATCGTCTTTAAAACCATTTATAAAAAAGCACAATATTAAGTCAGAGGTTTATGCCTTTGATGATACGAATTCAAACTACTGGATTCCACAGGTATATTCTGAATGGTCAGGAGCCATACCAGCAACTTTAATTTATAATAAAATAGATCGTGAATTTTATGAGAAATCATTTAATTATGAAGAATTAGAGAACGAGGTCATAAAATTCTTAAAAAATTAGATTATGAAAACATTACAAATTGTAACACTTTTAGTATTAACAGTATTGAATTCTTTCACAAACGCAAATGTACCGAGTCCTGGATACGAAATAGGAGATGTAATAGAAGATTTTAAATTAAAGAATATAGATGGAAATATGGTATCTCTTTCCGATTATAAAGATGCCAAAGGATTTATAATCACTTTTACTTGTAATACATGTCCTTATGCAGAAATGTATGAAGATAGAATTATAGAATTGGATAAAAAATATGCTCCTAAAGGATATCCTGTAATTGCAATTATGCCTAATAATACTGAAGTAAAACCAGGTGATAGTTTTGAAGCAATGCAAGAAAAGAGCTCAAGTTAAAGGGTTTACTTTTCCATATTTAATAGATGAAGAGCAAAAAGTATATCCAAAATTTGGAGCTACTAAAACACCTCATATGTATGTTGTACAAAAAACAAAAAAAGGTAATATAGTACAATATATTGGAGCGATAGATGATAATTATAAAGATGCTTCTGCAGTCTCAAGAAAGTATGTTGAGGAAGCTGTTGATGCTTTGTTGGATGGTAAGGAAGTAGAAGAAACAAATACCAGAGCCATTGGATGCTCAATTAAAGTTTAAGTTATAATTTGTAACAATTGTTGCTTCTATTATTTTTTGAAGAGTTATTTTTGCCAAAAATTTATTGAAAATGTCAAATTTAACTCAACAACAATGGACCGAACTACTTCTGAATGATGAGAATGCAGTAATATTAGATGTTCGTACACCTGAAGAATTTAACAACGGTAAAATTCCAAATTCCATAAATATTGATATATATAAAGGACAAGGATTTATATATCTTGTAGATGAGCTGGATAAATCTAAAAACTTTTATGTGTATTGCAGATCTGGTGCCAGAAGTGGACAAGCCTGTTCAGTTATGAATCAAATGGGAATATCGAAAGCATATAATCTGTTAGGAGGGATCATGGATTGGCGAGGTGAAGTAGAATATTAAAACAACAATGAAATTGAAAAAATTATCGATCATATTAAGTGTCGTCATAGGTTTATTCCTATTAAACTGTAAACAAAGTACAGCACAACAATCTACTTTGTTAGAACCTCAGGAATTCAAAGAATTTATTTCTACAAATGAGGTGCTTTTAGTGGATGTCAGAACACCTCGGGAATTTAATTCCGGACATATTGAAAAAGCTATTAACATCAATTTTTTATCTTCTGAATTTGATGAACAAATCCAAAAATTGGATACAACAAAAACCTTAGTGATCTATTGTCGCTCAGGAAATAGAAGTGGTAAGAGCAGTCCAAAATTTGTTAAAGTTGGATTTGACAACCTTTATGACTTAAAAGGAGGCGTTTTAAATTGGCAAAAAAGCGGACTGAAACTGGTTAAATAAATTAACCACCTATTGTTATCATACTCCTGTTTTTGGAGTGTTTTTTAGGATTGCTGAATTTCTCAAAACTATTCATTCCGGCTCTCACAGCTTTCTTTTTATACATAACTTTAAGGATGCTCTCCTCTAAGGATTCTCCGGATCTTAATATTTCCAATAGATTCATTTCTTTATTAGAGAATAAGCAGTTCTTGATTTTACCGTTGGCTGTTAAACGAATCCTGTTACAACTATCGCAAAACGGATTACTAACTGTGCTAATGATGCCAAATTCTACCTTTAAAACCCTCAATTTTATATCTGCGAGCTATTAAATTAGATTCGTCTTCCAGTTTTTTTAAGTTTGTTGGTCCAAAATGACTATCAACCTGAGTCAATATCTCTTCCTGGGTCACTAACTTTTCCTTGTTCCATGCATTTCCATCAAAAGGCATGAATTCTATAAATCGAATATTAATTGGTGAAGTTCTCGTCAATTCAATAAAATCAATTATTTCATCATCATTGAACCCATTGATCAAAACAATATTCATTTTTACATTAAATCCCTCATTGATCAGTAACAAAATATTTTCATACGCCTTTTTAAACTGATCTCTTCTGGTTATAAATTTGAATTTATCTTCTTTCAGTGTGTCTAAACTCACATTAATATCATTCAAGCCATATTTTTTAAATATGTCGATGAAACGGTCAACTAAAATGGCATTGGTTGTGATTGAGAGTTTTACATCAAGTTTATGAAGCTGTTTTAGTACCGCTTCAAAATCTTTTCTTACTAAAGGTTCACCGCCAGTTAACCTGATTTTATTAACACCATGCTCTGCAAAGATCTTTGCAATGTTGTAAATTTCATCGGCATTCATAATATCGCTTCTTGGTGTTAGTTTTACACCTTCAGCTGGCATACAATAGGTGCAACGCAGGTTACATTTCTCTGTTAATGAAATACGTAAATAACTGTGTTTTCTGCCGAATGAATCGGTTAATATTTGTTTTTCTCTAAGCATTAATATCGTGTTGTTGACCTCTTAATATTTTGAAAATATGCAGTAGGTGAGGAAATACTGC
The DNA here is from genome assembly GCA_963768245.1 of uncultured Flavobacteriaceae bacterium. GTDB lineage: Bacteria > Bacteroidota > Bacteroidia > Flavobacteriales > Flavobacteriaceae > Site-B1. The sequence continues at coordinate 23,150 of CAVYHG010000008.1, forward strand.
ATCCATTGATTCTTTTGCTCCATTGGTTGATCCAGGTAAAGCCAGAACAAGACAATTTCCCAAAGTTCCAGCTACACTTCTTGATAACATGGAATAAGGCATTCTGTTTTGTCCATAACTCCTTATGGCTTCTTCAATTCCAGGAATTCTTCTTTCCAAAATAGGTTCTAAAGCTTCCGGAGTTACATCTCTAAAAGATAATCCGGTTCCACCTGTGAAAATGACCAGATTGTTATCTTGTGAATGCTCAATGGTCTTATTTCTTATGATTTCAATTTCATCAGGAATGATCTCGTATTTGCTTATCTCAACATTGCTTTCTTCTAGTTTTTTAATGATTGCTTTTCCTGCTTTATCTTCTTTTTGACCTTTGGAAATAGTGTCAGAACAAACAATAACACTTGCTTTTAATTTTGAAATATGCCTGGATTTAAAACTGGTTTTTCCACCACTTTTTTTAACTAATCTTATGGTACTGATCTCAATTTGCTTATCGATTGGTTTTAGCATATCGTACATAGTTAGAGCGACTACAGAAGCTCCATGCATGGCTTCAACTTCGACTCCTGTCTTGTAAATTGTTTTTACGGTGAGAATTATTCTGATGTTCAATCCGTCTATTTCATATTCAATCGATGTAAATTCGATTGGCAAAGGATGGCAATCCGGAATTATATTCTGGGTATTCTTTACAGCTAATAAGCCAGCCGTTTTAGCCATTTCAAAAACATTCCCTTTTGGAACTAAATTATTCTGAATGGCGTCAATGGTCTCTTGCTTGCTTACTTTTACAATTGCTTCTGCAACAGCAATCCTTAACGTGTTTATTTTATGTGTAATATCTACCATTTTATAACTCTTAACTGTTTACTTTCCATTGATGCGTTTGGTCTTCAAAGATCTCCTTCCCGAAAATGGGAACATCCTTTTTAACTCGATTGACTATATATTCTGTGGCTTCATAAACTTCTTTACGTCTTTTAGATGAAACGAAAACAAAAAAGCATATTTCACCTGCTTTTACTCTACCTAAACTATGATAAATATGCATGCAGGTCAGATCGAATTTTTCAAATGCACTTTCCCTGATTTCAAACAACTTCTTATCTGCCAATTCTTCATAACACGTATATTCTATGGCATTAACAACTTTATCATTTATTTCATCGGCGCGAACCTGACCTAAAAAGATATTATGAGCACCTATACTATGCTTAGTTTGATGCTTAGCAATAGATTCTGCAATAAAATCAGGAGAAATAGCTCCTTCAATAAATACTTTTTTCTTTTTCATTTTCTATGATTTTTTTTATAACTGAAGCACCATCTTTTATATTTCTAACATTGCTAAACCCATTCGATTTTAAAAAATGAGTTGCAGTCATACTTCTTATTCCATGCTGGCAAAAAATAGAGTAGGATTGGTCTTTTGAAAGAATACGAATACTTGATTCCAATTGTGACAATGGCATTTTTATTATTTTTTCTGAATCGATTTCCGGTATTTCGCCATACTCTCTTACGTCTAATAATTTTGAATTATTAGACAATGCCTCCTGAGCATTTATATTTATTATTTGATCTGTCGAATGTTCCGAATTATAAAAATCTCTATCTACTTTTATGGAATCATCTCTTTTAAAATTAATAATGTTTTGAGTATTATTCAGAGTGTTATAAAGCAATAATTTTCCTGAAAGAATATCACCAGTTTCAAGAATCATTTTCATAACCTCATTAGCCTGAAACATACCTATTATTCCAACAGTTGTACCCAAGACACCTGCTTCTTCACAATTAATCACATTGGTATTCTTTTCTTTGAATAAACATCTGTAAGTAGGTCCGTTTTGGTAATTAAATACGGAAACCTGACCTTCAAATCTGTAAACAGACCCATATACAAAGGGTTTGTCTGAAAGGACGCAGGCATCATTAATCAAATACCGAATGGAAACTGAATCGGTAGCATCCACTACGACATCATAATTTCCAATAATTGAAATTGCATTATTGGGATTTAAGAATTCAATATAGGTTTTGATATTTGTTTCAGAATTCAATGATTTTAACTTTGATGAAGAAATTTCAGCTTTAGATTTACCTATAGAATCTTCTGAAAACAAAACCTGTCTATGAAGATTACTTTTTTCAATACGATCGCCATCAATAATTCCAATGGTTCCAATTCCCGCAGCAGACAAATAAGGCAATATGGCACTACCTAAGCCACCAGCTCCTATAACCAGAACTTTGGCCTTTTGCAGTTTTCGCTGCCCTTCATTTCCAACTTGTGGAAGATTTATTTGTCGTTTATATCGTTCCATAATTATCCACCTGCGAAAGGAGGTAAAATTGCTAATTCATCTTTATTATTAATATTAATATCTTCATTTGGGTTCACCATATTTTGGTTTAATGCAATGATCATTGGAAATCGACCCAGTTTATGTTTCTCATTAAGCTCATTTATCAAATCAGATAATTTGTTAGTCTTGGTAGTGACTTGTTCTTCATTACAGTTTGTTGCCTCAGCAATTTCTCCAAAGTATTTAACCGTTATCGTGTCCATCATTTTGTACTTATTTCTTTTTCTTTATTTTCCAGTATTTCCAATTCTTCTTTTGTATTTATATTCTTCAAAGCTCTAAAATCTTCAGTTTTAACTTTAATTTTCTGACATTCCAATTCTCTTAAAAGGCTCACCAGCTTTAATTTATCATAATTAATTGCCTCTAAAAAATTTGAAGCTATACGTTTATTATATATAGCTATCAATGGATAGATATTATCATCATCAGACAAAAAAGTGACATCTTTATTAGCTTCTTTATTATTGATCAAATACTTCTGAATAACAGATGTTGATATATTTGGAACATCGCAACTTAAGATTAGATTATAATCATCATCGGAATGATTCAAAGCCGAAAAAATGCCTCCAACAGGTCCTTTGGCTTTATATACATCAGGGATTAAAGGATATCCTAAAGCGGCGTAATCCTGATTATCCGTCACAAGAAAAATGCTTTTTGTAATTGGTGCTACGGCTTCAATAATCCATTTTATAAAAGGTTTATTATTGTAATGCACCAATCCTTTTTCAGTTTGCATCCTGGAGCTTTTGCCACCACAAAGTATATATGCTGATATGTTGGGTTTGGTACTCATTTAAATGATAAAAAGTTTAATGGATGCCAGAAGTAAAACAAAGGACAGCAAATAAGTTAAAGTTTGGTTTGAGAACTTTCTGCTTCCATATATCGCTCCCATGGTTCCTCCAATAAGGGCAATTGGTACCAGTAAAAAAGAATCGAATGGAATGCTCTTGTTCATTATCAGGAATCCGGTTATTCCTGCTATAGAATTCACAAATATGAACAAAGCAGAAACTGCAGCAGCTTCTTTCATGCTGCCCCATGCTAAAAGGATAATTATAGGACTTAAAATAATTCCTCCACCAATTCCTATTAAACCTGAAAACAAACCAATTCCCAATCCGAAAAATAAAGCTAATGGAATATTCAGTTCTCTTTTCCTGTCTCTTTCACCTCCCAGTAAACCCATCATTCTAATTATTGCTACTAAAAGAAATACACCTAAAATTTGCTTGTATAAGGTGGCATTAATAGTAATATAACCACCAATGAATGCAGCAGGAATAGATGTTATGGCAAAAGGGAAGAATAGTTTCCATCTAAAATGTTTATTTTTTTTAAAGAACCAAAAAGCGACTCCTGCCACGAAAATGTTCAGAAGTAAAGCAGTTGGTTTCATGAAAGATATAGGCAATGAAAACAAAGCCATTAAAGCCAGATAACCACTCGCACCTCCATGACCTACGCTGGAATACAAAAATGCTATAACGATCAGTACTACTGAGAAAACTAATAAGGATTCTGCACTAAGTAGATTCATATCGAAAGTTTTTGAAATTCTTTTTCCAGATAAACCATACAATTGGAATTGATGGTCTCAAAATCCTGAATGAGTTGTTTCCCATAGTTGGTCAGTTTGGTTCCGCCACCATCTTTTCCACCAATATTTGTTTGAACGACCGGTTCATCGGTCATTAAATTCATATCATTAATGAGATTCCATGCTTTTTTGTAAGACATTTTTAATTCCTTAGCAGCAGAGTTTATGGACATTTTATCATCTATCATTTTCAGAAGTTTAATTCTGCCAAATCCTAAGAAGGGGACACCATCTTTTTCAATCCATATTCTGCTTTTTATTTCCATGGTTCTATGTATTAAGAATTATACATTCAACTTCATCATTTTTATTAATTAATTCTGTATCATTTGGTATTCTTACTAAAACATTACTTGTAGCAAATGAATGCAACATAGACGATTGCTGTCCATGTAATATCTCTACGTCATTACCTTTTAGCTTACCTTTTAAAAACAATGTTTTACCTGTTGTATTTTTATAATCTGAAAGAGATCTGGCTTTAATTCTTGGTAAATGAATAGTTTTAGAACCAATTATTTTATTTAAAAGTGGAGTAACATAGATGTAAAAACAGGACAAGTGCTGAAGCCGGATTTCCAGGTAAACCAAAGACAAACTGATCATTTTTTTGTCCGAACCAAAGTGGTTTTCCCGGTTTTTGATTGACTTTATAAAAAAGTTCTTCTACACCATTAACTTTTAAAGCCTCCTGAACAAAATCATAATCGCCAACAGAAATTCCTCCAGAAATTAAAACAACATTTGAGTTCTCCAATGCTTTAGATATAGTATTTTTTGTTTCCTCAAAAGTGTCCTTTGTTTTTAAAATGGATATATCAGAAATTCCTAAGTTTTTCAGAGCTGCACTTAGCATAAAGGAATTACTTTCATAGATCTTGCCATCTTCTAATTGTTTTCCAGACTCCTGCAATTCATTACCTGTTACTACGATCGAAACTTTTGGGGTCTTATAAACCAATACTTTACTTATTCCTATTCCCGATAAAAATCCAATTGCTGCAGCGTTCAATTTCAGGCCTTTCTTAAGGACTAAATCTCCTTTTTTAACCTGTTCACCAACTGGCCTGACATTATCGAACTTGTTTGGTAGTTTTGTTATTGAAATTGAATTGTGTGATCTACTTACATGCTCTTGTATCACTACAGTATCAGCTTCATCAGGGACTAAGGCTCCTGTAAAAATACGTACAGCCTGACCTTTTTTTAATTCTATAAACTTTCCATCCCCAGCTTTGGATTCATCAACTAATTCATAAGTATCCGAATTTGTATATTTAATAGCATAGCCATCCATGGCAGATTGCCTGAAAGGTGGCATATTGATAGGCGATATAATGTCTTCAGCAAGGATTTTATTTAAAGAAGAATCGACCGAAACCTTCGTTTTGGTAATGGATGATTTAACTGTTTCAATTATGTTAAGTGCTTCAGAAAATGAGATCATAAAATTGATAGCGTTATACCCTAACAAATATAACGCTATTTTTTGTATAATTTATGTAACATAAATTACATTTAATTGCATATTAAAACAGGAAGTCAGAATCTGGAATTAATATAGTGTATATACTACATATATTTAAAGAATAAGAAATAATATCTCAGGTCCAAATTCTAAAAAAGAACTTGGACAAGATTATTAAATGACAATTTGTAGGAGTTTCAATTTCTATCTATAAATTGTAAAACACATTATAGATTAAAAGTACAAATAATGAAAGCACGATTGAAATTAAGATGCCTGCAACTATTTTTTCGTAAATCTTCATTGTATTCATGATATGAGTATTTTATGGTTAATAATAAATAAAATACTATAAAATCACTATGGGAAGATTTGGGAGGGCTTAAAACGTAAAGTAAGGATTACCTACTTAAATTCATTTTTATGTGATTAATAGCATAACAAAGGTCGTAAAACATACTAATACAGCACAAAAAACTCTATCAAAACCCAATAAATCTATACTAATCGCAAAACTTTCTATGAATGGTACAATAAAATGGTTGAAGGTATTTTCATTTTAAACGAAAAAAA
>CAVYHG010000009.1:0-107178 GCA_963768245.1 uncultured Flavobacteriaceae bacterium
GAATTAACATTTCCGATTATAAATTATACTTCACTGATTTATATCATTGTACATAGCATAATTAATAAATATCTTAAAAGGTTGAATTAAATATTAATTAATCTTTAAAAGGCTATGTATCATGAAACGATTTTTACTTTGTTTTACGATGTTATGTTTGGCAGCTTTAGCTTTAAAAGCACAAACTATTACATGGACAGGTGCTGGAGATGGCACAAATTGGGAGGATGCAGATAACTGGGATTTGTTAGTTGTTCCTTCAATTTCAAATGATGTTATAATTCCCGAAGGTGAAATAGGTGCAAATAATAAGATAACTATAAATGAGCATGCTTTCGCAAAGTCTATTTTAGTTAACAATCACAACACATTGGATATTTATAATAATTTAACATTTAAAGATGAATCGATCCTTCACTGGTTTACTACTATTAATTGGTATGGAGGAGATATAAATTCTGGCGAAACTGGTCCAGAAGCGCACGTTAGTACAATTACAAACAAAGGAACTATATATATACGTTCTGCTGCTGCATCTTTGAGTTACTGTGTATTGATCAATGAGGGTGGAATAGGAATATTATCAGCAGGAGCCTTATTTCTTTTAACAAGATCTGAGCTAAGAAATCAAACTTATGGAAGTATTGATTTACATGATGATAGTAATATACTGCCTATAATTCCAATTCCGGGTTATTACACTATAGGGGTATTAAATAATTATGGATTAGTTGAAAATGGTTCTTTAGGTGGGACTGCAGATATCAGTGTGCCAGTAAATAATCACGGAATAATTCAAGCCAGACTTGGGGACATTAATTTTGTAAATTTTGATTTGCATAATACAATTGAAGGAAAAATAAAAGGAACAAAAACAATAAAACTACCTGAAACAGCCAATTTTATTAATAATGGTACGATTGAACCTGGGTTCTCACCGGGGAAATTAAAAATACTTGGTGATTTCACTTCCTCATCAACTTCTAAATTAAAAGTGGAACTCAACGGATATACACAAGGCTATGATTACGATGTTTTAGAAATTCAAGGTATTGCGGAATTCAATGGTCAGGTAAATGTTTCACTGGGATTTGAACCTTCTATACATGATGAATTTGTTGTGGCTACAACTACTGGTTTTATAACTGAATGCAATTTAGAACCCTATACATTTGCTGCCTATGGAGGGGAATTTATGAATTTATTGTATTGCCCTATCTCAATAAGCATATAATATTAAAAGTAATTGGTGCTGTTCCAGGGCCAACGATTACATGGACAGGCAATGGAGACTGAAAAAATTGGAGTGACCGAAATAACTGGGATCTTTAGTAGTACCAACAAAGACAATGATGTGATAATCAAAGGTGGCAGTACCATAACAATTAATGAACATGTTCAAACGAAATCTTTTAAGGTATCAGGAAACACAGTTTTGACCTTAAATGATGGAATAAGTTTCTCACAGCCATCTGTTATTGAGGATAATGCGACAGTTAATTGGCATTTAGGAAAATTTACAAACTATTGGCCAAATTTTGGGGTTGCCATAACCAACAAAGGAACTATAAATATTAACAGACCAATACCGTCTTTTAATGCTCCACAATTTTTGGAGCTTACTTCAATAATGAGGGTATTGCGAGTCCATTAATGGTTATTTAGTTATCACATGGGGGGGTACAGCAATTAATCAAATGTCAGGTATAATTGATATTAAATCTGATAATACTGGTATTGGTGGTGGAATAGATGGTGGAGGATCATTCAATAATTATGGTACTATAAAAGGTAATGGGGTATTATATGTAAATGATCGATACTTTAACTATTCAAATAGTGGTACATTCGAACCTGGTACTTCTCCTGGAATTTTGACTTTTATTGGAGAGTTCTCTTCTTCGTCAACTTCAAAACTTGATATAGAGCTTAATGGTAAAGATCAAGGCTCAGAATACGATTTATTGGCAATTCAAGGGAATGCAATATTTAATGGAGTTGTGGATATTACTATGGGATTTGAAGGAAAGGTTAATGATGAATTTATTGTTGCCACAACCACAGGAACAATAACCCAATGTAATTTGGCGTCTGTCACTATATCAGAATATAATGGATATCTATATGAATTTTCAGTTGCATGCAGAAACAATAATGAAGTGGTTTTAACCTTGGCAAACATTACATTAGGTATAGATAATAATGATTTATCAGAGAAAACTATTCAATTATTTCCAAATCCGGTAAGTAACAATTTTACCTTAAGAAATAATAGTGATCAAAATTTAATAACTGCTAAAATAATAGACCTTAATGGTCGTATTGTTGAAAATATAGATTTAAAAGGAATGAATAAGGATAAATTTATTTCTTTACAAAACTATGCTACTGGTTTCTATTTAATAAAAATATATTCTGAAAATAGTAGTATAGTTAAGAAAATAGTTAAACTTTAATTTGTTATTCGTTTGTATTTGAGAATCCTGCGCAAAGGATTGAGCAATTGTTGGAGCTCTTTTTTGTCACCTTGAGCGCTCCCGTCCCGATAATTATCGTGAGCTATCGGGACGAAAGGTCTCTGGCAAAAAAAGCGACTTGTGAAAGCCTGACCCTCTGAAACTTTAGTGAAAGAGGGATGCGCCAAAACAAGCAATAGCAACTACCAATGTTACCATAAGTAAAACAAATTGTCAGGTTGTAAGCTTTGGCAGAATTTTTGACTAATTTTGTGTAGAAATTAAGATTAACAATTTAAATTAAATATTATGGCATTAGAAATAACAGATGCAACTTTTGAAGAAACTGTATTAAAAAGCGATAAACCAGTAATGGTAGATTTTTGGGCAGCATGGTGTGGTCCTTGTAGAATGGTAGGTCCAATCATTGAAGAATTGAGTGAAGATTACGACGGTAAAGCAGTTGTTGGTAAAGTAGATGTAGATGCAAACCAGGAATTTGCTGCTAAATATGGGGTACGAAATATACCAACTGTTTTGGTTTTCCAAAATGGTGAAGTAGTAGGACGTCAAGTAGGTGTAGCACCGAAAAATGCTTATGCAGAGGCAATGGACGCACTTTTATAAACGATTTACGAAAAAGAAAGTATAAAAGGTTTGTCATATCGGCAAACCTTTTTTAGTTTCAGCTCAATCGATGGATCTACAAGAAGGAACTCAATAAAACAGGTGGATTTAAAAATCTGGAACTTACTCGCCAAACAAGTGGTTGAAGGGTTTTATTGCTGGTATGCATAAAAGTCCCTTTCATGGGTTTTCTGCAGAATTTGCAGAACATAAGATTTATAATCAAGGCGAAAGTACAAGGCATATAGATTGGAAATTATTTGCTAAAACGGATAAATTGTATACCAAACGTTATGATGAAGAAACCAATTTAAGATGTCATATCATTATTGATAATAGTAGCTCTATGCATTATCCGGAAATGAATTCGTTTTCTATTGACAAACTTAAATAAGATTGCATTTTCGGCATTGGCGTCTGCGCTTCTATAATTCATATTTTAAAAAAGCAAAGAGATGCTGTTGGTTTAAGTATTTATAGTGATACCTATGATTTTTATGCACCAGAAAAAGGTAGTGAAAGACATCATATCATGATCTTGGATCAATTAAAAGTAAGTTGTTGTCTCAAAACCAAAAAATAAACAAACAGACACCTATACGTATTTACATCAAATCGCTGAAAAAATTCATCAGACGCTCACTAATTTTCTTGTTTACTGATATGTTTCAGACAACAACAGATCGAACAAAATTATTTGAAGCACTTACGACATTTAAAATATAATAAACATGAAGTCATTATTATTTCATGTTTTTGATAAAAATAAAGAACTGAACTTTAATTTTGATAATAGACCCAAACGATTTATAGATGTTGAAACGGGTGAGTCTATAAATTTATATCCCGAACAATGTTAAGGCAACTATGAAAAGGCTGTTAAGGATTATTTTAGTGAAATTAAATTAAAATGTGCGCAATACCAAATTAAATATGTTGAAGCAGATATCAATAAAGATTTCAATAATATTCTTAACAACTTATATGATAGAACGTCAAAAATTTGTTTAAGTTATTTGGTTGAAAAAATGCAAAAAAATGTTTGTGATATAAAAAATGGAATGTATATTTGCAACCGCTAAACCCGATAGTATGGGAGCAACGGTCTGGTAGTTCAGTTGGTTAGAATGTCGCCCTGTCACGCGGGGGTCGCGGGTTCGAGTCCCGTCCAGACCGCAAGATGATAAAGCTCCTAGAAGTTAGGAGCTTTTTTTAAGCATTAAAGACAGTTGTGTTGTCTCGAAGATAATTCGGGATAGTAGTAATACCAAATTGTAGTTTGGTATTCCAATGGAAAGCTTTCCTTTTTTCTTAACAGAAGATTGGGATGCTTTTTTGTTTTAGAGGGGATGTAATTGAAGTTTGCAATAACAAATAAGTTTTCATTTAGATTGACTAATATGAATCTATTTTTGGCTTTAAGTTCTTTATTGGCCCAATGAATCTAATCTTTTCTGTTCCCAGATTTTTTTTAGGGTCCCTAAAAACCATTGGAAATAGCCCAGTTTTTTCCAATTTTGTAATAAATTGATTTAAGCTATTTTAAATTTGCTTTTCTAATTGAGCAGAATGTTTATTGTATTTCGTTCTTAATCGGAAACGGTTTCGTGGCTTCGCCACTGTAAAGGGAGATATGTGGGAATGGGATCTCAATACCCTCTTCTTTAAACCTTTCGGTGATCTGTTGAAAAATAGAATTTCTAACCTGCAGATAATTGGTTTTCTCAAACCAAACTCCAAATATGAAGTCGATGCTACTTGTATTAAAAGTATTGGTTAGAATCAATGCTTCTGGTTCATCCAGGCATAATGGATTTTCCATGGCGATAGATTTTAATACTTCTGAAACCTTTTTTAAGTCTTCCTTATAAGCAACACCTATTGTAATGTCCATCCTTCGGATTGGGAACTTAGTGATGTTAACGACCTCGGTAGAAATTATAGTTTGATTAGGAATACGAATAAGTAAATTATCAAGAGTCCTAAGTTTAATCGATAAGAGGTCAATGGCATAGACAACACCTTGCTTTTCGCCAACTCGTATTAGATCGCCTATCTCAAAAGGTTTTTCTGATATTAGGAATAAGCCGCTAACGATGTTCCCGATACTGGTTTGGGAGGCAATACCCAGAATAATACCTAAAACACCTGCTGCTCCAAGCATGGTGTGAAAGACGTTCTTTAACTCTAAAATGTTGATTATAGTAAATACAACAATGACCACACCGGTATAAATAATACCTTTAGTAATCAGCATTTTAGACTGTGGACTCGCTTTTTTAAAGAACACCCTTTTGAAAAGTATAACCAGGACCTGTATGATTACATAGCCCAATATCAGGGTTAGAGCAATTTGTTTTACCATGCTTATTACCTCGGGACTGATGTTAAAATTATAAGACATGCCTGTTACTCGGTTAGGGATTTAAAAAAATGAAAACTTTTTGAAAACACATTAGTTGATTTACTGCTTCTTGGCGATGCGATCTGAACAGTCTTTTTAACAAAGGATGGCGCCTGATTTACATACTGCACATCGCTAAACTCGCTTTCTCCCTTAAACTTGATCTTGACTTCATTAGACCATAAGTCTTTTTCGTGCTTGTAAATGGTCAGATACTCGCCACGCAGCAAAAATCGCTGCACATCTAGTGTCGTAATGGAATCGTTCATCAACCGGACCGGGCAAATAATATTGTGGCTGGCATGTTTCGATTTTTCGAAAGCTGTTGAAATTTCCAGTGGCAGGCTGTAAGCCAGGGTGCCATCATCCAATTCGCCAAACCATGTAGAGGATAATTCCTGGCTGCAACATTCAAATATCAGGTTTTCGTTTTTACCGGTCTCGGAATAAAACTGGATGTAAAGCGGTATTTCTATAAACAACAAAACATCTTTATTCTGGCAGTACTTTTAAAGCGGTTTTAGGTTTAACAACGATTGGGCGGTCGGGAAATGCCGGTAAGGGTTGTAGTGTGTTGTCCGAATCGCCTATAAAGGTTAACCATTCTGCGTCATTAACAGGACTCGTTGGCTCTCCACAAATTATGTCTTTTACCAGGTCTGGCAAATCCTTTAAAGAAAACAACCATTCCTTGTTCCGCTTTTGCAAGTAGATCTCCTTTAGTCCCAGTTTCCAGTAATAGGTATTTTCTTGTTCAATTGAAACTTTTGACCACATTATTCTCCTTTTATTTAATAAATAGATTAGAAAGGTTGCTAATTGATTAAAACCATTTCTTTTTCTTAAAGTACAAAAGTAAACTAATTAGGCCTAAAGTATTACAAAGCAGTAATTAACTTCTAAACTTTGATGTTCTAGTTGCTTCGTAATTATTTCTGTACTCTCAAGAGGTTTAATTATTTTATATCCGTTTGGATAACCCCAGTTCTATTGTTGATATCTCCCGCATCTCAACCTTACGGATCTTACCGGTTACGGTCATCGGGAATTCGCTAACAAATTTCCAGTAATACGGTATTTTATATGTGGCAATCTGACCTTTACAGAAAGCTTTGAGTTCATCTTCGGAAACCTCTTGCCCCGCTTTAAGAATTACCCATGCCATGACCTGTTCGCCGTATTTTTTATCCGGGACTCCAATGACCTGTACATCCAACTATTTTATCATGAGTACGCAAATACTCTTCTATCTCGTAGGGCGAGATATTCTCACCACCTCTAATGATCATGTCTTTAATTCTCCCTACAATTTTAATATAGCCATATTCATCCATTTGGGCTATATCTCCTGTATGCATCCATCTGCTTTCATCAATTACCGTTGCAGTAGCTTCGGGATTGTTCCAATATTTTAACATTACCGAATAGCCACGTGTGCAGAGTTCGCCTGAAGTATTTCGTGGAACGATCTTTCCGGTATCGGGGTCTATTATTTTTATTTCAAGGTGCGGATGTACTTTACCCACGGTGGCACATCTTCGTTCTTCGTTATCGTCAAGAAATGTTTGTGTGCTTACCGGAGAGGTTTCGGTCATTCCATAACATATCTCTACCTCTTTCATATGCATTTTTTTACGAACGCCGCGCATGGTGGATACAGGACATTGTGCTCCAGCCATAATACCGGTCCGCAAACTAGAAAGATCATAATTATTTATGTCTGGAAGGTTTAATATAGCAATAAACATAGCTGGTACGCCGTATAAGGACGTGGCTTTTTCGTCCTGCACGGTTTTTAAAACGGTTTCAGGTTCAAAAGCTTCTCCTGTAAGAATCATACAGGAGCCATGTGTTATGCAGGCTAAATTACCCAATACCATACCAAAACAGTGGTATAAGGGAACTGGCATGCAAACCCTATCGATTTCCGTATACTTCAGGCGTTCACCAATAAAAAAACCATTATTTAAAATGTTATGATGCGTCAAGGTAGCCCCTTTCGGGAATCCGGTAGTACCACTTGTGTATTGTATGTTAATCGGTTCATCAAACTCCAGATCTGATTCTAAAATCTCGATTTCTTCATCTGTAATTATGACTCCTTTGGCAATTAAGTTATCCCAATCATTATCGATAATTAATATATGTTTTAAATGGACGCAAGACGATTTTACTTCATTTAAGATTTCAATGTAACTCGTTTTGCGAAACCCTTTTGACATGACTAACAAACTAACTTCCGATTGGTTTAAAGCAAATTTGAGTCCCTGTGCTTTATAGGCAGGGTTTACATTAACCATTATCGCACCGATACGGGCTGTGGCAAATTGAATGATTACCCATTCAAAACGATTTGGTGACCAGATTCCAACACTATCGCCTTTTTTTACACCAAAAGCAACCAGGCCTTTTGATATTTGAGTCACCTGTTCCCAAAATTCTGAATAGGTAGCCCGATAATTCTGGAAAGGAACCACTAGTGCCTCCCTGTTTGGATATTTTTTTACTGTTTGCTTTAAATGTTCCGAGATTGTTTCACCAAGTAAAGGATGTATTGCTTAATCCTTGTTCGTATGATTTTTGTTTCATGTGTTTCAAAAAGAATTTTCGCCGATTTTAGAGAATAATCATGCAAAGTATTTATTAAATAAAAACCAGGCAATGATATTGGTCAAGTGAAATAAATAATTCAATCTAACTACAATTAGTTTTAAATAAAAAATATTTACGGTTTTCCCGTAAGTATATTAGTTTTTCAATTTCTAACTTAGTGCTATCAAGATTTTCTTCTTAAACGCAATCCCATATTTACATGTTCTTAAGGCAATACCTGTGCCGGTTGTTCTATTTTTTAATGTTAACGAATTAATTATGAGAAAACAATGTGGATTCAATTACTAAAAAAATCCTAGTAAAATATGAAATGCATAGAAATACGTATACAAAGTATAGGCTAAAGTTCCCTGTAATGCCAATTTAAAGGTATATTATAAGCGGTAACCCTTTATTGGTTTTGGGAATCTTTAGCCTTCTTTTAATAGATACTGTTTACTTATTTAATTAAGTAGTTATTAGAATCACGAATTTAATATTTTTTTTTATTAACAGATTCTTAAAAAAGTTGAAAGTTTTCTTTTATTCTTTTAAAAAGTTTGGGATTTTTTTTGTTTCGAGGTATTATTCAATAGTTTTCCTGGAGCGAACAATCTGAATAAATCTTAGAATGAAAATTATTTTAAGAGTGATGCCAAAAATTATAAAATAAACAGGTTTTAGAAACAAATGTTCAGGATCTAAATACAACCCTACAAAAAATAATAATAAGCCTAAACCTAACCCAAAAAGTTCTATACCTGGTTTATATTCACCTTTTTTTACTTTTTTTATTATGTAGATTACTTTGCATACAACACCAATGATAATAAGAGATAGGCCTAAATTATCTAATTGATTTGATGCTCTTAGTATAATACCAAGTAATAAAGAAATAATCCCTGAAAATAATAAATACTTCGATTTCATTAAGATGATTCTAAGAGGCTAAATTAAACTCTTTAGCCGGTTTATGATATGATATTAATTAGGTATTGATTAAAACATTTTTATTTTCTTTTTACAAGAATTTGATGTTTTATGGTTTCTGCAATCAGTTATTTGTTATTTAGGTTAATGAAGAACGTTGTATTTCATCGATTATATTTGCATTTCACCTATAAATTTATATCTTTGACATTCATAAATGAAATATGAGAGCCCCAAATTCTCTTTTTCACCGCTACTCTGAATATTTGAACCTACTTAAGGTGGGGTCATGTACACTATTATTCTTTGTCAATTTCCTGGTTTACTCGCAAGTCATGCAACTTGAAGTGCTTGGTGGTTCTGTGGTGACACAAGGATCAACAATTACCATTAATGCTGGAAACAGCCTGGATTTTAGAATTACAAATATTGAAACCACGAATTGTAAAAACTTAAGAATAAAGGATGTGGATATTTCCAATACCATAGATTTTGATATAAATCCAAACAACCCCAAAAAGAGTATAAAGCCTGCCGGCTGTCCGGGAAACAAGAAATTTCTGGATTTTGAAATAGTTAATATAAGCCCTACTTGCACAACAACAAGTACACTGGTTACTGTCGAAATTAAGAATCAGGCTGATTTCACCTTCACTTTAGAAGTAAATAGTGCACCCGAAATCTTTGTTTCAGGGGGAAGCCCTTTAGCCGATATTTATCATAATTCGACAATCACTTCTGATGCTAATGGGACATATTTTGGAGTTGTAGATGAAGGAAATGCGATTACAAGAACGTATGTGGTATCTAACATAGGTAGTTGCTACCTTGATATTACAGCCTTATCCAGTTCAAATGCCGATTTTGCTGTAACCTCACCATATCCTATTCCATGGAATAATATAATACCGTATGATTACATTGTTATTAATGTAACATTTATCGCACCTGTCGCGGGTACCGGAACCCAGACAGCAACAATTAGTATAGACAATACAGACAATACGACATTTAATTTTGATGTAAGTGCCGAAATGTTTAACGAAAATATTCCTGGTCCTGGAGGGATTACTGCTGATTTTAGGCTTTGGCTAAAGACGAGCAGAGGCGTAACAAAAACGGGTACAAAAGTTTCTTTATGGGAAGATCTAGGTACTAATGGGAAAGACGCGGAACAACCGACTTCTGCAAATCAACCGACTTATTTAGATGATGTAACGAACAATATAAATTTCAATCCTGTCATACAGTTTGAAAACGACGGTGCAGGAACCGAGCAGTATTTGTATAATACTTCCAATGGTTTTTACAGTCAGGACATTTTCATAGTACTAATCCCTGATGCGACCATTACGAATACCTCATCCAGAAACACCATATTTGCCGGAGTTTCTTCAGGTAATGCCAACGATGTTACAGGCGTTGGTTTTGGAGATTATTCAACAGAATTTACAAATGAAGTTTTATCCTATAACCAGGACGTTGCAGGAGGTGGAAGTTTTAATGGAGTGGCAGAAATAAGCTCATCATACAGTAATGCCGGCATTATAAACATCAGAAATGATGCAAGTCCTGTGACAGCTCAGGAAATTCTTTACAACTCACGGTTATTGACGACAGCATCAGTAGATGACATCCCCTATGATAATGTGGGCTATGTAGATCCCTTACCACCGAACACAGTATTTGGAACAGAATTCTGGATAGGCAAGAACTTCGATCAGCAAGGCAGTTTAAATGGGCGAGTAGCCGAAATTTTTACATTTGCTGAGCGCGTAACTGATTCAGATCGTCAAAAGATCGAATCTTATCTGGCTATAAAGTATGGAATTACCTTAGGCTCATCCAATGAAGCCCAAAAAGATTATATTAACTCTTTTAATTCGGTTGTTTGGGATATATCAGCAAATACAGGATATAACTATGATGTAGCAGGTATCGGCAGAGATTCGATTTCCGATTTAAATCAGAAACAATCCAAAACTCTTAATTCTGTTAACGGAGTAACGATTGGCTTAGGAGGTATTTATACCACGAATAGTGCAAACCCTAATGAATTTGAAAACGATGGTGATTTCTTAGTCTGGGGCAATAATAATGCAGCTTTATCCGGGACAAACACCAATACAATAACCATAGCCACTGGAATTTCAACCTCTTTGACTAGAATAGATAGAAAGTGGAAAATAGTTGAGAGCGTTGAGGCTGTTGGCGGTGATATCGAGACGGTTTTTGTCGGTATACCAACGACTGCTTTTAGTGGATTTTCTAAAACGGCAGATGAAGAATACGCCTTAATAGTAGCGGATGATCCAGCTTTTACAGATGCCGATATTATTGATGTCATCCCATTAAAAATTAATGTTAGCTCCATTACTGGGCTTCCTATTTTAGATCAAAATGGAAATCAGGTATATAAAACCTGGTACGATTTTCATGGTACGAATTATTTTACTTTCGGGAAGGTTTCAAAATTGTCAGATAATCACTCAATTAGTTTTTCTTCCGGAGACTATTTAGTTGGAGAATACAGTTTGAATTTAAGTGTTGATTCATTTTCCATTTCTGCCTGGATTAAAAGTTCATCTAATGCGAGTATAAGAACCTTAATGTCTAAAGGCTCCAAATTACAAATACGTTTGAATAGTTCTGATCAAATTGAAGTCATGATAGATGATGAAGTGACACCTAAATACACCTCTACTATGACAGTAGCAGACAATAAATGGCATCACCTGACATTTATTTATGATAGTGCTTCAATCTTTCTGTATGTTGATGGTGTTTTAGACCACTCTGTGCAGGATGTGGTTCATCCTTCACCAAATTACAATCATTTTTGTATTGGAGCAGTTTATCTAGACAGGGACAATGTACTTAATTCTTATTTAGGAGAAATCGATGAGGTTTATGTGTGGGATATTGCCTTATCTGAGGATCAAATCCACTATTTAATGAACCAGGAAATAGAACGTTTTGATAATGCAGGAACCGATTATGTAAGTGGTAAAGTACTACCATATGCAGCAATAAATAATCCAATGTCTACAATTCCATGGAGTAGCCTAAGAGTATATTATGATTTCAATTCTTTTTACGGCTCTACAATTGAAGGATTAACAAACGAACGATTCTTTTTGAGACTCAGATATTTAAATAAGGATAAAACTTTAATTGATGACCAAACCGCTCCATTGCCTTATGTGACTATAGCAGATGGTGCCTGGGATAATCCTGCAATATGGTCTAATAGTGCCGATCAGGTTATCCCAAATTCCTTAAGTCTGGATGGTGTTACAACTGTTGATTGGAATATAGTCGATCTAAATCATAACATCTCTTCAGGAGACAGAGATATTTCTGTTGTCGCATTAAAAAATAATGATGGAATGATCACTATTGCTGATCCCAATGAAACCCTTGATGAAACCAATTCCGGTCAGGCCTTAAAAGTTACCAATTACCTGGAAATAGATGGAGTCATTGATCTGGTAGGAGAGTCCCAATTAATTCAAACCGAAGGCAGCATATTAGACGAGGATAGTGGAGGCTTTATTGAAAGAGATCAACAAGGAACTGCGAATAGCTTTAATTACAACTATTGGTCATCTTCTGTGGGTCCTGTCAGTGGTAATTCTGCAACACGAGGTACAGGGATATCCAGCACAAATGCCAGTCATACCTTATCCGGAGTCTTGTTAGATGGCACAAATTCAAATTCCTATCAAAATATTAATTTTAACCCTTCTTATACAGCGGCAGATTCCGGACCTTATAATCCTATAGTAATCAGTTCGTATTGGTTTTATAAATTTTACGGGGCAAATGACAATTATTACTCATGGGCTTCCATAGATGAGACCTCCTCGTTACTTCCGGGAGAGGGTTATACCATGAAAGGGTCTTCCGGACCTGCAGATATCGTGAACGATGTGCAGAATTACGTGTTTAAAGGAAAACCAAATAACGGAGATATAACAATTCCTCTGGCCAAGAATGTTACGGCTCAAAACCCTACAGGTAATGTAGATAGACTGGTTGGCAATCCATATCCTTCAGCCCTGGATGCTACCGAGTTTATTCTGGACAATTTAAGTTTGGCCGATGGCGGTAATAATGTAAACGGAACCATTTTTAATGGTGCGATATATTTTTGGGATCATTTTGGAATTGCAAATACTCATATTCTTGGCGATTATATTGGCGGTTATGCCACGCGAAATCTTTTAGCCGGAGCACCTGCTATTGCTAACGACACAAGAATAAATGCTACAGGAGGCAATGGCACAAAAATACCTGGTCAATATGTTCCGGTTAATCAGGGATTTTTTGTAACGACTTCCCTGAATGGTTTTGACAATGATGATGGAATCCCAATTGCCACTGTTGATGGAGGTGATGTCGTATTCAATAACAGCCAGCGTGTATTTGTTAGAGAGTCCGCACCGAATTCAATATTTATGAGATCTGCTGCAAACAACAGTAGTCATGAAGACCAACAAACAAATAGTTCTCTTATTAGGCTAGCATTTGATTCCCCAATTGGATTGCATCGACAAATTGTTTTAGGAACTGATGACAACGCTTCGATCGGTTTCGACATTGGTTATGATGCCTTTATGGCTGATGTGAACAAGGAAGACATGTATTGGTTATATGAACAGGAACGATTTGTGATTCAGGGAGTAGATACCTTCAATGACGGCCAGGAATTCCCGATAGGGTTGATCATTAAAGAAGGCGGATTAGCGCGAATAAAAATTGAGGAATTAGAAAATATTAGTGATGACACGCAAATATATATTCGTGACGCAGAATCAGGAGAGCAATTTGAAATTACCACAGAGCCTTTTGAAATTCATCTAGAGCCAGGTACTTATAACGACAAATATAGCCTTGTTTTTATGCGTCAGGTCGAAACAGAATCAGAACCTGAAGAAGATGTAACAATTGAGGATGACAATTTTGTGGTTTATTACAATTCAGAACCTTCTGAATTGACCATTAAAACGGGTTTAGATACGGATATTTTAAATGTCAGTTTATACAACACATTAGGCCAAAAAATACAATCCTTAGATTACTCATCCACCGATACAATTACCCTTCGCATGAATACCGGAGTGTATATAATTTACATTGAAACTACGGCAGGAATTATAACTAAAAAGATCATAATAAATTAGGGTAATTTACTTGTTATATAACCATGCAGTTTTTTTAAGTTGACAGGTTTTTCCTGAATCTTCATATAATCTTAAATTGATATTAAAAAAAAATGATGGAGTCATTTTTTTTGTATTTTTATAGAAGCCTCAATGACTTCATTAATTTAATACTTCGAAAATTTAGGATTATGCCAAAATTCAATTTAAAAATCAACAACCAAAATTACACTGTTGAGGCAGATAGAGACACACCTTTGCTTTGGGTTTTAAGAGACCAGCTTAATTTGTTGGGAACAAAATATGGCTGTGGAATTGCAGTCTGTGGAACATGTGTTGTCCATGCGGATGGCATCGCTGTAAAAAGTTGTGCTTTACAGGTATCGCAGGCAGAGGGAATGTCTATCGTTACTATTGAAGGCCTTTCAGAAAAAGGAGGTCATCCGGTTCAGGAAGCCTGGAAGGAAATCGATGTACCCCAATGTGGCTACTGTCAGGCAGGACAAATTATGACAGCTTCTGCATTCTTAGACAGAAATCCGAATCCAACGGAATCGGAAATTAGAAATGCCATGCATGGAAATATTTGTAGATGTGCAGCTTATAATAGTATTGAAAAGGCCGTTAAGACAGCTGCAGATAAATTAAGTTAATCAATCAAAAGAAAAAAGAATGAATTCTTCAAATAAATCAACTTTCAGTAGAAGAGGCTTTATAAAATCAACAGCTCTGGCAGGTGGAGGCATGTTAATTGGCTTTAATTTGTTTACAGCTTGTAAAAAAGAAGCAGAACCTCCAATAGATATCAGTCAGTTAAATTTTAATGATTTCAATGCATTCATTAAAATTTCTGAGGAAGGAAAAGTGACCATATTCGCTCCGAATCCGGAAATTGGTCAAAATGTAAAAACATCTATGCCAATGTTAATTGCAGAAGAATTGGATGTGGCATGGAAGGATGTATTTGTACAGCAGGCAGACCTGGATACAGAAAACTTTACACGTCAATTAGCCGGAGGAAGTCAATCCATCAGATTGGGATGGGAGCCATTAAGACAGACTGGCGCAACTGCCAGACAAATGTTGATAAATGCAGCTGCTGCTAAATGGGGAATTGAGGCTTCAGAATGTAAAACCAAAGAAGGTGTGATCACAAATTCCAGCGGTGATAAATTAGGTTATGGAGAAGTTGTTACAGAAGCCGCAAAATTAGAAGTGCCTGAAAAAGTATCGCTTAAAGATCCGAAAGATTTCAAAATTATAGGGACTGAGACATCAAATGTAGATATTGATAAAATAGTTACAGGCAAACCCTTATTCGGTTTGGATTATAAAGTGGAAGGCATGTTATATGCTTGTGTGTTGAGACCTCCGGCTTTTGGCCAGGTTTTAGAATCTTATGACGATTCTGGAGCTCGCTCTTTACCTGGAGTTATAGATGTTATAACTATAGGCGAAAAAGCGAGAGGATATTTAAAACAAGCACAAAGAAGCTGGACTTTGCAGTTGGCTGGAACCGACAAGGTTGTTGTGATTGCAAAATCAACTTGGGATGCTATGAAAGGTGTAAAAGCAATTAAAGCCATTTGGAAAAATGACTTACCGCTTGAAAGTACCGAAACTCATGATAAAGCATTATTCGAAATATTAGATGGTAATAAGTTCCAAACTTTGCGATCAGATGGTAATATAAAAAAGGCATTTGCCGAAGCAGATGAGGTATTAGAGAGAACTTATGAAGCTCCATTTTTACCACATAACTGTATGGAGCCTATGAACTTTTTTGCAAATGTAACAGCGGAGAAAGTTCATTTGGTTGGACCAGTACAAACTCCTGAAGAAGCAGCAAAAGTTGTGGCAAGTATGTTAGGAAGGGATTTAAAAGAAGTCCATTTGGAAATGACCAGAATGGGAGGTGGTTTTGGCAGAAGACTTTATGGAGATTTTGTTTTTGAAGCGGCTGAAATTTCCGAGGCTATTAAGAAACCAATTCAAATGGTATCAACTAGAGAAGGTGATATGTCGACAGGTGTGTATCGACCGCCAACTAAATATAGAATTGCTGCATCCATAAAAGATGGAAAACTGACAGGTTATCATTTAAAAGAAGCCTGTGTAAATGGTAATATGTATGGATTAATTCCTAATTTTTTCCCTGCAGGAGCACTTGAAAATTATCAGGTTGATGTAGCAAGTTATCAGAGCAATATTACAACAGGAGCTTGGAGAGCACCTTATACTAATTTTTTAGCATGTGCAGAACAAAGTTTCTTCGATGAAATAGCGGAAACATTGGGAGTAGACAGAATAAAATTGCATTTGGATTTACTTCAGAAGGTGAAAGGAACAACAGACGAAAGAATTCAATACAGTCCGGAACGATTGGAAGGTGTCATTAAATTGGCAGTTGAAAAATCGAATTGGGGCAATGCTGCGGATGGTGTGTATCAAGGATTCTCTACCTATTACTGTCATAACTCGCATGTAGCAGAAGTCGCAGATATTATCATGGAAGATGGATTGCCAGTTGTAAAAAAAGTAACCTGTGCTGTAGATTGTGGCATAGTGGTGAACCCATTGGGCGCAAGAAATCAGGCAGAAGGAGGCGTAATTGATGGAATTGGACATGCTATGTATGGAGAATTAACCTTTGCTGATGGTATTCCGCAATCCAATAATTTTGATACTTATAGATTGATAAGAATGGGAGAAACTCCTAAAGTTGATATTCATTTTATTGAAAATAATATTGCGCCAACCGGTTTGGGGGAACCAACCTTGCCACCAGTTGGAGCTGCAGTTGCAAATGCTATTTATGCGGCCACTAAAAAACGAATTTACAAGCAACCATTTATAAACAATATGGAAATACAGGAATTACAGGAATTAAAAACCTAAATTCCAGACCTTGAAAATCTATTTAAATAGTCTCTTTTATGATGCATGAATTAAAACAAATTATCAATGCTTACAATCAGGCAAAAGATTTGAATCTGAAGTCGGTTTTGGCAAGCGTGGTTGATCTGGATGGCTCTTCTTATAGAAAACCTGGAGTGAGAATGCTAATTCTTGAAAATGATAAAATGATAGGAGCTGTTAGTGGTGGTTGTGTGGAAAAAGAAGTATTAAGGCAAGCAAAATCGGTATTTACAGATGGTAAATCAAAAATGATGACCTATGATGGTCGTTATAGATTAGGTTGTGAAGGCGTGATCTACATTTTGCTGGAGGAGTTTAAACCTGAAGATGAATTTTTTAAGAAATTTAATAGAGCACTTAATCAATAGAGAATCACTTAGGAATTCAATCTGCTTTTACAGACGAGAAGAAGGTGTTTTTCCTGATATTGGGTCTTTTGTTATAATTTTAATGATCATTCGATTTCCTTTGTCAGAATTAAAGGATTTGAATAGCTCTCAACACCAATTCAATCAGGAATTAGCTCCCTGTTTTAGGTTAATTATTTTCGGTGCGGAACATGATGCCGTTCAATTGTGTCAGTTAGCTGCCAAAACAGGCTGGGAAGTTGATGTGGTTTCCGGAGTTAGTGAACCAAAAACCATCGAAAATTTTCCGGGAGCTCAAAATTTTGTTTCAACATCGGCAGAATCTTACGATCTATCTACTATTGATTCTGACACAGCTATTATGGTAATGACCCATAGTTTTTCAAATGATCTGAAATGGCTTTTGGCACTAAAGGAAAGTCAACCTGCATATCTAGGCCTATTAGGTCCTGTAAAAAAACGAGAAAGTCTGATTTCGAGTTTACTTGAATACGAACCTGATCTCTCTGAAAGTTTTATTAATTCCATTCACGGTCCAGCTGGGTTAAATATTGGATCAGTCACATCACAAGAAATTGCTATTTCCATTATTGCCGAAATATTAGCAGTAAAGCGCAATCAAACACCTATGTCCTTAAAAGAGAAAACAGGAAATATTCATGCATAGTTAATATGTCTATCCAATCAAAAATTGCAATTCTGATCATGGCAGCTGGAGGTTCCTCGAGAATGGGTACGCCAAAGCAATTATTAAAATGGAAAGATTCCAATCTTTTGGATCAAACGATATCTAAAGCAATTCAATTAAAATCAGAAGTAGTTGTTGTTTTGGGAGCAAATTCGGATAAAATTATTCCCAAGATTGATCAAAATAAAGTTAGCATTCTAGTAAATCAGAATTGGGAATTGGGACTTGGGAGTTCAATTTCAGAAGGAATAAAATTTATTCAATTGTCATATCCTGACCTACTAGGTGTATTAATTATGTTGTCGGATCAGCCATTAATAGAACTGGATCACTATTTATCATTGATTGATGTTTTTACTTCTGGGAGCAGGCAAATTATAGTTACTAAATACGGTGATGGTAAATTAGGTGTTCCTGCCCTGTTTGATAAATTCTATTTCAAAGACCTTTGTAATCTTAATTCGGATAAAGGCGCTAAAAAACTGTTTGATAAATATTCTGAGTTTGTAAATACAATACGAAATAAACAAGCTAATATAGATATTGATACTTGTGAAGAATATGAAATTTTATACAAAGCAAATCATGACTTAAAAAAATTATTTTAGTTAAATTCAATTATTTTTTGTGAGATTTTATATATAATTAATTACATTTTGTGCAGTTCATCTAAAATATTCGATGTAATTCACGTTTTTTCACAATTTTTTTTATATTGCTATACTTCTAAGTCCCCAAAATATGAACATACTGACTTTAGAGGTTTAATAATTAATCCATTTACAGATAAATTCTGTTAAGAATTTTATCGACTTCCCTTTCGTTCAATTTTATTACTCAAGAGGTATGTACGCATCTCTGTAATAAGATTTATGGATTAAAACATTCTAGACACTAGATAAAAATAACAATTGTTAAACCTTAAAATTATTTAAAGATGAGATCCTTAAAATTACTATTAGTAGCAGCTGTTTTTTGCTCTGCATTCGTTGCATGTGAAAAACAAGATTTAAACGAAGACGAATTAATGCTTAATGACACTGAAGTTGTTTGCAACAGGTGGACAAGTAGATGAGAATGGTGGATTAGATTAATTGCACCTTATAAAACTAATTTAAAGCCCTATAACAATTGTTATGGGCTTTTTTATTTATATCAAAAAATTATGAATAAATTTGGGAATACTAAAATTTCTTGATTTGTTCAAAAAACTAATTTTTTATTTATTCATTTCTGTAACAATTCAAAGTTCTTATTCACAATCAATAGAATTAAGTGAAATAGATAGTATATCTTACTTAATTGATAGAGCCAAAGATAATTCTATATCTGTAATTGAAAGACTTTCATTTGCAGAAAGTGCCAAAAGACTTGCAGGAAAGGCAAAGAATGATACACTTAAGAATCAGGCTTACAGATATATTGCTCTGAATCACTTTAAATTAAAAAACTATAATCTTTTTAAAAAAGCAAGTCAGGAATATTTAGTCACATTCCTTAAAAATTAAAGATTCTACAAGTATCGCGAAAGCGAATGTTTATATAGGTGAGTTTTATTATGAGGCATCAGAAAGTGACAGTGCCTATTTTTACTATTACAATGCCGAAAAAGTATATAGGTCAATAAGAGATACTCTCGAACTGGGTAAAACTTTATTAAAAATTGCTATTGTTCAGAAAAATGAAAAGGATTTTATTGGTAGTGAAGTGTCTACGATTGAAGCTATCTCAATTTTGGAACCTCTTAAATCTAATGACTTTCTCGCATCTTTATATAATAATTTGGGAATAATTTATAATGAATTAGGAGATTATGATGAAGCAATAAATTATCATAAAAAAGCTTTAGAAATAAAAAAGAAGTTTAAGAATAGGAACTTGGAATCTGAAAATAATTCAATAAATAATATTGCTGTTGTTTATAAAGATGCTAAACAATATGATATGGCTCTGAAGAATTTCGATCAAATCCTTGAAAACAAGAATTTAAAACAAGATAATCCATCTTTGTTTGCTTTGGTTCTGGACAATTATGCGCATACGAAGTTTTTATTGAACGAAAAAGAAGATGTTCTGAATTTATATCATGAAGCTCTTAAAATTTGCGATAGTGTTAATGATGATTATCGGGCTATTCAATTAAGCATTCATCTGTCTGAATATTATAACAGTATAAATCAACAGGATTCTGTGAAATATTATGCTTATGCAGCCAAGAATTATGCGGCCAAGTATCATAATGATGATTATTTAAAAACCCTATTACATCTTTCTAAAATCGAAGAATGATAGTCTGGCAGTTAAATATTATCAAGAATATATTTCCTTAAATGACAGTCTGATAAATAACGAGAGAGCCATAAGAAATAAATTTGCCCGAATTCGTTATGAAACTAAGGAAATAGAGCAAAGAAATGAACAAATTACAAGGGACAGACTATTTCTTTCCATACTTTCCATTGCTTTGTTATTGACCGTCTTCTTAACCTACAGCACCATTTCACAGCGAGCTAAAAACAAGGAATTAAAGTTAAATCAATTGCAACAGGAAGCCAATGAGGAGATCTATAACTTAATGTTGACACAACAAGATAAAATAGAAGAAGGACGAGCACAGGAGAAAAAACGAATTTCAGAAGAACTTCACGATGGTATCTTAGGCAGATTATTCGGCACCAGATTGAGTCTTGATAGTTTAAATGAAAACATAGACCAGGATACTGTTAAAAACAGAAGTGGCTATATAAAAGAACTAAAAGCCATAGAGCAGGAGATAAGAAAGATCTCTCATGATCTTAATGCCGATTTTGTTTCAGGATCCGGGTTTTTCGATATAATTAAGGCCTTAGTAGAAAATCAGACCAAAGCTTACAATCTTAAATATGAACTGTATAAAAATGATGATATAGACTGGGAAGATATTCCTAACAAAACAAAAATTAATTTGTACAGAATCATACAAGAATCTTTACAAAATATTTATAAACATGCAGATGCTAAGCTTGTAAAGATTAACTTTGAACTAAAGAATAATTTTATCCTGTTAGAGATTTCAGATGATGGTTCTGGATTTGATATAAACAGGGTAAAAAAAGGAATTGGACTAAAGAATATCGCTTCGAGGGTTAATGATTTAGGAGGCGATCTGGATATAAATTCAATGAGGGGGAAAGGAACTACTGTTTTAGTTCTTATTCCTAATAATTATTAATCGATCAATCATGCAAAACATTAAAATGTTAATGATAGATGATCATCCTATGATAATTGAGGGTTATCAGAATACGATCCTATCTATTAAAACACACAAGCAAGAGTTTGACATTGACATTGCTTCAACTTGTGATATGGCATTAGAGTACATTCACAATTCATTAAACAATAAACCTTATGATATTCTATTCGTAGATATAAAAATTCCACCTTCTTCAGATGGGATGATCACTTCAGGAGAAGATTTGGCAAAGTATGCTCGAAAAATGCTGCCAAATGCCAAAATTATCATACTGACTATGTATAACGAATCTTATCGTATTCATAACATCTTAAAAACAATAAATCCGGAAGGATTATTGATTAAAAGTGATTTAACATCCAGTGAATTGTCAAGTGCTTTTTTAAATATTTTAGAAAATCCACCATATTATAGCAGCACTGTAAATAATTTTTTAAGGAAAACTATAACTACAGATATTTTTGTAGATGAGAAGAACAGAAAGATTCTTCATTTGTTATCTCAAGGAGTTAAAACTAAAAATCTGGCAGAGCATGTTGGTCTATCTTTAAGTGCTGTTGAAAAACGAAAAAAACAACTCAAAGAGCTTTTTTCTGTTGATGATGGTCAGGACGAAACATTGCTAAAACAGGCAAGAAATAAGGGATTTCTTTAGAAACACTAAAAATATTATAGTTTTATCCTGTGTTTTAATGACTTAAAACCCTTGTTATCAGTGAGAAGTAATTGCCTTCCGCATAAATTTTGAGGTTTTACCACAACATTTCTAAATATCTATGGATTACTTTTGTACAAATCAACATTACGATTGATTAATCCTCATTATTAATTGTTGATTAATAGCAACCCTCATGGCCCTATGATTATTAAGATCTCATCTTTTAATCATGGGGCTTTTTTTTACATTTAAAATGTAAAGAATTCTGCTTTATTCTCCCAGAATGTCGATATAAAAAAACCGAAGTAAATAACTGCTATTACAAACTTCAAAAAAGTTCCTGTTAAAAACCCAAGAAAAGACCCAAATGCTGCTTTCATAGCATCCTTTGATTCTGCTTTATTTATCAATTCACCAATAAGAGCACCCAAAAATGGCCAGATAACAATACCAAAAATTCCAAATATTGGAAAGAAAATGGCCACCAATAAACCAACAGTAGTACCAAACATTCCAGCCTTACTTCCACCAAATTTTTTGGTTCCCATTACCGGAATAATATAATCTAAAGCAAAAACAATTAAGGCAACAACAAGTGTTATACCAAGAAACATCCAATCATCTTCAACGGTTTTGGTTAAGTATAACAAAAGTAGGCCTACCCAACTTAAAGTAGGTCCCGGTAAAATAGGTAAGAAGCTTCCTATAATGCCTATTAGCATAAATAAAAAGCCAACTATTAGTAAAA
This sequence comes from uncultured Flavobacteriaceae bacterium, assembly GCA_963768245.1. Classification (GTDB taxonomy): domain Bacteria; phylum Bacteroidota; class Bacteroidia; order Flavobacteriales; family Flavobacteriaceae; genus Site-B1. The sequence continues at coordinate 22,791 of CAVYHG010000009.1, forward strand.
AAGTATCCATGTATATTAATAAAATTCAAATGTATGACGAAGATACTATAAGTTTGTTACAGAATGGGAAAGGATATGAGTCAAATTATTTGTATTTTTCAGAGACCATTTTTTATGAAAATGAAGCATATTCTATTTGTTATAATTTGTTTGTTTGTTACTTCCTGCAGATATTTTGATGTAAAAAAAACATCTTCAGAAGAAATATTGAAAGAAGAATTACAATCATTTAACTGGAAGGATGTGGATGTGTTCCCGACCTTTGCTTCTTGCGATTCTTCATCAACTATTCAGGAACGAAAACTTTGCTTTGAAAGAACTTTGATAAATCACATACACAACAGTTTATCAACAGAAAAAATGGTGGTCTCTAATGAATTAAGGGATACAATTTTTATCGATTTCAAATTATCCGATAAAGGTGAAATTTCAATTTTAAATCTAAAAATTAATAAGGAAACTTTAAGGGCCTTACCTAACATTACTAATCAGATAAATTCTGCTATAGATTCTTTACCAAAAATCTATCCGGCTATTAAAAGAGGCCAGTTGGTTAGTACTCAATTTAAACTTCCCATAATAATTAGTGCAGATTAAAACCTGATTGCCAGTTTTTGCAGGAATCTCAGGATCTCTACATATAACCAGATTAGTGAGACTAAAAGTCCCCAGGTTGCCATCCATTCTTTATATTTTGGAGCTTTATTTTTTTGGTTTTCTATAAAACTAAAGTCTAAAAGTAATGTAAAAGCTGCTACAATAGCCGCTATTACATTAAACCCAATAGCTATCCAAGAAGTTCCCCAAATAAATGGATTATAAATTCCAAAAAAGCTTAATATCCAGGAAACAATATAAATAACAAATATACTTGCAGCAGCTGTTACGATAACTGTTCTTAGTCTTTTTGTTACTACTATTATCCGTGTTTGATAAAGAAATAACATAGTAAAAAAAGTAATGACAGTAACACCAACTGCCTGATAGGGCAGATCAGGAAATTTAACATGTGCATATGAACTAAATCCACCAATAAAAAAACCTTTTGCAATGGCATATAGAGGCACTAAAAAATGAGCCCAATGATTTCTTACAGAAATTAATATACTGATAACTATTGCAGCCAGCATGCCACCTAAAGTAAACCACCTCACTGATACGCCTTCTGAATTAATTTTCCAAACAAAACCCACTGATGGCTGTTGTAATTAATAAAAGAATTATTGATTTAATAATAATTCCACGAACAGTCATTCTGGATGAAGAACCTCCGGACTTATCCCAAAAATATCTATTAAAAGCCGGATTGGATGTTTTGTAAATACTCACTACAATTTAAATTTATATCCCAGTGCCAAATTGGTTGAAAAATTCCCTTGATTTTCTAAGGAAAGCGCAAATAATTCATTGTAATAAAATGTAATAAAGCTATTCTCGCAATTTTAAGATCTGCTCCAAGACCAAAAATCACTGGAGCATCAAAAGAAGTTGCAGATTTATCTTCTGACACTTCTAACATGGTATCTTCATCTACAAATGAAAATGTAGAATTAGAGAAACTTAATGTCACCAGTTTTACGTTGGCATGCATATTGAACTTTTTCAGAATATATAAATCTAAAACGGTAACCTAAAGCAATTTCAGTAGTCGAGTATTTTAAGTCATCATTTTCTAATATATGGGTTAGCTGAAAAAAAGCTGCATGTCGTTTGGCAATATCATCATCGTATAATTCCAGTTCTGCTCCAAAAAGAGGTGTTGTTAAATTATCAGGGTTTTCAACAAACGGATTATTAGTAATACCAGCAAATAGTCCTAATCTGGTTTTAAGTTCTATTTTGTCCTGAGAAATAGTATAACTACTATCTACACTAGCATTGTATTGGTTCACGAAATTTCGCAGACTTGGTAAAGTAAGTTTTACCGTTTTGGAATTAATATCAGAACTCCCTGAAAACAATTGTAAAGTATTTAAGTATTCCTCCTGGAAAGATCCATTATTGCTTTTTGAATTCGTCAATTCTTCTATCTTTCCATCTTTTTCAACAAAATATCTATAGTTGCCATCTATTACATTCCATAAGAGATCTATTGAGCCTTCAACATCTTTCTTTAATTCATAGGTCTTACCATTTATGGTATAATTGTTTTGAGAAAAAGCGCTGAAAGAGAAAAAAAATAACAGTATGATTAAGCCAAGATTTTTCATTTTTGTTTGGGTGTATAGTTTATTGATAGTTTAAAAATAAGAAATAAAATGCAACTCGTTATTTTTTATAGTAATTCCCTTTCCATTTATATCCTTTAAAAACTGATACAATAGCAACATATACTATGAAAAAGGGGTGAATAATACAGCTGAATAAATAGGAAGATACTACTTCTTCCTGATTCATGAAACGTGCTGTTTTATAAATAAGTAAAAAGTCTATACTAACCTTAATAACAAGTATATAGAGTAATATCTTGTAATTGACTAACCCTATTAAAACAAAGATTAAACCACAGATTATTGTAGAATTCATAAGCAGAACTAACAACCCAGTGATTTTTCCGAACAGATTGTTATAGCTTGAAGTTTTTGCGGCCCAGCGAATACGTTGGGACAAAAGATCTTTAAAAGAATGTTGCGGTTTGGTTTTAACAATTGCAAGCTCAGATTTTAAATAATGAACTTGTGTTGGATATTTTTTAACTGCTTTTTCTAATAGAAAGATATCGTCTCCACTTGCAATATTAGTATTTCCTTCAAATCCGTTCAGTTCTTTAAATAGACTTTTTTTATATCCTAAATTAGCTCCATTACACAAGAATGGTTTTCCAATTCCGAAACCACCTATTGTTGCACCAATTAAACTTAATAGGTCTAAAGATTGAAAGCGTTCTAAAAAAGAAATGCCTTTATGATAACTTACGGGAGCAGCAATAAAACAGCTGTTAGTTTTTTGAATAAAACTATCAAAACAATCCAACCAATACTTGGGGACAACACAATCTGCATCCGTTGTTATAATCCAATTATTTCGAGCAATAGAAATTGCTTTATTTATAGCATCCTTTTTAGGAGACTTTGATCTTCGCTCATTATTAATTAGTTTATAATTATTTGAATTGTTTGATAGAAAATTATTGATAATAGCTTCAGATTCATCAGTAGATTCATCATTGACGAAAATTACTTCGTACAATTTTTCAGCATAATTCAATTCTGTTAAAGAAATCAGTAATTCTGGTAAATTTTGATCTTCGTTTTTAAAGGGAATTATAATTGTGAAGCGGGTATTAACCTCCAAATCATCTAAGTTCAAAGATTTGATTTTATCGAACCCAATAATAAAACTTCCGATGAGTATCAGATAAACTATGGTTATAAGTATAATTACTAAAGTCATTGATCTTCGGAATTATACCATCTAAAATTGAGCACATAATAACTGCCAAATATACTTGGTAGTACAAAGTTTAGTAACCACATGATGGTAACAACTGCAAGGATTGTTAACTCATTAACATCTACAAAAGAAAACAAATATACTGCAACACTTCCTCTAATAATCACATCAAAAATAAAAATAGATGGAATGATGGAAACCAACAGGTACATGCTTGTAATTATAACCATGGCATTTACATAGGGTAGATTAACTTCAAAAAGTATAAGTAAAAAATAAAATTGAAACGAGAAAACAGCATATCGCAGCAGAGCGTAAAGCAGATTAAAAGTATGTAATTTTAAAGGAATTGATTTAACGTAATCCTTAATTCTTTTTATTGAAAATCCTTTTATATGATATTTGTTTTGCTGCCATCCAAATATTGCAATTGCCAGAATAAAAAATACGATAATTAAAAGTCTTGATAATTTAAAAAAGGAGATCTCAACATTGTAAGTATTTACAAAGATCAAAAAACCTATTACTCCAAAAAATGTTGTGATCAGCATTTGAGACATATTCCCTAACAAGTTTAAAAGAATTATACGTTTTGTAAATAATTGGGAATAATAAACTGCTTTGGCTCCATATTCACCTATCCTGTTAGGTGTAAAAATTGACGCAGTCAAGGCTCCTAAACTTTGTTCAATAGATTCCTTAACGGATATTTTTTTAACAAAAGACACCAGATTTTGCCATTTCAAAATTTCAAAAAACCAATTAAAAATGGTCAAAAACAGAACAAAAACTATGTTTTTTGGGCTAAAATTGTCATTTTTTGATAAAAAATCAACAAAAACAGAAAAATCGAGTTGGTTATTCTTGGTTAGTTTCTGGTAAATAAAATAAAATGCTCCAGTAACAATACTTAATTTAATAAGTACAAAAAAGAATTGTTTAGTTTTGTAAGGTAAGTTCCCAATCATGCTTACTGAAATTAATTCAGAAGTTTACAAATTAAAACATAATTGTTATATGATCGAATCTTTTGTAAAATTAAAACACATCTTAATTTTAACAATTATGATATCAATGTATAATAAATTGTATAGCCAAGGTGACATGAGTAGTTGGAAGGCCCAAGTTTCTTTTGGAATTAATTATCCGGATATTGATGGATTTGTTCCAGGTTTTGAGGCGAAACCAATTAATTTTCCAACAATTAATTTAGGAGTACAGCATTTATTTAGTAGAAATTTAGGAGCTAAATTAGATTTTGGATATAATAGGTTTTCCAATGCGGATGAAACACCAGAATTTAAAACTAATTATACAAGGATCAATTTACAATTGGTGTATGATGCTTCAAATAAACTAAGATTTTTGCCTCCTTCAATTGGAGTAGTTGGACATTTAGGTCCTGGCCTAAGCTTTATAAAACCCTTGGGGAATTATGGTGACAATAAACATTCGTTTTTTAATACCATAGCTGGATTAGAATTGCATTATAGTATAAATAAAACTGTATCCATATTTACTGATGTATCCTATGTAATGAATTTTTCAAAAGAAAAAATTTATGACCCAATATCAGAAGGATATGGAACGTTCAATAATAACTTGTTTAATCTGTCATTTGGTGTGTCAGTATCCTTAAGTGATTGTCAATATTGTGATTAATGAGTAATGAAAAAATAATTTTAGGGATTGATCCGGGAACAACCATTATGGGTTTTGGGTTGATAAAAGTGATGAATAAAAATATGTCTTTTATTCAGCTAAACGAATTGAACCTCAAAAAATATGACGACCATTACCTAAAATTAAAACTTATTTTTGAACGAACCATAGAATTGATAGATACGCATCATCCGGATGAAATTGCAATTGAAGCCCCTTTTTATGGTAAAAATGTTCAAAGTATGCTTAAACTTGGTCGCGCGCAAGGAGTTGCCATGGCAGCTGGTCTAAGCAGGCAAATTCCGATTACAGAATACTTGCCTAAAAAAATTAAAATGGCCATTACGGGAAATGGAAATGCCAGTAAAGAACAGGTAGCTAAAATGCTGCAGAATTTATTAGAATTTAAAGACTTTACCTAAAAATTTAGATGCTACAGATGGTTTAGCAGCTGCAGTTTGTCATTTCTATAATTCAGGCAAAATTACTATAGATAAAAGTTATTCCGGATGGTCCAGTTTTGTAAAACAGAACGAAGATAAAATCCGTTAAAAAAATTGGCTGGAATCTACATTCATATACCATTTTGCAAGCAAGCATGCCATTATTGTGATTTTCATTTTTCGACTTCTTTAAAAAAGAAAGATGAACTTGTTCAGGCATTGGTAAAAGAGTTGCGATTGCGAAGTCAAGAATTGTTAAATCAATCTGTTAAAACCATTTATTTTGGAGGTGGAACACCATCGTTATTAACGAATGATGAATTAGGATTGTTGATTGATGAAGTATACAGTAATTTCAATGTTTCGGAATACCCAGAGATTACCTTGGAGGCCAATCCAGACGATTTATCAAATCAACGATTATTCGAATTAACAAATACACGAATTAACAGATTAAGTATTGGTATTCAATCTTTTTTTGATGACGACTTGCAAAGTATGAATAGAGTGCATTCAGCAAATGAAGCTAAAGAATGTTTAGAAATTGCAACTCAATACTTCGACAATATAACAATCGATCTAATTTATGGTATTCCTAATATGAGTCCAGAAAAATGGAATGAAAATCTACAGATTGCTTTTAATTTTGGTGTGCCACATATTTCCAGTTATGCTTTAACAGTTGAACCAAAAACAGCATTGGATACTTTTATTAAACGAGGCACCTATCCGCCTATTGATGAAGAATTAGCATTGCAACATTTTAATCATTTAGTAGAGCAAACTAAGAAACAAGGCTTTGTACAATACGAAATATCAAATTTTGGAAAGCCAGATTACTTCTCCAAGCATAATACAAGTTACTGGTTAGGTGAACATTATTTAGGTATTGGACCTTCAGCACATTCCTTTAATGGGAAAGAACGTAGTTGGAATGTGTCTAACAATACAAAATATATCCAATCGATCCAGATTCATAAACTTCCATCAACTATTGAGCAATTGTCCTTAAATAATCAATTTAACGAGTATGTCATGACTGGTTTAAGAACCATTTGGGGTATTTCTTTAGATACTATCCAAACCAAGTTTGGCTCTGAATTTAAAGAGCATATTTTAAAATCTTCTAAAAAAAGTGTAGAACAAGGGTTTTTAGTCATATCAAAAGGTATAATTCAAACCACCCAAAAAGGAAAATTTTTAACAGATGGAATTGCTTCAGATTTGTTTATGATTTAATTATCTTTGAGCTATGATCGCATCCATAAAACTTAATAGTAAAGTATATCTGTTTGATCTTTCTAAACCCATAGACATTTCAATTCCGTTAAAAGCTTCAAAATCTAATGTCAATGCCTGGTATATTGATGAGCCTAAGATAGAACCCGAAGAATTTGAAGGATTTACCGCAGCAGTGGCTAAAGGTGCATCTATTAATTTCAATAATATTTTTTTTAATCCTCATGGTCATGGAACCCACACAGAATGCGCTGGACATATAACAGAAGAAGTGCATTCTGTAAATAAGAATTTAAAGCAATATTTCTTTTTAGCAGAACTGGTAACAGTTGCTCCCACCAAACAAGATGGTGATTTTGTAATTTCAAAAAAGCAACTACAGTTTGCTTTAGGTAACAAAAAAAGAGATGCGATGGTAATACGAACTCTGCCGAATACAAGAGAAAAATTATCAATGCAATATTCTTATACAAATCCTCCTTACTTATTGGAGGAAGCCTCTATTTTTTTGAAAGAAAAGGGTATTAAACATTTACTTATTGACCTACCAAGTATAGATAGAGAAAAGGACGAAGGCTTATTGTTGTCTCATAATGCTTTTTGGAATACAAAAGGGAAATTGCGCTTAGACGCAACAATAACCGAACTAATATTTGTACCGAATAATGTAGATGATGGTTGTTATTTATTAGATATTCAAATGGCTCCTTTTGAAAATGATGCCTCGCCAAGCAGACCTGTATTATATAAATTAGAAGATTAAAATGGAAGCTTTACTTGGAATCATAATCGGTGTTTTAGTTAGTTTAGGTATGGTCACATACTTTAAATCTGTAAAAAAGAAACAATTGGTCAACTCGCAGTCTGTCCTGCTCTTAGAAAAAATAAAAACAGTTTGCAAGTTTATTACCGTTGAAGGTGATTTTGCTGAAATCTATCATTATGAAGATGTCAAAGAGCGCTTTTTGAAAATGATAACAAGTAAAAAGAAAGCATTGGTTGTGATTAATGCCAAAGCACATATAGGGTATGATCTTTCTAAGATTCAGTTGAAGGCAGATAAAGACAATAAAAAGATATTTTTAGAACATTTTCCACAACCAGAAATTTTATCAATAGAAACTGATTTAAATTACTACGATAAATCAGATGGCTATTTCAATAAATTTGAAGCATCAGATTTAACTGGATTGCACCAGGAAGCAAAACAGCACATTCAGGAAAAAATTCCGGAAAGTGGACTGATTCAAATTGCACAAAAAGAAGCATTGGAAACCATCTCATTAATTGAAACAATAGTTGAAACCATAGGTTGGAAACTAGATTATTCTGCTTTAAAAATTGAGGATGGCACAAAGAAATTGGAAAAATGAATATAGAACAACTTCGCGAATATTGTTTAGCAAAAAACAAAGCAACAGAAGACTTCCCTTTTGATGAGCACACTTTGGTGTTTAAGGTTTTAGGAAAAATGTTTGCATTATTTCCCTTAGATAAATGGGAAAAAGGCGAAGCTTCAATAATGCTAAAATGTGATCCAGATTATACAATAGAGTTAGAGAACAATATGAAAGTATTTATGCAGGACCTTATGTAAGCAATAAACATTGGAATACAGTTGATATATTATAAAGGTGATTTAGAACCTAAATTCATTCTGGAACTAATAGACCATAGTTATGATATGGTGGTTAAAGGAATGACTAAAAAACTTCGAGAACAATTTAATTTGTTATTAAAGTACAATCTATACGATAAATCTGAATATAAAAGTAATCTTTAGACATAAAAACTAATAGTCATATTATTACTTATTTTTTGTATATTGGATTGCTTCTTATCGAAAAACTATTCCCATAGTTAAATTTTTTATTGACATTCATAGCAAATTTTAATTTGTATTTATTAACCAATTATATACTAATTTAAAATTTGAAAATTATGAAAACAACCAACCGATCAAGTATTGTAGTCTTTACAATGCTATTGCTATTCAGCACCTCAATTTTTGCTCAAGATGAAATGAAACGTCCTATGTACGTTGTTGCAACCACTTTACATTGGAATATGGATTATGATGGCGATGGAGATTGGATGGCTATTGAAAAGGAGTACATGGACAAGGTAACTAAAAAGAATGAGCACATCATGAGTGCAAGATTCTATACTCATTTAATGACTGAGAACAGCACAGAATTAATGTATGTACAAACTTTTGCTAACTGGGAGGCCATTGATAAGGCAGGAGACCGGGACGATGAATTAGAAAAAGAAGCATGGCCTGATGAAGCAGAAAGAAAAGCATTTCTAAAATCTCAAAATGCATTTTATTCGCGAAATCATTCCGACGAAATATATGCAACTATGCCCGGAGCCAAAGAAATGTCTGAAGCACCAACAAAAGATATGATATTATATCTTAGAAGGAGTCATTGGGCCTATCCTGAAGATGGTACAACAAAAGAATATATGGAGTTAAGCAAGGAATATCAGGAAAATGTGCTAATGAAGAATGAGTATATAAAAGGGTACTATCCGAACAGGCATTTTTGGGGAGCCGATGGCACCGAGTTTGTCGAAGCTTTTCTATTGGACTCTATGGATGATCTGGATGATATGCTTGCGAAAAATGGAGAATTATTCAGAGCACATTGGGCAGATGAAGATAGCAGAAAAGCATACTGGGAGAAATCAAGTAAATATTTAACCGGGGTACATGGGGACTATTTATACACAATGGTTCATGGTATTTCTGAATAGAGTTTAAATTGCTGAAACAAATAAAGGATGTTCCAAAGGCATCCTTTTTTTATGACCAAAACATATCTTGTTAAACAATTAAAGAAATGTAAAATCCATTCGTCTACACATTACTGCAATTCAACGACACTAAATTTTGATTAAACGAAATTAGGTCGTAATCCAACCAATTAGCACTACTTTTCAATTTGAAACTGCAAAAAGTAAAAGGTATGGCAAAATCTCTGAATATTCTGGTTATAGAAGACGATATGATAGAGGTCATGAAATTAAATAGAACAATTAGTTCATTAAAGCAAAAACATAATATAATAGAGGCTAAAAACGGTGAAAAAGCTCTTGAATTTTTAGACAAAAAAGAGAATTTACCTGACATTATTTTATTAGATTTAAACATGCCTAAAATAAACGGTATTGAATTTTTAAGGATTTTGAAAAATGATGATGTCTTAAAATATATCCCAACAATAATTCTTACTACTTCTAAAAATCATAAAGATGTATTAGAATGTTATAAGATTGGTATTGCTGGTTATTTGTTAAAGCCTTTAAAATACGAAGATTATGTATCTAAAATAGAAAAAATGCTCAATTATTGGAGTAGTAACGAATTAATAAAAATATAATGAAAGGCATAGTATTCACGGAGTTTTTAGATTTAGTAGAGGATAAATTTGGATTAGAAACCGTCGATGAGATCATTGAAAAATCTGACTTGAAATCTGAAGGCGTTTACACCTCAATAGGTACATATGAATTCTCAGAAATGCTCCAGTTACTGCAGCATTTGAGTACGAGTACTAAAATATCTGTGGATGATCTACTACTTGTTTATGGAGAGCATTTATTTGGCGTGTTAAAAAGCAGTTATCCTGGTTTAATAGAATCCTATGAGGATCCGATTGAAATGCTCTCTTCTATTGAGAATCATATCCATGTTGAAGTTAGAAAAATTTATCCGGATGCTGAACTACCTTCATTTGAGGTAATCGAGAAAACGAATAATTCCTTGACGATGATCTACAGATCGAGCAGAGCCATGCATCATTTTGGATTAGGATTAATGAATAAAACATTCGAACATTTCAATTCAAAAGCTACAATCGTGCTAGAGAAGATAAAAGAAGACGGTACAGAAGTAAAGTTTATTATCAACAAAAATTAATGAGTCAAAAACAAATTGACATACTACAACGCGCCCTTAATCGCGAAAAGGCTGCTCGTAAACAAGCAGAAAAAATTTTAGAAGATAAGTCAGCAGAACTATTCCTCATTACCAATAAGCTTAAGGAATCTAATGAGAAGTTAGAACACCTGGTCAAACAACAATCCTCTGAATTGCAGGGTGTCTTTGAGAATATAGTTGATGCCTATGTAGTGATTGACCTATTTGGGACTGTTCTTAAAATGAATGATGCTGCAATCGATATGCTTGGATATAACACTGAAAAAGAACAGGTTAACTTAACGAATCTTGCTCATCCGGATGAAGCAGATCGTGTGCAAAAATCATTCAAACAGCTGTTAAAAGATGGTACACTGACCGATTTTCATGTCAGGATAGTTACAAAGGACAAGAAACACAAATTGGTGCATATTAACTCCAGCATCATATATGATGACAAAATTCCTATTGCGGCACAGGGTATTGTTAGAGATATTACCAAGGAAAAAGAATATGAAGATCAATTGGTAGAGTCCGAGAATAGATTATCTACACTAATCCTAAATTTAGATAGTGGCATACTACTAGAAGATGAAGAGAGGAAAATTGTTCTAACAAATAACAAATTCTGTGAATTGTTTCAAATTCCGGTTTCGCCAGACAACTTAGTTGGAGCAGATTGCTCAGATGCTGCAGAGCAAAACAAACATTTTTTCAATGATCCTGAAGGTTTTGTAAAAAGAATAAACAAAATAATCAAGGATAAGAAAACCGTGCTTGGAGATGAGTTAACTATGGTCGATGGAAAAGTTTTGGAAAGAGATTTTATACCAATCTATAAAGACACAGAATACCAAGGACATCTATGGAGTTATCGAGACATTACCTTAAAAAGAAGATACAGACAAAGTATTGAAAACGAAAAACAAAAGTACAGCAGTATCATTGCTAACATGAATTTGGGACTGGTAGAGGTAAATAATGATGATGTAATATTGATGGTTAATCAAAGTTTTTGCGAAATGTCAGGATACAAAGAGGATGAATTAATAGGCAAAAAAGGTGCTGAAGTTTTTTTAACAAAAAATGACGTTGATATTATTAAAAATGAAAATCAAAAAAGATTAGAAGGGAAATCCAATTCTTATGAATTGACGGTGAAAAATAAAAATGGCGAAATAAAACACTGGCTTATAAGTGGAGCACCAAATTATAATATTAATGGCAATGTTACCGGATCAATAGGGATTCATTTAGACATCACAGATCTTAAATCATTGGAAATCCAGAAAGAAAATTTGTTAAGAAAGTTAGAGAAAAGTAATGAAGAACTTCAGGACTATGCACACATTGTATCCCACGATTTAAAATCACCTCTTAGAAGCATTACTGCATTAATCTCATGGCTTAAAGAAGACTACACAAATGTAATTGATGAAGTAGGAATGGAAAATTTTAAACTCATTGAAGATAAATTAGAAAAAATGGACCATTTAATAGATGGTATATTGAGTTATTCCAGTATTGACGAAAAACATTCAAAAAGCCAGAAAACAGACCTAAATGAAACCATAAAGAACATAAAAAATATTATTTATGTTCCAGAAAATATTGCGATTCGGCTAAAAGAGAAATTACCTGTAATAAATGTAGACCCAATCAGGATTCAACAATTATTTCAAAACCTAATAAGCAATGCGGTTTCACATATTGATAATCCAGAAGGTTTTGTCGAAATTGGTTATTTAGAGAAACCAAACTTTCATCAATTTAGTGTATCCGATAATGGAATAGGAATATCTAAAGAATATCACAAAAAAATATTTGAAATATTCCAGTCTGTGGACGAAAATGAATCTACAGGAATTGGATTATCAATAGTTAAAAAGATCGTTCAATTGTACAATGGTCAAATATGGTTGGATTCAGAATTGGGTAAGGGAACTACATTTTATTTTACCATTAAAAAATAACAAGATGGAAAAGCCCAATTTATCTTATATAAAAAGTTTATCTGGAGGTGAAATAGAATTCGAAAAAAAACTCATTAAGATCATTAAGTCTGAGTTCCCTATTGAGAAATCTATCTACTATGAGCATTTAAAGGAAAAGAATTATACAAAAGCAGCCGACGATGTGCATAAACTTAAACATAAAATTAGTATTTTAGGGCTGGAATCAAGTTATAATATAGCTGCTGATTACGAAAATAACTTCGTGAGAATAGCTTGAAATTAAAGGATGATTTTGAGAATATACTACAAATCATAACTGATTATTTGGGTACACTTTAATAAACTCTCATATGAATTGTATTATTATTGACGATGAAGCTACAGCCAGAGCTATTATTGAACAGTTGTGCTCACAGGTTAAAAACCTGAATTTAGTCGAAGAGTTTCCAAATGCGATTCAGGCCATAAAATACTTAAATCAGAATGAAGTCGATCTAATTTTCCTGGATATACATATGCCGGATTTCACAGGTTTCGATTTTATTGAAACGCTTAAGAATCCACCTAAAATAATATTAACTACATCAGATCCGAAATTCGCTATCCAGGCATTTGAATACGATTGTATTGTCGATTATTTGGTAAAACCAATAACACTGCCTCGGTTTGAGAAAGCCATTCAAAAAGCAGAAAATGCTTCTGTTAAAAGCAAAGCCAAAGACGTAGATGATAAAGTGGAGTTGACATCTGGAAATGATCTTTACGTCAATATAGATAGGCGATTAATAAAAATTGATATACCAAGTATTTATTTAATAGAGGCAAAAGGCGATTACATCCATATTAAAACTGAAGATAAAAATTATACGGTGCATTCTACTCTAAAAAAAATTGAAGATAAACTTCCTGATAGTATTTTTTTAAAAGTTCACCGATCTTTTATTATCAATTTCAATAAGATAATTGATATAGAGGATAATAGTGTACTTATCAAAAAAGATGTTATTCCAGTCAGCCGTTCAAATCGTCCTGAATTAATGAAGCGGTTAAATTTGCTTTAAATGTCTTTCCTAAAAATCGGTTTTTTACAAATCATCCATCTTAGCTGAATACCAACTTCAGTGTAATTGAAACCTGCGGCAGTGGCAGACGCAATATCACTGTATTGGCCATAAATGGTTCCAGTAAATCTATCTGAAAAGCTATGACCAAGTTTACCCATGATTCTAAAGGCATTCTGCGCCTTATTGTCTTCAATAAACTGCAAACCTGCTGCGGCATTTAGGCTGTACATCCATCTTGTGTTTTGATTTTTTAATAAATCGACAAAAACCTCAACCACATTGAATCGTTCTGGACTAAAATAAATGGTTGGTACCTGGTTCTTAAAAGCTATATGTTGAAAGTTGATACCTGCTTTAAATGTTGGATCACTTGAAATATTGTAATAAAGGGAGGTAAATAATAAATTTCTAGTATTGTCATCACTTTGTGATGTGTATATGTACTGAGTGTACCAACCCAAATTAAAATTTGTGTTTAGGTTGTAGTTTAGATAATAGGAGTTCTGAATCAATTCGCGTTCTAAAAGTGCCGCATTAAAATTTTCAGTCTGCCGCTTATAGCCTATATCCAATACCTGAAGTTTAAATGATTTGATGTTGAAAGAAACATCCGTAAGCAAATTGGTAAATGAATCCGAATTTGTATTAACAGAAGTTAAACCCGCAAGACCTTTAAAGGTGATTTGCGGAAAAAGCATGTAGTTAACACCTAACGAAAAGTCGTTGGCTGTGGCTTTCGCATCAGTAACAGCATTAGAGGTGCTTCTGTAATTATAATTGGCTAAAACCTTAAATTTTGTAGATATTGGAAAGCTGATCATATTTTGTATTCCATACGCTTCGTTGTCACCATTATCAAAACTGTATAATGCTTTCGATTGTATAAACGGAGTAAAACTGTTGTTCAGCTGCTTAACGAAATTAGTAGCGTCCTTTTGCTTATTATAAAATCTTAAGGTATTCTCGGCTGAGTTATAGGCTTTGTCAAATCGTCCTAATGCCTTTAATGCATTAGCTTTTCCTAAGTTACCATCGAAAGAGGTGCTATCTTGCACTAAGATCTGGTTGTAATCTGCAACACTCTTTTTAAAGTCACTTTTATAGGTGTTTAAGGTGGCGCGCAATGCTAAAATCCAATTTTCATTCGGATTTTCTTCAATTAATTCATCAATTAATTTTTTGGCTAACTTATATTTTTTATTCCAGATCAAGGCTTGTACATAACGTTCCGTGGTTTGTTTTATGAGAGTAGATTCTGTATTCGAGTTTAATCCATCAAAACTTTGTTGACTTATTTTTAGGGCATCCTTTTCTTTTTTCTTTAGATGAGAAACTAAAGCTAAACCATTTAAGGTAGTTAGTTTATACTCATCAATTTTAGCGAGCGAATCATAAGTTGCTTTAGCATCTTCCAATCGGTCGGTTATTAAATATAGATTAGCAAGATTGAGCAAAGTTTCTTTATCATTATTAAAGTGGGTCAGATTTTCTTTTAGAAGCGCTTCTGATTCATCATATTTTTGGATTTGTTGCTTTTGGTAGGCATATCCCAAATAAATATACTTTTTAGAGTTTAATGCATTTGGGTTTCCGGCTGATACATCCAATGCTCTATCCACGTAAATTAAAGCATCTTTGTATTCTTTTAAATTAGATAAGGTGTTGGCGTAACTTAAAAGTGCTGGAAAACTTTTTGGATCTTGATCAATTAACTGCTTAAAATAGTTTTTGGCTTTTAGGTAGTTTTTGTTCCACAACAAAGCTTCACCATAATTCAGTTTTACTTCAAAATCATCCGGATAATCTTTCAGCAATTCTGTAAAAATACTAGTTGCCTCTTCAGGGTTACCATCCAATCCAATCGCTCTACCGTAACATAATCGTGCTGTTTTATTTTCAGGATAGTCCTTTAAAATGGTTTCAAAAAAAGATACAGCTTGTTTGTACTTTCCTGTTTCTAGGTAGGTAAATCCCTCTTGCATGTTTTGAGCATTCATGCCAATAACAATGAATAGGATAGGAATGTATACGAGTGATTTTAAGGTCATAATTAATGCTTTAAATACATACCGCAAGTTAAGCACAATTACTCGTTCATTCACCTACAGCAATCTACCATCCGTCGAAATTAAATGGGCTTACATGGACATAGAGGAGATATTTGCATCAGAATTTAACTAAAAATAAACATTAAATGCAAGTTATCTCATTGTTAAAAACAAGAAAATTTTCTCCTGAACAATTGTTCATGTTAAGTGTGCTAATTGTAAATGGAGGTAATTATTTATATAATCTTATTCTTGGACGAATATTAGGCCCAGAACAATTTGCTGATGCAGCTGTATTAATAACCTTTTTACTGGTACTCTCTTTTGTTGCAATGACTTTTCAATTGGTAACTGCAAAATTCTCTGTGGTCTTTGAAAATGAATCCTTTCAAAATTTTATTTCTAAAATCTATAAATATGCAACCGCAGTTGGTGTGATATTGGGCCTGTTAATAGTTGTTTTTTCAAAACAATTGCAGCAGGTATTTAACACCTCTTCATCAATTATGTTCGTCATTTTTGGTGTTGGTGTGCCTTTATATTTTTTAATGAGTGTGAATCGAGGTGTGTTTCAAGGCAAGCAGGAATTTAAATTATTGTCTATTACCTATCAAGCCGAAATGCTGAGTAGATTGATCATTACTTTGGGATTGATCTTTCTTTTTAATATTCAATCTTCTGTTGTGATTGCCATTGGCATTTTGATTTCGTTAGGATTTGGTTTAGTTCCTTTTAAATATGATAACCTACGTGTAAGAACTAGGGTGCTCATTGAAGTTACAAAAGCTAAACAAGTGAGAAACTTTTTTGTAATTACTGCTTTTTATGAGTTAACACAAATCATAATCAATAACAGTGATATCCTTATAGTAAAGCATTATTTTGAACCATATGAAGCTGGTTTGTATGCATCGTTGGCTTTAATAGGTCGTATCGTTTATTTCATTGCATGGATGTTCGTTATGTTGCTGTTACCAATTGTAGTTCAACTAAAAAAAGAAGGCAAAAAAACAGCACCAATTTTATTTAAATATGTAGGCTACATAGCTGTTATTGCATTAATAATTGTTTTTGGATGTTCGATATTTCCGGAAACAGCTATTACCCTATTATTTGGAGACAGTTATTTAGCCATGGCTCCTTTATTATGGCAATATGCCTTGGCAACCGGATTATTCGCAATCTCCAATATATTTGCTTATTACTATTTATCGTTGGATCAGATATATTCCTGTGGTTATTTCAGGTGTGTTTGGTGTGCTTCAAATGAGCCTTGTTATTTTCTTTCATAACAGTTTAGAGCAAGTAGTACATATGCAAATAGTAGCTATGTTCTTGTTGCTTGTCCTTCAGGTATTGTTCTTTATTTTAGATACAAGATCACACAGAATACAAGCATCGACGAATAACTAAATCTACAGTTTTATTCCATTCGTCTACAGCAAAAAGGCAAACCATCTAAAGACAGCGAATCTACTGCCTTTTTTACCGCAAATTTGTAGTGTAATTAAAAAAACCCACAAATTATGAAATTAGCAATAGTAACAGCTTATCCGCCAAGTAAAGTAACTCTTAACGAGTATGCATACCATTTGGTAAAGCACTTCAGACAAAACAAAGAAGTGACAGAATTAATTCTTTTAACAGACAGAACTGAAGGTGAAAAAGACATCTCAGTTTACAGAAGCCGGTTGTAAGATCACAGTTAAAGAATGTTGGTCATTTAATAGCTACAAAAACATTCTAAGTGTTACAAATGCCATCAACAAAACAAAACCAGATGCTGTATTATTCAATCTACAGTTTATGAAGTTTGGAGATAAGAAAATAGCAGCAGCCTTAGGTTTAATGTTACCATTAATTTGCAAATTAAAGCGAATTCCAAACATCGTATTATTACACAATATTTTAGAAGAAGTAGATTTAGGAAGTGCAGGATTTACATACCAATAAACTCATGCAGAAAGTACTATGGTTTTATAGGTTCAACTCTTAACAAGATTAATTCTTGCAAGCCGATACTGGTAGCAGTAACCATGCAGAAATATGTAACTATATTAGAAAATAAGTACAAGGCTACCAACGTAAGATTGATTCCTCACGGAACTTTTGAAATTCCAGAAGAACCAGATTATAATGTGCCAACATCACCAATGCAGATCATGACCTTTGGAAAATTTGGAACGTATAAAAAAGTAGAATCTATGATAGAAGCCGTTGAAAAAGTTAGAAAATCTACAGGTCTGGATCTAGAGGTTGTCATTGCAGGAACTGATAACCCTAATGTACCTGGATATTTAGAAAAAGTACAAGACGACTTATAAGCATGTTCCACAAGTACGTTTTACTGGTTATGTTGAAGAACACGAAGTACCAACTTTATTTAATGAAAGTGCAGTAGTCGTGTTTCCATACACATCGACAACCGGAAGCTCTGGTGTGTTGCATCAGGCAGGAAGTTATGGAAAGGCAGTAGTCATGCCAGATCTTGGTGACCTTGCATTATTGGTTCAGGATGAAGGATATCGAGGTGAGTTTTTTGAGCCTACTAGCGTAGAAAGTTTAGCTAATGCTATTGAAAAAATTGTAACTAATGAAGACTACCGAAAGGAATTAGGAAAGATGAATTATAAAGCTGCTACAGCACATCCAATGAGTGAGATTGCGCAGATGTATGTTAATTCATTCAACTCAATTATCGATTCAAGAGTTGATACAGAAACAGTAGAAGTGCAAAGTATCAATCTTTAGACATATAGTTGAAGGACTCCTTTTTTGTTCCATCAACATCAATAAATCCAAAATGCTTTTGAGCATTTTTACGCCAAGGAAGTCTGCCAACGACTTCCTTTGGTATTTCTGTAAAGTCGTAAAGTGTCCATGACATATAAGGAATATCAAGTGTCTTAAATTGTTCCTGAGCCGTTTTATGATAATCGGCCTGTGTTGCTTCAGAATTGCCAAAAGGATTCCACAAACCACGATATGAGGATAAACCAAACTCAGTAATAACAATGGGTTTATCAGTAATCTTCGTTTTTAAGTTCGAATAGGTCTCACCAAGTTTTTCAATATCTTCATAATAATGAAAAGACACAAAATCAACCTTATCTTTTAGTAAAGTAGGCACTTTCGGCATCAGACCATCCAATAGTTACAGGATGTTGTTCATCAATGGATTTAACCAGATCGATCATAGTGCTCTAACCACGCGAAATTACATTTTCCTTTCCTCTGGATTCAAAATCTAGATTAGGCTCATTCTTAATATCCCAAGCTAATAATGCAGTTGTGGTCTTTTAAATGCAGAAACAATGGTCTCTGCATGACGTTCGGTTTAAGTGTCCAATCCAGAACAGAATAGTCGCCATAAAAATCAAAAAGTGTCAAAACAACATTAATATTTTTGCTTTTCAGCAGCATCCAATAGTTTGTTTCAGTTTGTTGAGTTTTTTTGGTTTTACATTAGCTTTTCCAAAATCTTCATATGGAATAAAAACTCGCACGGAATTTAATCCAGCTTCTGTTATCAATTTAAAATCTTTAATAATGATCGATTCATCAAAACTGTCGCCAAAGAGTGTCCCAAGGTGAGGCTTGCGGATAATAATTAATGCCTTTAATTGCAATTTCAAGATCAATCGGATTGGTTTTATCTCCTAAAAGGTGACGATTCTTGTTTCACCAAATGCCTAATTCGCCAGAATCCATCTTCCAGTAGCAACATGACTTTGTAGGTTGAGACTTCTTTAGTTTCAAATAGTAATTCTTCGTTTTTATAGAAACGTTTGTATTCAACTACATTACGGTCTGTGATCACAGCCAATTGACCATCTTCACTAAAGAATTCCAACGTTGGCTGATGTTCTAATGTTGTGGCTTCAATAGAAATGTTTTCAGCCTTGTTGAGATCAATAATATTCACAATATTTTTCCGTGCATTTTCAGTGTAGTAATCGTCTATTCCGGTTTCTAAGATTGGTCATAAATGCCACATGTTTTACATACCAGGCATCTAAATAATCATTCTCAATTGTCATTTAGAGTGGTCTCGTCCATCGTTCTACCTTCATTAGCTCAATGGTGACCACTCAACAGATGGTAAGTATTGGTCTATTTTTTTAACTTCAGTATGCAGCATGCTACTGCGATCTGCACCAGTATTCAAGTAGCTGAAGAGTGCACTAATGCCAAACAAAACAAGCCCAATGAGCACTATGTAAGATAGTACCACTATACTTCGCAATATGGTTTTATTGGTGACTACCATAGTTGTTTGGAGTTAAAGGTTTTTTCCAGACCGGCTGTGTTGATCTTAAACATATAATTCCCATCAGGCAACACATCATGATTGAGTTTAAAGGTCACCTGGCCTGAAACTGTTTGTTTATTAATGGTTTGAATTAGTTCCTGGTCTCTGTAAACGGACAAATTTACATTGAATCCATCTGGAATCAATTGTTGCATAAAGCTTTTTAAAGGTCCGACACCAACAGTTCTATTATCTTCTGAAAAGGATACTTCAAAATCATCAAATAGTTGTTCGAAGTTGAAGACAATCTCTTCACTTTCAGCCATTCCCTTGATAATGGCCTTTACGGTCCATTCATCAGCATGATCTGGATGAATGATCTTTGCCGTTAGCCACACCATCTATTGTGGTTCCAGAGGCTTTTAGAACAGCGCCATTGTTAGTCTTGATGTAGAATTCTATTAAAGTGCCGTCTTCAACAACATTTTCAAATGCATCTTTGATCTGCGAAGTTGATAAAGTCACTATTTGATTACCATCAGCATACTTGTGGTTGCGCTGTTCTGAAATTGTAAAATCAGTCGGAATTGATGCCAGGACATTAATGTCAAATTCTTTGGAGGTTGTGCCTAAACTTTCAGAACCAACCAGAATGCGTCCTGACTCTTTTGGTGAATAAATGTTCTTGTAGGCTAAAAGATTTTTTGTGATTACATCTGAATTAACTTCCCTATCCAAGAATTGGGTTTTGATAGTAACCATGGTGTTATCCTGAAGCGGATTGTCTAATTCGTCAGTTGGTATAACCACCATCATTGAAAAATCTGCTTCACCAGCCTGAATACTTGGAGGTCCCAAATACGATTCCAGACTTTTTACTAAGGCTTTTGGTTTAATGTAAACACTACCTGAAAGCGTTTGGTCTGGATCAAGAATTTTCCAATTCACAATTCCAGATTTGCTACTTATGCTTTCAGGGATGGTATAAAGAAGCAATTCATTTTCAAATTCAGGTAGCAAAAGGGTTGAACCATAACTATTGGATATATACAAATTAGTAGGTGCGTTCAATTCACTACTGAATTTCAATTGAATTTGTTCACCAGCAGTAAATTCTGTGTCTGTGGTGAGCAGTTTAATAGGCTTAGTACGTTCAGTTATTTGCGCACTGAAAGGAAAACCCAATGAGGATGAGTATGAGAGAATAAAAGATATGTGATTTTCTTCTTCATTAATTTGGGTTTCCTATATAAGTGTTCATTTCAATCTTCACATAACTAAAGTCAGGATGGTCTATGGCTTGTAATACAATCATCCGTTTGGTTTTCAATTCTGTTTGGGTACCACTTTATTGGATATGTCTTCATTTGGCAAGCCATTAACGAAACAGTTTTGCATGTCTTGCGTAATGGTTATAATTCTCCATCTTGTAACAGAGTATAAGAAAAGTGTTGCTGTCGTTGCTGTCTGATGCCATCTTCTAAAAACATATGATCTACCCAAACCAGATTCTTGTTGGCATCGTAATAGGTTACAAGCAACTGAGGAACCGTAATTTCTTCAAGACCACTATTAAAGAGTTTACCATGGATAGATTCGGAAGTAATATTTAGATCACTTAAAACGACATCTTTATAAAGATCGGATCCAGATACATTGCCAGCTACTTGTAAATTGAATTTTGTAGGTGGCGATTCAAAATAAACAGGTGTGAATTCGTCTGGATTAAAGGTCTTGGGAATGGAGTCCTTGGTGTTGGACCAGGCAATTCCTTCAAAATTGATCTTAAAACTGCTCACTTCCTTAGGCATCAATTTATGCTTCACGTGAAATTTTGAATTATAAGTAGCAAGTTTTTCGTTCTTGTCATTATAAAGACTGCCATTTAAAACCACATCTGCAGGCACATTATCAATATTCTGAACTTCACCAACAATGGCATAATGATCATTGAATTTTACCAGTTTAGCCTTCAATATCTCCAATACGGGTTGTTTCAGAACATCTTCATGATGCGTTTGTTCTGTTGTGATGCGTCTTCGGCCTTGATTGAAATATTTGGTCACGTTGTCCGAATATAATTGATCAGGTGGAAGATCAAGATCTATCTCTTCAGGTTCTAAATACCATTTGCTATTATTTTTTACAAGTTGCTTATAATCGGTCTTTGAAATTTTTTCAAGAGGTGTGAT
Organism: uncultured Flavobacteriaceae bacterium; assembly: GCA_963768245.1. Classification (GTDB taxonomy): domain Bacteria; phylum Bacteroidota; class Bacteroidia; order Flavobacteriales; family Flavobacteriaceae; genus Site-B1. Next base: position 44,964 of record CAVYHG010000009.1, read on the forward strand.
CCAATCCGTAGTGACTTTGACCGTTGCAATACGGTCGGTTTTATTGGTGATAATGGTTTCTAAAGCATCTAATTTCGCATAAGAACTCAGTAAGCCATCTGTTACAGAAATTTCTAGCATAAACTGAGCAATAGACAGCTCTCTATTTGGATTGATTAGATTGTGTGCTTTTTCATATTCTTTAAAATCCAATGCATCGTAATAAGCCATGATGGCATTTTCAGGTGAACGTTGAGAATCATTCTTTAGATAGAAGTTATATAATCCATAGCAAACGATCAGTGCCAGAAGTAATCCCCAAATATGCTCTAATTTTAATAAAGATCTGGAGAATTTGGAATAGTTATTCTGAACATTTCAAATAAGAGGCCTTTTCTTTTATCTTGATCTTTTAACGTTCTTAGCCACAACATTTGAATGTTTAGAATAAATGCAATTAAAACCGTTAAAAGCGGAATGATTCCCCAAAGTATTTTTTGCCATTTGGCCACATCTTCTTTTGGTAAGATGGATGATAATGGTGGGACATTGAGTTTTTCCCAAACCATAATTCCATTTTCTAATTGCCGTAGGCGTTGCCAACCACAGAAATACAATATAGGATCGTAGAATTTATCGTTAGAGAAAATATACTTGAGATTATATTTTTCCGGTGTGGTCAAGAATTGTTGTAAAGAGCCAATACCGGCAACACCTTTGAACTTCGAGTTTTCTAAACGCTCAATAGGTCTTGTTGTCAATTCGGGAAGTCGTCTTGCCGAATGGTAATTACCATCAACACTCATGGCATTGGTTTGCGACGCTAGCCAAGCCATCTGGTCTCCAAACCCCAAAGTTAAATAGCGCCACTGATCATGTTGATCCTGATTCAAGAAATTCACGATGGGCAGCATTTTTATCTTCTGTGGCTGCGATGGCCTAAAGTATCCCAGACTCATGGTGAAAATGGTCATAAAAATAAAAAGTCCGGCAAGTAGGCCGCCAATGATGCGATGATAAACTGCTCCAAACTTTTCTTGAATCAATGTTTTAAGATCGCCTTCAATAAAACGATAGGCAAATTCGCCTAACATTGGCAATGACATAATAGATGCCCATAATGTGAATCGGTCTAGAGTTAAAATATTAAAGGCAGTTTCGCCGAGGACCATTCTTGGGATAGGCGTTGTTCCGCCAGTACCTAAAATAAAAAGGATAGAAATGGATAGACCAAAAAACAGGTAACGTTTGCTATAATATCTGTAAAATATATAAGGTAAGATAATCAGTAATAAGCCCCATGGAATTAAAAAGAACACCAGTCCTGATGAGGTAACCTCCAGAAAATTATCTCGTGAGCCATGAGGTATTGGCACTTGAGTAATTGGATTGTTCTTGGAGTTTATCCAATAGGGAAGAATACACCCAATAATAATAACCAAAGACGGAAAGCCGAACCCAATAATTCGTTTAAAGAGTTGACCAAAACTTTTCAAGAACACATTAAAGGTCACTTCTTTCATGGATTTAACCTGTTCTCTTGAATGATCCATGATCACCATCCCAATTAAGGGAAATATAAAAAACACCATCCCAAAGATTGGTGTTACATGGTGAGAGGTTACAGTAACTGCAATTAGTGAAAGTGAGGTAAACAAAAACCTGTAGCGTCCAGTTTTCATCCATAAATAGATATCAGGTAGGGCATGCATTAAAACAGATATACCAATAATACTGGGTAACTGACCGAAAAGGTGTAATGTTTCAACAAAAGAAGATGAGAATATAGCCAATAAAGCGGCGTAACCAGCAACAGTTTTATTCGAAGTAATGAGCAACGAAAATCGATAAACACTAGTAATAAATAATACAATACTTATTAGAGCTACTGAAAATAGTCCAAATTTTAATCCGCCAACAAGAGCGAATAAGGCAATAGTCTGATGCACTAGAGGTGGATAGCTCATAACCGTAAACCCTGTATACCATTTATAGTTCCAGGGTTCAAACCAACTATTCGCATAATGGTCTGCGAAGAATAAATGGATCAATGCATCATACGTAGTTTCTAATGTAAAGAAAATGGAAGTACCATGAAATGCAAGTCCTAACAGGATTGCTGCTATTAAGTATTTATTTGTTTTCTCTTTATTCAATCAATATTGATTTCAATACGGTAAAGATAAATAAATTGCTTTGTGGTTCAATTATTAATCATCTACACAAAAAGGTCATTCATCTAAACTAAACATCGCCTTTATCTAAATTAAATTTTTAAGCATGTCAAGAAAAGTACTTTTGATCTGTATTTAATGATAAAATCAATTATTATGAAAATTTTAGCAATAGACGATCAACAGTTAGTTTTACTTCCTTTGGAAAAAAGATTAAGCGAATTAGGTTACGAAGTATTAACAACAACAAGTTCAGGAGAAGGAATGGATTTATACGATTCTTTTAAGCCTGATTTAGTTATAGTTGATATTAATATGCCTGAGATTCCCGGTTTAGACATTGTCAGATATATTAGAATATACAAAGACCATCAAACGCCAATCATGGTATTATCAGGTAACACGAATGATGGTATAATAACTGAAGGATATAATTTAGGAATAAATGATTATATGAAGAAACCTTTAAGTTTAAATGAAGTTTGTGCTCGTTTAAAACGCTTAATTGGGGCTCCTTATGTTATTGATGATAGAAACATAAACAATAACGTAATGATACAACAAAGATGTGTAGGTGTTGTCATTCCCTGTTATAACGAAGAAGAAAGATTGCTAAGTACTGAATTCACTAATTTTATAGATGAAAATTCTGGATACCACTTATGTTTTGTAAATGATGGTTCTAAGGATAAAACCCTTGAAGTGCTTCAGGAATTAAAAAAAGGTCGAGAAGATTACATTACTGTTTATGATTGCGAGAAAAATGGAGGAAAAGCAGAGGCTGTGCGTTTAGGAATGCTACACATGGCCAAAAAGGAGGACCTTGATTACATAGGATTTTTAGATGCAGATCTGTCAACAGATCTGTCAGATTTTGATGAATTAGTGAAAACCATTGAAAACTCAGATTTCAAAATTGTCAGTGGTTCTAGGATCACTAGAATGGGAGCTAATATTACCAAGGAATCTGCTCGTAAAATAATCAGTTTAACTATCAATTTTATTATCAGAAAGATCTTAAAAATGGATTTTAAAGACACACAATGTGGCGCCAAAATATTTCATAAAGATGTTATAGAAATAGCTTTTAATAAAAAGTTTGTAACTCAATGGATCTTTGATGTAGAGATCTTTAAAAGAATGACGCAACATTTCGGACTACAAAGAACAAAAGCTATGCTTTGCGAGCAACCTTTAAAGCGTTGGATCCATGCAGATGGTTCAAAATTATCTATGAAAGATTCCGTTAAAATCGTTGGACAGTTAGCACAAATTGCCTGGGTTTATAGAGAACGCAAATCAAACACAAAACATGTTTTAGCAGGTGAATTAAAAGCAATCTAATTACTAATTAAAACCGTTTGATTATGAAAATAGGAATCATCATCATATTCCATAATAATGAAGGAGATATAGATTCAAACTTTCTTATCACACATTTTCTTAAGGCTAAAAATTTGGAAATGTGTTTAGTAAATAATGATAGCGGGGACAATACCTATAAAATTTTAAAAGAAATAAAAGAGGTGTGTGAAAATGTATCCCTAGTAAATATCAAAAAGTTCAAGTCAGATAGTTCAGCAGTTAGAGCAGGAGCGAGGTATATGTTTAATCAATTTGATTTAAACCATTTGGGATACTTTTTCACCAATAATTTAAATATTAAAAGTCAAGCTTTAAATGTTCTAATTAAAGCAATATCGGAAAACCAGAAAGATATTATAAAGTACAATTTAACAGTTTTAAATGAGCAGGAAACAAAGCCAACAATGTTTCAGAGTTTATTTTCAGTGATCGATTATCTCAAGAAAATAAAAATTGAAAATCAGTTAGTAAATCTTTATTGAACATATCAACAAAAAGAAAATATTATGATAGTATATCCAATAAAATTCAATCCTATTTTAAAAGAAAAAATTTGGGGAGGGAATAAACTAACCAAACTTTTGGGGAAAGAAACCGATAAGAGTAATATAGGAGAAAGTTGGGAAATTTCTGATGTGAAAGGAAACATATCTGAAGTATCAAATGGAAAGTACAAGGGAATAAATTTAAAAGAAATGATTAAGCAACATGAAGCAGATTTTTTAGGATCAAAAATCTTTGAAGATTATGGACATAATTTTCCCTTACTTATCAAGTTTTTAGATGCAAAAACAGATCTATCTGTACAAGTACATCCGGATGATAAAATGGCTAAAAAGCATCATAATTCCTTTGGTAAAACAGAAATGTGGTATATCATGGACAGCGATGAAAATGCCGATATTGTTCTAGGGCTTAAAGATGAAAAAACGAATCCTAAAATTTTAAAGAATATCAATGCTGAAAATGTAAATGATGTTTTCAATAGAGAGCAGGCTAAAAAAGGAGATAGTTACTTTATTCCTGCCGGAAAGATTCATGCCATTGGTGCAGGAGTTTTGGCAGCAGAAATTCAGCAAACTTCTGATATAACTTACCGAGTTTATGATTGGGATAGAAAATCAGATGATGGTCAAAAACGAGAATTACATACAGATTTAGCTCAAAAGGCAACTAAATCTTTCGAGTCAAACGGAAAAGCCAAGTATAACCTTAATTCTGAAAAAAGCAGCAATTTAGTTAACTGTGAATATTTTACAACCAACATTCTGAATATCAAAAATCACCAGGCAAAAGATTATAGTAATTTGGATTCCTTTGTTATTTTTATGTGTGTTGAAGGAACTGTTGATATAACAGCAGGTTGTCAAACCGAAATCTTAAAAATGGGAGAAACAGTATTAGTTCCCGCAAAGACGTATGAGGTGTCTTTCAATTCAGGCAATGGCAAACTATTAGAAGTCTATGTGGGGGAAGTTTTTAATCAGTAATTAGAAAAAACCTCTTAAGTAGCATTACCATAACTATTTATTTTAAATATGAGAAAGCATATTATCAAACATGATTGCATCTATTAACGAATAAATTGTTTTCATTAACTAGTTAAATTTTCTTTTGAAATTTTGAACTATTTTATTTCAAAGAAGTATTTTTATGTGATTAAAATTCCAATTATGAGCATACAATGGAAAGGCGTAATGCCCGCGGTTACAACTAAATTCACAGACAAGGACACCTTAGATATTCAAATGTTTGAAACCAATATTAAAGCACAATTAGATGCTGGAGTACATGGTATAGTGTTAGGAGGTACTTTAGGCGAAGCAAGTACCTTAGAAGAAAACGAAAAAAGGTTGTTAACTACATCTACAGTCGACTTAGTTAAAGGTAAAGTTCCTGTATTAATGAATATAGCAGAACAATCTACAAAAGCAGCAATTAAAGCTGCTCAACAGGCAGAAGAAGATGGAGCAGAAGGATTAATGATGTTGCCTCCTATGCGATACAAAGCAGGAGATAGGGAAACGGTTGAATATTTTAAAGCTGTGGCTAATAATACATCATTACCAATTATGATTTACAACAATCCTGTGGATTATAAAATTGAAGTAACTCTGGAAATGTTCGAAGAGCTTATTAAATGCGACAATATTGAAGCAGTTAAAGAATCTACAAGAGATACAACTAATGTTACAAGAATTAAAAATCGTTTTGGTAACCGATTAAAAATAATGACAGGAGTTGATACAGTTGCTCTTGAAAGTTTGTTGATGGGAGCAGATGGTTGGATCGCTGGTTTAGTATGCGCATTTCCGGCAGAAACAGTAGCCATATATGAGTTGCAGAAAGCGGGAAGAATAAAGGAAGCAATTGATATCTATCGTTGGTTTTTACCATTGTTAGAGTTAGATATAAACCCTAAATTAGTACAGAATATAAAACTGGCTGAAGTTTACACAGGAATAGGGACAGAAAATGTTCGTGCACCAAGATTACCATTGTTTGGAGAGGAACGTAAGCATGTTATTAGGATTATTGAAGACAGCTTAAAAACAAGACCAACATTACCAGATTACAAAAATTTGAACTCATGATTACAGGAAAAAACTATATAGGAAATCAACTTTCGGCTAAAGGAAACAAAACTTATAAAACATTCAATCCACAGTTAAATCTGGAAAACGAATACGTTTTTACAGAAGCAACTCAGGATGAAATTGATGAAGCAGTTGCTTTATCGTCCAAAGCTTTTAAAGAATTCAGAAAAATATCCGGAAAACATAAAGCAACGTTTTTAAATGCTATTGCTGATGAAATTTTAGCATTGGATGATGAGTTGGTTAAAACTTATTGTTCAGAAACAGGATTACCAGAAGGAAGAGCAAAAGGAGAACGAGGAAGAACTATTTTTCAATTACGTTCATTTGCAGATTTGGTTGAAGAAGGTAATTGGGTTGAAGCTTCTATTGATACAGCTATTCCGAACAGAGAACCTGTGCCTAAACCAGATCTGCGTAAAATGTTGGTTCCTTTAGGTCCGGTTGTAGTTTTTGGTGCAAGTAATTTTCCTTTAGCATATTCTACAGCAGGAGGAGATACAGCAGCAGCATTGGCAGCTGGTTGTCCTGTGATTGTAAAATCACATCCAATGCATGCAGGAACAGGAGAATTAGTAGCTTCAGCAATTGTTAAAGCGGCACAAAAAACAGGAATGCCAAATGGTGTTTTTTCAAATTTAAATAGTAGCGGAATTGAAGTTGGTCAACAACTTGTTAAGCATCCTGGAGTGAAGGCTGTTGGATTTACAGGAAGTATTAGAGGAGGAAGAGCTTTATTTGATTTGGCTGCACAACGTGAAGAACCAATTCCTGTTTTTGCTGAAATGGGAAGTATGAATCCAGTTGTAATTCTTCCAGAAGCTCTAAAAACCAATGGTGAAAATTTAGCAAAAACATATGCAGGTTCTATTACTTTAGGAACAGGTCAATTTTGTACAAATCCAGGATTGTTATTAGGAATAAAAGGAGATGCATTGAATAATTTTATTTCATATGCTATCTAATGAAATTGTGAAGATAGAACCTTCATGTATGTTGCATCCAAATATTATTGGAGCACTATGAAAGTAATAAAGCTAAAGCTTTGGCACAGTCGGAATTAACTGTAGTAGCAGATTATGATACTGATGTTCAATCAAATTATGCCAGACAAACTGTAACAACTGTTGAAGGGAAAACATTTTTGGAAAACACAACCTTACATCAGGAAGTTTTTGGTCCTTTTTCAATGGTTGTTCAATGTGAAGATGCCAATCAATTAGAAGAGATAATTTCAAAATTAGAAGGCCAATTAACGGGAACATTAATTGCTGATAAAAATGAAGCTTCTAATTATTCAGAAGTGATTGATGCACTTCAGAATAGAGTAGGGCGTATTATTTTCAATGGTGTACCAACCGGAGTTGAAGTTTGCCCATCTATGGTTCATGGAGGACCTTATCCAGCCTCAACAGATAGTCGTTTTACAGCTGTAGGGACGAGTTCAATTAAACGTTGGGTTAGACCATTTAGTTATCAGGATTGGCCAAATGAATTGTTGCCAGATGAATTGAAAAATGAAAATCCTTTAGGAATTGAAAGATTGGTAAACAACAAAAAGACTACAGGTAAAATTTAGATGTCTCGTCACACATTTCTTTGTATAGATGCACATACTTGTGGGAATCCTGTTAGAGTAATTAAAGAAGGAGGTCCTGAATTAATTGGTGCAAACATGAGTGAAAAACGTCATCATTTTTTAAAGGAATTCGATTGGATTCGAAAAGGATTAATGTTCGAACCACGTGGTCATGATATGATGAGCGGCAGTATTTTATATCCACCTCATGATCCGGAAAATGATTTTGCCATATTGTTTATAGAAACATCTGGTTGTTTACCAATGTGTGGACATGGAACTATAGGGACTATAACAATTGCCATAGAAGAAGGCTTGATTACTCCAAAAGTTCCAGGAAAAATTAGAATGGAAGCACCTGCTGGTTTGGTAGAAATTGAATACCAACAAACAGGAAAGAAAGTAGATTGGGTGAAATTAACCAATGTAAAAAGTTATTTGGCTGCCAAAGATCTTACGGTTGATTGTCCGGAATTAGGTGAGATTATGTTTGATGTAGCTTATGGAGGAAATTTTTATGCTATTGTAGATCCACAACAAAATTTTTCTGGTGTTCACGATTTTACTGCAAGTAAAATTATTCAATATTCTCAAGTAGTTCGAGATAAAATTAACGAAAAGTATCCAGATTGGTTTGTTCATCCAGAAAATGATACGATTAGAGATGTCACACATATGCTGTGGACAGGGAATCCAATGGATATAACTTCTGCGGGAAGAAATGCTGTTTTCTATGGTGATAAAGCAATAGATAGAAGCCCTTGTGGTACGGGAACATCTGCAAGAATGGCACAATTGCATGCCAAAGGTAGATTGAAAAAAGGAGAGAAGTATATTCATGAAAGTTTTATTGGTTCCAAGTTTATTGGGTGTATTATAGAAGAGACAGAATTGGATGGTAAAGTGGCCATAATCCCGAGTATTCAGGGTTGGGCAAAAGTATATGGATATAATACCATCATTATTGATGATGAAGACGATCCATATGCTCATGGTTTTCAGGTGATATAATGAAACAATGAAATAGTGAGACAATAAACTAATGAAATAATTTAATTATGAGTAAATCAGAGTTTGTCGAACTACTAAAAAGCAGAACTAAACAATTAGCTTTAGATGTAATTCTATTATATGATAAAATTCATAAAACTGATGCAACTAGAGTAATTGGAAGACAATTAATTCGTTCAGCTACATCAACCGCCGCAAATTACAGAGCTGCATGTATTTCTCGTTCTCAAAAAGAGTTTTTTTCAAAGATGTCCATTGTAGTTGAAGAAGCTGATGAAACATTATTTTGGTTAGAAATGTTAAAAGATGCAAATTTTGTTTCGGAGGAACAATTAAAACCTCTGATAACTGAAGCATTGGAGATTGTAAAGATTGTTTCAAAAGCGAGGAAAAGCACAAGTAACAATTAACTCATTTAATCATTAATTCAATGAAAAATTGTGTAATTATTGGCGGAGGAATTATCGGATTATGCTCTGCCTACTATCTTCAAAAGGAAGGTCATCTGGTAACCATTATTGATAAATCTGATATTAGAACAGGAGCTTCTTTTGTAAATGCAGGTTACATCACACCAAGTCATATTATCCCATTAGCCTCTCCAGGAATGATCACAAAAGGTATAAAATGGATGATGAATTCTTCGAGTCCGTTTTATGTAAAACCAAGAATAAACATAGATTTTCTAAAATGGTTTTGGGCATTTAAAAAATCAGCAACTACATCTAAAGTAAAAAAGGCAATACCAGTATTAAAAGATATTAATCTTTTAGGTCGAGATTTGTTTGAAGAAATAAAAGCTTCCGAAAATTTTAATTTTCATTACGAACGTAAAGGTTTGTTGATGTGCTATAAGACAGACAAGGCTGGAGAGGAAGAATGGAAAGTTGGTCAGTTAGGAATAAAACAAGGATTAAACGTGCAAAACCTAACTAAAGAAGGAGTTAATAAATTAGAACCAAATATCGACATGAATATTAAAGGAGCTGTTTATTATGATTGCGACGCACACACAACTCCAAGTGAGTTTATGAATGGGATGGTTAATTATTTAAAATCTAATGGAGTTCGTTTTAATTTGAATGAAGAAATGAAAAATATTCAAGTATCTGGTAATAGAGTTTCTAAAATAATAACCGATAAACAAGATTATAAGACTGATGAGGTTGTACTAGCCGCAGGAAGTTGGAGTCCATTATTAACAAAAAAGTTAGGAGTTAAAATTCCAATTGAAGCAGGAAAAGGTTATCGAATTAATGTAGAAAGAGATACAGGGATTAAAATGCCCTCAATATTGGTTGAAGCAAAAGTTGCCGTCACGCCTATGAATGGATTTACACGATTTGCAGGAACCATGGAAATTGGAGGAATCAATCACGATATTAGTAAAAACAGAGTTAGAGCGATTGCTAAAGCAGGAGAGTCCTATTATAATGGATTGAAAATTAATCAAGAGGAAATTGATAATGCATCCTGTGGCTTACGTCCTTGCACTCCTGATGGCATACCATATATAGGCAAAACTTCAAAATATGGTAATCTTATAATTGCTACAGGTCATGCAATGATGGGTTGGAGTTTGGGTCCTGTAACAGGGAAATTAGTATCAGAAATTATTTCGAAAAAGAAACCGTCTTTAAATCTAGATCCTTTTAATCCAGATAGAAGATTTTAATAGTTTACTTATTAAAGTTTTTTCAAAAGATTTTTTCAAGACGTGAAAAAATCAAAATTCTTCAATTTTGGTCTATTTTACTCTATTTTTGATGTTTTTTGCATATTTTTTGTCTAAAATTGGATAATAATGATCATTTTCTTGCTTTTATGAAAAATAGTATTAGGTTGTAAAAATAATTAAATTATTAAAATCAAGATTTTTATATGAGGCAGCTTAAAATAACGAAGCAAGTTACCAACCGAGATTCCAAATCACTAGAAAAATACCTACAAGACATAAGTAAACTTTCATTAATTACTGCAGACGAGGAAGTTGAATTAGCACAGCGAATAAAAATTGGAGACCAAATAGCATTGGAGAAATTGGTGAATGCCAATCTAAGGTTTGTGGTTTCCGTAGCTAAGCAATATCAAAATCAAGGGTTAAAACTATCGGATTTAATAAATGAAGGGAATTTTGGATTGGTAAAAGCAGCAAAGAGATTTGATGAGACAAGAGGTTTTAAGTTTATCTCCTATGCAGTATGGTGGATTCGCCAGGCAATATTGCAGGCCTTGGCTGAACAGTCTAGAATCGTAAGGCTGCCACTAAATAAAATAGGCACTATAAACAAAATTAATAAAACGTATTCATTTTTAGAACAGTCAAAGCAACGTCCACCAAGTGCAGAGGAAATAGCAAAAGAGTTGGATATGACGCTCTCTGACGTTAAAACATCTATTAAAAACTCAGGAAGGCATGTGTCTATGGATGCACCTTTAAAAGAAGGGGAAACATCTAGTTTTTACGATGTTGTCATATCCAAAGAATCACCAAATCCGGACAAAGGTTTAATGCATGATTCCTTAGTGGTGGAAATCGATAGAGCGTTAGGTAAGCTTTCTCCCAGAGAAGCAGATGTTCTCAAACTTTATTTCGGATTAAATAGCCAACAACCAATGAGTCTAGTAGAAATTGGTCAAACTTTCGATCTGACCAGAGAACGTGTTAGGCAAATTAAGGAAAAAGCGATCAGACGACTTAGACACAAGTCAAAAAATAGAATTTTGAAAACTTATTTAGGATAGAAAACCATTTACATGTTAAAAATTGAAGTTAAAGAAGGCGAAAATATTGATAGGGCTATTAAGCGCTACAGAAGAAAGCATAGAAATGTAAAATTAATGCAGCAAATAAGAGAGCATCAACAATACACTAAAAAATCTGAGCAAAGAAGGAAAACTATAAAAAAGGCTCAGTACAAAGAGCAGTATTTGAGGGAACTTGAGATCTGATGTTAAATTCTGTGAATTAAAATAAAGCATTTAAAATAGAAAGTAACATTGCACGAACATTCCATAAAATATTTTAAAACAGAATTACGGTAAATAACTTAAAAACCTTTAGTAAATCAATTTTTAATCCAGCCATCAATTATACCATAAATTTGTTTCTGACTGTCTTCATCGAAGCTTTTAATTCGATCTTTGTGATTACCTTTAGGGCGTACAAACTTGTAAACTTCTCTTATGGATGCATCCTCAGTTAGTTCGACGGCAGTTGCGCTCCAGGCATCGTACTCACCATAAATGAATAACATTTTTTCTGCCGAATTATCTAAAAACGATTTAATGTCCTGCATTGGTTTATAGTCAAATTCTTTTGTAACACCTTCTGGAAACGCCCAATCGAATTTGTAAATTTCTTCCGTGTTTAAGTACTTTTTAAAAGGTGCTGTTTCATAACCGTAAATACCTTGCTCTGTTAAGGCTGTCCAAAAATATGATTGCAATTTATCAACTGCTTTTTCTTCAAAGAAATCATACCCTACAACATCTATTAGATGTTTATAAATGTCTTCTATTGAAGCATCAAAAGAAGGGATAATATTTACAGGCTTTCCCCATTGCCAAAACGCGAATGAATATTCAAGGATAGTGTAATCGATTGCATTGTTAATTCCAAATTCCCATGTCATTCCTTTTTCTTGTGCTTCCTTTTTCATTAAAGTTAAAAGAGCTTCTCTGTTTTGAAAGCATAATTCCTGAAATGCTTTTATCTTATTTCGATCCTCTTCTGTTCCAACAGTATTTAAAAACTTATAGATTCTTGGGTCTTCACGTTGATAGTTTAAAGGTCCAACATAACAAACTGAAGCATCTACATCTTTAGGAAAATATCTGCGATGCGCCATGGTGGTTTGACATCCTTTAGAAATTCCGGCAGAAATGAACTTAGCATTTGGATAGAGCGTTTTTTTTATGGCATTGATAATATTAGTTTGATCTTTTGCTGCATTTTCTATAGTCAGCGTATTCCAATCGATTTCTTCAGGTCTTGAATCGTTAAAATAACGATGTTCAATTGTTAATTGGTTTGCGTTGTAATGGTTGGCGAGTTCTCCTGCTGTTTCTTCTTTAATACCATATCCTCTTAACTGCACAATGACAGGTGAAGTATCATTTTCAAATCCTAAAAAAACACGTTGTTTAAATGTTCCTTTTGATAAATCGTTATGATCAACAGGTTGTTCAAACCAAATCTCGTAATTCTCGTCAAAGTGGCTCACCTGATCTCTTTTTTCAACACTAACGATATTTTTTATGGTCGATAATTTATCGAATGTTGAAACTTCTATTATTGGTGGAGCAACTGATTGAGTTGTTTTACAACCTACTATTGAAAGCACAAAAAGAGAAAGGTAAATAGAGCGAATAAGATTCATAATAAATAGGATTTTGAAAATATTCATAAAAGTACCAATATTAATGTGATAAGAATATTCAAACTTTTATTAATTAGCAAAAAGGGCTACCTTTGAAACTTTTAAAATCCAACAATTCGAATAAGGACAAAGAAAATCACAATAACTCCATGTATAAATATTTTTTTAAAAGACTTCTAGATTTATTAGCATCATTATTCATATTTATTTTAGCCTTTCCAGTGTTTATTATTGTATTTCTCGTTCTGTTATATAGTAATAGTGGAAAGCCGTTTTTTTTCCAATCCAGACCAGGAAAAAATGAAAAAATATTTAGAATAATTAAATTTAAGACCATGAATGACAAGAAAGATGCAGATGGGAATCTGTTGCCTGATGCTGAACGAACAACAGCTATGGGAAGTTTTGTCAGAAAAACATCTTTAGATGAAATTCCTCAACTTCTGAATGTCATAAAAGGCGATATGTCGTTAATCGGTCCCAGACCTTTGTTGGTGAAATATTTACCCTTATACAACGAAGAACAAAGAAAAAGGCATAATGTAAAACCGGGTATAACCGGATGGGCACAAATTAATGGCAGAAATGCTATTTCATGGGGTGAAAAATTTAAATACGATGTTTATTACGTTAATAATTTAAGTTTTGTATTAGACTTCAAAATTATATTATTAACGATAAAGAAGGTTTTGTTTAGAGATGGAGTAAACAGTGGGAGTGATGAGACTATGCCAACATTTACCGGAACAGAAGATTAAACTCTTTATCCTATAACATTTTCTTCTGTTTTTTATAAAAAGCTTCAGCTTGCAATTGCAATAATTCACTAGCGATTTTCTTCTTATAATTGTATAGTTCTTCTTCTTCAGATATATCTCCATAAATTCTGTCGTTTATTGTATTATCAGCATTTAACATAACTTTTCGTTGATGTGCTTTTTGTGCTGTCCAGGTTCTGACTTCGTTTTCTTCATCTTCAAATTTAAAATCATACTCGCCTTTTGGAGATAATAGTTTTGCAAAAATTGGAGATGTCTCAATTGCCAGAAACAATAAGAAAATAAAGAATGAAGGTAACCATGGTAATTTGGTTAAAGCATTAACACGAGCCATTAAGCCATCAAATCCATCAATTATTGGCTGCGATGTGGTAACTTGATTTTTATAATCCGTATTTAATGCTGTTATTTCCGATTCTGCTGCAGCGATCCTTTCTTTATTTTCGGATTTAAGTTGTTGTAATTCTGCCAATAATGCATCATGTTTTTCACGTTTTTCTTTATAGACAGGGCCTTTACCTAATAATAAAGTTCCTTCCCGACCCTCTGCTTCAGCGATGTACGTATCATATAGAGCATTGACCTCTGCTTCTTTACTATCTATTTGGTTTTGTAGTGAACGGATATTTTGCTGAAGTGCTTCAGTTTTTGGAATGAATTGTTGTGCAATTTGATCTTTGTTTTCAAGTGTCATCTGATTTTTTTCAGTCAATAAAACCTGATTTATTTCCTTTTCAAAGATCTTTAATTCCAAAGGTTTTGAAATAACTACTGCTATAATTACTGCCAAAATAATTCGTGGAGAAGCTTGTATCAATTCATCAATAAAATTGTTACGTTTTTTAATGGTGGATACTATAAATCTATCCAGATTAAATATTAACAATCCCCAAACAAATCCAAAAAATATAGATGCCCAAAGATTGTCAAAAACGGTAAACAGAGCATAACTTGCAGCTATAAAAGCCATTACAGCAGTAAAGAACACAGTGGCTCCAATCCCGGCATATTTATTTTGTTCCCCAACAGAACAGTCTTTTAAGATGTTAGTGTCCGAACCTGAGCAGATAATAAAGAATTGCTTTAACATAATGAATATTTTGATTGATGATATCTATTAGAACGTTATTGGGGTGGTTTTGTTACATATTTTTTTGAATTGATTATATTTGACAAAATGCTTACATGAAAAAAATACTGGTATTCATCATTTTATTATTATCGGTTAAGGCTAATTCACAATCAATATCTGATTTAGTAAACCAGATAAGTTTAGATTCGTTATCATTAAAACTTAATGAGTTTTCTGGCGAAGTTACTACAGTTGTAAATGGAAGTACAGTTACAATTTTAAATAGAGTTAGTAATTCAGATAATAATTTAGCAGCAGATTATTTAGTCCAAAAATTGAGTTCTTATGACAATTTGGTTATAACGGATCAAGTATATAGTGCAGGAGGGAGAAATGTTATAGCTGTTCAGTTAGGTAAAACAAATCCTGATCAAATATATATAATTTGTGCGCATTATGATTCGGTTGCTAATTATTGTGCTGATGATAATGCGAGTGGTACCTCTGCTATTCTTGAAATAGCTCGAATTTTATCAAAGCAATGTGTTGATAATACTATAGTTTATGCATTTTGGGATGAGGAAGAAATTGGCTTAATAGGTGCTGGTTATTATGCCAGTCAGGCAGCTACAAACGGAGATAATATTTTAGGTGTTTTAAATATAGATATGATGGCTTATGATGGAGATGGGGACAATGATTTTGATATTGATGTGAGAGACATTGCAAATTCTTTAGACATAAAAGATGATATAATTTCAGTTTTGAGCACTTATAATTTTAATTTAAACGCGAATGTAGTAATACCAGGGACTACAGCTAGCGACCATTCAAGGTTCTGGAATGAAGGGTATTCTGCAGTACTTTTTGGAGAAGCATGGTCTAATGGTGATTTTACTCCAGATTACCATTCTTCAAATGATAGAGTTAGCACTTTGAATTTACCGTATTTTCATGAAATGACAAAACTGGTAATGGCTTATACAGCTACAAAAGCAGGACTAGTAAATATTGATAATACGGTTAGTCAAAATGGACCTGTTTTAAGTGCAAATCAATCAGGAGCCTCTTATCAGTGGATAAATTGTAAAACAGGGCAGCCCATTTCGGGAGAAACGAATCAAAGTTATACTGCGACTTTTAGAGGAAATTTCGCTGTCGAAATTAGTTCTGAAACCTGTACAGAAACAAGTGATTGTATTTCAGTAAGTTCACTAGGTCTTGATGAGGTTAGTGCAAATAAAATAAAGCTGTATCCAAATCCGGCAACAACAAAACTCTACTTGGAATATCCAGAATTTTCAAATGGAATTGTTGAAATATTCAATTTATTTGGACAAAAAGTAATTGAACAACCAATTTCTGGTGTAATCAATGAAATAGAAGTAAACTCTTTGAATAGTGGTATATACTTTATTCGACTAAATAGAAACAGCTATATTTCTAATTATAAACTATTAAAGAAGTAGATTTTACTTACTCAATTTGGTAGAACGCAAACTTTCAATAAGTACAGTTGAAAGAATTATTAATCCACCAAAAAATGTGTTCCAGGTAGGAACTTCATTCAAAAAGAAAAAGGCGATAATAATACCGAATATTGGCTGAATACTGCTAATAATACTTGCTGTAGTGACTCTAAAATAACGCAAACTTTTTATAAACAAAGTGTGTCCAATTGCTGTTGTAACAAGCGCTAATATAAGTACAAAAGGATACTGCGTTTTTATTCCTGAAGAATCCATAAAAATTAGACTTGGAAGAAGGACTATCGACAATATCATTATCTGATATAGCATTAACATTGTTCCATTATAATTTACGACATGCTGTTTTAAAATTAAGATTCGCAATGAATAAAAAACAGCAGATAATAAGCCTAATAAAATTCCTTTTAAATGAGAATTTTCCAAACTAAATTCAGGTGCTAATATGTAAATTCCAAACAGAACTAGGACACTTAAAAGAATGTGAATAGGATCAAGCTTAATTTTAATAAAAAGAGGTTCTAACAATGCTGTTATTACTGGGAATGTAAATAAGTGATAACATTCCTAGTGCAACATTGGAAAGCTTCAAGGAATAAAAATATGTAATCCAGTGAGCGCCTAAAAATAAAGAGCTTAAAATAAAGGTATACAGGTCCCTTTTAGTTTGAATTCTTAAACTTATTTTTTTATATCTACAATAAGCATAAATAAATAAAAACCCCAGCGAAGATCTCCACCAAATAATAACCGGAGTTGGCATGTCAATGTACTTTCCTAATGCTCCCGAAGTACTTATGAATAGCGTAGCAAGAGTTAATCCCAATAAATGGGTTATATGTTGGTTTTTCATTGTTGATTAGCCGCAAGTAAAAAAACCTGCGCTATTTTGATAACTCTGTAAAATATTTATAAAACAAAGGAATGGTTTCAATTCCTTTTAAGTAATTGAAAATTCCAAAATGTTCATTTGGTGAGTGAATAGCATCACTATCTAAACCAAATCCCATTAAAATAGTTTTACTTTTTAATTCTTTTTCAAACAAAGCAACAATAGGAATACTTCCTCCACTACGTTGTGGAATTGGTGTTTTTCCAAAGTATCTTCATAAGCTTTACTTGCTGCCTGATAACCAATACTGTCAATTGGTGTTACATAACCTTGTCCACCATGATGAGGTGTTACTTTTACTGTAACTCCTTTTGGAGCAATACTTTCAAAATGATTTTTAAATAATTCTGTAATTTCTTCCCAATCTTGATTGGTACTAAACGCATAGATATTTTTGCATATGCTTTACTTGCAATAACTGTTTTTGCACCTTCACCAGTATAACCTCCCCAAATTCCATTAACATCTAAAGTTGGTCTAATAGAATTTCGTTCATTTGTTGTATATCCTTCTTCACCATAAACAGCATTCAATATCTAAAGCTTTTTTATAATTTTCTAAAGAAAAAGGTGCTTTTGCCATTTCTGCTCGTTCTTCATCTGATAAGTTCTTCAACTTTATCATAAAAACCAGGAATTGTAATATGATTGTTTTCATCATGTAATGAAGCAATCATTTTTGTTAAAATATTAATTGGATTTGCAACAGCACCACCATATAAACCAGAATGTAAATCTCGATTTGGACCTGTAACTTCTACTTCAACATAACTTAAACCTCGTAATCCTGTTGTAATTGAAGGTATATCTTTGGATATCATTCCAGTATCAGAAATTAAAATAACATCATTGCTCAATTTTTCCTGATTTTCTTTTACAAACTTTGCTAAATTTACACTTCCAACTTCTTCTTCACCTTCAATCATAAATTTTACATTACATGGCAATTGATTGGTATGATGTCATAAACTCAAAAGCTTTAACATGCATATACATTTGACCTTTATCATCACAAGCACCTCTTGCAAAAATGGCACCTTCAGGATGTAATTCTGTTTTTTTTATTACTGGTTCAAAAGGTGGTGAGTCCCAAAGATCTAATGGATCTGGTGGTTGTACATCATAATGTCCATAAACTAAAACTGTTGGTAAATTTTTATCAATTATTTTTTCACCATAAACAATTGGATATCCATCAGTTTCACAAATTTCAACATTGTCACAACCTGCTTTTTCTAAGCTAATTTTTACTTCTTCGGCTGTTTTTAATACATCCTTTTCATAAGCAGAATCGGCACTTATAGATGGTATTTTTAATAGTTCTATTAGTTCATTTATAAAACGTTCTTTGTGTTGATTTACGTATGATTTTAAATTTTCCATTTGAAAGTTTTAGTTTACTCAAAAGTACAAAATTGCCAAGAAATAATTTTATTGAAATTTTGCTATTTGAATTTTAAAGTATTGTTTATATTTGCATCCCGATAACTATCGGACTATTGCGGGCGTGGTGGAATTGGTAGACACGCTAGACTTAGGATCTAGTGCCGCGAGGTGTGAGAGTTCGAGTCTCTCCGCCGCACAAATTAAAAGCTTCTCTTGAGGAGCTTTTTTATTAAATAGTTAAATTAACGTTTACTGACGCATAAGAATTTCAGCCCGCAGCTTTAAATCATATAAGAGGGTATTGCAGGAATTGTTAAACGATTTGGGAGACGAGAAGTTTATCCTGAGCGCAGTCGAAGGAAGTCTCTCCGCCCGCACAAAAAAAGCTTCAATTTGTTGAAGCTTTTTAATTATGTTAATAAATATTTTTATATTTTAATCAAGTTTAGATGTTGTTGTGACCTAATTCATTTTCTATTTCAACAATATAAATTCCAGGTAATAGTTTGATACATCAAATGATTTCCTTTCCTGAAATCATCCTATAATTTTGAAATTAATTTTCCAGTTATATCGAAACTCTTAACAGATTCAACGTTCTTATTTATTTGAATGAACATTGGCTGGATTAGGGAAAAATGGCAAATGAATCCTATTTAAACATCGTCAGTATCCAAAGCTATGGAACTTTGGTTTCCATAGATTTTAAAACCACCTGCTGGAAAATTAATTGGATCCGTAGTATCAATCACATCTATCGAAGTGCTTCCAGTTCCATCCATTAAATCATACCAGGTTCCTGTATAAGGAAAATCTGGAGTTACATGACGTAGAAATTGAAAAATTTGCTAAAATGACTACATTTTTTAAGTTCTTGAAGGTAGGTACATAAATTCATCAAAAACATATATTCTGGGTGTTAATGTTCCACAATTAATTGCATATTCACCTTCAAAAACATCTTCATTTATTTTTAATTCTATTAATCGTGCCCAATCACTCCACACCTGACTTCTGTTAGGGTCTCCTAACCAGTTTTCCGTCCATTGTGGTTGAGGTTTAGTGTCCAATTTACAATCTCCGTCGTTGTTACCATCATAATCAGAGTTTACGGTCCCATTGTTACAAGTCCAAATGGAGTCATCCATACCAAGATCAGCAAAATGCCAGATCATTTTAGGACCGGGTATTGGTATTGTCACAGCACCTAATGCTGACATTCTATTAAGAGATGTATTGAGATCAAATCCGCTACCACCACCAAATGCTGTCATTTCATACATGATTCTGTCCTTATCGTGACTTTCAGGATAACCTAGAGTTCGTTTTTCAGTAAATACCATGAGCTATATGCCCCATTCGATCAAAACTTTTAGCAGTTCCATTTGCAAGGTCTTTGTAATCTCCCCACATTTCACTCCACATCATGACTCCTTTAGGAATAGCATCTCCTAATCTGTAATTTGCCCATTGTTGTTCTTCACTGTCTGCTCCTAAATGTTCAAAAATGGCATAGTGTGTTTCATCGAGGCTCCAGGAATAATCAACATATTCTTTTAAAATATCGACACGATCTGATGGCGTTCCATTAGTACATCCTTCATCTCCTGAAGTACATTCTTGCGTAAAACCTTTTGTGAGATCCCATCTAAATCCATCTATCTTAAATTCTTCAATCCATTGTTTTATGACCCGTTTCACATAAATTTTTGTAAACGTATATGAATGGTCAAAGTCTTCACCCACGCTGTAAGCATGTTTAGCAGTTTCATTAAAATATGGATTTTCAGTACTTGGTGGTCCGTAACCATCACCATCAGGATCTAATGCCCACATTCTAACCATTGAATTTCTTCCAAAGGCATGGTTCAACGCGATATCCAGAATTACAGCAATTCCATTTTGATGACAAAGGTCTATGAATTCTTTAAGCTTATTGGCTGTACCATAAAACTTATCTAAAGCCATATGATGAGCCGTATTATATCCCCAGCTTTCATTACCTTCAAACTCCATGACAGGCATGAGTTCTATGGCATTGATATTTAAATTTTTAAAATAATCAATTTTGTCGATAAGATCCTGAAAATTTCTATCTGCATCAAAGTCCCGAATAAGTGCTTCATAAATTACTAAATCCTCTTTTTTAGGTTTTGTAAAATTTGTTACCTGCCAATTGTAAGCTGTTTGATCTGTTTGTAAGACTGAAACTTCAAATGTATCTACCCTCTTCAGGATATGAAGGTAAATTAGGGTATGTGGTTGCCGGAATATATGGATCGTCAAAATAATTTAGTACAAGTGTTGAGTATGGATCTGCAACTTTTACTAATGCTTGAGTATCAGTCAGTGGGGTTCTATCAACCACCCAATATTGGTAAGTTTCCAGTTGTCCAGGTGTTAATCCCGTTAAAGTAAGATAGAATCTACTACTTCTCGATGGATCTCTTTTCATGACATGAGAAGAATCCGGAATCCAATTGTTAAAACTCCCTGCTACATAAACAAAGTCTTTTCCAGGAGCAAATAAAAATAAAGTTGCTTTTGTTGGGTCAGTAGGGTCATAATTAATACCATCTACATATGGGCCACCGCCTAAAGGGATATAGCTTGGATTACCCGGATCTATGAGTGCATATCCGGAATATACTTGTGTGTCTCCTCCAAGAGTAATTTCTATTATGTAGGATGTGTTTTCAGTAATATTCACATCGGTATAAGAATAAGATGAGGTTGCCGTTTGAGAATCAATAGTAACACCATTTGCTTTTAAAACGTAATCGGCATTTCCGCAAGTGTTAGTTGCCGTTATTGTTAGGTTGTCCCCTGAGTTTATAAGGCTAGTCGATTCTGTTGGAGAACTGAAAATAACCTGAAAATTATTTTCGCCAATTTCAGCTGTAATATCTTGTGATTTTTTGTCTCCAGCTCCATCTTTGGCTTTCACCAGAAATCCGATACGTCCTATACCTGTTCTGCTATAGAAGGCGGTTGGAACAAGAGAAATGGAATATGTGTCATTTCCACTATTATAAGTGAGTCTGTTGGTTTCACTTGAAGATCCCCAAGTCCCATTTGTAGGGCAATCTTGAATGTTCTCATCATTAACATCAAATGACCATGACCATAAGTATAAAGCATTATTTGATACACCCCAGGTTGCTTCATTAATACTAGATCCGTTAAATGAAATTGTAAGATTATCTCCTTCTTGAAAGATGCAAGGATTTAAATCATATTCTACCAGTTGCGTTTGTGCACTTATCGAGAGGGAATAAAAGATAAAATATAGAAAAGTAATTTTTTTCATAGCGTATAATTTTAAAAAAGGCTAGCCAGATAATAATGGCCAGCCTTAATTTGTAATTCCAATCACAACTAATTAAAAAAAGAGTTGCTTATTGAATTTTATTTAATTGATAACTATTGTCGTTTAAATCAAGTCTTACTCTATAAAGACCAGCGTCTACAGCTATATTACTACCAGGATTTTCAACAAAACCTTCTGTTCCAGCAGCACCAAGATCGTCTCCACTACCCCAATCGTTATTGGTTCTAAATTTCACTTCACCATCAACTAAAGTTGCAACGTCACCATAGAATACATTCTCTTGAATTTCAGTCAGAGCAAAATCTGGACCAGCGCCACCCCAATCATTATATCCAGATCCAACTACACCCCAAACATCAGTTTCTACAATAGAATATTCGTTTGTATTAAAGTTCACTGTAATCAGGTAATGTCCTGCTGTAACTGCAATGTTACTGCCAGGATTTTCAAGAAAACCTTCTGTTCCAGCAGCACCTAGATCGTCACCACTTCCCCAATCATTATTGCTTCTAAATTTAATTTCTCCATCGATTAATTGAGCGCTAACTTTGAACGTATCCGTTGTGTAATCATAATATAATTTAGCATCTGGACCAGCACCACCCCAATCGTTATATCCGGATCCTACAACTCCCCAGGACCATTCTTCAATGGTGTAGCTGTTGTCGTTGGTATTTATAGTAATTCTGTAATTACCTGCTGTAACAGGAATGTTACTACCAGGATTTTCTAGAAAACCATCAGTTCCAGAGGCACCTATATCGTCACCACTAGACCAATCATTATTTGTTCTGAATTTAATTTCACCATCAATTAAAGTCACATAACTTACAATGACTCCTGCTTCACTGGTTGTATAGAATGCACCATCTGGTCCTGCACCACCCCAATCATTATAACCAGAACCTACAACACCCCATTCAGAGATCTCAATTCCACCACCGCCAGTATCTTCAACTATATCTGGTAGGACCATGTTTAACGTGATTGTAGGTGTGAATGCTTGAGTATCTGTATCTAATCCAACATAAGCTCTTACTCTAAAATAGATTTCTCCTGTATTAGGAGCTTCAGTTTCGGGGTCATTATCTAATCCAGCTTCAGCTGCATAGCCTAACATTTGACCAACAGATACTCCTAGTTCGTTATTTCCGGTAGAACCTACAATTATGTTTTCATCATCGAACAGTCCAGTCAGGGATTTTTGTAGCTCGTATGTTACTGGAGTTGGTACATCAAAATATGCATCAGACCAGGTAAAACGTTCAGCCAAATTGCCTGCAGTTGCTGGTGTTAATATATATTCCGGTAGAAAAGTATTTACAAATACAACACCTTCTTCCGGTGCTACTGCAGTAAATACCAAGTCGTCATCTTCTGAGCATGAGTTAAAACCTATAAAGGCTAACATCAGTAATCCTATAATCGTTAATTTTTTCATTATCATATTTTTGTTTAATTATACTTTTATTAAAATCCTGGGTTTTGACTTAAATTTGGGTTGGCCTGTAAAGCCGATGACGGAATTGGAAATAATTTATAGGTTTCCGGAATTGCCGCTCCATTTTGAATATTTCCTTTCCATGGCCATAGATAATTACCGCCTGTAAACATTCCAAATCTAATAAGATCTGAACGTCTATGCCCTTCTAAATTCAATTCTCTACCACGCTCATCAATTATAAAATCAAGTGTTAAGTCTGATTGAGAAATTACTGCAGCGTTGGATCGAGTCCTAACGTCATTCACGTAACCTAATGCTGTTTGCATATTGCCTCCGGAAGCACCTCTAAGTGTACATTCAGCATACATTAAATATGCATCAGCTAATCTGAATAATGGAAAATCTGTACTAGAGAAACTTGATGGTAGTGATGTCCCTGAAAAATTAGTATTTCTAAATTTCACAGAAGGATAACCATCTGTCCATTCTCTATAGTCTGTCATTTCATAATTGTGTCCAGAAGTCCAGAATAAGCTTGCTCTTACATCTGTTGATGTGTCCAAATCTCCAAATAAGCTATACCATGCCTTGGTTGATCTATGACCTCCCCAACCTTCTGTTGCTCCAAAATCTGCAAGAGGAATGGTTTCAGCATTTAAACTTCCATTCACTATATAAGTAGTATTTCCATAACTCTGACTTACAATAGCATCTGCAATTAAAGGCAGTATAATCTCTGTTGAATTGTTATTATCAGCAGAGAAAATATGTACAAAATTTGGATCTAAATTGTAAGGTCCTTCATTAATTACTCGGGAAGCATAAGTTAAAGCATCATCATATCTTGGTGTGCCAGTATAAACTTCAGCATTTAAATATAATTTAGCAAGTAACATCTGTGCTGCACCTTTTGTTGCTCGACCATACGTATTGGAAGTCAACAGTAATGGCTCAATGTCCAATAATTCCTGTTCAAGGTAATCGAATAATTCTTGCCTTGAGGCCTCAGGAAGTGGTTCAGTTTGACCAAAATTATCTTCTGTGGCTAAAACACCTTTTCCATAAACATCTATTAAATAGTAATAAGCCAAGCCGCGAATAAATCTTACTTCAGATATTATGACTTCTTTATTTTCTACATCTACATTCGGTAAAATCGAAAGTAAGTTGTTGCACTGCGGAATGGTAAAGAATATCCTATTGTACATGTATCTAAAGAATTTGTTGTCCGCTGTCCAATCGTTGGCAGTGGTTAATTGGTCAAGGCCATTATCTCCCCAACGATTTTTCATTGCATCTGCAGTGAAATCCTGAAGGTTAACAATACCTCTGAAGAAATGGTGATTCTCCGGCATCATCACTAATATCAGAACTTCCAGGACCATCTGCTCCAGACAAAGCAAAAGATGCATATAATCTGGATAGAATACCTTCTACTGCATTAGGATCTTGAGCTAAAAGCTCATCTAATGATAATTCTACTATGGGTTTAGTGTTCAGATCATCAGTACAACTTACTGATAGGATCATAACTAAACTAAATAGTAATTTTAAAAAGTTATTTTTCATAATCTAATTTTTTTAAAAATCTAAATTTATACCTAAGTTATAAACTGTCGGTCTTGGATAAAAATTATTGTCAATTCCTCCGAAATTTTCAGGGTCCTGACCGCTGTAGTTTGTAACTATAAAAGGATTATTTACTGCAAAGTAAACATTAAAGGACAAGTCTTTGAATAATTCATTTAAAGTATGGCCAATTACAATATTTTCACATCTTAGAAAAGATGAATTCTCTAAGAAATAATCAGAGTACTGAATTGGATCTGCGATATCAGCAATTTCTATATCGGCTGCACCATTATAAAAATCTAATGTATTATTTAAAGAAAGTCCGTCCTGAGCTACTACATTATCTATAACTCCGTTTGTCAGTCTTCTTCCATTATAAATTTCACCATCTAATTGCCCTCTAAAACTAGCGCTAAAATTCCAGTTCTTAACGTTCATATTTAAACCAAAACCAAAGGTCCAGTTAGGCTGAATAGCTCTATAATATCTATCGTCATCTGTGATACTTCCATCACCATTCAAGTCTACGAACGAACCATTTACTGGCTTGCCATCAACATCATACACTTGCTTTAACACCCAGGCCGAACCAATTTGTTCACCTAGAGCATGTCTTAACAAGAAATTACCTGTTCCAATTGGAAGACCACCGCCAGCTGGAATTTGCTGAGCTCCATCTAAATCGGTTACTTCGGTTAAATTGTAAGAAATGTTACCGTTTAATGATAAGTTAACCGTTTCGTTTTGCACCGGATTAATATTTAAGTTCAATTCAAATCCTTCACTATCTGTTGAACCAACATTCTGAATTAATCTATCACTTAATGCCTGTCCGGGAGGGACATTAGTTAAAACCAATAGGTCTGTAGTTTCTCTTTTAAATATGTCAAAGGACCCAGTTAGGAAACTGTTAGTGAAAAAATCAAAATCGACACCTAAATTGTATGTTGTTGTTTTTTCCCATGTTAAGATCCGGATTAAATTCTTTAGCATTATATAAGGTAACACCTTCAATAAACTGGCTATTAGGTGAACCGACCTCGAAAACTGGAATAGAAGGATAGAACCCAACTGAACCAGAAATATCTTGTTGTCCTGTTTTACCCCATCCTAATCTGATCTTAAAGTCATTGACCAAAGCCACATCTTTCAGGAACGATTCTTCTTTAACTTTCCAGGCCAAAGCGGCTGCAGGGAAATAACCCCAACGATTGTCTTCGGTAAAGAATGAGGAACCATCTGCTCTCAATGGATAATGTCAATAAATATCGGTCTCCTAAATTTATATTCGATCTTCCAAAAAATGATTGAAGATTTAATGTATTATAATATCTATTATTAGGATTCTCAGGATCTATATTTGGAATACGTTCTCCAGTAACTTCATCATTTCTGAATTCGTCTTTATTACCATCATTTTTAAAATTTTGATAAGAATATCCAGCCTGAACATCAAAAGAATTTAAAAATCCTTCTAACTCTTTTTTGTAGGCTAAGAAAGATTCCCAAGTAACGTTAGTGATATGCTGTCTTTCTCTGTAACTAACTCCTGGATTAAATATATAAGTTCCAACAGGAACTGATGGGTCAGGCACCAGAGTATAAGTAGCAATCGAATTTTCATCGAATTGTTCTTCTATTTCTGCTCTTGAACCTTCTAAACCTACATTAGTTACAGCTCTTAATTCCGGTAAACCATGAAATTTATAATCTAATTCAACATTTGCGAGTATCCTATTCACTTTTTCAAAGCGATCTCTCTGTTGTAACAAGGCTAAAGGATTCCAGGCACCTCTAACTGAATTTGGGTTTAAAGCATCATCAGATGGCAATGTTAATTGGTAATATCCACCAAAAAGTGAATTGTTATCATAAATGGGTTTTGTCGGATCCATTCTTACTGCCACCGCCTAAAGCACCACCTTCGTCAATAGCATTCTTGTCCACAATAGTTCCTTTGGCATTCACATCCACTTTTAAATGATCGTCTAAAAATTTAGGAGTTAATCTTAAGGAAGCCGTTATTCTTTCATAATCATTTTTCTTAACTACACCTTCAGTATTGTTATATCCAACAGATGCTCTAAAAGGAATCTTACCTAGTAAATTGGCTCTTGCACTAAAGTTATAATCATTGGTAATCAGCAGTTCTAAATATGGCATCTTGCCAATCTGTATTATATATTGCCCTGTCACCATCAGGAGTACTGATTATTTGAGCAACTTCTTCATCAGTATTAACAGAACCAACAGGAACACCTAATAAACCAAGATCATCAGGGAAATATTCTCTGAGCAAATCTTACAAATGTATTACCATCCATTACATTTACCTGATTCACATCCCGAATATCACTTATAGATGTTCTTGCTGAAAAATTAAACTTCACATCACCTGAAGTACCTTTTTTAGTTGTAATGATCAATACACCATTAGATGCTCGTGAACCATAAATTGCAGTTGCAGAAGCATCTTTTAAAATACTAAAGCTTTCAATATCATTTGGATTAATCAAACTTAATGGGTTTCCAACACCTGCAATACCACCATTATCTAATGGAATCCCATCAATTACAATAAGTGGACTATTATTTGCAGATAGTGAAGCCCCACCTCTAATTCTAATGTTTGGAGCAGCATCAGGTTGTCCACCAGCAGTTGTTATTCTTACACCAGCGGCTTTACCTTGTAGTAATTGATCTGGAGAAATTACTGCTTGATTAAAATCTTTAGCAGTAACCACATCAACTGATCCTGTTGCGTCCTTTTTAGTTGTTGTACCATAACCAATAACCACAACTTCATCAAGTTGTGCAGCATCTTCAACCATTTGAATATCAATTGTAGATTGCCCATTATAGGTAATGTCTTGAGTCACATAGCCAACATAAGAGAATTCTAAAACATCTCCATTGCTAACATTAATTAAATAATTACCATCAAAATCTGTTGCTGTACCTGTAGACGTACCCTTAATTATGATATTTACTCCAGGTAAAGGCAAAGAAGATGATTGTTCTGTTACTGTACCAGTTACTGAATTCTGCGCAAAAATTAAAGCTGGCGCAAAAAACAAAATAAACAGTAAGCCATTCAAAGTTGTTTTCATACAATAATTTTAAAATTATTTTTTGTTAGTTATTTGTTATATTTTCACTTCTCGGAGTTAAAATTATGTAAATAGTGACCACTTTAATTATGATAAATATCACTATAACGTTTTCGTGTTAATAACTTTATGTTAAATTTTGAATATATTGTCTACTTTTCTAAGAATCTATCAAAATTAGTTAGTTTTAATGATTAAATCAAAGAATGAAGACTAAAATTACATTAAAGCAAATTGCCAGAGAATTAGATGTTTCAATATCTACTGTTTCCAAAGCTTTAAAGGATAGTGTAGAGATTAGTGAAGACACTAGAGAAAAGGTAAAAGCATTTGCTAAATTGTATAATTACAGACCAAATAATATTGCTCTTAGTTTAAAGAACAGAAAGACAAAAACAATTGGAATTATTATACCCGATATTGTGCATCATTTTTTTTCTAAGGTTATAAATGGAATAGAGGAAATTGCAGTTAAAAGAGGATATAATGTAATTGTAGGATTATCTAACGAATCATTTGATAAGGAAGTATTAAATATGGAAATGCTTGCAAATGGAAGTATTGATGGTTTTATTCTCTCTATTTCAAAAGAAACACTAATGCAACAGGATTATCATCATTTCAAGGAAATATTGAAGAAGGAATACCAATTGTTATGTTTGATAGAATTGTAGATGAAATAAATTGTGATAAAGTGATTGTTGATGATTTTGAGGGTGCAAAAAATGCTGTTCAAAAACTCATTTCAGGTGGCTGTAAAAATATAGCAATTATTACAACCAAAGATTATATTAATGTAGGTAGATTAAGAACCAGAGGATATTTAGAGGCATTACGCACGAATAAAATTGAACCAAAAGCGAGTTTAATTTTAAAAGTTGATGACAAATTAATTACGGAGGAATATTTAGAAGGGATTGAGAAGGAAATTCATGCATTATTTGAAAATAATAAGAATATTGATGGAATTTTTGCAGTAAATGAATTATATGCCATTACTGCAATGAAAGTAGCACGAAAATTTAAAATGAGAATTCCAGAAGATATTCAAGTTATTGGCTTTACAGATGGAGTATTGTCTAGACATTCGTATCCAAGTTTAACAACTATAAGTCAACATGGTAAAGAAGTGGGTAAAAAAGCTGCAGAGTTATTGATTGATAAATTAGAAAATGAGAATTATGAAGAACATTTTCAGACTGTAGTTATTAATACAGAATTAATTGAAAGAGAATCTACAAAATAAAAATTAGCTAAAACTTTTATATCTTTGTGGCTAAATCAAAACTTATATTTTCACTTCTCACAAAGTTTTGATAAGTTTTTTCGCTTGTCAAAATAGTATTAACTAACAATATACTATAATGAAAAAGCGTACACTAGGTTTCTGGGAAATTTGGAACATGAGTTTCGGATTCTTGGGAATTCAGATGGGTTTTGCCCTTCAAAATGCTAATGTCAGTCGAATTTTTCAAACTCTTGGAGCAGAGATTGAAGATATCCCAATTTTATGGGTTGCAGCTCCTTTAACGGGTTTAATAGTTCAACCTATAATTGGTTATTTCAGTGACAGAACCTGGCATCCCAAATTGGGAAGACGAAGACCTTATTTCTTGGTTGGAGCTATTTTAGCATCGTTGGCATTATTTGTAATGCCTAATTCGCCATTCCTTTGGTTTGCAGCAGGTATGCTATGGATCATGGATGCATCAATTAATGTTTCCATGGAGCCTTTTAGAGCTTTTGTTGGAGATAATCTTCCAGATCATCAGAGAACAAAAGGATTTGCAATGCAAAGTTTTTTTATCGGAATTGGCGCTTATGTGGCTTCTAAACTTCCATTAATTTTTACATATTTTGGAGTAGCTAATACAGCACCGAAGGAATAATTCCTAATTCTGTTAAATATTCATTTTATATCGGTGGGGTTGTTTTTCTTGTTGCTGTTTTATGGACGGTAATTAGATCTAAAGAATATACCCCTGAAGAAATGAAAGTTTTTGAAGAAGCTGAAAAGAAGAATTTTGAAAAGGAAGAACCAACAGAAGACTGGTATGTATCAAATGGTAAATCTCATCTTAAAAATGGATTAATTGTTTTATTAATCGGACTTGTTTTTAGTTATTTGATCTATAGATATGAACTAAAAAAAGATCTTTATGTACTAACATTAGGACTTTTAAGTTTTGGTGGCATTGCCATGATCATTTCCGGGTTGATGCAAAAAGCCAAAAACTTTAAAAGTGGTTTTGTTACCATAATGAATGATTTTCAATCCATGCCTAAGGTTATGAAACAATTGGCCTGGGTTCAATTCTTTTCCTGGTTTGCCTTATTCTCTATGTGGATTTATATGACGCCAGCAGTTACCGAGCATATTTATGGCACTACAGATACAACTTCTGAAGCATATAATACAGGAGCAAATCAAGTTGGAGAAATGTTTGCGAATTATAATATTATTGCAGCAGCAGTTGCATTTTTATTACCATTATGGCTAAAAGAACAAGTAGAAAATTTACTCATTTTTTAGCTTTGGTTGCAGGAGGTTTAGGGTTAATGTCTATTTATTTTATTAGTAATCCAACAACATTAACTTTAGAATGGTTACCAATGATAGGTGTTGGAATTGCATGGGCAAGTATTTTGTCTATTCCTTATGCTATGTTATCAGGATCATTACCAGCTTCTAAAATGGGATATTATATGGGAGTTTTTAATTTCTTTATTGTAATTCCTCAATTGGTTGCAGCCTCAATTTTAGGATTTTTGGTTTCCAAATTTTTTAATAATGAACCATTTATGCTTTGTTTATAGGTGGTGTTTCAATGATTTTGGCTGGAATTCTATCCTTACGAGTAAGTGATAATGTGACAAAAGAAGTAAATGAATAAAAAAGGATTTATATTCGATTTAGATGGTGTTATTGTCGATACTGCAAAATATCATTATTTAGCATGGAAAAAATTAGCAAACGAATTAGGTTTTGAATTTACAGAAGAACAAAATGAAATGTTTAAAGGTGTAAGTCGAAAACGTTGTTTAGAAATTCTACTGGAATTAGGTAAAATTGAAGCTACACAAGAACAGTTTGATAGATGGATGATAGAAAAAAATGTAGATTATTTGTCTTACATCGATAAAATGGATGAATCAGAAATTCTTCCAGAAGTCAAAAAGGTTTTAAAGTATCTAAAGAAAAAAGATCAGCCAATTGCATTAGGTTCAGCAAGTAAAAATGCACAACCAATTTTAGAAAAAGTAGGATTGTTATCCTATTTTGATACCATTGTAGATGGTAATGATGTAACAAAAGCAAAACCAGACCCAGAAGTATTTTTAATAGCTGCAAAACAATTAGGAGTAAATACTAAAGATTGTATTGTTTTTGAAGATGCAGTTGCTGGAATTCAAGCAGCAAATATTGCCAAAATGATTTCTATTGGAATTGGAGATAAGAAAGTGCTTCACGAAGCCGATTATATTTTTAAAGATTTTACAGAAATAGAGAAAAAATTTATAAAAGAGTTAATTAGAAGATAATCGTCATTCCGAACGAAGTGAAGGAATCTAATTAAAAGATTGCCACGTCATTTCATTTCTCGCAATGACAAATAATTAGAAAATGAACCAAGATTATATAAAACCAGATAATTGGTCAATCATAGA
Organism: uncultured Flavobacteriaceae bacterium; assembly: GCA_963768245.1. Taxonomy (GTDB): domain Bacteria; phylum Bacteroidota; class Bacteroidia; order Flavobacteriales; family Flavobacteriaceae; genus Site-B1. The sequence goes on from CAVYHG010000009.1 coordinate 76,792, forward strand.
AGAAGGATTTGATGCAGAACAATGTTAAATCTTCAGAAAGTTTCTTTAGTATTGGAAATGGTGCTATGGGACAACGTGCTAATTTTGAAGAACATTATTCTGGACACAACATTTCAAGGAAGTTATATTGCAGGAGTTTATTATCCAGATAAAACAAGAGTAGGTTGGTGGAAAAATGGATATCCAGAATATTTTGCAAAAGTATTAAATGCACCAAATTGGATTGGAATTAGACATTAATGTCAATGGAGAACAACTCGATTTATTCACTTGTAAAAAAGTGGAAAACTTTCAGAAGAGAACTGAACATGAAAGAAGGTTGGTTGTCGCGAAGTTTTAAGGCAACACTTCAAAATAATAATGAAATTAAAGTGGAAGCAAAACGTTTTTTAAGCTTGGATTTAGATGAAGTTGGAGCTATTGAATATTCAGTAACACCTTTAAATTCTGATGCAGAAATTAGTTATCACACCTTATTTAGATGCTGGAATTACAAATGAAGATTCTAATTGGGATGATAAATTTTGGAATATTTCAAATTTAGCTGTCGAAAGTAACCAAGCATTTATTGAAGCACAAACCATGAAAACTAATTTTCATACTTGCACATTTATGCAATCCGAGTGTTTTGTAAATGATCAAAATATTGGACTGCAACCACAAGTTATAAAGACTGATAACAAAATCAGTTTTATATATAAATTATCAATCAAACAACAAGAAACATTTACTATTCATAAATTTGGAGGTTATACAGTTGATAGAAATCATGATAAAAACGAGTTAATTCATGCCGCACAAAATGCTTTAAATAAAGCTATCAATTTAGGTTTTGATGAATTGCTTAGATAAACAAAAACAAGCTTGGGCAAAAATTTGGGAAATGGCAGATATTACTATTGAAGGTGATGTAAAAGCACAACAAGGAATTCGATTTAATATTTTTCAATTAAATCAAACCTATTTAGGGACAGATGCACGATTAAATATTGGTCCAAAAGGATTTACAGGTGAAAAATATGGAGGAAGTACTTATTGGGATACCGAAGCCTATTGCATTCCATTTTATATGGCAACCAAAGATCAAAATGTAGCAAGAAATTTATTAGAATATCGTTACAATCATTTAGAAAAAGCCATTGAAAATGCTGAAAAATTAGGATTTACAAATGGAGCTGCATTGTATCCAATGGTAACCATGAATGGTGAAGAATGCCATAACGAATGGGAAATTACTTTTGAAGAAATTCATAGAAATGGAGCCATTGCTTTTGCTATTTATAATTATCATCAGATTATACAGGAGATTATAGTTATATTCCTGAAAAAGGATTGGAAGTTCTAATTGCAATTGCTCGTTTTTGGCATCAAAGAGCTACATTTTCTAACAGATAAAAACAAATATGTTATTCTTGGAGTTACAGGACCAAATGAATATGAAAATAATGTAAATAATAATTGGTATACAAATTATATAGCAAAATGGTGTATAGATTATACTGTTGAAAATATTGAATAAAGTAAAAGATGAATTATCAATTCTGATTATACCAGAATCATGAATAAAGCAAAATTATCTGAAGCCGAAATTATCAGAATGGAAAAAAGTTGCAGATAATATGTATTTTCCTTATTCTGAAGAAGCATCAAGTTTATTTACAACAAGATGGATTTTTAGATAAAGAATTAATTACAGTTGCAGATTTAGACAAATCACAACGACCAATCAATCAAAAATGGTCTTGGGATAGAATTTTACGTTCACCTTATATTAAACAAGCAGATGTTTTACAAGGATTCTACTTTTTTGAAGATGATTTTACAACTGAAGAATTAGAAACGACATTTCGATTTTTACGAACCATTTACAGTTCATGAAAGTTCACTTGTCTCCTTGTGTACATAGTATTCAAGCTGCTAAACTTAGATAGAATGGAACAAGCTTATGACATTTTATTTAAGAACATCCACGATTAGATTTAGATGATTATAATCACGAAGTACATGAAGGTTTACATATTACTTCTATGGCTGGAACTTGGATGAGTATTGTAGAAGGTTTTGGAGGTATGCGAGTGAAAAATGATATGCTATCATTTAACCCAAAAATTCCAAAACAATGGGAAGCGTATTCATTTAAAGTTAATTTTAGAGATCAGATTTTAAAGGTGAATGTTAGTCAAAATGAAACTAATTTTGAACTGGACGGAACAGAGGATTTACAAATCTTGGTAAATGATAAATTAATTACTATTTCCCCAAATAGTATGATAACAGTATAAAGTATAACTTAAAAAACATACTATGAAATTAGGTTTCAAATTAATTTTAAGCCTCATGATTTTATTCAATTATTTCATGTAAGGACAACGAAAAACCTATGGCATCAAAAGAATCTAATAAAATATCAAATTCAAAATTAGAACGAGTTGAACCACCAAATTGGTGGATTGGATTTAAGGATAACTCACTTGCAACTTTTAGTTAAAGAAGGATAATATTGGCAACTATAGTCCAGAAATTACTTATTCAGGAGTATCCATTGATCAAAGGTTCATAAAGCAGATAGTCCAAATTATTTATTTATTGATTTAAAAATTTCAGAGATCTACAAAAGCAGGGAAATTCGATATTGTTTTTAAAAATGAAAATGGAGACGAAAAAACACATACTTACGAATTAAAAGAACGGGAAAAATCATCTGAAGAATATAAAGGATTTAATAGTTCAGATGCTATTTATTTAATTACACCAGATCGTTTTGCAAATGGAGATGAATCGAATGATATTGTTGAAGGATTAAAAGAAACGAAAATTGATAGAAAAGATGATTATGCAAGACATGGTGGAGATATTAAGAGGAATTATCAATCATCTAGATTATATTGAAGATTTAGGTTATACTGCTATTTGGCCAACACCTGTTTTAATGAATGATATGCACAAGGTCTCTTATCATGGTTATGCAATTACAGATTATTATAAAGTAGATCCACGATTTGGAACACTTGAATGATTATCATGAATTATCATCAAAACTGAAGGAAAAAGGTATGAAATTCATCATGGATCAGGTAGCTAATCATTGTGGATTAGAACATTGGTGGATGAAAGATTTACCTTTTAATGATTGGGTAAATAATCAAAAAAACTATGAAGACAATATAGATAACTGGAATTGGGAAACCAACATTAATTCGAATCATAGACGAACAACCAATCAAGATACTTATGCTTCAGAAATTGATAAAAATGGAAATGACTGATGGTTGGTTTGTATCTGCAATGCCAGATTTAAATCAGACACAATCCATTTATGGCAAAATATATTATTCAAAATAGTATTTGGTGGATTGAAACTTTGGAACTTGGTGGTATTCGTCAGGATACCTATCCATATCCGGATAAAGCATTTTATGTCAGATTGGGCAGGAGCTATTATGAATGAGTATCCAAACTTTTCAATTGTTGGTGAAGAATGGAGTTACAATCCATTATTGGTTGCTTATTGGCAAACAGGTCATAATAATAAAGATGGTTATGAATCTAATTTAAAATCTACAATGGATTTTCCAATGCAACGAAAAATTGTGGAAGCATTAAATGAAGAAGAATCCTGGGATAAAGGATTGGTTAAAATGTATGAAGGATTAGCAAATGATTTTAATTATCCAAATCCAAAGGATATTATGATTTTTCCAGATAATCATGATATGAGTCAGAATTTATACACAGTTGAATGAAGATCTGACCAATACAAAAATGGCAATAGGTTATATGTTGACCTTACCAAGAATTCCACAAATATATTATGGTACAGAAATTTTAATGAACGATACTGCAAAACCTGGAGATCATGGTTTAATAAGAACTGATTTTCCTGGAGGTTGGAAAGGAGATACTGTAAATGCATTTACAGGTGAAGGATTAACTGATGACCAAAAAGACATGCAGTATTTCATGAAGAAAGTGCTTGAATTATAGAAAAACAAGTAAGGCCATTCATGAAGGAAAAACCATTCATTTTGCACCACTTAAGGGAACTTATGTGCTATTTAGAATATATGAAGATGAAGTTGTTATGGTAATGATCAATAAAAATGAAGAACCAATAACCATCGATTTAAAACGATATGATGAAATTGGTTTAGACGGTAAAACATTGAAAAATATCATTACTGATGAAGTGTTTATTTGGAAGGATTCTATAACATTTGATAAAAAAGGAATAACTATACTATCTACAAAAAGGAAATAAGTTGTCATTCCGCACTTGATGCGGAATCCACTTTTAAATAGATTCTGCGTCGTAGCGCAGAATGACAAAAAAATGAAAAAAATAAATATTCTTTTAATTCTTGGTTTTCTGTTTGCTCAGACAATTTCAGCTCAAATCACCTTTGTGGTTAATGAGGTCCCTGATGATCATGATTATTCAAAACCGGTTTTTATTTCAGGAGATTTTGAAGGATGGTCTGGAGGAAATGAATCGTATAAATTAACCCAAACAGATAATGGTTATTCAATTTCAATTCCATTAAAAGATAGTAGTATAGCATATAAATTTACTCAAGGTTCCTGGGATTTGGTTGAATATAATTCTGATGGAAGTCAACGGGAAAACAGATTCTATAATATTAAAAAAGAAATCGATACTGTTTATGTTAAAATTGCCAGTTGGACTAGTATTGATGCGCAACAAAATAAATCAACTGCAAGTAAAAATGTATCTGTAATTTCTGACTCGTTTGTTATTCCACAACTCAATCGAGAACGACGTATTTGGATTTATTTACCACCAGATTATAAGGTTTCGAACCAGTCGTATCCTGTTTTGTACATGCATGATGGTCAAAATATCTTTGATGAATCATCATCATATTCAGGAGAATGGCAGGTTGATGAAACATTAGATAAACTCTATGAAGACAAGAACTTGAAGATGATAGTCGTTGGCATTGATAATGGAGCAGACAAGCGGTTGAATGAATACTCACCTTACGACTCATCCAAAATATGGCATTGGAGAAGGAGATGCTTATTTAGAGTTTATTACCAAGACCTTAAAACCATTCATCGATTCAAAATACAGAACTTTTAAAAATGCAGATAATACTGGTATTATGGGAAGTTCCTTGGGAGGATTAATTTCACATTATGCAGGATTAAAATATCCTAATGTTTTTGGTAAGGTTGGTGTGTTTTCACCAGCATTTTGGTATGCTCCAAAAATCAATGAATTTGCTAAAAACAACAAACTTGATAAAAACCAAAAAATATACTTATTAGCTGGCGGAAAAGAAGGAGGAAACACTCAATTTGAGGAAATCAACCAGACTGTTAAAGACATGAATAATATGGTTGATATAATGAAAGCTAAAGGTTTTCCATCTGATAAAATAGTTTCGAAAGTTGTTCCAGAAGGAAAGCATAACGAGGCATTTTGGAGATCTGAATTTGAAGAGGCTTTGCTTTTCCTTTTTAAATCAGCCATCAAACCAAATCGAATTTTTAAACAGGCTTCAAGATTACCAAACAATAGATTTAAGGTTGATGTTAATGATGGCTATTACAACATTCAATTTTATACTCCTGAAATGGTAGAAACCACTTTTGTTCCTAATGGAGAAGAATTGAATAAAAAATCACATGCTGTGGTTTTAAAACCATCTGAATTGAATGTGCAATATAGATGAAAATGATAGCAATGTGACATTTTCATCTGATGATTTCAGCGTAAGAATGAATAAAGAACCATTCAAAATATCTTATTGGTATAAAGGATCAAGAAGTTATTTCAGAAAAAAATGGATATCGAAAAACCAATGATTTTGAAACCATTCAATTCAATTTAACAGAAGATGAAATCTTATATGGAGGAGGAGCTCGAGCTTTGGGAATGAATCGACGAGGAAATCGTCTTGAATTATATAACAAAGCACATTATGGTTATGAAAAACGATCGCGAATTAATGAATTTTACCATGCCTATTGTAATGTCATCCAAACAATACATGATTCATTTTGATAATGCACCAATTGGTTATTTAGATTTAGATAGTAAAAAGGATAATACATTGACCTATGAAACCATTTCTGGTCGAAAAACCTATCAGGTAATTGTTGGTGATTCTTGGTATGATTTAATTGATAATTATACAGATTTAACAGGAAAACAACCAATGCCACCACGTTGGGCTTTGGGTAATTTTTCAAGTCGATTTGGTTATCATTCACAAGAAGAAACTGAAGCTACCATTGATAAATTTAAAGAAGAAGAAATTCCAGTTGATGCTGTAATTCTAGATTTTATTGGTTTGGTAAAGACATTAAAGGCACATGGGAAATCTGGAATTGGCTTCAGAGATTCGTTTCCTAGATCCAAAAAAAATGATTAAAGATTTTAAAGATAAAGGTGTAAAAACCATTTTAATTACAGAACCTTTTGTTTTAACAACTTCCAATCGATGGGACGAAGCTGTTAAAAAAGATGTTTTAGCAAAAGATTCTATTGGAAATCCATGCAAATTACGATTTCTATTTTGGAAATACAGGAATCATAGATATTTATAATCCAAAAGGCGAAAAATGGTTTTGGAACATTTATAAAGATTTGGCAGAATAAGGTGTAAAAGGAGTTTGGGGAGATTTAGGAGAGCCAGAAGTACATCCTTCAGAGTTGATTCATTCATACAGGAACAGCAGATGAAGTTCATAATATTTATGGACACGATTGGGCAAGATTGGTATATGAAGGTTATGAAAGAGATTTTCCAAACGAACGACCTTTTATTTTAATGCGAGCAGGTTATTCTGGTTCACAACGTTATGGAATGATTCCTTGGTCTGGAGATGTAAACAGAACTTGGGGAGGATTACAATCTCAACCAGAAATTGCACTTGCAAATGGGAATGCAAGGTTTAGGTTATATGCATTCTGATTTAGGTGGATTTGCAGGAGCATAATCTTAGATGATGAATTGTATATACGATGGTTACAATATGGTGTTTTTCAACCAATTTTCAGACCACATGCACAAGAAGATGTGCCAAGTGAACCTGTTTTTAGAGAAGAAAAAACAAAACAATTAGCAAAGAAAGCTATTGAATTGCGTTATAGATTGTTGCCTTATAATTACAATTTAGTTTTTGAAAATAATCAAAAAGGAACACCTTTAATGCGACCATTATTTTTTGAAGATGATTCTGCCAGAAATGCTAACCAATTACGTCAACATATCTTTTTGGGGAAATGATTTTTTAGTAACACCAATTATTGATCAAGGTAGCAAAAGAAGCAAGAAGTTTATTTTCCTAAAAATAGTGTATTGGTTTGATTTTTATACATGATGAATAATAAAAGGAGGACAAACAAAATTGATTCGAAAACTAAATGAAAATTCTATTCCAACTTATGTAAGAGCAGGTGCTTTTATTCCAATGGCAAAATTGGTTCAAACTACAGATGATTATTCATTAAAAACTTCGATTTGCATTATTATTATGATGAATCAATAGAAGAAAGTGAACGTGAATTTTATAATGATGATGGATTGACCAAAAATGCTTTTGAAAAAGGCCAATACGAAATTTTGGAATTTGAATTTGAAAAAGAAAAACGATGTTTTGAAATTGAATTTGAAGCTGAAATTGGTAAAAATTATCAATCAGAAGAAAAGCAAATCAATTTGATAATTCACAATATCGACAAGGACCCAAAACATATCAAATTAGATCGTAAAAAAGCTTGAATACAATTACAATTCTCAAAATAAAACATTGAAAATTCCTGTAATTTGGAATACTTCAGAAGAAATAGAACTAAAAATAAAACTAAAAAAATAGTCAAATGAACAAAACAAATATCTTTGTTGTACTAATTATCATTGCTGCAATATTTGGCTGTAATCAAAATTCAAAAGAACAACCAATCAAAAATTAAAGAACAAGAAAAAATGCCACATAAAACTGTTGTTTATCAAGTATTTACAAGACTTTTCGGAAATACAAATACAACCAATAAACCTTGGGGAACAATAGAAGAAAATGGAGTTGGGAAATTTAATGATTTTACAGACAAAGCTTTAAAAGAAATTAAAGATTTAGGAGTAACACATATTTGGTATACAGGAGTGCCTCATCACGATGTTATTACAGATTATACAAAATATGGAATTTCAAATGACGATCCAGATATTGTAAAAGGTCGAGCAGGTTCGCCTTATGCTGTTAAGGATTATTATAATGTAAATCCTGATTTAGCTGTAAATGTCGAAAATAGATTAGAAGAATTCAAAGCGTTAATTGAACGAACACATAAAGCGGGAATAAAAGTTATTATTGATATTGTTCCTAATCATGTGGCACGTAATTATCAAAGTTTAACAAATCCTGAAGGGGTTGAAGATTTTGGAGCTTCAGATGATAAAACAGTAACTTATCGATGTAAATAATAACTTTTATTATAATCCAGGAGAAGAATTTAAAGTTCCAGAATTTCTAAATGGATATCAACCCTTAGGTGGAGAAAAACATCCAATGTCTGATAGTAAATTTGAAGAAATTCCAGCAAAATGGACAGGAAATGGATCACGATTATCACAACCAGATTTTAACGATTGGTATGAAACCGTAAAAGTAAATTATGGTGTAAGTCCAGATGGTAAAAAAGATTTTGATGAATTACCAGATGGTTTTGATAATGAAGATTATAAAAAACACTTTGAATTCTGGAAAGATAAAACGGTTCCAGATTCATGGAAAAAATTTAGAGATATTGCTTTGTATTGGACAGAAATAGGTGTAGATGGTTTTCGTTATGATATGGCAGAAATGGTTCCTGTTGAATTTTGGAGTTATATGAATTCATCAATCAAAATGAAAAATCCGGATGCTTTTTTATTGGCTGAAGTTTACAATCCGAGTTTGTATAGAGATTATATTAAAAAAGGAAAAATGGATTATCTGTATGATAAAGTTCAGTTGTATGATACTATTAAAACATGTGATGCAAGGTCATGGAAGCACAGATAATATTCCGCCAATTCAAGAAGACTTTAAAGATATTGAACATCATATGCTTCACTTTTTGGAAAATCATGATGAGCAACGTATTGCAAGTCCTGATTTTGCCGGAAATGCAGAAAAAGGAAAACCAGCAATGGTGGTTTCTGCAACCATTAGTACTTCACCAACATTGGTTTATTTTGGACAGGAATTTGGTGAAGCTAGGAGAAGAAGATGCAGGATTTGGAAATCCAACACGTACTTCGATTTTTGATTATGTTGGAGTGCCCAACATTGCAACGATGGGTAAATGATAAAAAGTTTGATGGTGGACAATCTACTGACGAGGAAAAGGAATTGCGAGATTTCTACAAACGACTTTTAAATTTTACAATTAACAGTTCTGCTTTAACAGGAAATTATCAGGACATTCATCATTTTAACCGTCAAAATACAGAATGGTATAACGATAAAGTATTATCATTTGTGCGTTGGAGTGATGATGAAAAATTGATTGTTATTTCAAATTTCAATGCATGAAAACACTTATGGTTTTGAACTTGGATTACCACAAGATATCATTGAAAAATGGAACTTAAAAGATGGTGAATATCAAGTTGAAGATCAATTATACAAAACATATACTCCAACTCTTAAAGTTGAAAACAGTAAAGCCAGAGTAAGAGTTGATATAAAACCATTAGAATCATTCATTCTTAAAATTAAACAGTAGTCAAATGAAAACGAGATTATTAATAGCCTTATTAAGTTTTGCAGTTTTATTTAATTGCGAAGACAAAAAGAAAACAGAGCCTATAGATGAGGTGTCTAATGAATTTTCAAAACCATTTGTTTGGGAAGGAGCTAATATTTATTTTCTTTTAACAGATCGATTTAACAATGGAGATACATCAAATGATGTTAATTTTGATAGGAATTTAGAAACAGGAAAATTACGTGGTTTTGAAGGTGGAGATATTAAAGGTATCACTCAAAAAATTGAAGAAGGTTATATTTCACCGATTTAGGTATCAATGCCATTTGGATGACACCAATTGTTGAGCAAATTCATGGAGGAACAGATGAAGGGACAGGAGTAACATATGGTTATCATGGTTATTGGGCAAAAGATTGGACTGCAATCGATCCAAATTTCGGAACCAAAGAAGATCTAAAAGAATTGGTCGAAGCTGCTCATGCAAAAGGAATTAGAGTTATTTTGGATGCAGTCATCAATCATACAGGTCCAGTTACAGAAAAAGATCCTGTTTGGCCAGATGATTGGGTGAGAACAGAACCTCAATGTCAGTATAGCAATTACGAAAACACAATTACCTGTACATTAGTTAAAAACCTTCCAGATATTAAAACCGAAAGTAATGAGGAAGTAGAATTACCACCTCAATTAGTTGAAAAATGGAAAGCAGAAGGTCGTTATGACCAAGAAGTAGCAGAATTAGATGAATTTTTTAAAAGAACAGGACATCCAAGAGCACCACGATTTTACATCATGAAATGGTTAACAGATTACATTACAGATTATGGAATTGATGGTTACAGATGTGATACCGTAAAACATACTGAAGAAACTGTTTGGCAAGAGTTTAAAAAAGAATGTGATTATGCTTTTGCAGAATACAAAAAATCCAATCCAACGAAAGTATTGGATGATAATGATTTTTATTTAGTTGGAGAAGTATATAATTACGGAATAAGTGGTGGTAAATTCTTTGATTTTGGAGATAAGAAGGTGAATTATTTTGATGATATGTTTTCACAGCAAATCAATTTTGAATTCAAATGGAATGCAAAAGAATTACAATATGAAACATTATTTAGAAAGTATGATCATAAGCTAAATAATGACCTAAAAGGTTACAGCGTATTAAATTACCTTAGTTCTCATGATGATGGAAGTCCTTTCGATCCAAATCGTGAAAAACCATTTGAAACAGCAACTAAATTATTACTGTCTCCTGGAGCTTCTCAGGTTTATTATGGAGATGAAATGGCAAGATTATTAGTTGTAGAAGAAGCAGTGGGAGATGCCAATTTACGTTCGATTATGAATTGGGATGATATGAATGCTCAACAAGAAATTTTAAACCATTGGTATAAACTAGGTCAGTTTAGAAGAAACCATCCAGCTGTTGGTGCAGGGAAACACAATATGATTTCAGAACAACCATATACTTTTTTAAGGACGTATTCAAATGAAGATTACAAGGACGAAGTTGTTGTAGCTTTAGATTTACTTGAAGGAGAAAATACTATTGATGTATCTACTGTATTTAATAATGGAGATGAGGTTTTAGATTATTATTCTGGACAAAAAATGATCGTTAAAGATGGAAAAGTTATTTCTAATTCAAAACATAAAATTATCCTGTTAGAAAAGAAGTAATTTCTTAAAATTGAAAACTAAAAAAATCGTAGTGGAAACATTGCGATTTTTTATTTAAAAAACTTTGTAACTTAAGTTATAGAGGATCGTCTTGTATAAGAATATCTTTGTAAAGAATTTTGAATTATGACGACTAAACCAACTTATTTCAGAGATTTTGTATCTTTAAAATTCCAACCAACTGCAATGAAAGACATAAATGATAACATAGAATCCCCATTTACTCTTAAAGTAAGCTTCAATAAATTTTTAGAGCATTACGAAAAACTTGCTAAAAGTGATGATAAATTTATTGCAGATAAAGCTATAAGAATTCTAAAGACTCAAGAGCCATATCCTGTCTTAAGAGAAGGCTTTAGTGATATGTCCATATTGGAAAAATATGAAAAGGAAATTGGATTTATTCTCCAGGATTCATTTAGTGAAGTTTTAACTTTAAATGAAATTAAAACGGCTTCAGTACCATTTCACAATCTCATTTTTAATTCATCTGAAAGATTTAAAAATATTATAAAAAATGCTGGTAATGATTTTGAACTCAAAATCAAGAATATGCCTGAAGATGATATTTATATTATTGCTTGTACAATAATCCTTAGTTTTTGTTATGGTTACAATTTAAATTTTAAACGACCATTTTTCTATGAAATACCAGATGCTAATGGTATAATGAGGTATTATAAGATTTTGTATAATGCAGATTTTACTGAGATCACACCAACTGAAAATGCTCCAAAAATTACTCAAAAAGACGTAGATGAATTATTAGATAATTTTGACAATATCGAAATCTGGAAAGAAAAATTTCCACCAAATAGTTACGTTTATAAGGGATTTGTCATCTCAAATATTTTTGATGTAACTGACGATCAATCTATTTCAAATATAAAATCAAGTTTAATAGGAAAGGACAAACGTAAAGATCAGAATTTTATGGAAAGCTTCCATGAGATTTTTGAGTCTTTGCTTAATATTAAGGATTTAAGAGTTGGATTCTCAATTTATAATAAGACTAGGGATTCATTTGAACATGTTTATGGAAATGGAATGAATAGTTATTTATTAAATAAATTAGAGAATAATACTATGTGAAGAAGCCCTTTGTAAATGGTCTTATAAACAATTGTTAGTAGAAAATAAATATGTTTCGGTTTCAGATGTAGATAGAATGTATGAATTATCAAAAGGGAAAGCACCTCATATAAAAACTTTACATGAACAAGGTATTAAAAGTGCAATTTTTGCTCCTATAGCGAATGATAAAGGATTACTTGGTGTTTTAGAATTGGTTTCTAATAAACCTAAAGTTTTAAATAGCATTAATGCTAATAAGTTGGTTGATGTTATGCCATATATTGTTTCAGCAGTAGAGCGTTCTAAAGAGGAGGAGGAAAATCTTATAGAAGCAATTATTCAGCAAGAATGTACTTCTATACATCCAAGTGTTTATTGGAAATTTGAAGAAGAAGCTAAAAATTTTATTAAAGAACAGTTTAATGGAAATCAAGTCGCTTTTAATAAAATTGCATTTAAAAATATATATCCATTATATGGGCAAATAGATATTAAAGGCTCTTCCGAAGCAAGAAATAAAGCAACTTCTCAGGATTTAACCCTTCAATTATTGGCTGCAAAGCAAATCTTGAATGATGCGATGGAAATAGAGTCTCTTCCTATTTATGAACAATTAATTTTTCAAATAGATGAATTTTTAATGGATCTTGAAAATAATTTTCAGGTAGATAGTGAGCAACAAATTTCCCGTTTCCTAAATTCAGAAATTGAAACAATTTTCAATCATTTAGTGAAGGTTAATACTTTAACATCAGATATAGAGAATTACTTTGGTAGCATAAGCAAAAAGGTTAATTCCTTATATCATCACAGAAAGAATTATGATAATACCATTTCTGATATTAATAAGAATATGGCTGCAATGTTAGATAAAAAGCAGGAAGAAGCCCAAAAGATGTATCCTCATTTTTTTGAGCGTTTTAAGACTGATGGTGTTGAACATAATATGTATATAGGAGAATCTATAACCAGAGATAAAAGTTTTAATCCAATTTACTTGTATAATCTTAGGCTTTGGCAATTGCAAGTGATGTGTGAAATGGAAAATGCATATTACCAGAATCAGTCAGAATTTCCAATTGCTTTGGATGTTGCGTCAATGATTTTGGTGTTTAGTCAGCCATTGACCATAAGTTTTAGAATGGATGAAAAACAGTTTGATGTAGATGGAACTTATAATGCACGATATGAAATTGTTAAAAAACGTGTAGATAAAGCCTATATTAAAGGTACAAAAGAGCGCATTACACAAAAAGGAAAGATTACTATTGTATATTCGCAAAAACAGGATGAAATAGAATATTTACGATATATTAAATTCTTGCAATCCAAACATTATTTAGATGATGACGCAGAAATTGTTGAACTAGAAGATCTACAAGCTGTTACTGGCTTAAAAGCAATTCGAGTAAGTGTATTATATCACAAGAATGAAGACGATAAGGAATTTTATACTTACGATGATTTAATGAAAGAAATTAAAGTCTAAATTGTTCCACTGGCATATTTAAATGCTACAGCAAAAGCAACAACACTTATAATAATTCCAATTATAAATATCGTATAAGTTATACGAAGTATTTTATATTTTCTGTCCAATACCTTACCAAGAAAGTATAAGTCTTTGGTCATGGATGAATATAAATAGTTCTTATCCTGCATCATTTCGTTCATGGCCCATTCAAAATCCTGAAGTTTCATTTTATGAAAATTCCCAAAGAATAATAAATTTACTTTTTTATTCTTCACATCTTCTTTTGTGAATTTTCCACTAGTAACATTTGGTCTGGTTGCTAAAACAGATAATATCATTGAAGTTACTGTGAACAAGACAAAAATTACGGTTGGATAAATCAAATAAGTATTTGAAGGATTATCAAGTTTTGGAATTAAATTAGCCAAAACCAAAGAAACTATAATTGCATTAACAGATAATAGAATATTGGCTTTGGTATCAGCAATATCACTCAGTGTTATATGATTTCTAAGAGTTACCCTAAACATGGTTTCAATACCTCTTTCAGGTGTTGCAACTTTATTCTTCTTCAAACTTAATTCATCTTTTTTCTGTTTTATTTTAGCGTCATCTCGTTTCAGTTTTTTATCGGTTTTTAATAACTGTGAAAGGTTTTTACCCTTTGCTTTATCCCAATGAGCTGAAGCATAATCCGTATAGTATCTATGTTTTTTAGTAAAGAACTCAATATTCTCATGCAACCATTCAGTTTCACTATAGGATTTTTTCGAAGTCAGTTCTACTTCTTTTCTAAGTAATTCCGTCATGTTACTAAAATTCTTACTAGCCAAATGAGAACAGTCTGCATCCCTAATAAGATCTTCAAGAACATTCCTTGGCTGGTACTCAATTTTAGTTGCAAGAATTAATTCTTTTATAGAATTGATTTCAGAATCAGATACTTTTTGCTCTTTTAAGAATTTTTCTGCTATTACAACACTTTCCGATTCATGATTCTCACAGCCTTTTGTTAATCCAGTATCATGAAACCATGCAGCTAGAATCAAATGTTTCGCATCCTCATCCTTTATCTGCATGCCATCTATCAATTCTTTCGTTTTTTCAACTACTCGCTTTGTATGGATTATATTGTGATATATAAAGGAGGAATCCAGATTTTCATTTAAGAATGAAATCACATATTTTTCGGCTTTTACTAATAGGTTTTTCATAAGGTAATTAATGCACTAATTTAAGAATTATTTATGAGCTCAAGCATATCAAAAATATTAACTTAGTCGACAACATTAGTCGTTGAAAGGAAAAATCCTTTCTTTCGACCAAGAAGCAATAATAAATATATTAATTAATAATATTATTTTAAACAATGTTAAATTGGAAAGATATAATGGATTTCGCAGTTAATGGAAATCCTAAACCAGATAAACGAGTTGAAAGAACAGAATCCGAATGGAAAACTCAATTAACTCCAGAGCAATTCAGAATTACAAGACAAAAAGGTACAGAAGCACCTCATAGTGGAGCACTTTGTAGTATTTACGATGAAGGTAAATACAATTGTGTTTGTTGTAATACACCTTTGTTTGATTCTACAATAAAATTTAGTTCTGGAACAGGTTGGCCAAGTTTTACACAACCCATAAAGGAAAATGCCATTAAGTATGAAAAGGATTCTTCTTTTGGAATGGTTCGCGTTGAGGTGATGTGCAATACCTGCGATGCTCATTTAGGGCATGTATTTCCGGATGGTCCGGAACCAAGTGGATTGCGTTATTGTATTAATTCAGAATCTATGCAATTAGAGAAGGAGGAAGCTCATGACAACTAAAAATTTACAATTAGCCACATTTGGTGGTGGCTGTTTTTGGTGTACAGAAGCTGTATTTCAAGAAGTAAAAGGTGTTGAAAAAGTAGTTTCTGGTTATTCTGGAGGAAATGCTCCTGGAAAACCAACATATAGAGAGGTTTGTTCTGGTTTAACGGGCATGCAGAAGTGGTTCAAGTGACTTTTGATGCTAATGTGATTTCTTATGAAGACATTTTGGTTATTTTTATGACGACTCATGATCCAACAACTTTAAATCGTCAAGGTGCAGATCGCGGAACACAATATCGTTCGGTTATTTATTATCATGATGAAGCTCAAAAAGAAATTGCTGAAGTGGTCATAAAAGAAGTCTCACCATATTTTGATAATCCAATTGTAACTGAAATTAGTCCTTTAGATGTTTTTTATGAAGCAGAAGAATATCATCAGGATTATTATAGAAATAATCAAACACAAGGGTATTGTAGTTTTGTAATTACACCAAAATTAGCAAAGCTGCGTAAACTTCATGCAGATAAATTAAAATAAATTTAATTGTCACAAAAATTGATTAAGTTTATTGTGTTTGGTAATAATTTAAACATATAAAAGATGAAATTATTTGATAATGTAGCAACATATTTTAATAAAAAGCTAAATAAAGAAGAAACTGGATTAGCACCTGAAGGCGTTTGTCCGAACTGTTGGGGAAAACAGGAATGGGAAGGTGAATTCTTTAAGATAATTAAATCTAAAGATGCTAAACCAGAATCTCAGACGTACAATAATTTTATAAAAGACGTAGTCAAAAAATTAGATAAGATCACGCTAACAAAAGATGATTATACCTGTGAGACGTGTAACGTGAAGTATAAATAGACTTACCAAAATTAATATTTTGCATGGCAATTGTTAAATCTATATATTAGAGTTCTTTTACAATTCTATGAAGAATAAAACAAAATTACTTTTACGAGATTCTTTTTTTTCGACCATATTATCGAGTATTATTTTACTATCATTGGTCCTGTTGTTTTTTAATCTCAGGTTTTTCAACCCAATTCATAAAGCATTCTACGATTTTAGTTTTCTGGATGTCTTCTATTCTGAGAAATTTCATGATACAACAAAAGTGAATACCGATATAGTTTTGGTTAATGCAGGAAATGATCGAATAGAAATAGTTGAACTATTATCACGTGTTATAGAAGCTGAACCAAAGGCTATCGGTGTAGATGTGATCTTTAAAGATAGAAAGGAAATCGTATATATCGATTCAATGTTGTCTTCTATGCTTCAAAAAGACAATATTATTACTTCGTATGACATTGATGAGAATTCTATTATTCCGAATCATCCTTTTTTTGGTAATAAGAAATCCGGGTTTGTTAAATTTGATTTTGATGAGACGACTACTGTAGTTAGAGAGTTTCAAGGATATACAGAAATAGATGGTCAAGACCATTGGTCTTTTGCCGCTCAAATTGCGAAATATTATCTCCAGGATAAATGGGAGGAGTATGATTATGACAGTAGGTTAAAAAGAATACATACAGTCAATTACTTCGGGAATTATGAATCTTTTCAGTATTTGGACTATAATGATTTCAGGGATTATGAGAAAAAGAAAATTCTAAAGGATAAAATAGTTATTCTCGGTTATTTAGGAAATCCTACTGGAAGTAAAACAGATATTGAGGATAAACACTTTACACCATTGAATCAGTATACAATGGGGAAAGGTGTACCCGATATGTTTGGTGCAACTATCCATGCTAATATCGTAAGTATGCTAATAAAAAATGACTTCATGTACACGATCTCGAATACGTGGTTGGTAATTATTACTTTTTTGACTATGTATTTTTCTACAATTTATTACATGATGATAAATCGAAAATATAAGATCAGCTATAGGACCAGAAAGCGGACTTTTCAATTCATTATTTCAGTATTTATAATATTTTTAAGTTTCTGGTTGTTTAAAATGAATGTGGTTTTAAAACCAACGCTTATTATAGTTGGTATTATTCTTGCGGGTAGTTACTTTAAATATTACAAGCATTTAACCCGTTATTTAAAATCTAAAACTCAAAAGAAATGGAAAACCTATTTAAAATAAATAGAATATTAGTTCTCATTCTTTTCAACTTTTTTGTTTTTCAACTTGCATTTTCACAGCATGGTTTCGTAGTACACAGAGTAAATGGAGAACCGTATTTGCAAGTAAACGATTCTGTAAAATCTGTTACCAAAGGAAGTTTATTGGACAAAAATACCTTATTGACAATGGGTAGAAGCGATAATATCCATTTTATTAATGATAAAGGTGATATTTTTAAATTATTCGATTCAGGAACGTTCAGTTACTCAGATCTCGAAAAAATTCCTGCTTTAGAGAATAACTCATCTTTTCTTCGTAATTCACTTAGTTATGCATGGAAAGAGATTCACCAATACCTTAGCTGTTCGCAACAAAAAAAGCGGTGTTGTTTATCGTGGAGAGGAGCTAATCGTAAAGCTGAATCCTGTCGATAGTGCATTTATTGCCGGTTCTGAAATTCGTTTTGAATGGTTACCAAAAAAAGATAAAGAAAAAGATTATTACTTCATATTTCGTGATGTGACGACAGGATTAACAACTACGATAGGAACACCTTCAACTGCAATATCACTGACAGTTGATGACAACTTATTCAAGTTTGGTAATGAATATGAATGGACCATAACAGAAACCAGATTTCCACCAAAGGAAACACCTTTCTTTAAATTTAAAATATTTACCAAGGATGAATTTAAAAGCAAACAAGGTGAGATTAAACAAATTAGTTCTTTCTTAAAGGATAATGGTTATTCCAAAGCTGAAATAAGAAAGACCTTATGTCAAGATTTTAAGATCTGTTATTAGTCATGTGTTATTCTTTAATTATTTTAAATGTTTTTGTAGAATTTTCTGAACTTAGTTTTACAAAATAAATACTGGATTCTAATTGTGAGATATTTATTTTTTCGAAATTATTGTTTAATTCAATTATTTGCCTACCCGAAATAGAATAAATTTCTACAGTTCTTAATTCAGAAATATCTCCGTTTAAAATAAGATTGTCTTTTGTAGGATTCGGATACACACTAATCCCATCACTAAACTCTATATCAGATAAACTTAAGGTAGCAAATTCAAAACTTTCTAAACTAGGTTCAATTCTAAAATAGTTGTCACTCAAGAAAGTGTTACCAACATTGCTTTCAAAAACACTATTATAAGCACCATTGGCACCAATTGCAATAGGGTCAGAATTAGCAAGGAAAGAGATTTTTCCAGAACCAGGTGGACTCCCAACCGAAAAGGATAAAAAATTAATTTGCTGTCCTTCTGTATGTGATAAGAATGGCTCATTAACATCTCCATAGAAAACAAAAGCATCTCGAGTGCCGTCACCCAAACCTTGGGTGCTTAACGTGGACGCAGAAATTTTATCGACACTCCAGTTGCCACCACCTATATTTCCTGATATATTTTGTATATTACTACTTCCAGTAGGCAACATCAATGTAAATTCCATAGTGGTAACCTCAGTATTTACAGTAGTGTCAAAAGAGGGAATAACTACTATTTTAAAATTGTTACTATCTATATGTACTAGGCCAAATTCATAACCTCCGACTACAGTTACCTTAGCAATTGCGGCTTCAGCTTCTTCTGGTGTTGGGAAACATGCGGCAAAAGGTACAGATGCGTCAAAAATATAAGTACCGGGACCAACATTTGTGTTAATAAGAAGGGGAGTCGGACCTCCTTCAGGAGGATTTAAATACTCATCTTCACTATACCAGTACTCAGCTGGATCAACTTGAACTAAATCACCAGTTTCTTCATCTTCAATAAACTGAGGCGGTAATTGAGTGGGGTCAGGGGTAATATTTAAATTGTTGGTCAAGTCATCTGTTGTTACTTCATCCAATGGATTTATATAAGTAGTAATATCCTCTCCAGCATTAAATGGAACTGTTTTATTATTGATAGTTATTTCTCCCTCATCCTCAAAAGTCTCTATTGTATATCCACCAAGTTCTGGATTATAAATTTCAACTTCTTTTTGAACAGTAACTTTAAAAAGGTAAGAGTATGAACCTGCTCCTGAATCCGGAAAATCTACATCTGTGCCACTAATGCTTTCACCAGATGGTCCCTCATTAGATTGAAAATTAGAAATTCTAGTGAACGAAAAACTTTCAATTTCTGGAGAATACAAATCAGCGGTTGGTTCTATATCTGTAATTGCCTTATTTAAATCGTATATATCCTTACAAATAGCATCTCCCGTTCCATAAATCTCGTCATTAAAATGATTTGGATTTACATTCTCAATTGTAAAAATTCCTTGAGTACTAATGAAATTACCAAATACGTCTTTTGCTACAAAATCAACTTCATAAATAATGATATTGTTAGTCTCTATTTGCGAAGAGATTATATTAATATTTTTCGACCATATTATTTCCCCACAATCACTTGAAGCATTCGCTCCACCGTTATTTGCAATCCATGCATCCAATGCTATTTGATTTGACGAACTGCCAAATTCATATGAAACAGTTTCATCATTTGCTACTGATCCTAAACTGAAGGACGTACTTTCTATATAGTTCCCTGTGCCTGGGTTCCAACCACTAGCATTTAGAGCGAATGTAACATCATCTACAAGAATACAATCTAAATTGGGATTCCCGCTCAGATCAACAGTACTCAAGAAAGTATTAGCAAAATTCCTTAAATTAACAGCTTTTAGAGCTCCATTATCTGCATTAACTAATGCGATTTCAGGATTGTTTGAGACATCTAATAACTCTAATTGGGATTCATAAGTATGTAGATTTACCAATTGGAAGGAGTTTGACAAATCTAATTCTGTTATTGGATTAAGTGCTATATTTAAATAAGTTAATAAAGGGTTATTTTGAATATCCACACTAGTTAATGCATTATCAGCAACTGAAAGACTTGTTAAATTTGTATTATTCGAAAGATTAATTGATGTGAATAATTCTCCTCTAGTTACAAGAGTAAGGTCATCAAGTAATATGTTTTGATCGATATTAACTTCACTCAAGAAAGGACAATTGATTATAGTTAAATTAGTTAATGACAAGTTGCCGTCAAAATTAATAGGATCAATTGTCGGAGCCTGATTATTTATATGATTGAACGAAGTCAATGAGGTAAAATCCTCTAATCCTATAAAACTAGAAATATTAATATTTTGAATATTAAGATCAAGTACATTAGTAATTCTACTTGTTAGCACCTCATCATTTCCATCAATCCCATCGCCCATGCTTGCTAAATCACCTATTGGAACAACATTCCCATTTGAATCATGGGTTTCCAGATAATTTTCAAAATTATCGTCAGGAACAGAAGTTGTTTGAGCATTAAGTTTTTGTGTGACATTCAAACAAAAAAAGCCAAGTAAAAACAGCGTCACAAATTTAATAGCATATCCTTTCATAATAATTTTTTTTCAATTAAATAATATCAGGCAACTTGGGAGTTTTGCTATTAATACGCCTTACTAGGAAAGAGTACTAATATATAATTTTTTTTTTCATTTTTCATAATTTAATTATTCAAACAATACGAAGGCAGCCCATTTTTCTGGTTCATCTTTGTATTTCTTTTGCATAACTCGTTGGGTTAAAGTAAATGCCTTTCTTATATTATTTGTTATTAGCCATTTGTTGTAGAACAAGTTCATAAATTCAGCTGTTTCATCATCAGGAACTCGCCAAAGACTCATGACAATAATATTGACTCCTGCCATTTTAAAAGCACGTTGTAAGCCATAAACACCCTCGCTGCCATCTATATCACCTAAACCAGTTTCGCAGGCACTTAAAACTACCATATCAGAATTAGAAAGATCTAGATTAGAGATTTCCATTGCAGTTAATATCCCGTCTTCTTCCTCATCATTAGGTTTGCTACCATGTTTCCAGGCATAGTTGGCGCCAGCTAGAATAATACCTGAACGTAACAAAGGGTCTTCGGCAAAGCGATAGCGATCTTCTGTATTCAGTCCAAAACCATGATGCATTTGTCTATTTTGCTGGTTTTCAAAAAAGAACCCATGAGTAGCAATATGAATAATTTTTGGGCTGTTACCATTTAATTTTTTAAAATTGGTTTCTGTTGCATTATTTTTTGACAGAACATTAAATTGTAATCCGTTGGATCTCAATATTTGTTGAAGACCTTCAATCTCATAAAAACTTCCTTTTAGATAATTCCAGCTTTCACCACGACTTCGAGTAGCCTTGCTATTCTTTAAACTTTCTGTATCCAAATAAGCTAAGTCATTGGAAACGGTTTCAAATTCAACAATCTTTGAATAATCGTAATTTATACCGCCAATAAGCAAAGTTGAAAGTAATTGAGGTTCAGTAAGCTGGTCCTTTAGAATAGCTGTACTGCTTAATTGTATAAGATCGTACTGATTAATTAAAGTTTCAGCCTTAGCCTGAAGTGCTGCAAATGAAATTTGATTAAGCAATCCACTAGGTGAATAATATATGGTTTTCACATTGTTTAAATATTTTTCTAATGGATTCCAGATCAAATTAAAAAGATCATGAGATGTATATAGAGTATTTCGAGAACTTCCATTAATTATGTTTTTAGTTGCTTCTCTTCAAATAGATGAACTATTTTTGGGTGTTTCCATTTCTTTTTATAGATATAGGCATTATAGATTATACTGTCGGTGTTTCGACCATTTTTAATTACTTCGAAATGAGCAAATTCAATGGCAATTTCATTAGCCTTTAGGGATTCTTTAGACAATGTCCAGTCTTTTCGCAGATCAAGACCTTTCTTTAAACGAGAGCTATGAAGTTTGACTAACTGTGATTCCTTTTGGTTTATAACATTTTTTATGCTATCCGCACTATGAATCCTTTCTTCAATTGGCTGACTTAAGGTTTTCTCCAATCTTTTTTTTAAGGTACGATAACTCCGAATGGAATCATTAACTAAAGGATCATTCAAACTTTGTAGTTGACTAAGGACATCTTTCGAGTTATTTAAGAGCAAACCCTTGAATAGTAATTGGTTATTTATATTAATAATATTTAATTCTGGAGAATTAGATTTAGACAAAAAAGGAATCGATTGGGTTTCTTCAAATTGTTCCTCAATCAATTTTAAAAAATCCCGTTTTTCTTTTTCACTCCGGAATCTAAAAACCTTATCAATTTCTTGCACAAATATGTCATTTGAAGTTTTAATAATAGGAATTGCATCATATATTTTATTTAAACCTATATAGGATTGGCTTAAACCTTTAAGCATTCTGCCATAAATAGGATGATCATCTCCTAGAATGGATTTTGTATTAGAGAGGCAACTTCAACAAGAGGAAGCGCATCCTTGTAGCGCTCCAGTTTATTAAATGCGTTTGCAAGGTTATATTGCCAATTAAAAAATTCTTGAGTATTTGTACGCTCATTCTTTTTGCTAAGCTCTATGTTTTTCTGCAGTAGGTCTAAGGCTTCATCGTATTGTTTGAGTTCGAAAAGGGTATTGGCATAATCATTTAACTGGTAACCATATTGAATATGATCTTCTGTATGTTTTAACAAAAATATATCCAGGGCTTCTCTAAAATGAGCTTCCGCTTTTTCAAAATCACCCATTTGACGATACATTTTTCCAAGATTATTAAGAAGTTTACCATACGAAAGATCTTCTTGTTTATTTTTTTTATCCATCCATTTTTTTGCAAGTGTATAATAGTATTGTCCTTTGCGGTAATCACCTAATTTAACATAAAGGAAAGCCAAATTTTCAAGTCTTTGGCTATAAGACTTATCTTCAGGATTTGTTTTTTCAAGAGCTCTTAAAATATATTCCAAGGCTTTTTCATAATTACCGGAGTCAGTATAAGCCTGACCAATGTTGGCATTAGCGTAATTGAATCCCACACTTCCCGATTCAAATATTTGCATTGTCTTTTTGTATAGATCAATTGCTTTATCAAAATCTTTAATTTGTTCATGATAATAGGCTTTTGAAAAAAGTGCTATACCGTAATTTTCAGACTGTTTATGTTCCTCTGAAGTATAAAAGGATAGGACTTCATCCTGAATTTTTATAGCTCTATTAGAATCTCCCAATTCTGCATAAATTTGTGTAAGTGTAGTTTTATAACTCGAGAGTTTTAAGTTTTTTGAGCCCCACAATCGCTCTACAATACTAATGGATTCGTTAAGTAGTCTTCTAAAGCTGATTTGAAATCATCCAATCGTTTATACATGTCGGAAAGAGATCTTAAGTTAGTAGCATATTCCTCAGAATTCTTACCATATAATCGCTCAGAGTATTTTAAACATGAAATTAATGTATCACGTCCAATTTCATACTTTCCAGTTCTTAAATAAACATTTGTAGACCCACTAAGCCTTTTGAGGTATAAGGAGTCATTTCTTATTTTTTTCGCACTTAAAATGGATATTTTATAATAATTAAGAGCACTTTTCCAGACACCCATACGTGAATATGATTTTCCCAGTATGAAGTCAATTCTCCTAATTCTTCTTCTTCTCGTATTCTAAACTATTATACATTTCGTAAGCCTTTTCAAGAAAGTGAATGGCCTTCTTAGTTTGACCATTGCTTAAGAGTTTCCTTACCCTTGGATAAATTCTCTTCCCACTTTGATGAATTGGTCTCTTGTGCAAATAAGACCCAAAAAGGCAGCAATAGAACTACGAGGTTAACTTTTATTTTATATACCAAAAAATTATTCATACTTATTCTTTACGACCTAACATTGTTGCAGAATAAGAACAGCCAAAAAAGAAACAAAGATTTCCAACCCTATTAACAGGGTGTTACTTGACAAAAGATAAACTTAGGGTTAGGTTGTTTCCTCAAATACACCAAAATACTATGGCAATTTAAATTTATGAGGAGTACTAAATTTATAAAAATTATTTAACAAAACAATATTTCTTACTATTCTAATAATAGTTTCTTCAATTAGATTGACTATTTACATAGCATTGGTTTATTTGAAATTATTATCTTTAAAATTCTTTTTAAGCCAACCAGCATGAAATATTTGAAGATTTTTACCTTGTTAATGACTATATTAATTGGTTCATTCTTGCGCAACATATAAACCACAACAAAAGAAAAAATATGATATTCCTAATCCAGAGGATAAAGAAATAGCACATACATTTTATTTAATAGGAGATGCAGGTAATGCATCTTTAGGAGAATCGACTCCTGCCTTATTGGCTTTTGAAAAGGCCCTTAATGATGCTGATAAAAATAGTACTGCAATTTTTTTGGGAGATAACATTTATGAATTCGGGATGCCTCAAAAAAATAGGCGTAATCGTAATTTGGCCGAACACCGTTTGAATGCACAAATTAATACAGTTAAAAGGTTTTAACGGCAAAACTATTTTTATTCCAGGGAATCATGATTGGTACAATAAGGGTATAAAAGGCTTAAAGAGGCAAGAAGACTATATAGAAGACGCGTTAGGTAAGAATTCCTTTTTACCCGAAAACGGTTGTCCAATAGAAACTAGAAGTTTAACCGACAATATTGAATTGATAATAATTGATTCACATTGGTATTTAGCAAATTGGGATCTTCATCCAACAATTAATGATAACTGTGAAGTAAAAACTCGAATACGTTTTTTAGAGGAATTCAGTGATCTTATAAAAAAGAACAGAGGTAAGACCACAATAGTTGCAATTCATCACCCAATGTTTTCTAACGGAACTCATGGAGGTCAGTATACTTTTCGAAGCCATCTATTACCATTACCCATTTTGGGAACTCTAAAAAATGTAGTCAGAAAAGCAGGAGGTATTAGTACAACCGATCTTCAAAATTCAAAATATAATGAGTTAAAAACAAGGTTAGTAACTATAGCGCAACACAATAAAAAAGTAATTTTAGTTTCGGGCCATGATCATAATTTGCAATATATCGTGGACGATAATTTACGACAAATAGTTAGCGGCTCGGGTTCTAAAACTAACCCTACTCGAAATGTTGGAGGTGGATTGTTTTCTTATGGCGCTCAAGGCTTATGCCAAATTAAATGGTTTTTAAGGATGGTTCCAGCCATGTGCAGTTTTTTTCTGCTAAAGACGAATAAGATAGTTTTCGAAACAAATGTATTAGAATCTGATTCTGCAAAAGAATTAATAACATATCCCAATAGTTTTCCAAAGGAAGTTAAGTCATCTATATACACGAATGACGAAACTGATAAAACAGGGTTTTTTAAATTTCTTTGGGGAGATCGATACAGAAATCTCTACAGTAAAGAAGTGAAAGCACCAACAGTTAATCTTGATACACTTTTTGGAGGACTTAGACCAATAAGAAAAGGAGGAGGTAATCAATCAAAATCATTACGATTAAAAGACAAAAATGGAGCTCAGTATGTGATGAGGGCTCTAAGAAAAAATGCAGTACAGTATCTGCAAGCAATTGCATTTAAAGATCAATATATTGAAGGTCAATTTGATGACACATCAATAGAGAGCTTACTTCTTGATGTCTTTACAGGAGCGCACCCTTATGCACCATTTGTAGTAGGAACATTGGCAGATGCGGTTGGAGTTTATCATACTAATCCAATACTTTATTATGTGCCAAAACAGAATGCTCTTGGATATTTTAATAACGAATTTGGCAACGAGTTATATATGATAGAAGAGCACACATCTGAAGGACATAATGATAAAGCAAGTTTTGGATTTAGAAATAAACTTATTAGTACGGAAGATATGATGAAGCGAATACATAAAGATGAAGATTTAGTGATAGATGAAGCTTCCTATATCAGAGCACGATTGTTCGATATGCTAATTGGTGATTGGGATAGACATACAGATCAATGGCGTTGGATTGAATTTAAAGAGAACGGTAAAAAAGTGTATAGACCAATGCCACGAGATCGAGATCAGACATTTTCAAAAATGTCTGATGGATTTTTACTAGGAACTGCAGTTAATTTGTTGCCAACAGCAGCACTACTGAGAAAATATGATGAAGACTTGGTTGATGTAAAAGGGGTAAATGTGGAACCTTATCCTTTAGATATGGAGCTTATTCAATTGTCTGATAAATCGGTTTGGGATTCCGAGGTTAAAAAAATACAACAAGGCATAACAGATGAAATAATCGAACAAGCTTTTTTAAATATACCCAAAGAAGTTCGTGATGAAAGTTTTAAAGAGATTAAACGCCTTTTAAGAGCTAGGAGAGAAAACCTCCAAGCCATTTCAGACCGCTATTTTGCTGTAATAAATAGGTTCGCTGTGATAAAAGGTACTAACAAGGATGATTGGTTTGAAATAGAACGTCAGGTACAAGGTAAAACCAAAGTAACTGCTTACAGAATAAAAAATGGTAAAAAGGATGATATTTTTCACCAAAGAGAATATGATGGAAATATAACAAAAGAGATCTGGATCTATGGTTTAGATGATGATGATACTTTTCATGTTTTTGGCAATGGTGATAACCCAATTAAAATGCGTTTAATTGGTGGTCAAAACAATGACACATATGATATTCAGAATGGGAAAGGGATTGTGAATTACGATTATCAATCTAAAAAAAACACCTTCACCACTAATAAAGGACGCAATAAGTTACGTGAAGATTACGAATCAAATGTATATGATTATAAAAAATTAAAGAATAATACTTTTAGTATTGCACCTCAACTTGGTTTTAACCCAGATGATGGTCTTCAATTTGGGATTGCTAACACTTATACTAGTTTCGGATTTGAGCGTAATCCGTTTACCTCACAAAATACAATTTCCGCTGGTTATTACACCGCAACAAGTGGATATGTTTTAGATTATTATGGGGAATTTGCGAACTTTCTGAAAGATGCGAATCTTGGAATAAATATTCATTATAATAGTCCCAATTATGCTGTAAACTTCTTTGGTTTTGGTAATGAAACAGAAAATCCGGAAGCAGATGAAGAAGATGGTCTTGATGTCGATCTTGACTATAATAGGGTTAAAATCAGAACTTTTAGAGCACAACCTTCAATATACTGGCATGGACGGGCAGGTGGTAGTTTTACTGCTAGTTTGAGTTATGAGTCACATAAGATTGAACGCACAGAAGATCGTTTTATAGCAACACTGTCTTCTGACGATCCTCTTTTCGATAATCAGGATTTTTATGGTGTGGATACTAAATATCAATTTGTTAATAGGAACAATGATGTTTTCCAACCTTAGGGTTACTATTCTCTTTTCAATCAGGCTTTAAGAATAATACGGACACTAATAAGGGATTTGGCTATATTATTCCTGAATTGGCCATTGATTATAAACTCGGAGCTGCTGGAAAAGTGGTTTTGGCGACACATGTAAAAGCACATGTTAATATTGGTGACGGTTTCCAATTTTATCAAGGGGCTTCAATTGGTGCGAATAATGGACTAAGAGGCTTTAGAAATGAACGATATACAGGTAAATCAGCGTTTGTACAATCAACAGATTTGCGTTGGAATTTTACAAATTTAAAAACTGGGCTAATGCCGCTTAGTATTGGGGTTTATGGAGGTGTAGATTATGGTCGAGTTTGGGTTGAAGACGGCAATTCAGAAAAATGGAACAACTCATTTGGAGGAGGAGTATTTGTTAATTTTGCTGGTTTCGCTGTAGGTAATATTTCTGCGTTTAATAGTAATGATGGACTTAGATTGGCATTTAAATTAGGGTTTGGATTCTGATAAACTTTAATCAATCTAATTTTAATTCATAAAGATTTCCTCCAATACCAAAGGTATATTCATCAGTTATGTAAACTGTGTCGTTGTCTTTAAAACAAACACTTTCTTTTTGTGTAATGTATTCAAATTTGTATTCTGTTACATCTCCACTAAAAAAATTATCTCCTTTAAAGTCAGTGAATATTAACAGAGCTGCAGGTGTTAGTAAAGCAATTTTAGAATTGTCCGGACTTATGTCTGCAGATGTAGTCCAACAAGAAAAATTATCACACGAAGCATTATACGAATCTATTTTCAAAGCTTCATGGTATCCAGGTTTTGCGGGAATTTTATACAAATTGGTTTTTCCATGGTTGTCATCAACTCTACTTTTAGTAAATAGATACAAACTGTCATTTAAATAAAAGAACGCTTCACAATCAAAGTATCTATTTTTCTTTTTAGGAGGGAACTTGTCTTGATCCGGATAATAAAAAGAGATTTTTTCTGTTTCAAGAGGAACTGTGCTTTCTAAGTCTTCTTTATTTATTTTTAAAATAACCAGATCGGTTCTTTTATTGTTGTTGTTCCCAAAATCACCTATATAAAGGTTTCCTTTGTCATCAGTTGTTAATTCTTCCCAATCATTGTTTTCATCATTAATCTTTAAAGAAGTAACAATTTTACCTTTAAGATTAGTTCCATATACAACCGGAGAATTTCCGGCATCATTTATCATCCAGATTAAATCAGAGCTACTTGTTTTTTGTGCTCCTGAAGCTTCTCTAAGTGTACTGGGAAGATCGGCTAATATTTTTAAATCTTGGGAATGACAACTTATATTTAATAGGATAAAGAGTGCAATAACTTTTTTCAAACTCATTTGTTTTAAATAAGTTCTAAATTTACGTAGATTTAAAATAATGAAGAAGTACGATGTTATTATAATTGGAGGAGGAGCGGCTGGCTTTTTTGCAGCTATTAATATAGCCGATCTAAACCCCAACTTAAGAATAATCATTTTGGAACGTGGCGGTAATGTTCTCACCAAAGTAAAAGTTTCTGGAGGCGGACGATGCAATGTAACTCATGCAGAATTCGATCCGAAAGAATTGGTTACTAATTATCCAAGAGGGCATAAAGAATTACTTGGTCCGTTTCATAAATTTATGACTGGAGATACTGTTCAATGGTTTGAAAACAGAGGAGTGGAACTTAAAATTGAAGAAGATGGAAGAATGTTCCCTAAATCTGATTCATCACAAACTATTATTGATTGTTTTTTAAATGATTTAGAAAAACACAACATCGGGATATTAAAAAATAAACCATTAAAACAATTATCTAAAATTGATGAAAATTGGATGGTAGAAACTAATGACGAATCATTTTTAAGTCAAAAAATACTTGTAGCAACTGGGAGTAATATAAAAGTTTGGAATATTTTAAAAGAACTTGGACACACAATTGTTAATCCAGTTCCTTCTCTATTTACTTTTAATATTATTGATAAACGAATTAAAGATATTCCCGGCGTAGTCGCAAAAAACGTAAAAGTTAAAATTTTAGATAGCCAATTAAAATCTGAAGGGCCTTTAGAATCGGATAGAATTTATGAATTCATTAAGAACGAGTTAGTTGCATATTGTTCGAAACGGTCATTATATTTGCGACAAAATTGGCATAGGTAACAAAAACATTTAATTTAAAAGTGTATATTTAGGGGCACTTACCAATTAATAGTCAACTAATCAAATAGGTAATTATGAAAGGACCCCTGTTTTATTCAAAGATCTTACTTTTCGGAGAGTATGGAATCATTAAAGATTCCAAAGGTTTATCAAT
>CAVYHG010000010.1:0-460607 GCA_963768245.1 uncultured Flavobacteriaceae bacterium
TTACGTAAAAATCGGTGAACAAGAAATATTCTCGTTTTTTGGCAGCTCAAATGAAGAGCATATCGATGAAATGGCGAAGATTTCCGTTCAAAAAGTTTACCAGTATTTTGAAAACAAAAAGAAAGAAAAGTCGTATATTACGCGCTATTAATTTTAATAATTTTTAATATACCCAAATTATGAAAAAATTATTTATAATAATACTTCTTGCTTTTTCAGGACAAATGTTCAGTCAGCAATTGGTCTATAAACCGAGAAACCCGAATTTTGGTGGAGATACATTTAATTATCAATGGTTATTAAGTTCTGCTGAATCACAAAACACATTTGAAGATCCTAATGAAGATGCTGATAGAGAAGAAGATTCAGAACTAGAACGTTTTACAGAAAATTTGAACAGTCAATTATTAAATTTAGTCTCCAGATCTTTGTTTAATGACCAGTTTGACGACGGTGGTCTAGCAGAAGGAACTTATACTTTTGGGAGTTTGTCAATTGATATATTTCCTTCCAGTGAAGGTCTTGTAATTACAATTCTCGATACAGAAACAGGAGAACAAACTCAGGTTATTATCCCAGAATAAATCTACTTATGAAAAGATTACTTGCGAACTCTTTTAGCATTTTCGGCATATTAGTTTTAACAAATTGTGGCACTTATTTTAATCAACCTGTTGATATTCAAGAAGCAAGAATAGGTGAAGCAACAGATGTTACAAAAAGACTTAAAGAACTGGCTTCACCAAAAGAGCCTGTGGTGGTTGGAGTTTATAAATTTAGGGACCAAACGGGACAATATAAACCATCAGAAGTTGGAGGTTCCTTTAGTACAGCTGTAACCCAGGGAGCTACAAGTATCCTGGTTAAATCGCTTGAAGATTCTAAATGGTTTGTTCCCATTGAAAGAGAAAATCTGGCAAACCTTTCTAAATGAACGTAACATTATTAGGTCTACTAGACAAGAATATAGAAAGACGTCCAATCCAGATGAACCGCAGTTACCACCACTTTTATATGCTGGTATTCTACTTGAAGGAGGCATTGTATCTTATGATACTAATATCATAACTGGTGGTGTGGGAGCTCGGTACTTTGGAATTGGCTCCTCTACACAATACAGACAAGACAGAATTACAGTTTATCTGCGAGCAGTATCAACACAAAATGGTAAAATATTAAAAACGGTTTATGTTTCCAAAACCATTCTATCGCAGTCCGTCGATGCAAGCTTATTCAAATATGTAAAATTCAAACGATTGTTGGAAGTTGAAACAGGTTTACAAAAAATGAACCATTGCAAATGGCTGTAGCAGAGGCTATAGAAAAATCAGTAGAGTCTCTAATAATAGAAGGAATTAAAGATAAATTGTGGTCTCCACAATCCAGTGAAGCCGAAATTCAGGCTTTAGTAGCAGATTATGAATTAGAAAAGGAAGAGGCGATTTAACAACTAAATTATATGAATAGATTTTTAACCGAGCGAAGAGGAAAAAGTGCTGTAACTGGGTCGCTTGGGTTCACTTCCATGAATGGAGATTTTGCTAACCCTGAACTGGAGTTTAGTGCTGGATTAGGATACAAACATTATATTGAAGCCGTATTTAAATATAAATTTTAATTATAATAGATTTAATTTAGCTAATGAAGGAGTCTTTAATGATGGGTTTATGTCTTTTGATTTAAATGCTGAAGTTAATATCTTACCTTATGATACGTTTACACCTTATGTATTTGGAGGATTTGGCACAAATGCATTTAATGATTTTAACTCTATAGATCCGAAACTTCAAATTGGAGTAGGATTTGAATATTTAGTATCCAATAATATAGGATTGACAATTTATGGTGAACATAATTATGTGTTTAATGATGAGTTAGATGGTTTAGATATAGGTAAGAATGACGATATGTTCTATCGTGTTGGTGCTGGATTGAATGTTTATTTTACTCAACCAAAAAATAAATTCAATCAAAACAGGTTATTGGAACGTCAGAAAAGAAGAGAATTAATTGAATTAAAAAAGTTGAACACACAAGCTCTTAAAGAAAACAGAAGATCCAAACGCGTTGAACCCGAAGATAAAAACAAGGAAATTGAAGACAAACCTCAAACTGAAGAAAAATCGGAAATAGAAGAGATTAAAAACATTTTGGATCAAAAAGAACAAAGAAAGCTTAACATTAAAATAATGAAAGAGCAAAGAAGAGCGGCTAAAAGGGCAGCAAGAGATGCAAAGAAGAATGATAAAACAATTATTAATGCCAATAAAATTGAAAATGATGAAAACTAATTTCAAATATATATACTTGTCTTTATTTTTAGTTTTATTTATTAGTTGTAGTGAAGATAAAATTAACTTAACAGGTACAAGGCACAATTAACAGGTACGGCAGTTACTGTCTGGTGATTTCTTCCATTGGAGAATGTTAAAATATCTACAAATCCTACCTCTAGTATTGTTTTTACAAATGCATTGAGGTGAATTTTGAAATTCAAGATTTAACTGTTGATGACTATTCAGTTCAAGCAGAAAAAGATGGTTATTTAACTCAATTTGAAGGTATTACTATAACGGACGATAGTACTGTAAATGTTATTTTCGAAATGGATGTTGAAACGGCGAATAACAGACCACCAGATGCACCAGTACTTGATACTCCAGCAGACAATGCTATGGATCATGGAAACGGAAGTACAATTAATTTGGTCTGGTTCTGATCCGGATGGGGATGAAATTACATATTCTATTGAAATATTGAACGATTTGAATTCTGAAGTATTAGAGTTTACAAATATAACTGATACGACTTATACAGTTGTCAGTGGATTACAATATGGATTCAAGTATTTTTGGCAAGTATCTGCAACAGATGATATTAATGAGCCTACCTTAAGTGATGTTTTTCTTTTGAAACATTGCAATTTCCAAATAATAGATTCTTTTTTGTTAGAAAAATTAATGGAAATAATGTGATTTTTTCTGGAGATGACGATGGTAATGAAGTTCAATTGACATCTGAAAATTCCAATAGTTGGAGACCAAGAAAGGCATCAAATATTAATAAAATAGCTTTTTTAAGAACAAATGGAGCGTCAAACACATATTATACACTATGAATTTAGATGGATCTGATGTTTTCCAAGTGAGCAATGCTGTTCCAGTAGCTGGGTTTAATTTCGAAGAATTGGATTTTAC
Organism: uncultured Flavobacteriaceae bacterium; assembly: GCA_963768245.1. GTDB lineage: Bacteria > Bacteroidota > Bacteroidia > Flavobacteriales > Flavobacteriaceae > Site-B1. The sequence continues at coordinate 3,198 of CAVYHG010000010.1, forward strand.
ATGGGGAAGTAATGACTCACTATTATATTATTACCCAAGTTTTGATAAATTATATCGTATTATCACCAGATGGATCAAGTTTAATTCAAATACATCAAACCTCAGATGGAAATTTTATTTCAGAAGTTGACTGGAATGAACAAACTTCCAGAATTGCATTAAAAACTAATAATAGCTCTGGTTATAATGTATCTATTTACACAATTAATACTTCTGGAGTTGTTCAGGATATTATTTTGGATAATGTAACTGGTGCAGCAGGAGGTTTAGATTTCTCATTCGATGGATCGCAAGCTTTTATATACTTATGATGTTTCAGGAAATGAAAATAGTGAATATAGACATTCTAGATACAAATATGTTTATTTATGATTTTAATACATATGACTCTCAGAAAATGTTTCTGATGGAAAATCTGCAGGAACAAATGATTTGGATCCTCGGTTTTCTCCAAATGAAGCTCAATTGATTTTGTAAATACATCAAATGATGGTAGTTTCTCAAAAAAATATTCTTACAATCGAATATAAATCAACAGGAATCTACGGAAGTTATTTGAAAATGCTAAAATGCCTGATTGGAAATAGATTAATATTTAAAATATATTTAAAAGCATACAAATAAGTTGTATGCTTTTTTTTTATAAATATCTTTGCACCATAATAATTTTCCATGAGTTCCGAAAGTAGTAAAAGATATAGTCAAAGAGGTGTTTCTGCATCAAAAGAAGATGTTCACAATGCCATAAAAAATATTGATAAAGGATTATTTCCCAAAGCATTTTGTAAAATTGTTCCAGATTACTTAACAGATAATGAAGATTATTGTATTATTATGCATGCAGATGGAGCTGGAACAAAGTCGTCTTTAGCTTATATGTATTGGAAAGAAACAGGTGATCTTTCTGTTTGGAAAGGGATTGCTCAAGATGCCTTAATCATGAATATTGATGATCTATTGTGTGTTGGTGCAACAGATAATATTATGTTATCTTCAACTATTGGTAGAAATAAAAACCTAATTCCTGGCGAAGTTATTTCGGCAATTATTAATGGTACAGAAGAATTAATATCAGAATTAAAAGAATTTGGAGTGACAATTCATTCAACAGGAGGAGAAACAGCAGATGTTGGCGATTTAGTTAGAACAATTATTGTAGATTCTACTGTTACTGCTAGAATAAAACGTGAGGATGTTATTGATAATGCAAATATTAAAGCAGGAGATGTTATTGTTGGTTTAGAATCATTTGGTCAAGCAACTTATGAAAAGGAATATAATGGAGGAATGGGAAGTAATGGTTTAACTTCTGCAAGACATGATGTATTTGGCAAATATTTAGCCAAAAAATATCCGGAAAGTTTTGATGCATCAGTGCCTGATGAATTAGTCTATTCTGGAAAAGTTAAATTAACAGATAAAGTTGAGAACACTCCATTCGATGCAGGTAAATTAGTTTTGTCTCCAACAAGAACTTATGCACCAATTATAAAAAAGATTCTATCAAAATACAATTCAAAGGATATTCACGGAATGGTTCATTGTAGTGGAGGTGCACAAACAAAAATTCTTCACTTTATTGATAATTTTCATATCGTAAAAGATAATATGTTTCCAATTCCTCCATTATTTAAATTAATTCAAGAACAATCTAAAACGGATTGGAAAGAAATGTATCAAGTATTTAATTGTGGTCATAGAATGGAATTATACGTGTCTCACAAGAAATTGCAGAGGATATTATTTCAATTTCAAAATCATTTAATGTTAATGCTCAAATTGTTGGTAGAGTTGAGGCTTCAGAAACTAAAAAATTAACCATTAAAAGTGAGTTTGGTGTATTTGAGTATTGAAGTAATACAAATGGGTTCTTACTGGTTTAGATATAATCAGTTATATTTTAAGCCTGATTAAATATTCTATATTGGCTTAGTTATTAATTTTTTCGAAATCAAATAAATTCCTTTATTAACAGTAAATATAGGGTTGAAATGAATACATCTATTATAAATACTGTGGAAAATAACCTAAAGTCTGAAACACCAATTTTTCTATAGAAATTAAGCAGTCTCTTCCCATTAATTTGACTTAGAAAGTACCACAGAAAAACAACTAAAATCAGTTTTGTAGCAATTACAGGAATAACTCTCGGATTAAATATTGTCATTAATATATTTATTCCGAAAGACCAAACAAAGAAAGGTCTGTAAAATAAAATGATTGATGAAAACTTTTGCATAATCTTATTAACGATTAAATCCGAAGGATATTTTTTAAATCATTACAATCCTGTAGAGTGTTAATAATTCAATTCATAAATTATCGTATTTTTACATCACAATTTTTAGAGATTCATGTTAGAGAAATTACAAATAATAAAACAACGATTTGATGAGGTAAGTGATCTAATCATTCAACCAGATATTATCACTGATCAAAAACGATATGTCCAACTTAATAAAGAGTATAAAGATTTAAAAATATTGATGGACAAGCGTGAATGAATATAAGGGATTATTAGCTAATCTGGCGGAAGCGGAAGAAATTATTGCGATGGAAGTGATCCGGAAATGGTTGAAATGGCTAAAATGCAATATGATGAAGCTAAGGAAAAGTATTCCTTAGATGGAAGAAGAAATAAAGTTTATGCTAATACCTAAAGATCCTGAAGATTCTAAAAATGCTGTGGTGGAATTACGAGCTGGAACAGGTGGAGATGAAGCCAGTATTTTTGCTGGAGATTTATTCAGAATGTATTCCAAATATTGTGAAAGTAAAGGATGGAAGGTTGATACAGTAGATTTTAGTGAAGGAACCAATGGTGGATTTAAAGAAATTCAGTTTGAAGTAATTGGAGAAGATGTTTATGGAACTTTAAAATTTGAAGCAGGAGTACATCGTGTGCAACGTGTACCACAAACAGAAACTCAAGGACGTGTGCATACAAGTGCAGCAACAGTAATGGTTTTTCCTGAAGCTGAAGAATTTGATGTAGAAATAGACCCTAAAGATGTTCGAATTGATTTTTTCTGTTCTTCAGGTCCAGGAGGTCAATCGGTAAATACCACATATTCTGCTGTACGTTTAACACATGATTCCAACAGGTTTGGTTGCACAATGTCAAGATCAAAAATCACAGCATAAAAATAAAGAAAAAGCATTTAAAGTATTACGTTCTAGATTATACGATATGGAATTGGCCAAAAAACAAGAAGAAGATGCCGCAAAAAGAGGATCTATGGTAAGTTCTGGAGATAGAAGTGCCAAAATTAGAACATATAATTATTCTCAAGGTCGTGTTACAGATCATAGAATTGGATTAACACTTTATGATCTATCAAATATTATAAATGGTGATATTCAAAAAATAATTGATGAATTACATGTTGGCTGAAAATACAGAAAAATTAAAAGCAAATACAGATATAATTTAAACAATGAAGCCTCAAAGTGAGGCTTTTTTCACGAATGACAACAAAGCAATTAACAGAACAAATACATAAAAAAAAATCCTTTCTGTGCATAGGATTAGATGTTGATTTAAATAAAATTCCAAAGCATCTTATTAAAGGAAGAAGATCCAATTTTTGCATTTAATAAAGCGATAATTGATGCTACACATCATTTGTGTGTTGCTTATAAACCCAATACTGCATTTTATGAAGCCTATGGATTAAAGGGATGGAAAGCATTAGAAAAAACCATTAATTATTTAAATGAAAACTATCCTGAAATTTTTACAATTGCAGATGCAAAACGTGGAGATATTGGAAATACAAGTACCATGTATGCAAAAGCCTTTTTTGAAGATTTAGCATTCGATAGTGTTACAGTAGCACCATACATGGGAAAAGATTCTGTAGAGCCATTTTTATCTTTTAAAGACAAACATACGATTTTGTTAGCTTTAACATCTAATCAAGGAGCTTTCGATTTTCAAACAAAAACAATTGATGGAAAAGAATTGTACAAACAGGTTTTAGAAACTTCTAAAACATGGAAAAATTCAGAAAATTTAATGTATGTTGTTGGTGCTACAAAAGCTGAATATTTAGAAGATATAAGAAAAATTATTCCAGATAGTTTTTTATTGGTTCCAGGAGTTGGAGCACAAGGAGGAAGTTTACAGAGATGTTTGTAAATATGGAATGAATAAAAATGTTGGTTTGTTGATAAATTCTTCAAGAGGAATTATTTATGCTTCTAAAGATGAAGATTTTGCTGAAGCTTCGGCCACAAAGGCTTTAGAGTTGCAGCAACAAATGCAAAAAGAGTTAGATTAATCTTCAGAAAATGAAAAGCCAGCTTATAAAACTGGCTTTAACATAAACTAACTAACTAACTTAAACAATAATTTAATGAGAAATTCTTGTGTTGTACAAGACAAATATAGTTCATGATCTGCTAAATTATTGTTAAGTAAATATTATAGTTGTATTAAAGTTTCTTAATATTTCATTTTTTTAGTAAAAAAATAGTTCACAATTATTTCATTATATTTAGATAACAAAACAAAAATTACAATGGATCGGATTATTTTATTTATCGCATTTTTATTTTTGGTACAAGTTAATGCTCAAACAAATAGCTGTAAATGCTGTACAGAAAAGTATTCAGAATTCGATTTTTGGATTGGGTCATGGACTGTAACTAATCCTAAAGGAGATGTGGCAGGTAAAAATGTAATTGAAAAGATTCAGGATAATTGTATTTTAAGAGAGAACTGGACAAGTGCTAAGGGAAACTATACCGGCACAAGTAATAATTTTTATAACTCTCAAGCAGATCAGTGGGAACAGATATGGATAGATAACCAAGGAGGTAGTTTACATTTAAAAGGGAAAAGAGTTAGTAATAAAATGATAATGCAGACAGATGAAGCCCTTAATAAAGATGGCAAATCTTATATACATAGATTAACCTGGACTAATAATGAAGATGGCTCTGTCCGTCAACTTTGGGAGACCATAACCAATGATACTGATGTAACTATAGCCTTCGACGGTTTATATAAAAAAGATTGATATATTAATCTTGTAAAGCAAAAACTTTCCTCAATAAGTCTGTAGTTCTGGAAGAAATTTTTGTTCTAATCTCCTTTTCTTCAACAGCAATCATGGTATAGACTCCTTCAAGCGCTTCATTCGTAACATAGTCTGTTAGATCTGGATTTACATCATTTGTAAAAGGAATCGTATTGTATTTATTTATTAAATTTTCCCAGATTTGGTCAGCTCCAACTTTATTAAATGAATTTTGAATTACAGGATGAAACTTATCGTATAAAGCTGTTTGGGTTTTTCCTGTTAAATATCGAGTTGCTGCATCATCATTCCCTAACAAAATATTTTTGGCATCAGCAAATGTGATTTCTTTAACGGCATTAACAAATATTGGAGTAGCCTCTTTAACAGCGTCTTCAGCTGCTCTGTTCAGAACTTTTAATCCCTCATCTGCTAAACTACCTAAACCAATATCACGTAATGTTTTATCAACTTTTTGTAATTCTTCAGGAAGTAATATTTTAACTAATTCATTTTTATAAAAGCCATCGATTTGGGTCAATTTACTAACTTGTTTATCAATTCCCAAATCTAAAGCCTCTCGAAGTCCGGATGCAATTTCTGCATTGCTTATTTCTCCACCTTGAGGCAATTGGTTAACTACTTGCTGTAATTCTGCACAAGAGTTAAAAGCTAATATTATAAATATAGAAAGATTTTTTCATGATTTACTTTTTTTCATCTTTGAAATAAATTTAATGCTCAATTAATTATGAAAAAATAACCGTTTTATTATTATAAACCATCACTTTTCTGTCAATGTGAAGTTTTATAGCATTTGACAAAACAATTTTTTCCAAATCTCGTCCTTTAGCAATTAAATCTTTAATAGAATGAGTATGAGAAACATGTGCAACATCTTGTTCAATTATTGGACCAGCATCTAATTCTTCTGTGATGTAATGACTTGTAGCACCAATTATTTTTACACCTCTTTTAAATGCAGAATGATATGGTTTTGCACCAACAAATGCAGGTAAAAAAGAATGATGAATATTTATAATTTTATTGGGATACTTACTTATTAATTTATCAGATACAATTTGCATATAACGTGCTAAAACAATAAAATCAACATTATATTCTTCTAATAATTTAATTGTTGTTCTTCGGCCTTTAATTTTGAATCTTTGGTTACAGGAATATGATAAAACGGAATATTAAAACTATCGGCAATTGGTTTTAAGTCCTTGTGATTACTTAAAATAAAAGGAATATCTACATTCAATTCTCCAGAATTATAACGACCAAGAATATCATATAAACAATGATCATATTTAGAAACAAACAAGAGCCATTTTTATTTTTTCTTCTGAGGAATAAATACGCCATTTCATTTCAAATCTTTTAACTAAATTTTCATTAAAATCTTCTTTTAAAGATTCTAAAGAAAATGAGGGATCGAAAAATTCACTTTCCAATCGCATAAAAAAGATATTTTGTTCTCTATCAACATGTTGATCAATGTAAACAATATTTCCTTTATTATTTGCAATAAAATTAGTAACAGAAGCAATAATTCCAGATTGATCTTTACAATGAATTAAGAGTGTTATTTTGTTCATAATTAACTATGTCATTTAAAAATTAAAAATAGTTTAAAAATGATTAGTAATTAATCATTGTAGAATTTTAGATAATCAGAAATAGATGATAGATTTTTTTGAATTATCCGTAAATTGCATGTAATAAAATTGATTTTTTACGAATGGAGCAAATTAAACCATATAAACCAAAAAATAAAATACGAATTGTAACTGCAGCATCATTATTTGATGGTCATGATGCAGCCATAAATATTATGCGTCGAATTATTCAATCTACAGGAGTTGAAGTAATTCATTTAGGACATGATAGAAGTGTTGAGGAGGTTGTTAATACTGCAATTCAAGAAGATGCAAATGCTATTGCTTTGACATCTTATCAAGGTGGACATAATGAGTATTTTAAATATATGTATGATTTGTTAAAGGAAAAAGGAGCGAACATATTAAAATATTTGGTGGTGGAGGTGGAGTAATTCTTCCTGAAGAAATTAAGGAATTGATGGATTATGGTATTACACGAATTTATTCTCCAGATGATGGTCGAGAAATGGGATTTCAAGGAATGATCAATGATTTGGTGAAGCAATCTGATTTTGCCATTGGAGATACCTTAAATGGTGAAGTTAGAATCTATTACAAAGAAGAATCTCAAAGCTATTGCCAGAATTATTTCATCGGCAGAAAATTTTCCTGAAGTAGCAAAGGACACTTTGGATTTAATTCATAAAAAAAATGAAAATTCAAAAATTCCAGTTTTAGGAATTACAGGAACAGGTGGTGCAGGTAAAAGTAGTTTAGTAGATGAATTGGTTAGACGATTTTTAATTGATTTTCCAAAGAAAACAATTGGAATTATTTCTGTAGATCCTTCTAAACGAAAAACAGGAGGAGCATTATTAGGTGATAGAATTCGAATGAATGCTATAAATAATTCACGTGTTTATATGCGTTCTTTGGCAACCCGACAATCTAATTTGGCATTTTCAAAATATGTTGATGAAGCAGTTCAGGTTCTAAAAGCAGCAAATTTGATTTGATTATTCTTGAAACTTCTGGAATTGGTCAAACTGATACCGAAATTATAGAACATAGTGATGTGTCTTTATATGTAATGACACCAGAATTTGGTGCTGCAACACAATTGGAAAAAATCGATATGCTTGATTTTGCTGATTTGGTGGCTATTAATAAATTTGATAAACGAGGAGCACTAGATGCGTTACGAGATGTGAAAAAACAATACATGCGTAATCACAATCTTTGGGATATTCCTCAAGAAAAATTGCCGGTTTTTGGAACTATTGCATCTCAATTCAATGATCCAGGAATGAATAGGTTGTATAAAGCCGTGATGGATAAGATTGTTGAAAAAACAAATGCATCACTTAAATCAACTTTAAAATTTCTGAGGAGACAAGTGAGAAGATTTTTGTAATTCCTCCAGCAAGAACACGATATTTATCTGAAATATCAGAGAATAATAGAGCATATGATAAAAAAGGATTAGATCAAGTTGAAGTTGCACAAAAATTATATGGAATTTATAAAACTTTAGAATCTGTGATTGGTTTCAAACCAGAACTTGATAAATCTGGAATTGACTTGCAGTCTGTTGGTAAAAGTGAAGCAAGAAACAAAGACTTTATAAAACTTCTAATAGCTGAATTTGATCGTGTAAAATTAGATTTTGACAACTATAACTGGGAAGTAATTATAGGTTGGAATGAAAAAGTAAACAAATATAAAAACCCAATATATTCTTTTAAAGTACGAAATAAAGAAATAAAAATAGAAACACATACAGAATCCTTATCTCATTCTCAAATTCCAAAAGTATGCTTTACCAAAATATGAAGCTTGGGGAGATATTCTTAAATGGACTTTACAGGAAAATGTACCTGGAGAATTTCCTTATACTGCAGGAGTATATCCTTTTAAAAGAGAAGGAGAAGATCCAGCAAGAATGTTTGCCGGAGAAGGTGGACCAGAACGAACAAACAAACGATTTCATTATGTGAGTATGGGATTGCCTGCAAAACGATTGTCAACTGCTTTTGATTCTGTGACTTTATATGGAAATGATCCTGATTATCGACCAGATATTTATGGAAAAATTGGAAATGCAGGAGTTTCAATTTGTTGTCTGGACGATGCTAAAAAATTGTATTCTGGTTTTAATTTAGCAGATGCGATGACATCTGTTAGTATGACTATTAATGGTCCTGCACCAATGCTGTTAGGCTTTTTTATGAATGCTGCTATCGATCAGCAATGTGAAATTTATATTAAGGAAAATGATTTAGAAAAAGAAGTTGAAGCAAAAATTAAAAAACTTTATCAAAGGAAAAGATCGACCAAAATATCATGGCGAATTACCAGAAGGAAATAATGGTTTAGGTTTAATGTTGCTGGGAGTTACTGGAGATCAGGTTTTACCAAAAGATGTTTATGAGAGCATTAAATCAAAAACTATTTCTCAGGTAAGAGGAACTGTTCAAGCAGATATTCTAAAAGAAGATCAGGCACAAAACACTTGTATTTTTTCTACAGAATTTGCATTACGATTAATGGGTGATGTTCAAGAGTATTTTATTCAGAATAATGTTCGAAATTTTTATTCTGTTTCTATTTCTGGATATCATATTGCAGAAGCAGGTGCAAATCCAATTACGCAACTTGGCATTTACACTTTCGAATGGATTTACTTATGTAGAGTATTACTTATCCAGAGGAATGGATATTAATAAATTTGGACCTAACTTATCATTCTTCTTTTCTAATGGAGTAGATCCGGAATATGCTGTAATTGGACGAGTTGCACGAAGAATTTGGGCTAAAGCAATGAAGCACAAATATGGAGCAAATGAAAGATCACAAATGCTAAAATATCATATTCAAACTTCAGGAAGAAGTTTACATGCACAGGAAATTGATTTTAATGATATTAGAACGACACTTCAGGCATTATATGCTATTTATGATAATTGTAATTCATTGCATACCAATGCTTATGATGAAGCAATTACAACACCAACGGAAGAAAGTGTACGACGAGCAATGGCTATTCAACTTGATTATTAATAAGGAATTGGGCTTAGCTAAAAATGAAAATCCAATTCAAGGATCATTTATTATTGAAGAACTAACAGATCTGGTTGAAGAAGCTGTATTAGTGGAATTTGATAGAATAACAGAACGAGGTGGTGTTTTAGGAGCTATGGAAACCATGTATCAACGTAGTAAAATTCAGGAAGAAAGCTTGTATTATGAAACTCTAAAACATACTGGTGAATTTCCAATTATTGGTGTAAATACATTTTTAAGCAGTAAAGGATCTCCAACAATTTTGCCAGCTGAAGTTATTCGAGCTACTGAAGAAGAAAAGCAAAATCAGATTAAGACTTTAAAAAATTTACATAATAATTACGATAGTAAAGCATTGTTAAAAGATCTTCAAGACAAGGCAATTCATAATCAAAATATGTTTGAATCCTTAATGGAAGCTTGTAAAGATTGTTCTTTAGGACAAATTACAAATGCCTTGTTTGAGGTTGGAGGACAATACAGAAGAAATATGTAAATAGTTTATTGCTGAAGAAAATCTACAGAGATAATTTCCAGGTTTTTTGTAGTTGTCTGAATTTTTTCAATTCACTTCTTAGAATCGGCAAATAATCTTTTCCATTGCTATTGCAATGCATTAATCGTTTACAATTATAATAAAGCATATTTGTTAATCGCTCAACACTTGCTATGTGTTTGTGCTTCTTATCAGAATAACGTTCTAATTCAGCATTTACTATTTCAGGAGCTAAGGACTCTGATTGTTGAATAATATCTCCTGAAAAATATATATGAGGATCTTCAGTTCCATCAAAAGTTAAATGCGAAAGGTCTTGGTTAAGATAAGTCGATATACTCCTTGAAAGGACAATAATATCCATAGCCTTTTTATAAATCGGTGAATCTGAAAGATATGAAGGAATATTATAATACATTTTTCTTTTAGCGTTTTTATCAAATGTACTCACAAGTGATGACAAAATACTTTCAATATTAAATCAATATTGTATATTTGCTTTAATTATTAATGTATTTACTTATATTTCTTTAAATGTTAATCGATTCCCTTAATTGGAAGATTCTAAATTGCCTGCAAAAGAATGCAAGACAATCCAATACAGAAATTGGTAGAACTGTAGGCGTAAGTTCTCCTGCTGTTTCGGAGCGCATCAAGAAAATGGAAGATGCAGGTATTATTGAAGGTTACTTAACTTCGGTTTCTACCTTAGATGCTGGATATCAACTAAAAGCAATTATTACTCTAAGGGCATTTATGGGTATGTTAAAACCATTTATGGTAAAAGTTAAGTCTTTTGAGGAAGTAATAAACTGCTATCGTATTACTGGCAATGAGAACTTTGTAATGGAGGTTGCATTGAAGAATCAAAAGCACCTGGAACAATTCATTGATCAATTGATTGTCTATGGCGAAACAAAAACACAAATCGTGCTTTCTCATGTTGTAAAGAATAGTGCAATTAAACCATTGAAATAATATCTTTCTCTTATTATTCTTTTTTTAAAGCCATTCTTCTCTTTAAAAACAACAAAATTAAAATAGAAACTAACATTAGACTTGTCACTGAATACCAGGTAAAATCGAATCCAAATCTATCAACAAACTGCATTCCAGTATTATGACCCAAAATATGGGCAATAGCAAATCCTATACTATACAATGCCATATATTCACCCTGATTACCTCGTTTAGCCCTTTGCAATGCAAATGCATTAGAAAAAGGAAAAGCTATCATTTCTCCAATTGTCATGAGTAGCATCCCTACTACTAATACTCCAACCCAAGAGGTAAAGTTAAGTACCAGGAAACTTAGTCCAGTAAGAAACGCTCCAATTATAATTAAAGTAGTTTTTTTATAACGTCCATTTTCCAAATACTTAACAATCGGCATTTCAAAAATGAATATCAATAATCCATTCAATCCCATCAGAAGGCCAATTTTATTTTCATTTAAAAGGTGCACATCTTTATAATAAAGTGGCATTGTTGAAAAATATTGCAAAAATGAAATGCTAAATAATATCATGGCCGCCATGAATATTAAATAATAAGTATCCTTGTAGGCAGATTTCGGATTTTTAACAACAATTTCGTCAAAAGTTCTGGTTGTTTTCGGATTCAATACTTTTAACAAGAGTATTCCAGCGAGAATACAAGTAATGCCATCTACCCAAAACAATCCTCCATAGCTCATTGTTACAATTATAAAGCCACCGATAGCAGGTCCAGCTGAGAAGCCTAAGTTAATTGCTAATCGTATTAATGTAACGGACCTTGTCTTGTTTTCTGGTTTACTGTAAGCGCTTAGTGCAACGAACATTGCCGGACGAAACATATCGGCAACTGCCAACAGAACAAAAACACCAATAGAAATTTCTACAAATGTTTTTAGAAATTGTATGCAAATAAATAATATGCCCGACATTACTAAACTAAATACCATTATCTTATAATAGCCAATTTTATCTGTAAGTTTTCCTCCTAACCAGGAGCCTAATACAGATCCCAAACCAAAAGCACTCATTATCCAGCCAACATCAGCAAGTGTAAAGTCCAAACTCTTTGTTAGGTATAAGGATAAAAAAGGAACCACCATAGTTCCAGCTCTGTTTATAAGAGTTATTAAAGAAAGCCACCAGACTTCGTTAGAAAGTCCTTTAAATGTATTTATATAATTTTTAAATATGATTTCATTAGTTGGTCTTATAAAAATAAAAAGTCCAGCTTACTTGCTGGACTTTTAGTTATTGTAATACTCTATATTCATATTGTCACAACAAATAATTAATCCAACTTCTGTTAAGAATGGAGTTTTTTACTTTATAATAAGTGACTTTTTGTAACATGTATTAATTTAAATATATGTCAAAGCTAAAAAAATTATTTTAATTGTATTTTTAAGGGTAAATTCATAATGATGAAAAAATAGATTTCTTTATTCAAGTATAATTTTTTTGTTAGTGTCCTGTGGATCCAGCAAAAGCTTTCAAAGTTTTTTTAATGAGCATAAATCAGATCTTGGAGTTACAGCATTCCAGGTGCCGAATTTTATGAAAGCTATTTTAAGTAATATTTCTCCTGAGCAAAATTTATTTGACAATTTAACTGATTTTAAATTCATCACTTTCAATAATATCTTCTACGCAATATCAGAAAGGTTTAATAGACTGAAATGAATTTGGTTGCAGGTAATAAGTTTACTGATATGTTTAGAAAGAATACAGTTGAAAATACTAAAATAATCTCAGTAAAGGAATTTGGTAATGTCGTTACAGAAGCAATTGTTTTTGATAGTAAGCTTGAAAAGACTACAGTGTTTTATATTAAAGGCCAATTTGATCCTGATAAAATAAAAGCATTTTCTGATGATAATACGTTTGATGATTTTTCTAAAAAACTGCAACAGGAATATCAAATGAATTTGAATCCATCTCTGAATCCATCATTTAATCCAAATGAATAAAATGAAAAAATTATTACTTCTACTTATATTAATTTTCGGATTCAGTTGTAATCAAGATAAAGAGTTTGTTTTAGGTGAAACAGAGTTTCAAAAAGAAATGAATGCATTTTACAAGGATGCTACCAAATCACCTTTAAAAAAGAAAGATCTGAAGAACTTTAAAGGCTTGGACTTCTTTCCATTTGATTCAACTTTTGTTGTAACTGCCAAATTTACTCGAACTCCAGATGAAAAGCCCTTTAAAATGAAGACTACAACAGATAGGTTGCCTAATTATGTAAAATATGGAATTATAGAGTTTCAGTTAGAAGGAAAATCACATCAATTAAATATCTATCAGAACCTTGATATTTTAGATGAAGAAGGTTATGAAGATTATTTATTTTTGCCTTTTTTGGATAATACAAACGGAGAAGGAAGTTATGCAGGTGGACGCTATGTTGAAGTCAAATATTCCTGAAGACGATTCTATAATTATAGATTTTAATACAGCATATAATCCATATTGTGCATATAATGATAAATATTCATGCCCAATTGTACCAAGAGAAAACTATTTAGATGCAACTGTTAATGCTGGAGTAAAAGCATTCGATAAACATTAAAAGCTTTTTACCAAAAAAAGTCCAAAGAAGACTGCTAAAAAACCAACAACAAAACTACCAATTGTATATAAGGCAAAACTTGTAAAATCACCAGCTTTTAAGAATACATGATTCTCATATGCAAAGGCCGAAAAAGTGGTAAATCCTCCACAAAATCCAGTTGCTAATAATAATGTTTGATTGCTTGTAAGTGTATCATTTTTTGCAGCAAGTCCGAGAATTATACCTATTAACAAACTGCCCAATATATTGGCAGCAAAAGTTCCATAAGGAATACCATTTTCAGGGTTATTTAGGTATTTTCCTAATAGTATATCGAAGTACACTTCCAAAGCCACCACCAACAAAAACTAATAAGAGTTGTTTCAATATAAAATAATTATAGGTTTATAGTACTAATTATTTAACTGCGAGATAAATTTCAGTAATCCAATTTGCTGGATTTGGTTCAGTCATAGGATCGGTTAAATAAGCCTCTATCATTGGACCGTTTTCTGTAAATTCCAATCCATTATCAGGAATGTACTTCATTGCTGTATCCCAAGCTTCTTTTAAATTCTCGTAATTTCCTTTAAGAGTAGTTTTAACCGCTTTAAATGGTTTCATTTTTCCAGTTAAAACATCAGACTCTGTAGTTATTACTCTGGCAGTAGTTGGAACACAACATGAAAACATAACAGCATTATTTTCTTCGTCCCATTTGTGGTACATTACAAAAGGAGCTCCCGCCATTGCCACATTATTTTTTTCTACGAATACACCTATTTTAGTCATCATTTCAACCATTTTGGTCTTGAATTCATCCATTTTACATGAGGTAGTAGTTATATAAATAAAACCCACCACCATGTTCTGTTATACCGTCTACATTGATACTATATATTTTCATTCAAGAAACTACGATACTATCCAATTTTTCTAGTCCACGTTCAAAATCAGGACCTATCATTTTATCAAACCCACCAGAAACAGCAGCAAAGCCTTTAAACATAAAAGGGACTTTATCGCTATTCATTTTCCAAGTAACTTTGGTTTTGTTATCAGCAGTGGGTTCAAATGTCCAATTGATTTTTGATGGGTGATAATCGTCAAATTGCATTTCTTGATCGATAGTAGAATTTTGAGTTGTAGCTAACGTTTTCATTCTTCCTAGACCATCTTTCCCTTCCCAGGAATAAGACCCACCAACACCCTTTGTTTGTTCAGGATACATTAATTTTAAATCTGGTTCTTTTTCAACCCATGAAGACCAGGATTCCCAGTTTTTAAAATCTATGACATTATCGTATAGAACAGCTGATGGAGCATTAATAGTTCTTTCACGTGACACTTCAAAAGAGTTTGGTTGTACAGCAATATAAATCGCAAATCCTATTATTGCAATTAACATTAAAAACAATAAATATTTTAAAAATTTCATAATTATTAGGTTGAATTTTAGCCAAATCAAAGATAATCAATTTTATTCTAAACTAATAAATAGTACCTTTGCATCGCAATACTAAAATTATCAAAAAAATGAATATAAAATATCTTTTAATTATCGCTTTAACAGCGTCTTTCTTAATATCTTGTGGTAAGGAACAATCGAAATCTGAACCTGGTTTAACCCAAGTAGAAAAAAGTGCGAGTTTCGACTATAATGTTGAACAGTTTGCCGATGTTAAAATACTTAGATACCAAATTCCTGGATGGGAAAACCTGACATTAAAGGAACAGAAATTGGTTTATTATTTAACACAAGCTGGATTATCTGGACGTGATATAATTTGGGATCAGAATTACAGACATAATTTAAAGATCAGAAAAGCCTTAGAAAATGTTTATACTAATTATGAAGGTGATAAAGACATCAGATGATTGGAAAGCTTTTGAAACTTATTTAAAACGAGTTTGGTTCAGTAATGGAATTCATCATCATTATTCTGCATGACAAATTCAAACCAGATTTCTCAGCAGATTATTTAACGTACCTATTAAAAGAAACCAATACAGTTTTAGAAGGCGAAGCTTTTGATGTCATTTTTAATGATTAAGATTCTAAAAAAGTCAATTTGGCTAAAGGTGTTGATAATGTTGGTCTATCTGCTGTAAATTTTTATTGACCTAATGTTACTAATTCTGATGTTGAGTCGTTTTATACCAAAGTAAAATCACCAAATCCAGACAAACCATTGTCATATGGGCTAAATTCACAATTAGTTAAAGAAAATGGCAAGTTGATAGGAAAAGGTTTATAAGTCAGGAGGATTATATGGTCCTGCGATTGATGAGATTGATTAAATGGCTAGAATTGGCAAAAGGTGTTGCAGAAAATGAAGCTCAGGGAAATGCTCTTGGATTATTGATTGATTATTATAAAAACAGGCGATCTTCAAACTTGGGACGATTATAATGTGGCTTGGACAGCTGCTACCGAAGGAAATATTGATTATATTCAATGAGTTTTATTGAAGTATATAATGATCCATTAGGATATCGAGGTTCTTATGAAACTATTGTACAGATCAACGATTTTGATATGTCTCAAAAAATGGCTGTACTTTCTGAAAATGCACAATGGTTTGAAGATAATTCACCTCTTAATGGATGAACATAAAAAAGAGAATGTAGTTGGAGTAACTTATAAAGTTGTTAATGTTGCAGGAGAAGCTGGAGATGCATCTCCAAGTACACCAATAGGTGTTAATTTACCAAATGCAAATTGGATTCGTGCAGCAGTTGGAAGTAAATCTGTTTCTTTAGGAAATATTATTCATGCCTATAATAATGCAGGTAGTTCAGGTCGATTAAAAGAATTTGTTCATGACGAGGAAGAATATGATCTGGAAAAAGCTCATGGACAATTAGGGGATAAATTACATACAGCTTTACACGAAGTGATTGGTCATGCATCTGGACAAATTAAATCCAGGAGTAGGAACACCTAAAGAAACTCTAAAAAACTATGCATCAACATTGGAAGAAGGTCGAGCCGATTTAGTTGGATTATATTATTTATACAATCCTAAATTACAGGAATTAGGACTGGTTGATGACTGGAAATCTGTTGGTAAAGCTGCCTATGATGGGTATATTCGTAATGGTTTAATGACTCAATTAATTCGATTGAATTTAGGAGATGATGTAGAAGAAGCACACATGCGTAATAGACAGTTGGTTTCTGCTTGGGCTTATGAAAAAGGAAAAGCAGATAATGTTATTGAAAAAGTTACGCGTGATGGAAAAACATATTTTAACATTAACGATTATGATAAGTTACATGATTTATTCGGACAGTTATTACGTGAAACACAACGAATAAAATCTGAAGGTGATTATGAAGGTGCCGATGCTTTAGTTGAAGGATATGGTGTAAAAGTTGATCAAGAATTACATACGGAAATATTAGAACGAAACAAACAATTTACATCTGCTCCTTACAGCGGTTTTGTAAATCCTGTTCTAGTTCCGGAAACAAATGATGATGGAGAAATTTCAGCGATTAATGTCGACACAACCTGAAACTTTTGAAGAGCAAATGTTAGAGTATAGCAACAATTATGGTTTTTTACCAGAGGTAAATTAACTAATTATCAAATAGTATTTTAAAAGCACCTTTTTGGTGCTTTTTTTATGTAAAAATAAATTTGATTGCAGCTATAAATAAAATAAAGGATATAAAGGCTATTAATACCCAAACCGTTCCGGGATAGTACTTTTTATGAAGTTTAAGGTCTTTTCTATATGCAAATATCAGCGAGATAATAAATGCAATTGCAAATAGAATTCCAAAAATCAATTGACCTTTTGTGAACATATTTCTGTATTTTTAAAAACTTGAATTTTCGATAACCTTGACAAAAATACTTAATATATGCCAAATGCAATAGTTTTTGGTGCAACATCAGGAATAGGTAAACAACTTGCTGAATATTTAGTTGTAGATGGTTATAAAGTAGTCATAACAGGCAGGAGGTTAGAATTGCTATCTGAAATAAAAAACAACAACCCTGGTAGTTATAGTATAAAACAAAATGATGTTCAGGATATTGATCAAATTAATAAAGTATTTTATGAATTGCTTTCTGAATTAGGCAGCGTAGATATTATAATCCATAGTTCTGGAATTGGTTACGAAAACTCTGAATTAGATTGGCAAAAAGAACATGATACATTAAAGACCAATGTAGTTGGAGCAACTCGTATTTATAATTTGGCTTTTAATTTGTTTAAAGAACAAGGATTTGGACATTTGGTAGGTATTTCATCCATCGCTTCATTGAGAGGAAATAGAGAGTCGCCGGCATATTTTGCATCCAAAGCTTATCAGGTTAATTATTTAGAGTCCCTATACTTTAAAGCTAAAGAAATTAAAGGAGGAAAAGTATTTGTTACAGATGTTCGACCTGGTTTTGTTGATACAAAAATGGCTTTAGGCGATGGAATTTTCTGGATGGCTTCTCTCGATAAAGCAAGTAGGCAGATTTATTCGGCAATAAAAAGAAAAAAAAGACGAGTGTATATTTCAAAACGTTGGAATTTTATTGCTTGGGTTTTGAAAATTGTACCTTCGTGGTTAATGAAAAAAGTAATGTAATTGATTAATAAATGAAAGATAAGATTGAAGCTGTAAAAGAATTTCATACAGCATATAAATTAGGGTATAGAGAAACACCAAAAGCAAATTTGGGCATAGAAAAGCATATGCTACGGTATAAACTAATGCGTGAAGAAAATGAAGAATATTTAGATGCAGCAAATAACGATGACCTTGTTGAAGTAGCAGATGCTTTAGGAGATCTACTATATATACTCTGTGGTACTATAATTGAACATGGACTACAACATAAAATCGAGGAGGTTTTTGAAGAAATCCAACGTAGTAATATGAGTAAATTGGGTGCAGATGGAGAACCTATTTATCGTGAAGATGGTAAAGTGCTAAAAGGACCAAATTATTTTAAACCGAATATTCAGGAGATATTGAAGAAAATAAAAAAAGTGAAAATTGAGTTTATCCAATTTTCACTTTTTAACTTCCGTCTTCAAACTTCAGTCTTCCGACTAAACCTTAACTCTCCATCCATATGGATCTTCAGATTTATTTGTTTGAATATCTGTAATGCTTTTTTTAAGCTTAGCAGCATAGGTTTCATCTAATTCTGGAAGATCAAAATCTTCTCCTCTATAACCAAATCCAGCAATAGGAGAAATAACCGCTGCTGTTCCAGCACCAAACATTTCTTTTAAACTTCCGTTTTTAGCTGCTTCAACAACTTCACTTACCTTAATTTTTCTTACTTCAACTTGAATATTCTTCATCCTTGGCAATTTCAATAATACTTTTTCGTGTAATTCCATCTAAAATTCTGTCACTTGTTGGTGCAGTTATTAAGGTATCATTTATTCTCATGAAAATATTCATTGCACCAGCTTCTTCAATATATTCGTGATGTGGTATCATCTGTCCAAATAACTTGTTGATAACCTTTATCTATGGCTAATTGAGTAGGATAAAATTGTCCAGCATAATTACCACCAGCTTTAGCATAACCAACACCACCATTTGCAGAACGTGAATACTTTTCTTCAATTAAAACTTTTACTTTTCCAGAAAAATAAGGTCCGGAAGGGGATAGGGCAATTATTAATTTATACTCATCTGCAGGTGACGCATGAAAACCTTGTCCAGTTGCAAAAATAAAAGGTCTAATATATAATGAACTTCCTTCAGCCGTTGGAATCCAATCACTATCAACTTGTAATAATGTTTTTAAACCATCCATAAAATAACGTCTTCAGGAACTTCTGGAATGGCCAATCGTTTGGCTGAAATATTTAATCGCTTACAATTATCCATCGGACGAAATAACAAAATATTACCTTCAGCATCCTTGTATGCTTTCATACCTTCAAAAATAGATTGTCCGTAATGAAATATCTTGGCAGACGGCTCTAATGTAATTGCTTGATATGGCATTATTTTAGGCATTTCCCAAGCTCCATTTTTGTAATCGCAAACCATCATATGGTCTGTATATACTTTTCCAAAACCTAAGTTATTAAAATCAACCTCATGTATCTTTGTAGTTTCTGATTTGATAACTTCCAAATTTGTTGTAATAGCGTTGCCCATTTTTATTAGATTTATATAACAAATTTATGCAATTATTGATTGATAAAAAACTGTATCTTTGGAACCTCTTAAATTATTGTGATATGCGAAAACTTTTAACATTTTTATTGATAGGATTCATATTATTTGGATGTAAAGACGAATCTAAAAAAGAAACTGAAACGGAAATCCAGAAAGAAATTTCTTATGCTTCTTTTGGAAAAGAGATAGTTGCAGATGATGCAATCGCAGCATCTTCCATGGCTCAACATTACAAGACCATGCGAGTTGGGGATAGTATCGATTCTAAAATGTTGGGCAAAGTTAAAGAGGTGTGCCAGTCAAAAGGATGTTGGATGAAGGTGGATTTGGAAGATGGGAATCAGGTCATGGTTAAGTTTAAAGATTACGGATTTTTTGTTCCTAAAGACATAGCAGGAAAAGAGGTAATCATTAATGGAAAAGCGTTCGTAAACGAAGTTCCGATTGATGAGCAGCGTCATTATGCTGAGGATGCCGGGAAATCAAAAGAAGAGATTGCTGCCATTACAAAACCCGAAAGAACGTTTTCTTTTGAGGCAGATGGTGTGCTTCTAAAACAGTAATGCATCGTAAAATAATACAAACTGCCGATGGATCTAAAACCATCTACCTATCAGATTGGGATGAGTGCTACCATTCGAAGCATGGTGCTGTTCAAGAAGCCTTACATGTTTTTATAAAATCCGGATTACAATATTATCAGAATAAAAATTCTGCTAAAGAAATAGCAATCTTAGAAATTGGATTTGGTACTGGACTTA
This sequence comes from uncultured Flavobacteriaceae bacterium, assembly GCA_963768245.1. Taxonomy (GTDB): domain Bacteria; phylum Bacteroidota; class Bacteroidia; order Flavobacteriales; family Flavobacteriaceae; genus Site-B1. Next base: position 23,858 of record CAVYHG010000010.1, read on the forward strand.
ATGCTTATTTAACTCAAATTGAATCAGAAAAATTAGGTCTTAAAATAAATTATGTTGGTGTAGAAGCATTTCCAGTTAGTGAAAAAGAAATAGAACTCCTTGAGTATCCGAAGGCAATTCATGAGGAAGAAAATGATGAGTTATTTGATCTTTTACATTCGGTAGGTTGGGAAATAAAAACCCAAATAACTGAAAGATTCGCAATTACAAAAAGAAAGCAATTTTTTAAGGAAATTGACGAGAATGATCAATACGATGTAATCTATTTTGATGCATTTGGTGCACGTGTTCAACCAGAACTTTGGACAGAGGATATTTTTAGAATTATGTATAACGCACTTAAATCAGATGGAGTATTGGCAACCTATTCTGCCAAAGGTAGTGTTCGTAGAGCAATGTTAACTGTTGGCTTTATGATTGAGAGGCTTCCTGGGCCTCCAGGTAAGCGCGAAATGCTGAGAGCAACAAAGCATTCAGGACTTCCTATAAATTAGATTTTAAGAATATATGTTAAGAGCTACTCTTTTGAATTTCTGTACTTAATGTTTATACAATACTGTTAAACCTAACTTAAATCAATAACAATCGCTTAGGCTTCTTCGTAACTTTACACAAAATTGTTAGATGAAAGTATTAATTACAGGAGCCACAGGATTAATTGGGAACAAACTCGTTCAGTTATGCCATCAACAGGGATGGACTGTTAATTATCTATCTACAAGTAAAGACAAACTTCAAAATAAAGAAAATTATAAAGGTTTTTATTGGAATCCATCTAAAAATGAAATAGATGTTAAATGTTTTAATAATGTAGATACCATATTTCATTTGGTTGGTGCAAGTGTATCGAAACGATGGACAGCTGAATACAAAGAAGAAATTTTATCCAGTAGAATACAAACTACTCAATTGTTGTTCAAAACAATTGAGATAAATAATTTTCCCATAAAAAAGATAGTATCTGCAAGTGCTATTGGTATTTATCCAACATCGTTAACTAATTATTACGATGAAAACCATAGTGAGACCAATTCTAGTTTTTTAGGCGATGTAGTCCAGAAATGGGAAAGCGAAGTCGATACTTTTAAATCTTTAAATATTCAAGCAGTTAAACTTAGAATTGGTTTAGTTTTAAGTAAAAATGGAGGTGCCTTGCCAAAAATTGTACAACCGATTAAATTTGGAGTAGGTGCTGCATTTGGTAAAGGTACTCAATGGCAGTCTTGGATTCATATAGATGATCTTGCAGCAATGTTTATCTATGCCGTGGAAAACGATATTAAAGGAATTGTAAATGCGGTGGCTCCCAATCCTGTTACAAATCTGGAACTTACAACGGCGATAGCTAAACTATTAAAAAGACCTTTAATTTTACCAAATGTTCCTAAATCTATTCTTAGTTTAATTTTAGGAGAAATGCACATAATATTATTTGAGAGCCAAAGAGTTTCCTCTAAGAAAATTGAAAGTTTAGGTTTCAATTTTCAATATCCAAATTTAAAACCAGCATTAGAAAATCTACTATAAATTATTTTGATATTTTCCATTGCCAAAGTTTACTATCCTCTTCATCCAAGAATTCTTTCACATAACTAAAACCACATTTTTTTAAAATACTAACAGAAGGATTATTTACATCTCGGGTATGAGCAATTATAGAATTTACTTTAATGCTTTTAAATGCAATTTCAATTAAAAGTTTTACAATTTCAGTTGCATAACCTTTATTTCTGTAAGCATACGAAACTTCATATCCAATTTCTACCAATCCATCTTTAGGGACACCTTTATAACCACAGGTACCAATTATGGTATTGGATTTAGTCTCAATTGGTAAATAGGCATACCATATTTGAGAATCCGGATTTTGATTTATGGAATCTAATGAAAATTTAAAAATATCATTTCCAAATTCTGTCCAATTTATGGGCACATTTATTTTAAGATTTTGTGAAAGCACAAAATCTCCTTCCAAGATCCAATTCAATATTGTTGGGGTACAGTTAACAAGATTTATTCGCTTAGAAATCATGTAATGTTAATATAAAAAAAACCACTCAATAATATGAGTGGTTTTAATATTATGTAAAAACTATAATTTTAAGATTTTTGAGCCTTAACCACTATTTTTAATTCAATATCATCGTTAATAAACTTATCACCTAAGTTATCGAAAAATGACTTAGATCCGTATTTAACATCCCATTTTGAACGGTCAATTGTAAAAACTTCACTTGTCATTGTAAAACTATCTCCTTCTGTAGCCACAGATACAGGAAAAGTTACATTGTTTTTCTTCTCCTTTAGAGTAAGATTTCCAGAAAGCATTGTTTTACCTTCTTTTTCCTCAAAGCCTGTAATTTCAAAAGCTGCATTTGGAAATTTTTCTACATCAAAAAAGTCAGCACTTTTCAGGTGTCCAACCAGTTTACCATTGTTTTCATCATCAGAAGGAATATCTAAATTCACTATTGATTTCATATCAATTAAGAATGATCCACTTTCTAATTTACCATTGTTTACAGTAAATACACCATTTTCCACATTAATGGTTCCATTATGCTTTCCTGTCGGTTTAAATCCAGTCCAATCTATTGAAGATTCTGTAGCATTAGCAATGTATTTTACTGATTCCATTTGTGCTTTAGCCGCGGCTTCCGCTGCAGTCGTTTCAGCTTCTTTCGCTTTATCTTTACAAGCAACCAAAGTGAACTACAATTGTAAAAATTGTAAAAACATTTAAAATTCTTTTTTTCATTTTTTTAGGTTTGTGTTATTATTTTGAAGTTCAAAAATAGTAAATCAGATACTAATAATCAGGAAGTATTAAAAAATTAAGATTTTTTTATGACATTATGACATTTTAAGAATAATGGCAGTACTTTTGCCGACAAGAAAATAGTATGTATAAAATGTATTTGAAATGACCAAAAAAGATAATAAAGAAGAGATAATGGAAGAACAAAATGTTGCTCAAGAATCTCAGGATATAAAACAAGAACAAGAAGAGGTTTCAATGGAAGAGCAATTAACTGAGGAATTAGGGAAAGAAAAGGAGAAGTTTTTGCGCTTGTTCGCCGAATTTGAGAACTATAAAAAAAGAACAAGTAAAGAACGAATAGAATTGTTTAAAACAGCGAGTGAGGATGTTATGATCTCAATGCTTCCGGTTTTAGATGATTTTGAACGTGCTTTAACTCATATAGAAGATGACAAAGAAGCTGAAGATTTAAGGAAAGGTGTTCTTCTTATATATCAAAAGCTTTTATCTACTCTAGAACAAAAAGGATTAAGCGTTATTAAAGTAAAAAAGGGTGACAAGTTTGATGCGGAAGATCATGAAGCAGTCACACAAATTCCAGCTCCAAGTAAGAAATTGAAAGGTAAAATTATAGATGTGGTAGAAAAGGGATACAAATTAGGGGAAAAAGTAATTCGCTTTCCAAAAGTGGTTATTGGACAATAAAAATGCTTTCTATAATTCTGAAAACTAGAGAATAACTTTTACAAAGTAAAATGGCAAAAAGAGATTATTACGAAATATTAGGAGTGTCCAAAAGTGCGTCTGCAGCAGAAATAAAGAAGGCATATAGAAAAAAGGCTATTGAGTTTCATCCGGACAAGAATCCAAATGATAAAACTGCAGAGGCCAAATTTAAAGAAGCAGCTGAAGCTTACGAAGTCTTAAGTAATTCTGACAAAAAAGCTCGTTACGATCAATTTGGTCATCAAGCATTTGATGGTGCAGGAGGATTCGGTGGTGGAGGTATGAATATGGAGGACATATTTAGCCAATTTGGTGACATTTTTGGTGGTGCTTTTGGAGGAGGAGGTTTTTCCGGTTTCGGTGGTGGCTTTGGAGGTAGTCAAAGACGAGTAAAAGGAAGTAATTTGAGAATTAGGGTTAAATTGACTTTAGAGGATATAGCAAATGGTGTTGAAAAGAAAGTAAAAGTAAGACGAAAAGTTCAAGCATCCGGTACTACATATAATACTTGTTCCGGTTGCAATGGTAGTGGTCAGGTAACAAGAATTACTAATACAATATTAGGACGTATGCAAACGGCATCAACTTGTCCTACTTGTGGAGGTGCAGGTCAAACTATAAAAAACAGACCATCTGATGCAGATTCGCAAGGATTAAAGGTTTCTGAAGAAACGGTTTCTATTAAAATACCTGCAGGAGTAGTAGATGGAATGCAGCTTAAGGTTAGTGGAAAAGGTAACGAAGCTCCTGGAAATGGAATTTCCGGTGACCTTTTAGTTGCAATAGAAGAAGAAAAACATCCGACTTTACAAAGGGAAGGCGATAACCTGCATTATGATCTCTATATTAGTATCTCAGATGCTGTTTTAGGAGGTTCAAAAGAAATTGATACTGTAACAGGAAAAGTTAGAATTAAGATAGAGCCGGGAGTTCAGTCAGGTAAGATTTTACGTTTGCGAGGTAAGGGAATACCTAGCATAAATGGATATGGTAAAGGAGATCTTTTAGTCCATATTAATGTATGGACCCCTAAGAAATTATCTAAAAGTCAAAAGGAATTCTTCGAGAAAATGCAAAATGATGATAACTTTATTCCAAGCCCTCAAATTGGAGACAAATCTTTTTTTGAAAAAGTTAAAGATATGTTTTCATAAATTAATTCTAATTTAATAAAAAGTAGTATATTTGATATATCACTAATATTTATTAGTGGTATTTTTCTTTTTCATAGCAATTTTTTCCCATCCTTGAAACTTGTTTTAAGGGTGGGTTTTGTTTTTTACAACAATAAATAATCAATTTATATATTACCTATTATTACAATTAATATCTTTACACACTTAGTATACCATTTCAAAAATATTAAATGAACAACTTACTTGTAGTAAATTCCGTCTCTAAGAATTTTGGAGATTTTACAGCTTTAAATAACGTTTCAATTGATGTTCCTAGAGGAAGCATTTTTGGACTTTTAGGGCCTAATGGAGCCGGAAAAACGACTCTAATTAGAATAATTAATCAAATAACCATGCCAGATACTGGAGATATCCAGTTGGATGGAGAACCTTTACAAGCACACCATATAAGAGATATTGGGTATTTGCCAGAGGAAAGAGGGTTATACAAAACTATGAAAGTTGGTGAACAGGCTTTATATTTAGCTCAGCTAAAAGGCTTGAGCCATCGTGAAGCTAAAACCAGATTAAAATGGTGGTTTGAACGATTGGAAATTGGTGATTGGTGGAACAAGAAAATTCAGGAATTATCAAAAGGGATGGCTCAAAAAATACAATTTATAGTAACTGTATTACACCAGCCAAAATTATTGATCTTTGATGAACCATTTTCGGGATTCGATCCTATTAATGCAAACTTAATTAAAGATGAAATATTAAGGTTACGTGACGAAGGATCTACCGTTATTTTTTCTACACATCGTATGGAATCTGTCGAGCAAATGTGCGATCATATAGCCTTATTACATGAAAGCAATAAAATTCTTGATGGTAAATTAATGGACATTAAGAGACAATATAAAACCAATACTTTTGAAGTAGGTTTAAATTCAGATACAAAGGAAAATTTGGAATCAGAATTAAAAATAAAATACAATATAAATTCAGCAAATTTCAGGAGTATTGGGGATGAATTAAAGTTAAATATTGACCTTAAAGACGGTGAAACGCCAAATCAACTTTTAACTTATTTAACAAAGAAAGCATTAGTTACGCATTTTGTTGAGGTTATTCCAAGTGCAAGCGATATTTTTATTAAAGCAGTAAAAGAAAATTAGTACTATGGCAAATAAAAAGATCAATCATCTGCCACTTATCATTAAACGAGAATACCTTACTAAGGTTAAAAATAAATCGTTTATAGTGATGACCATTTTGAGCCCTATAATAATGATTGCTATTGTAGCGCTTGTTGCCTATCTATCACAACTGAATAATGATAAAATTAGAACCATTTCAATTCTGGATGAATCTGGACTTGTTAAAGATATTTTTAAGGACACTGAAAACACTAAATATCATATTCTTGAGAATCTAAGTTTAGAGGATGCCAAACAAATTGTTGAAGAAAGTGAACAATATGGTTTACTATACATTGGTAATGATCCGAATATAAAAGAATTATCAAATTCAATAAAGTTTTATTCAGAAGACTCTCCATCATTTACGATAATGGCTTCACTAGAATCTAAAATTGAGAGGCGATTAACCGATCTAAATTTGGAAAATGAAGGTGTAGATATCAATCAAATAAGGGCATCTACAATTAACATAGATATTAACCAGGAGAGTTATACCGGACAAAAGACATCTAAAATTGATAATATCTTTAAACTTATTTTCGGTGGGTTAGCAGGATATATGCTCTTTATGTTTATTATAATTTATGGGAACATGATCATGCGTAGTGTTATTGAAGAAAAAACAAGTAGAATTATAGAAATAATTATTTCTTCGGTTAAACCTGTTCAATTGATGCTTGGTAAAATAATAGGAACATCATTGGCAGGAGTTACACAGTTCGTAATTTGGATAATACTTGGAGGTTTTTTATTTTCTATTGTTTCTGCAATTTTTGGTATCGATCTAATGGATTCTTCGGTACAACAACAAGAAATGATGCAACATGCTTTAGAGAATTCGGATGTCAATTCTCAGATTGAAGCCGCCAAAAATGCCTTTTTACATTTGCCTATATTAAATCTAATTATTGCTTTCATTATTTTCTTTATTGGAGGCTATTTATTATATAGCTCTCTTTACGCTGCTATAGGTGCTGCAGTAGACAATGAGACAGATACACAACAATTCTTGTTGCCAATAATAATGCCTTTGGTTATAGCAGTTTATGTAGGTATTTTTACCGTAATAGAAGATCCTCATGGAACGGTTTCAACCGTGTTTTCATATATCCCTTTAACCTCTCCTGTAGTTATGTTAATGAGAATTCCATTTGGTGTGCCTATTTGGCAACAAGCTATTTCAGTTTTATTATTAATTGGTACCTTTATGTTTACTGTTTGGTTTGCTGCCAAAATATATAGAGTGGGAATTCTTATGTATGGTAAAAAGCCAAGTTATAAAGAGATTTTTAAATGGTTAAAATATTAGATAATGAATGACTTAAAAGAGCTATTAAATACTTCATTTCAGTTATCAGAAAGTATATCAATTAGCTTTAAAGATATTTTAATTTTAATTGTAGTATTAATACTTGCTAAAATTCTGATGTCCTTGGTTCGGCGAATAATTACAAGGAAAATGCCGAAGGAAGATGCTAAAAAATTCAGAGCTGTTTTTTCATATGTTACATGGTTTATTTATGTAACAATTTTTCTTATCACTTTTCATGCCTTAGGAGTAAATTTAAGTGGGATACTAGCTGCGTCAGCAGCTTTACTCATAGGTATTGGCCTTGCATTACAAACACTATTTCAAGATATTATCTCGGGAGTATTTATTTTGATCGATCAATCTGTTCACGTTGGTGATATAATTGAAATTGATGGAAAAGTAGGAAGAGTTGAGGAAATAAAACTAAGAACTACCAGAGCTGTTACCATTGATAATAAGGTGTTAGTTATACCGAATCATCTTTATTTAACTAACAGTTTGTACAACTGGACCCAAAACGGAACCACAACAAGGGAAAGTGTTGAGGTAGGAGTTGCTTATGGAAGTGATGTAGAAAAGGTTAAAACTTTATTGATAGAGGCTGCAAATAACCACACAAATATTTTAAAGGATCCACCACCTTTGGTCTTATTTACTGATTTTGGTAATAGTTCATTAAATTTTAAACTTATTGTCACTTTAAACGATAGTTTTCAGGGAGCAATACCTAGAAGTGATTTACGTTTTGATATAGACAGATTATTCAGAGAAAATAACATTACAATACCATTTCCACAAAGAGATATTCATATTATTCAGAAATAAAAAATATATGTCAAAAATATTAGTGATAGAAGACGAGTCTGCCATCCGTAGAGTTTTAGTAAAGATTTTGTCCGAAGAAAATACAAATTATCAATTAGAGGAAGCCGAAGACGGATTAATAGGTATTGAAATGATCAAAAAAGAAGATTTCGATCTAATCTTATGTGATATAAAAATGCCTAAAATGGATGGAGTTGAAGTTTTGGAAGCCGTAAAAAAGATTAAGCCTGAAATACCTATAGTCATGATTTCAGGTCATGGAGATTTAGATACAGCTGTTAACACAATGCGTCTTGGGGCTTTTGATTACATATCTAAACCGCCTGATCTTAATAGATTACTAAATACAGTAAGAAATGCATTGGACAAAAAAGAGCTTGTTGTAGAAAACACAAGACTTAAAAAGAAGGTCAGTAAAAACTATGAAATGATTGGTAATAGTAAGGCTATTACGCAAATAAAAGACATTATTGATAAAGTGGCTCAAACTGATGCCAGAGTATTAATAATTGGACCTAATGGGACAGGAAAGGAGTTAGTGGCTCATTGGTTACATCAAAAAAGCGAGCGAGCGAATGGACCCATGATCGAAGTAAACTGTGCGGCGATACCAAGTGAATTGATTGAAAGTGAGTTATTTGGACATATAAAGGGTTCTTTTACAGGTGCAAACAAGGACAGAGCCGGGAAGTTTGAAGCGGCTAATGGAGGAACTATATTTTTAGATGAAGTTGGAGATATGAGCTTATCTGCACAAGCGAAAGTTTTAAGAGCCTTACAGGAAAACCGAATTCAAAGGGTTGGTAGTGAAAAGGATATAAAAGTTGATGTAAGAGTTATCGCTGCAACGAACAAAGATTTAAAAAAAGAAATTGAAGAAGCTAAGTTTCGTGAAGACTTATACCATAGATTAGCTGTAATACTTATTAAAGTGCCTTCATTGAATGAAAGAAGGGATGACATTCCATTATTAGTTGATTATTTTTCTACTAAGATTGCAGATGAACATGGAAGCACTAAAAAGACATTTTCTGAAAAGGCTATTGATCAATTAAAAAAATACGATTGGACAGGAAATATTCGGGAGTTAAGAAATGTGGTTGAACGATTAATCATACTTGGGGGACAAGAAGTTAGTGAAAATGACGTAAAATTGTTTGCGAGCAAGTAGTTATAATTGAAATCTATAACTAATCCCAGTTTGAATATCTGGATTATTGCTGACTGTAAAGTCTTGTTGTAAATAGATTGTTAGTGTGTTTTTTTTGGTAAAGGAGTATAGAAAGCTCCAGTAATCATTGTATTCATATAAATTAGTCACTCCATGTCCCCATGAATCATGAGCATCTGGATGTCTAATAGGAATTATATATGACCTCTCGTCTATTTTATTAAATGAAGATTGTACATAAAAATTAGCTCCAAAAGAATGCATAATACCTTTTTTTGATACAAAATTATATTCCAAAGCACTTTCCAGATTTGCGATAAAATCATTGGTTCCAAAATCAATATTATTATATTTAAGATCAAAGGCATTTTTTCGTAATATACCAAGGTTAAGACCTATTTGAAAATTATTTTTGGTGTTAAAAGTAAAGGTCTTTATCGCATTGGCAGACAATCCTAAGTCTATGGAAGAATTATATTTAGAAAGATTTGTGCCTAAATGAGCACCAAAATTAAAATGAAGATTTCTTTTTTGGTTTATAAGTGATTCAGGATAATAATAATAACTTGCTTCTAATCCACCGGCTAAGAAATCACCATTGTCTATGTTAAGTGTATTTCCATTTCGGTCAGTATATTTTATTAATGCTTGATTGAGACCAAAAACTCGTCTATCAAAAGGATCTTCACCTCCTCCAATATTTTCGTGAAAAAACTCAATAAACTCGTCGTTTGTTATTATGGAAAATGGAAATCTTCCTTTTGTAAGCATAAAAAATCTTAGTCCAACACTCAGTTCATGCTTTTTACTCAGTTTAACCTCTGCATTCGCACGTAAGCCTTTTATTATTCCATCAATCTCTAATTCATATGATTGACTATTTAGGGTGTCTTCATCAAAATAATATTGGGCCTGATGCCATGGAATATCTCTTATTAAATCTCTTACATCTTCGTCATTGGGTATAAAAGTTTTAATTGGGGTTCCCCAAACATTTCCACTTTCAAGAGAAAACTTAAAAGTTGTTTTTTTAACTGGATTCCGTTTAAAATTACCTTGAATTCTTGATATAAAAATTCCAAAAGGGTGTGTTGATAGTATACTATGCTTAGTTATACCATTCTTTGAGGAGACCAATGTAGAGTCCTTAACTTGGGAAAACCCATTAAATTGAACTATTAGCATCAGAGATATTGCAAAGCAAATATTAAATTTCATTTGATGTTTTTAACCATGAGCAAAAATAGTTAAATCGAATGTATAGTTACAGAATTTATGGTTTTAGTATATTTATGAATTAAAACAAATTTCACATTATTTTAATGAAAAAAGTCGACACTAATACATTTAGAGTAACCTCAAAAATCAATTTAAAAGAGCAAACTACTATTTATGATCTGGAAGGTGATGAAGATGAGATAAAAAAAGAATTAAGAAAACTGAGGAAAAAACTTGGTAAGCTTCAGGACACCATGTATGCTCATGGAAAATATGCAGTTTTAGTATGCTTACAAGGTATGGATACTTCTGGAAAAGATAGCCTTATTAGGGAAGTTTTCAAGGATTTTAATGCAAGGGGTGTAGTTGTTCACAGCTTTAAAGTTCCTACTTCTCTCGAATTAAAGCACGATTATCTATGGAGACACTATATTGTTTTACCAGAAAGAGGCAAATTCGGAATATTCAATAGAACACATTACGAAAATGTATTAGTAACCAGAGTACATCCAGGATATATTCTTGGCGAAAATATTCCAGGAATTAATTCAGTAGAAGATATAAATGAATATTTTTGGAATGATAGATTTGAGCAAATAAAGAATTTTGAAGAGCATATAGCTCAAAACGGGACTATTATCTTTAAATTCTTTTTAAATCTATCTAAAGAAGAACAAAAAAATCGTCTTTTACGAAGATTGGATCTGCCTCATAAAAACTGGAAATTTTCTCCTGGTGATCTTAAAGAACGTAAACTTTGGGATAAATATCAAGATTGTTATGAAGATGCTATAAACCGAACTTCATTGGATCATGCGCCCTGGTACACCATTCCTGCTGATGACAAGGCAACAGCAAGATATTTAGTAGCTAAAACTTTATATGACAACTTAAAAACTTATACAGATATTCGAGAACCTGAATTGGATGATGATGTAAAAACTAATATAGAGTTATATAAAGAACAACTAAATAGCGAGTAAATTAAACTATTTAAAAATAATTGGGTCTAAAAAAGTATAAAGGAATAATTGAGGTTATACTTTTAGAGCAATGATGATAGAAAATCCTGCAACTTGCAGGATTTTTTTATGATTACTTTAGAATTATTATTCTAAAGTATATAGTATATTTAAAGTTTAAAAGTGTTTATATATGAAGAGATTCCTTTTTATTGTCACTATTCTTAGTTTATCTTTTAATTCAGTATCGCAAACAGATCAAGAATCAATAAAAAAAATATTCGATACATCTTTAACCAACGGTAAAAGCTACGAATGGCTGGATTATCTATCAAACCAAATAGGTGGTCGACTCTCTGGTTCCCTTAATGCAGAATTGGCAGTAAAATATACTAAGGAGGAATTAGAAAAACTTGGTCTTGACAAGGTTTGGCTACAGCCTGTAATGGTTCCAAAATGGGTAAGAGGAGCTCCTGAATTTGCATTTATAGAAACAATTCCGGGAAAAACCACATCTATCAATATTTGTGCTCTAGGAGGTTCCGTTGCAACACCTTATGGTGGTCTTAAAGCCAATGTTGTTGAGGTTAATGGTATGGAAGATTTAAAAAACTTTTCAAAGGAGCAAATTGAAGGCAAGATTGTGTTCTTAAATAGACCTATGAATCCTACTTTTATTCACACTTTCGAAGCCTATGGAGACTGTGGTAAACAAAGATATAATGGAGCATTTGAAGCTGCTAAATTGGGCGCTTCGGGAGTTTTGGTTAGATCTTTAAGTTTACGATTAGATGATTATCCTCATACAGGTGCGATGAGCTATGGAGATCTTCCGAATGATAAACGAATTCCAGCTGCGGCCATTAGTACCAATCATGCTGAATTATTGAGTAATATGCTAAAATTAGACAAAAATATCAAAGTCTATTTTAAGCAAAGTTGTAAACAATTAAAGGATGTTCAATCCTATAATGTTATCGGTGAAATAACCGGCAGCGAATTTCCAAATGAATTTATGGTTGTAGGCGGCCATTTGGATTCTTGGGATCTTGGAGACGGATCTCATGACGATGGCGCAGGAGTCGTGCAGTCTTTGGATGTGTTACGATTATTAAAAGAGACCGGAATTAAACCAAAAAGAAGTATTAGAGTAGTCCTATTTATGAATGAAGAAAACGGAGTTCGTGGAGCCAAAAAATATGCTTCGGAAGCTAAACGCAAAGGAGAAAAACATGTTTTTGCTTTAGAGAGTGATGCGGGTGGTTTTACTCCAAGAGGATTTAGTTTTGATTGCAGTGATGCCAATTTTAATCAGGTTTTAAGTTGGAAACCATTGTTTAAACCTTACTTAATACATTATTTTGAAAAGGGAGGATCAGGTGCAGACATAAGTCGATTAAAGAGTGACAGCAATGTTCTTTGTGGATTAAGACCAGACTCCCAACGCTATTTTGACCATCATCATGCTGCAACAGATACTTTTGATGCAATAAACAAACGTGAACTTGAATTAGGAGCAGCCACTATGACATCCTTAGTATATTTATTCGATAAATATGGGACTAATCCATTACCTGATAATGCTCAGTTAAAGAACTAGACCCATAAAAATCCTATAATCTAATATTAGAATTGGAAATAGATAAACTGTTCTCCGCTACCTTGAGAAATTATTATCAAAAAGAACATAATTGCCCAAAATGCACCTAAAACCCAAGGAGACATTTTTAAAGACACTTCCTTTAGCGATGTATTACGCATAAACCAATGACATACAAAAAGAAGGGCGATTACAACACTTACTTTTGTTATAGTAAAAGAATCGAGTATTTTTTCTCCATCTGTTTGCATGTAAAACATTGATTTTATCATATTCCAAGCGGTTTTAAATTCTCTCGCTCTAAAAAATGTCCAGGTTATATTTACACAAGAAAAGGTCGTAAAAGCTAAAAACATACCGTTCCAGCGAGTTATCTTGAAAGGTAAATATTGCCTTTGAAGGCGTTCTAATATTAAATAACTACCATGCAATCCGCCCCAAACTATAAAAGTCCAAGCCGCACCATGCCAAAGTCCTCCTAATAACATAGTGACCATTAAGGCTACATATAATCTTAATATACCGTGTCTGTTTCCTCCTAATGGAATGTAAAGGTAATCTCTTAGCCAGCTAGAAAGAGTAATGTGCCATCGTCTCCAAAGATCAGAAAATCCTAAGGATGCATACGGATATTTAAAGTTATCTGGTAAAATGATACCAAGCATTAAAGCAATACCTATGGCACATGTTGAATAACCAGCAAAATCGAAGAATATCTGTCCTGAAAATGCCAGGGTTCCTACCCAGGCATCAACACCATGCAATAATTTATCAGAACCAAATACTTTATCTGCAGTTCCAGATAATAAGGTGTCTGCCATGACTACTTTTTGAAATAAACCAATAGTGAGCAAAAATATACCCCATATAAATTGATTAACTGTAGCTTTCTTTTCTTCATAAAATTGTGTGATCAGATCTTGAGCTCTTACAATAGGTCCAGCCACTAATTGAGGAAAGAAAGTAACATATAAAGCAAAATCTAAAAACGTTCTAGCTGGCTTAATTTTACGTTTATACATGTCAATGGTGTATGACATGGTTTGAAACGTATAAAATGAAATTCCCATAGGGAGAATGATATCCATAGGTTGGGCTTTATATCCGTATCCATAAGTTGTATTTACTACAGCAGTAAAATTATCGAGAAGGAAATCTCTGTATTTAAAGAAGGCTAGAAAGCCTAAATTAACAACCATACTTAAAATAAGCCATAATTTTCTTCGACGTTCATTTTCTTCTACGGCCAACTTCCTACCAGCAGTCCAATCAACCATAGTTGATATCCATAATAAGATTACTAATGGTGGATTCCAAAGCCCATAAAAAATATAACTAGCTAATAAAAGCATTCCTTTTTTAGCAGTCCAGTTTAAAATTTTTGAGTAGTATAGTGCTAGAACTATTACCAAGAATAGTATAAAGCTTAATGAGTTAAATAACATATTCTTTTGATTTAAAGGTTGGTAACAGCATCATCAGCTTTAATAATTTTCAGAAGCTCTCTTGTAAAATAATCTGCATCTGCACCAGATAAATGAGAGTCTTCAGGACATGTTAAATGTTTTAATGACTCATAATCTTCAAAATGATAAGCTTTTACATCTGCTTGATTAACTAAGTCATCCCAATATTCTGCTCTTGGTAATCCCATGTTTTCACCTATTCTTACGCCACCACTTGAAGGGCATCTCATTAGTACTATATTGCCACCTTTTTCTTTATATTTTTTTAAATCATCTAAAAAATATTTTGTAGTTGATTCTTTATCTGGAGGAGGAGCGCCTTTACCAAAGAAGGCCCAGACTTTTTTGATAGTATTAGCAAAAGTTGTATCTGTAGAAGTTTTTGTCGTCATCCTCATGTTTCTATCCAAATTAACGTCACCAAAATAGTAAAAAGGAGGTTCAACAGGTCCATCGGTTCTATTACCAATTTTGATTGATCTTAATAAAGATTTTAAGTCAATATCATCAGACCATTCTTCCTCATCAGCTGACATCAATACCAAGTTTTTTTGTAACGGAATTGAAAGTTGGTAGTTTAAGCGTTGAGCATAGGTTCTATTTTTATAAAAATCAACTTTTGATTGTGGTCTATTCCATGGAAAAGCCCCAGGATATGTTGTAGAAAAAAATAATCCAGGTGTTACACCCAGGAGAATCGTTCCTGTGAAATTTGAATTATTTACAATGTCATGAAAGGTTGGTAAAGGAGAAGAACCTGTAGAAGCCAACTGAATTGGTTTTTTACCTGTTAAAGATTCCCATTCATCTACTTGAATGTCAAAAAAAGCTCTGGATGATCCTAGAACAATTACATCTTCCTTGGTAGCATTTTCAACCTTTGCTCTTGTAATAGCCCAAAGTGCCTTTTCATCATTTAAGGTTGGATAATATCCCTGAGAACGCCAATAGGCTTCCCAGGCTGTAACAGACAAAATACCTATGATAAAGGCAATTATCAGTGATTGTTTTAGTTGCATGCTGGTTGGTTTTTGTTGGTTGGTTTTTGTTCTTGTTATTTATTCATGGCATCAGCTATTCCTTTAGTATCTGCGAACTGCTGAAAAGAGACAATCTTTGCATCTTTTAAAGTCCATAAATGTGCCATTTGCAAATTAATAACTGCACCATTTTTTTTGTATTTGGCTTGATAACGTCCTGTGGCAAGCACCTTGTTATTGGTCATTTCCTGAAGATCTAGATCGGTCAAATTCCAATAGTCCCAATCACTTTGAATTCTTCCAAAAACGCCTTTAGCAATCGCATCGAATCCTATATAGGGGTTGCCATCTGCAAGGGGAAAATTCTCAGCTTCATTCCAAACTACTTTTTCGTCCATGGCTGCTTGTACAGATGGTATATCTCCTTTTGCAAAATCGTTGTACAATTTTTGAACTACGATGATATTATTGGGATTTAAGAAAGGGTCAATCCCCAGTTGATCCATAAAGATTAAGTTATCCATAAAATCCTGTTCTTTGGCAATTTTACCATCTTTCATTTTAACTAAAGTGGTGCCTTCAACATCTACAGATTTTCCAGTAGCAGGAATTCCAAAGAAATCTCCCGAATGAGTTCCTTTATACCTCCAGTGTTTTACTATTTTGTCATCTTGCCCAAAAACATCAACCAATGTGAATTCAACATCGGAGAATCCTGTAACAAAATTCGAATAATAGTCCTTAAAACCATCAATTCCCACAATGTTTTCAGGACTCATAACAAGTGTAATATCGTCGGTAAAATTAGTGTCATTTATAAGCTCCAGGTTACCAGTGTTAATAATTTCATCCCAGGTTTCAGAGTACATTTTAATGTCTTTTTGAAGATTAGCATCTTTACACGATGTAAATCCAATTAAAAAAAGAATAATTAAGTATTTAATAGAGTTTTTCATAATTAATTAGTTTAGTTGATTTTTAGTTTTAATAGTTAAGGAATTTTAAATTCATCTATAATTTTTCTTTGCTTTTTAAAGTTAATTAGTTTTATGAAAATGATTGTTAGTAATGGTGATATTGCAGTACATAACAATACATAGTCCCAAGACATAAGTTCTTTAAATGTTCCAACTAGGCCTGAACCTGCAGCTCGCCCCATATTTGTTACTGCCATAAAAAGTGTAAACTGTGTTGCAGCAACTACTTGCCAGCACAATTTCATACTAGCAGCAAACATTGCAATTGTAAGGAATGTGTAAAATAGATAGTAAAGCAAAATAAAAACGAAAACAATCTTTTCATTTTGCCATAAATCCGGTAGTAAAGCGAATCCAGTAATGAAAATTATAGTAGCTACTAGGTAAATAAAAATCATTTTTTTATCACCAAAAAAATCAACTAAAGCACCACCAACAAACATTCCGAAAAATCCACCAACTACTGTAGTAATTGAGTATACTTGTGAATATGAAGTATTAGTCCATCCCAATTCTTGAATCGTGAAAATAGGTAATAATGTGTCAATTAGTCCAAACATTAACCCAATAATGAAGCTTGCGATACCCATAAAAAGAGTTGATGGTAAAATGACAACTTTAAATATACTTTTAAAAATTTGGCGCCAACTTCCTAATTGAGCACTTTTAGAATCTTTAGAAGCTTCTCCTTTAGTCCAAGGCATGAGTTTTTCTCCTGGTCGTTCTCTAAAAAATATAGGAATAAGCATTATAAATGCAACAGCTATCGGATAAAGATGAAATGGCTGTAGTAAACCCCAATAAATTTATTAATGAAGTGCCAATAACCAGTGATAAAGCAGTTCCAATAGTTTTTGATCCCCACATTAATCCATTTGCCCTAGCTTGTTGATCAATGGGTACCACATCTATTGCCATACCATCAGTAGCCACATCTTGAAAAGCTCCAAAAAAGCTAATACAAAATCCCGCAATCATTAATCCGTTTAAGTTATTTAATGGATCATGTACCAAACCAATAGATAAGAAACTTACTATTAATCCCAATTGTCCAAAAATAACCCAAGGTCGTTTACGACCCATAGATAATATAGTAAATCGATCCATTAATGGTGCAATAAGAATTTTAAAGCTCCAAGGAATCCCAATAACAGCTACAAAACTTGCGATTTCAACTGGTGTTTTGTTATTCATGGCTAACCAAGCAGGAATTGCAAAAAAGGTAATACCTTCTGGAATACCTTGAGCTAAATACAAAGCTGAAAAGGTTAAATACCTTATAATTGGATTTTCGGATAGAAACCGATTATTAGTTAATTCGGTTTTTACCCGCTCATTAAATTGCATTTAGTTGGCATTTAGTTGGTTGGTTAAATAAGAGTTTTGTTCCGGATAGATTATTATTGAAGCTGGTCTAATATATAAAAAATATTTAACAAGTTTTTTTTGACTCTTGATGAAAGAAAAAAGCATCTCTAAATTGAGATGCCTTTTATTATTTTGAACTTATGCTAAACTTTAAAATAGTTTAAAAATGTATCATTCTTAAAAATAGATTAGGTCTAA
The DNA here is from genome assembly GCA_963768245.1 of uncultured Flavobacteriaceae bacterium. Taxonomy (GTDB): domain Bacteria; phylum Bacteroidota; class Bacteroidia; order Flavobacteriales; family Flavobacteriaceae; genus Site-B1. The sequence continues at coordinate 41,739 of CAVYHG010000010.1, forward strand.
AAAATAAATTACTAATTAGAAAGTTCTGTGTTTAAAGCGTAGATATAAGACCAGTCACTGGAAACTGAAGCTCTAAATTTTGCTCTTAAAGCATCTGTTTTTTCTTTGCCATTAGCTTTCTCATATACTTTCCAGGCACCATCGCGATCAACATCCATTGCTGCAAAGTTTTTGTATGGAATCCCAACAAAGTAATCAGATACTTCAGGGGATCCACCAACAGTATTGTACCAAGTTCCTCTGGAATCTCCCTCTGCATTTTTAAGAGCACTGGTTATTTCGCCAACAACCTCTCTAAAATCAGTGGAGTTATTAGTTTTCACATTGTAAACCCATACAACTTTTGTGTCTTCGGGCATTCCGGTAGATCTACTTAATGCCGGCATAGAACGAGCAATATTATAGTGAACACTTTTTACATGAGGCATAATTAAATTTACAACCTTCATTCTACATTCTTTTCCAGCTGCATCATTGTCATCATCCATTTCAGCCCAATTTGCCATAGTGCTTGTTAATGTATAAACATTACCCTCACCTTGCAATCGTTTCCACATATTCCATTTGTCTTTCCCCTCGTTATCCATATAACATTTTTTCCAAGACTTTACGCCTTCTATAAACTGTGCATTGTGACCTGATTTTACAGTAATTTCTGATAAGTTTAATAAAAAACTTTCGCTTTCTTGTGAAAGCATCATGATTGGGGATAACAGTAATAAATACAATAATTTTCTCATAATTCTAATGTTGGTTAGTATTGATTAATAATTAATAAAAATGAAGTCAGATAAAATTAGAGCTGACTATGAATTCAAAATACAAATTTATTCAGGGCAAATAATATCAGGCAGTGCAACACGTTTTGGGGAGTAATATAACTCTATTTAAAACTTTGTTTTATAATTTATTAAGTTATATTATGGTTTCAATATAGTAATTATTTTTTAAAACAGATAATTATATTTTTGATATGTGATTACATCTATTTAATAATTTTAACCATTAAAAATTGAGGTTATTATTGTTTAATAGTTGAAAGAAAAAGTAAAAAAAGGAGAGATTTATTATCTCTGAACTTTAACTATAGTTCAATTTCAATTTGATTGTTTAAAATATCTTCAAAAGTCTCTCGTTTACGAATTAGGTAAGCCTTTTTACTATGCCAAAGAACTTCGGCTGGACGATATCGTGAATTATAATTACTAGCCATAGAAAAACAATATGCGCCAGCATTTTTAAAAGCAAGAATATCACCTTCACGTATTTCTGAAATTCTTCTATTGTTAGCAAACGTATCCGTTTCGCAAATGTATCCAACAACCGAATAAAACCGCTCACGTCCTTTTGGATTAGAAATATTTTTTATTTCGTGTTGAGAACCGTACATCATTGGTCTAATTAAATGGTTAAACCCAGAGTCTACTTGAGCAAAAACCGTTGAAGTTGTTTGTTTTACTGCATTAACTTTAACTAAAAAACTTCCAGCTTCACTAACCAAAAATTTACCAGGTTCAAACGCAATAGTAAGATCTTTGCCATATTCTTTACAAAATTCGTTAAAACGATTGCTTAATTTGTCACCAAACTCTTCAACATTTGTTTCAATGTCACCTTCTTTATAAGGTACTTTAAATCCAGAACCAAAATCTATAAAATCTAAATTTTTGAAGTTTTTAGCAGTTTCAAAAAGAATTTCACTCGCATATAAAAATACATCAATATCTAAAATATCACTTCCTGTATGCATATGGATTCCATTAATTGTCATTCCAGTATTTTCAACAATTCGTAGAATATGTGGAATTTGATGAATAGAAATACCGAATTTACTATCAATATGTCCTACAGATATATTGGTATTCCCTCCAGCCATGACATGCGGATTAATTCGGATACAAACTGGGATATCTGGATGTTTGGTTCCAAATTGTTCTAATATAGATAGGTTATCAATATTAATTTCACAACCTAATGCGGCTGCTTTTTCAATTTCTTCTAATGATACTCCATTCGGAGTAAAAATTATTTTTTCAGCAGGAAATCCAGCACTAAGCCCTAATTGAACTTCTTGAATCGAAACTGTATCCAGTCCAGCTCCAAGCACTTTCATTAATTTTAAGATGGAAATATTAGAAAGTGCTTTAACTGCATAATTTACTTTTATCTTCTTAACTTTATTAAATGCAGATGTTAATCGTTTATACTGAGAAATGATTTTTTCTGAATCGTAAACATAAACGGGACTTCCAAAGTCCTTTACCACTTTTAATAAAGCTTTATTTTCCATTTTTACTAGATTAAATTAGCCGGTAAAATTATAACCTTTTTTTTATACCAATAGTTTTTATTTCTTAAAAATCGGTAGTAAAAGTTAGGAATTCTTCAAAGATTTTAAACATTATTAAATTTTATTGTATAAGAATTACTGGTTGATTACATTTGTGACACTAAAATTTTATGCTTTAAAAGATGAATTTACACGAATATCAGGGAAAAGAAATATTAAGCAGGATTTGGAGTACGAATTCAACGTGGTATTGTTGCGCAAAATGCCAATGAAGCAGTTGCTGCTGCAAAACAATTAACAACGGAAACTGGAACAAGTTGGCATGTTATAAAAGCTCAAGTTCATGCAGGAGGAAGAGGTAAAGGTGGAGGAGTTAAACTTGCTAAAAATCTTAAAGAGGTAGAGGAAATAGCTGGAAGTATTATTGGAATGAACTTAATAACTCCTCAAACATCTGCAGAAGGTAAAAAAGTTCATCAAGTTTTAATTGCAGAAGATGTTTATTATCCAGGAGAAAATGAGCCAGATGAGTACTATATGTCTGTACTTTTAAATAGAGGTACAGGTAGAAACATGATAATGTATTCTACAGAAGGAGGAATGGATATTGAAAAAGTAGCTGAAGAAACTCCACATTTAATATTTAATGAAGAAATTGATCCATCTGTTGGTATATTACCTTTTCAAGCAAGACGAATTGCTTTTAATTTAGGATTGTCAGGTACTGCATTTAAGGAAATGACAAAATTTGTAAGTGCATTATATACAGCTTATGTTAAATCTGATGCATCATTATTTGAAATTAATCCTGTTTTAAAAACAAGTGATAATAAAATAATGGCGGTAGATGCAAAAGTCACTATTGATGACAATGCACTTTACAGACACAAAGATTATGTTAATTTAAGAGATCTTCGTGAAGAAAATCCAATAGAAGTTGAAGCAAATGAGGTTGGATTAAATTATGTTGACTTAGATGGTAATGTAGGATGTATGGTAAATGGAGCAGGATTAGCAATGGCGACTATGGATTTAATTAAACAAGCTGGAGGTGAGCCTGCTAATTTCTTAGATGTTGGTGGAACAGCAGATGCAGCTAGAGTTGAAGCTGCTTTTAGAATAATTTTAAAGGATCCAGCTGTAAAAGCAATTTTAGTCAATATTTTTGGAGGGATCGTCCGATGTGACAGAGTGGCTCAAGGTATAGTAGATGCTTATAAAAATATGGGTGATTCAATTAAAGTACCAATTATAGTTCGACTTCAAGGTACCAATGCAGATATTGCTAAAGATTTAATCGATAAATCTGGTTTAGACGTAAAAAGTGCTATTGAATTTCAAGAAGCAGCAGATAAAGTTCAAGCTGTATTATCTTAAATTGTATTGCGAAAATGTTTTAAGAGCAGTGAATAAAAGTTCACTGCTTTTTTTTGTCAATTTTATAAAGGATTTGTTAATTAAATATTAATTAACGTTAAAGTAGAGTTAATTGGCAAGTTCCTATGTAACGATTTGATTTTACGGGAGTCTTTATATTAAATCAATTAAAATCGAACAATTATGAAAACAATCAAAATGTTTTTACTGGCTGTAGCCATTACTGTCAGTAGTGTAGTTTCTGCAACTACAGAATCAATCGAAAAAGATCCAACTTCTCTTAATGAGAAAATCACAAAACTTCTTAAGGACCCTAGCTTAAATTTTGAACATGACATAAATGCTAATGTTACATTTATGTTCAATAAAAATAGTGAGATAGTAGTTCTTGCAGTGGATTGTGATTGTGAACAAACAATTAATTACATCAAAAATAGACTTAATTACAAAAAGCTAGATGTAAGCGTAGAAGATTTAAACAAAACTTTTGTAGTACCAGTGAAAATTGAGACTGAATGAAATTTCTTTTAGAAAAGTAAGAACTCCTATCAGTAGATAGGAGTTTTTTTATGTCTAAATAATATTATTAATATGTATTTTTAGCATAAAATATAAGTAGAATGAATTCCAGAAAAGATCAACTAAAAGCTTTTGATCGATTATTAACTATTATGGACGAATTACGAGACCAATGTCCATGGGATAAAAAGCAAACAATGGAATCTTTACGACATTTAACCATTGAGGAAACTTATGAACTTGGGGATGCGATTTTAGACAATGATCTGGAAGAAATTAAGAAGGAACTTGGAGATGTTCTTTTACACATAGTGTTTTATTCAAAAATTGGGAGTGAAACCAATGATTTTGATATTGCAGATGTCTGTAACAGTATTTGTGATAAATTAATAGATAGACATCCTCATATTTATGGAGATGTTGAGGTTGAAAATGAAGAAGATGTAAAACGAAATTGGGAAAATTTAAAATTAAAGGAGGGTAAGAAAAGTGTTTTAGAAGGTGTGCCAAAAAGTTTACCAGCAATTGTTAAAGCAAATAGAATACAAGATAAAGTAGCAGGAGTAGGTTTTGATTGGGAAAAACCAGAACAAGTATTTGAGAAAGTTAAAGAGGAATTAAATGAACTTCAATCAGAAATTAATAAGGATAATCATGATGCAATTGAAAGTGAATTTGGAGATGTATTGTTCTCTATGATCAATTATGCAAGATTCTTAAATATTAATCCTGAAAATGCTTTGGAACGAACTAATAAAAAGTTTATTAAACGATTTCAATTTCTTGAAAGACAATCGAAACGGATCAACAAACGTCTTAAGGATATGTCATTAAAAGAAATGGATGTGTTTTGGGAGGAATCTAAAAAAATACAATTTTAAAAATCCAAATCTTTATTTCATCCGTATATAAACTATACAAAAGAGTTAGTTAGTTTAGTTAGGGGTCAAATTCCTACTTATAGTATAGCCAGTTTTTAATCTATATTCTTACCAGAAAAAACAGTTAAATGGTCTATATAAGTAGGATTTGATATTTTTAATACATCGATTTTATTTTCTTCAGCTTTTCTTTCCAGACTTTCAATTGTTCTTTATGTCTAGCAATGTTTTCATGGACTTCTTTAACTACAGGATTATTATCATCGACATGAGAAAAGAAGAGTAAATTGTTTTCTAACTGATTGATTTCTTGCTTTGCTTCATCAACTCTTTTCTTAATAAAGAATAATTCGTTGTCCATTTTTTAGAATCTTCTTCATTGTGCATAGATTCCAACTTATTATCATATTTAATAAGTTCTATTTCAGATTTGTTCAGATCTAATTTTTTAAATATTGCATCGAGACTCTTATTAAATTTTTTCTCTATAAATCTTTTGTTGTAAGGTACTCTACCTATGGTTTTCCACTCTTCAATTTTAGATTTAATCAATGCAATATCATCTTTAGCCTTACCTGATAATTCAATTTTTTCTAACTCTTCTAGGAATTTTTGTTTATTTTCAAATGCCTCAACTTCTACTTTGTTTTCAGAATCTTTTTGGGCATGTAATTTATCGAAATAATGATTACAAGCTGCTTTAAATTGTTTCCAGATTTTGTCGCTATCCTTTCTTGGTACATGTCCTATTCGTTTCCAATCAGCTTGAATTTTTTTCATTAAAGGTGTAGTAGCTTCAAAATCATCATTGTCTTTATTATCTTCAGCAATTTTTATTAATTCTAATTTTTTTTCTAAGTTTTTATATTGATCTTTTTTTAAGTCCTTTATAAAAAGAATTTTTATTTCTGTTAAAGTTTCTAACTGCATCTTTAAACTTCTTCCAAGTAGCTTCATTTACTTTTAATGGAACTTTTCCAGCTTTAAAGAATTCATCTCGTAATGCTTCAATCTCTTTTATTTTATTTTGCCAACCTTATGATTATTCGCTTTATCCTCGCTTATCGCAATTATTTTGGCAATTATTTCTTCTTTTTTCTCTAAATTCTTCTCATAAACTTCATCAAGCTTGCTAAAATATTCTTGACGCTTCTCATGAATAGTTTTTGTTGCCAACTTGAATTTATCCCAAATTTCTTCTCTATATTCTTTAGCAACAGGACCTAATTCTTCTTTCCACATTTTATGTAATACTTGTAATTCTCTAAAGGATCTATTGACATCATCATCTTTAGCCAATTCTTCAGCTTTTTCAACAATTTTTTGTTTTTGATCTAAATTGTGTTTAAAATCTAGATCTCTTAAATCTCTATTCAGATGTAAAAAATCGTAAAAAATTTCTACATGATGATGGTAAGTATTCCAGGCATTATTATATTTATCTCTAGGAATTGGACCAGCATTTTTCCATCGTTCCTGTAATTCTTTAAAATGCTTATAGGTGGTATTTATATTTTCTTCAACATTAATCAATCCTTTTAACTCTTCAATAATTTCAAGTCTATTTGCAAGATTTTCCTTTAATGAAGATTCTATATTCCTATAATGTGTTTTTAATTTATTTTTATATTCCTTAAAGCATTATTAAATCGGGTTTTTACTGGACTCGAATAATGAAAATCAATAGCATTGCCACCATCGCTTACAAATTCATCCTTTTTTTCTTCAAGAAAATGATTGAATTTTTCATTAAACTCCTTTTTAATGGAGTCGACATGTGATTTTATCGCTTGAACCTTTTCTTTTTTGACAAGATCGGATAGTTCATCAACCAAATCTTCCATAGACATGGAATGATAATCTTTTACCTCTATAATATGTCTTTCCTGATTCCCTTCATCTTCTGCATCTTCTGCATTTGAGGCTTCAATTTCATTTACACCGTGGTCGTCCTCTTCAATTTTTAATTCTTTTGGATCTTCTTTTGGTTCTTCAGGAGATTCCTTTTTGGTGTTTTGGATTACTTGATCCGAAGATTCTAATTCTTTTGTTCCATCTGCTTTTTGCAGGTTATCTTGCTCTGACATTTTAAAATGTTTTAATCAAACAACGCTGATTCTTTTGTTAAAGATAACAACATCGTTATTAATTACAAAAGGTATAGGTTTATTTGAAGTATTTTCTCTAGAATAAAAATTAATAAATTTATTTATTCCAGATTTCCCATGATTTTTCTGCTTGAAATTCTAACATCTTAAGTCCATTAATTATAGTAGCTCCTTTCAGTTTTCCTTTTTTTAAAAATAATGTTTCATTTGGATTATAAATAAGGTCAAACAAAATGTGCTTATTCGTAATAGCTTGATAAGGAATATTAGGACAATTATTAACATTAGGAAATGTTCCTACAGGAGAACAATTTATTATTATTGTATATTGATTTATTATGTCTTCATTTAGATCATTATAGGTGAAATTATGTATTGATCGGGATCTGGAAACATAAGCATAATCAATTTTAAGTTGTTTAAATGCAAAAGCTATTGCTTTGCTCGCTCCTCCAGTACCTAAAATAAGTGCTTTTTTATGATGTTTTTTAAGAAATGGTTTTATGGATTTTTTGAAACCGTAATAATCTGTATTATACCCCTTGAGTTTCCTTTTTTAGTAATTTTAATAGTGTTTACAGCACCTATTTGTTTAGCTGTTTTATTAATTGAGTCAAGTAAGGAATAACCTCTTCTTTATAAGGAATAGTTACATTTAACCCTTTAATTCGGGATTATTTTTAAGCCGAGAATGGAATTCTGTGATTGATTTAAGATCAAAATTTTCATAGGTAGCATCACGAATTTCCTCTTCTTTAAATTTATTTTTAAAATAGGATTCAGAAAAAGAATAAGATATATTTCTGCCAATAAGACCAAATTTACGCATTTTCTTTAATGGTTTTTTGTCCATACCATTCCAGTAAAAGTACTATTAAAAATCCCAAAACAATGAAACCAGTAGCTATTAAAGCATGGTTATTAATCTCTGGAAAAAATCGTTTATAATTTTCTATGACCTTTCCTCCGACTGAATCCAAAAGAAATGTGCCATCTTCAGCTGTTTTATAAATGGTTTTTTTCCAAGGCCAAACAACCCCAAGAGAACCAATTATAAAACCTGTAAGCAATGAGATCGTAATATTTTTATAATGTTTTAAAACATAATTTAGAATATGTGAAAAAGACACCAAACCAGTTATCGAACCAAGAGTAAATACACTTAATACTTTAAGCATTCTAATGCGTAATGGATTATCAATAAAACTAAAATCACCTTTTAATAATTCAAAAAATGTATCAAATAAAGCATTAACGGAATCTACTAATAGAAGCACATAATTTCCCAATAAAATAAGAATAAAAGAACCTGAAAAACCTGGAAGTGTCATTCCGGAAACACTAATTATTCCACAGAAAAACACAAACCAAAGATTGTCATTTTCTTTTGCAGGATCTAAAAAACTAATACCAACTCCAACAATAATACCCAGTTATAAGGGCAATATATGTTTTAAATTCCAATCTTTAAAATCTTTACTTATATAATAAATGGAGCCAATAATCATTCCAAAAAATACACTCCAAACGTACAGTTCGTAATTTTCTATCAGATAATCTAAAATTTTAGAAACACTAAAATAACTAACAATCATTCCAAAAATCAGTAAGCTTAAAAAGCGACCATTTATGTATCTGTAAAAACTTTTAAATCTACCATTAATTAATAATTTAAATGCTTTACCATTAACTTTTTGAAGCGAATAAATAAACTCTTCATAAAATCCAGCAACAAATGCAACCACACCACCAGAAACACCAGGAACTTTATTTGCAGCTCCCATAGCTAATCCTTTAATAACTAAAAAGATCTTATCTAAAAGTGTTCTGGTGTTTTGCATTATATTATCGAGTTTTGTCTGATCCTAATTTTTCTAAGAATAAAAATAGTTAAAAATCCAATAATCATTAAGTACAATTGCTAAGACTAATTGATTATCTCCATCAAAAGAAAATGGTAGAAATACTTTTTTCTAGCAATTGGCACTTTTCATCATGAGAATTCAATCTCCAAGTATTAAGGTTTTTTTCCATGGCCAAATTTTATTTAAAGATCCAAAAATAAATCCTGTTAGTATGGCCAGTGTTAAGTTATGGTAATTTTTAAATAACCATTTAAGTAATTTTGAAAAAGCATAACAAACCAACAACTGGCTCCCAGTTCCCAATATCAAAATTTTTTAAAATCTCAATTATCAACTGCATCAATTACTGTTTTATAGGCTCCTAAAAGAACTAATATAAAAGCTCCAGAAATACCAGGTAAGATCATGGCACAAATAGCTAATGCACCAGAAATAAATAAAAACCAATTTGAACTATTAGTTCCTAATGGCGGCAAAGTAGGTAATATAATAGGCTACAAAGGCACCTACAATGAACCCTATAATTGTTGCTAATGTCCATTTTGTTATTTGTTTACCAACAAAAAAAATACTCGCAATAACCAATCCAAAAAAGAATGACCAAATTAAAATGGGATTATGTTCTATTAGCCATTTTATGCTTTTAACTAAAGATAACAACACTAATAGCAATTCCAGATAATAATGCAGAGCAAAAGTTACCATTTAATTGTTTCCAACCAACTTTAAAACCTTCTTTGAAAAAAGTTTTAACTAGAGCAATATTGACATTATTAATAGATGTAATTAATTCTTCATAAATTCCAGAAATAAAGGCAATTGTGCCTCCTGAAACACCAGGAACAACATCTGCAGCTCCCATGGCCATACCTTTTAAAGTATATAATAAAATAATCTATTAATCGTCTTTGCATTCTTTTAATTTTAAGAAACCCAAAGGTATGTAATTTTACTTGGAAGCGTTTTTGTAATTCTAGAATAATATCTTGAACGGATTTTCTACTATAAATTATCGGGAATAATTCTTCAATAATAAAAAAATAATCTCATATTATTTTTAAGCGCATTTTTAAAATGAAAATACCCTTATTCTGTTCATTAGATTTAAAATATAAACCAGCTAATCTGTATTCAATTTCTGCATTTTCAGGATAAAATTCTACTGCTTGATTTAAATTAAAAATAGCAGCTTCATATTCTCCTAATGTTATTAAAATATCAGCTCTGGAAAACCAAGTTTCAAGTTCATAATTACCTAAGTTCTAAAGTTTTTTTGTAACCACGTTCTGCTTCTTCATAAAATTTTAAACGTTGGTTAATTTGAGCATAAAGTTTCCAATATACTACATTTTCACTATCAATATTTATTGCTTTATTAATGTAATAAAGTGCTTTTTGATAGTTCTTATGTTTTATTATAAAATTTTGTTATTGCAATCCAACCTTTATCTAATAAGGGATCTTCATGAACTGTTTTGTAATAAAATTGAACAGCTAAATCATCTTTCCTAATTTTTCATGACAATTACCAATTCTCAATAATGCAAATGAAGTAGGATCATCTAATAGATAGTGTAATATTGTAATTTTCAATGGCTTCTTGTAATGTATTAAGTTTTTCTAAGTACTTTTCCTTTTTCTATATAGGCTCCTAACAAAAGTATCATCAGAAATAATGGCAAAATCAAAGGCAGCTGAGTGCTTTTTTATAATCTTTAATGCGAAAATATTGTTTCCTAATTGATGCCATGCTACTTCACAATATGGATTATTATCTAGAAATAAATTTAAAAACTCTATCGCTTCGTTCATTTTGATCTAAAAAATCAAAACAATAGATAATATTATAAAGTGCAGAATAATCTGATCGTCATTTCTAAGACATTTCATGAAATTATACTTTTGCATTTTCAAATTGATCTAAGAAATAAATATTCCATTCCAATTAAAGAATATAAATCTGAAGCATCATCTGTTATAGATCCAATAGCTTTTTTTAGAACATTTCAATTGCTTCTTCATGTTTATCTTTTTTAGATAATATATTTGCTTTTTGAATATAGATTTCTTCATTATATAGGTTCTAATACATAAAGCTCATTTAATAATTCATTGGCTTTATCGAAATTATTTTCAAAAATATAAATTTCAACTTTAAATAAGTTTCAAGATTTATTGAAGTAGGATGTTGTTCTAAGCCCTAATTTAATGGCTTTTTTTGCTAAAGCAATTTTACCTTTTTCAAGATAGTGATGAATGATGTTTTCGAATTCTTCTGAATCAAAAAACAAAACATTATTTGTTTTTAACATGGATTCAAATTTGGATAAGTGATACATTATTGTGTTGTCGTCGTTTGACTAAACTCCATAGGCAGATTAATTATTCTTTGGAATAAAATTTACACGTTATAGTCTTACTTATGGTCAATTATATTACTAATGTTTTTAACAAAGTAATTAACATTTAAATTGACTTGTGCATTAAGTTACTTAGATGATTATAGTTTGACACTATATAAACTGTTTAAAACTGTCTAAAATTAATTATGACATTACATCCTTTAATTATTTCATCATTTGCTAATAGTTAAAGGAGGTGTAATTCGAATGGCATATAGGTTCAAACAGTAACCAAAATAGAATTAGACCTTTGTCTTGACATTTAAGAATAACTTGATTTGTTATATCTGATGGATGGTAGTAAATGCGCTAACATTAAACCATTACCTCTAATTTCTTTAATTAATGGATGTTTAAGATGTTCTCTTATCAATCTTTTCTTTTTCTAAAGTCTGTTCAATTAAATCAGTTTCGGTTATTTCTTTTAAAGTGGCTAAAGCTGCAGATGCGGCAATAACAGGATTTCCACCAAAAGTTGTAATGTGACCAAGTTTTGGATTATCACTTAAGCAGATCCATTAATTGCTTATGAAGCTGTAAAAGCACCAATTGGTAATACCTCCACCAAGACCTTTACCTGTGACTACAATATCTGGAATGACAATTATAATTTTCAAATCCAAAGAGTTTACCTGTTCTTCCAATACCAGGTTGAATTTCATCTAAAATTAATAATGCACCAACTTCATTGCATCTTTTTCTAACTTTTTTTAAATAATCATTTTTTGGTTCAATAAATCCAGCACCACCTTGAATGGTTTCTAATATTACTGCAGCAGTTTTTTTAGTGATATGTTTTAATTCAACTTCATTATTAAAGTTATGAATGTTATATCTGGTATTAAAGGTCTAAATGGTTGCTTTACGTTCTTCAAAACCCATAACACTCAAAGCACCCATAGTATTTCCATGATAGGCATTATTTGCTGCAATTATTTCTGACTTCTTCCTGTAGCAACGTTTTAGCTAATTTAAGAGCTCCTTCAATAGCTTCAGTACCTGAATTAGTTAAATAGGTTTTTCTAAGAGTTCTGGTAGATGTTTTGCAATAGTTTGGTTAATTCTACTGCTGGTTCTTGAATATATTCACCATAAACCATGACATGCAAATACTTATCAAGTTGTTCTTTTATTGCATTAATCACTTTAGGATGTCTTATGACCTAAAGTACAAGCAGAAACACCAGCAACAAAATCTAAATAGGCTTTATTGTTTGTATCATAAATATAACTTCCTTCTGCACGTGAAATTTCCATGGCCAAAGGATGTGGTGTCGTTTGTGCTTGATATTTAAAGAAATCGATTTCATTAAATCTATTGGGCATTTTTAGTGGTTTTTTATAATTGTGGACTTTTCTTTTAAAGAATCCTGAATTCTAATTCGCTCTAAGACTTCTTGAGGTAATTTTCGTGCGGCTTTATTTTCTTTACCTTCTTCTTTCTTTTCTTCTTTCTGTGATTTTTCAATACGAGTTATCATACTATCATCAAAAAAGTCACTTCTTCTAAAGGCTCTTCTAGTCCTTTAATAATTGGTAAATTAAAAGGTGGGTCATCTTTAAACAAATCTTCTACATTACTTGGACGTTCATCATCTCGCCAATCAAAACCTTTTAACAATCTTGCATTTTCAGGAAATTTGGATTCTGGATACAAATTACCATCAATTTGTTAATCAATCGTAATTTCATCAATGAATTTCCAGTTATTTTAATATTGATATTACTCGATTTCGATTTATTAATACCTATTAATTCATTTTCACCATTTCTGGCAAAGTAAATAACTTCAGCATTTTTAATGATATCTACATTATAGACTTATTATCTTCATTAAACAAACCAATTAATCGTTGTCCAGAAATTTGATTATATCCAGCATCAAGAGTATCTTTACTAACTAAAAAAGCATTATTAAAGACAATAAGAGAATCTAATTTTTCGGTTTCTGTATTCGATTTAAATGTATGGTATCTCCTGTCATTTGATTTCCAAAATTCCATAGAATTGGTTGTTTCTTTTTTGCAAATGCATCGGTTATATTTGACCTAAATTGATTAGTTTTGTAAGTCCTGTTTTATGATCTACATGAATCGAATCTGCTTTACCACTCATATCAGATTTATACATTCTTACATTCTAAAAGCTCTTGTAATTCTATTTTCGGTTTGCCTGTTACCATTAATGTATCACTATGAATATAAATGAATCATTTTCTTGAACTGATATTGCTAGAGCTCGTTTAGTTATAAAAACAGAATCTTTTTCTCTAAAAACTTCGGCATAATGACCTTTAATAATACTTTTGTTTATCGTGTCTGTAACTTTTATATTGTTGGTTGCAGAAGCAAAACTTCTATTTCTGTCAAAATACATACTATCACCTTCAAAAATTCTATTGTCATAATCTATTCTTGACTTTTTAACAAAATAACCAGTATCATTTTTAGTATCGTAAAATCCATTTTCGCAATAAATTTTACTCTCTTTGCTATCAATAGTTGTAGGGCCATACAAAAAGGCATGTCCAGATTCTGTATAAAAATCTAAGTGGTCAGAATTTATTGTATAATCTGGATTAACAAAAACAACATCTTTAACAAATTGATATTTTTTGTATTCATGTAATAGCGACCAACCTGACTCGTAATTGTTCCGGAAGAATCTCTAACTACTTTTCCTTTACTTCTGTAATATGCCTGTTGTTTGACTCTGTCAAAATATAAAGTATCAGTATGTTAAAGTAGAATTGGGTTCTCTTAATACTACATCTCCACTTGCAAAAGCCAGTTTGCTTTTTCCACTATATTCTGCATATTTACTACTCATGTTAATGGAATCTCCTTGTTTTATTTTAACATTACCATAAGCTTCTATAAAATCTTCTTCACCGTAATGAATAGCTTTGTCACACCACATGTTAACACCTTCATGAATTAATATGGACTTGTTGAGAATCATCTCTGGTTAAAATGGTTGCACCTGGATAATTGTCTTGGTCCTTATCAAGAAAACCAGAGTATTCAATCTGTATTCGTTTTCTTTCTTGAGATTGAGCGTATTACAGACAATCCAATTAGGATTAAGATAACGAGTATGATTTTGAATGCTTTCAAGAATAGGTATTCAGTTTATCAGCAAAAATAACGATTAAATTATGTTTAATTAGCATTATGATTTTTTTATGAAAGTGCTTTATTAATTATAACGTCAATAAATGAAAACCTGTCAACACAAACAATTAACAGGTTTTAATTATGTTTATTAAGATAATTTTTATCTAAAAATAGTTTGTTTTCTATCTGGTCCAACAGAAACTATTTTTATAGGTATGTCTAGTTCTTTTTCTAAGAATTCTATATAATCATTTAATTCTTTTGGTAATTGAGATGCTTCAGTCATATCTGTTAAATCTTCTTTCCAACCTTTAAATTCTGTATAAATTGGTGTTACATTTTCTGGTTCAATATTATATGGTAAATGTGTAATTGTTTCACCTTTATATTTATAAGCAGTACATACTTTTAATTTTTTAAAACCAGAAAAAACATCACCTTTCATCATCATTAATTGAGTAACACCATTAACTTGACAAGCATATTTTAAGGCTACTAAATCTAACCAACCACAACGTCTTGGTCTACCAGTTGTTGCTCCAAATTCCTGACCAACTCGGCTCATTGTTTCACCATCTTCATCAAATAATTCAGTTGGAAAAGGTCCTGAACCAACACGTGTTGTATATGCTTTAAAAATTCCAAAAACATCACCAATTTTGGTTGGTGCAACTCCTAAACCAGTACAAGCTCCAGCAGCAGTTGTATTACTGGATGTTACAAATGGATAGGTTCCAAAATCGATATCTAAAAGAGATCCTTGAGCACCTTCAGCTAAAATGGTTTTACCAGAATTTTAATGCTTGATGTATATATTCTTCAGAATCTATAAATTTTAATGTTTTTAATAATTCAATAGCTTCAAAAAATTCTGTTTCCAGTTCTTCTAAATCGTATTGAATATCAACATTATAAAAGCTAATCATAGCTTCATGCTTATTGGCTAAGAGCTCTGATATTTATCTTTCCAATCAGCTAATTCAATATCACCAACTCGTAATTCCATTTCTACCGGTTTTGTCCATATATGTTGGACCAATACCTTTTAAAGTAGAACCAATTTTTGCTTTTCCTTTTGAGGCTTCACTTGCAGCATCTAATAATCGATGCGTAGGTAAAATTAAATGTGCTTTTCTTGAAATGAATAATTTGATTATAATCTATTCAGTTTTCAGTCTAGATTTTCTAATTCTTTTTTAAAAATTACAGGATCAATAACAACACCATTACCAACTAAATTTTGAGCTTTCTCATGGAAAATTCCTGATGGAATAGTATGTAAAACATGTTTTTGCCATTAAAAACCAAGGTATGTCCTGCATTTGGGCCACCTTGAAAACGTGCAATAATATTGTATTTTGAGGTTAATACATCAACAATTTTTCCTTTGCCTTCGTCTCCCCATTGTAATCCAAGTAGTAAATCTACTGCCATTCTATAAAATTAGTTAGTTTGTTTTTTTGATTTCCGTAAAAGTAGAGTGAGTGATTAGTTATTTCAATATCAAAAACTTCTTCAATTGTTTTTTTAATAGATTGAATTCTTGGATCACAAAATTCTATAACTTCTCCAGTATCTGTTAAAATAACATGGTCGTGTTGTTTATCGAAATATGATTTTTCGTAATGCGCTTGATTTTGTCCAAATTGATGTTTTCTAACTAAACCACATTCTAACAACAATTCAATCGTATTGTATAAGGTAGCTCTACTTACACGATATTTTTTATTTTTCATGCTGATATAAAGGGATTCAATATCAAAATGTTCGTCATTATCATAAATTTCTTGAAGAATAGCATAGCGTTCTGGAGTTTTTCTATGACCATTTTCTTCTAAAAATTTCGTAAAAACATTTTTTACAATATCTTGATTTTTACTTTCTTTTTTTGCACTCATAATCTTAAACAAATTTATGGTATTATACTCTATTTACTTTATCAATACCATTAATTTTTTTAAGATTTTCCATGAGTTTTTTAACAACAGTATTATTTTTAACAACGATCTTAATTTTACCAGTAAACAGGCCATCCATTTGTATCAAAACTTATACTTTTCATGTTAACATGCATATTAGAGGAAATGACTTTTGTAATATCATTCACTAACCCAATATTATCTATACCAGTTAGCTTTAATTCTGCATATAAATTCTTGTTGTGAAGAATCTATCCATTTTGCAGGCATAATTCTGTAAGCATAATTAGATTGCAAGGCTTACGGCATTTGGACAATTTTTTTTATGGACTTTAATACCTTCATTAATGGTTATAAAACCAAAAACAGTATCACCAGGAATTGGATTACAACAATTTGCAAATTTATAGTCTAGTTTTTCTTCTTCTTTACCAAAAACAAGCATATCAAAATTGGAAGATAATTCATCTTTGTTCAACTCTTCTTTGGAAAGGTTTTGGTTTTCTGGAAATTTTATTTTTAATAAAACTCATAAACGCATTGCTTCTTGAAGCTGCAAAACTTTTAAGCATTTTATTATCAATAGTTCCAATACCAACTCGATAAAATAAGATCTAAACTGGTTTTAAGTTTAAAATAATTCACCAACTCATTTATTGATTTTTCATTAAGATCTATTTTTAATTGTTTTAATTTTCTTCTTAAAATTTCTTTTCCTTCTTCACCAATTTTCTTGGTATCTTCTTTTAAAGCTGATTTAATTTTACTTCTAGCTCTTGCTGTAGTAGCATAATCTAACCAGTTGGCGTTTGGCTTGGCCTTTTCAGAAGTTAAAATATCTACTTGATCTCCACTTTTTAATTCATGACTTAAAGGCACAAGTTTTCCATTAACTTTAGCACCTCTTGTTTTCATACCAACTTCTGTATGTATACTAAATGCAAAATCCAAAGGTGTAGCACCTTTTGGTAATGATTTTAAATCTCCTTTAGGCGTAAACACAAATATTTCTTTGGAATATAGATTTAGTTTAAATTGTTCAACAAAATCTACAGCATTCGTTTCCGGATTTTCTAATGCTTCTTGTAATTTGTTAATCCAATTATCTAATGTCTTCTTCTTTTTCCTTGCCTTCTTTGTATTTGTAATGTGCTGCATAATCCTTTTTCGGCAATTTCATTCATACGTTCACTTCTTATTTGAACTTCTACCCATCTTCCTTTTGGTCCCATAACAGTAATGTGAAGTGCTTCATAACCTGTAGATTTTGGTGAAGAAATCCAATCGCGTAAGTCTAATAGGGTTTGGTCTAAAATGATCTGTAACAATAGAATAAATTTTCCAAGCCAGAAATTTTTCATTAGCCGCATCAGATTTGTAAATAATTCTAATTGCAAATTTGTCATAAACTTCATCAAAGGAAACACCTTGTTTTACCATTTTCTTCTTGATAGAATAAATGGATTTTGGACGTCCTTTTATTTCATAATTTAACTTTTCTATATTTAAAGAATCTGCAATGACTTTTGTAAAATCGTTTATATAAGCATCTTGTTCTTCTTTACTATCTTTAATTTTATTTAAAATATCATTGATACACTTCTGGTTCTGTATATTTTAAACCTAGATCTTCTAGTTCTGTTTTTATATTATAAAGTCCAATTCTATGGGCTAAAGGCGCATAAATATATAAGTGTTTCACAGGCTATTTTAACTTGTTTGTCTGGACGCATAGCATCCATAGTTTGCATATTATGAAGTCTATCTGCAATTTTTATAATAATTACTCTTACATCATCATTTAAGGTTAAGAGCATTTTTCTGAAATTCTCAGCTTGTTGAGAAACATCCATTTCCTTTTTTAAAGATGAAATTTTAGTAAGACCATCAACAATTTTTGCAACAGTTTCACCAAACAATTGTTCTATATCTGCTATAGTGAAATCTTGAGTATCTTCAACAACATCATGCAATAATGCGGCTGCAATAGATGTTGCATCCAGTCCAATTTCTTCTGCAACAATTTTAGCAACAGCAATAGGATGAAATATATAGGCTTCGCCTGATTTTCTTCGTTGGTCTTTATGCGCATCAAGAGCAACTTCAAAAGCAGAACGAATGAGTTTTTTATCTTCGTCTGTTAAGGTTGTGTAGCTTACTTTTAGAAGTTGTTTGTAGGCTTTAGCAATTGCTGCATTCTCCTTTTCTATATCAATCTCTGTCATAAGAATAAATGTAACAATAAGATAATTAACTTACAATAGCCAACTAACTTTTTAAATTTTCAAAATAATATAAATGCTTTACACAATTTATGCGATTCATTCGGTATTAAGTAAAATGCTATCAATAATATTTAAGCAATCTAAAGTAGTATTGTTGTTGGTATTAAATGCTACGCTGTTGTTTTGATATGGATGGTATTTTTTTTCAGGTGTTACTGAAAACAATCCAATTGTTGGAGTTAAAGACGAACTGGCTAAATGCATAATTCCACTATCGGCTCCAATAAAGACTTTTGTATTCGCAATAAATGCAGCTATTTCCCTAATATCTTTACTATAAAATGAAGGAGCATTAAAACCAATTTGAGAGACATTTTCAACAGGCAATACTTCTACAATATTATAATTATTGTATTTTTTTTTAAGTTTCTCATAAAAAGAAAGCCACCAGGATTCTGAAAAGCATTTATTACCTGTGGCAAACGTGAATATGCAAATTGTTTCTTTATTATCAGGTACTAATTCGTTCATCTTTTCTTTACCTTCCTTTAATTCAGATTGACCCAACTTCAAGTCTAAACAAGGAATTTCTTCTTTATTTTTTTTATAGCCAAAATTCATAATGCATTGGTTGAAACTGATAACAGGGTTTTTAGCTATATGATAATAATTTTCATTAGTGTTAAAAAGATCATCATTTTCATCACCAAAAATTTTAAAAGTAGACTTTGAGAATTTAGTCGCTAATCTACCCGAAGAGGACTCAGATGTAACATTAAGCACAATATCATAATGTTTTTTTCTTATTAATAACCAAGTTTTAATATATTTAAAAAGTTGTTTGAAAGGCTTTTTTGGCAATTCTATATACGTATCAATATTATTGTAGTTCTTAAAAACAATTGGCGCTAATCCACCTTTAACAAACAAGTCAATTTTACAATCTGGGAATGTGGTTCTTACTTCTTGAACAATAGGTGTAATTAATAAAAGATTCCCTAATCTGTGATTGGGTCTACAAATAAGTATTCTTTTAATTTCAGGGAGATTATTAGGATCATAGATTCTGCGCGAATTAGAACTACTTAGACCTTTAGTAATTCTTTGTGTAATTTTTCTTCTATGCTTGTTAACGACCTTTAAGAAATCCATCTGGTGTTTAATTTAACCATCTTATTAATAATTAAATAATTTGTTTTAGGCTTTTAATTCTATCTAATAAAGTTGGATGTGAATAATGCATAAACACATATGCTTTATGAGGAGTTAAATTGCTCAAACTATTTTTGGATAGTTTTTTCAAACCGCTTATCAAAGGCTCTGCTTTATAAGTATTCTTTGCATAGTTATCAGCCTGATATTCGAATTTGCGTGAAAAATAATTCATAATTAATCCTGTAATTTCACTTATTGGACTGTATAGTAATCCAAAGGCGATCAAACCGATATGAAAACTTGGAATGGCGACTCCCAAAGCTTCAGACAGAATAGGTTTTGATATAAATATTGAAAGGATAAAAAGAGTTAATCCAGTCAACAAAATAGATGAAATTAGATTAAAAATTATATGCTTCTTTTTATAATGACCAACTTCATGAGCTAGTACAGAAACTATTTCGTCTTCATTCAGATCATTTATTAAAGTATCGTAAAGAGTTACGCGTTTTTCATTTCCAAAACCTGAAAAATAGGCATTGGCCTTTGTACTTCGTTTTGATCCATCTATTACAAATATCTTATTCAAATTAAACCCAACGGATTTAGCATATTCAGAAATTTTATTTCGCAAAGATCCTTCCTGCAATGGAGTTTGTTTATTAAATAAAGGTACAATGAGCTTAGAATAGAACATATTCATAAAAATTGAAAAAACTGCGACCAAAGCCCAAGCGTATAACCAAAAATGTTTACCGGTTAACTGATAGAACCATATTATTAGTGTCAAAATTCCACCACCTAAAATGGCCAACATTAACCAACCTTTAATTTTATCTAAAATAAATGTCTTCTTTGTAGTTTTATTAAATCCAAACTTTTCTTCGATAACAAAAGTTTTATAATAAGAAAAAGGTGTTGAGATGAAATCACTACCTATCATAATAATACCGAAAAAAATTAAAGCAATGATTATTGGATTGTTGCTAAAACTTCTGGCTATATTGTCTACAAATTCAAATCCATCAAACACAAAAAACAGTAGGGTAATTAACAATGAAAATGTTGAGGTTAATATCCCGAATTTATAATTAGTTGTCTTATAAATCTGTGATTTTTTATACTCTTCTGCATCGTACACATCTGCAATTTCGTCAGGTAAGTCATCCTTAAAATGCTGAGCATTCAAGTAGTTCAATACTTTATCAACTATAAAATTCAATATTAAAATTCCGATAATTATATAAAAAAGAGTAGTCGAGGTCATAATTTATTTAAAGTCTCTTTGTCGTTTGGCTTCAAAAATAAGAATTCCGGCTGCAACAGAGACATTTAAAGAATCTATTTCACCTTGCATAGGTATCATTATATTTTGAGTAGAGTTTTTTAACCATTCATTGGAGAGTCCAGTTGCTTCTGTACCCACAACTAAAGCTGTGGCTTTGGTATAATCTTGTTCATGATATTTTGCCGATTGATCTAATGCAGCACAAAATATGCTGATATTTTTTGTTTTAAGAAAGTTGATCACTTCCAAGGTGTTGCCAACTGCAATCTGATTTGTGAATACACATCCAACACTGGATCTTATTATGTTAGGATTATATAAATCTGTAATTGGATTTGCGATAATTACTGCGTCAACATTAGCTGCATCAGCAGTACGTAATAATGCACCTATATTACCTGGTTTTTCTGGAGCTTCTGCTACTAAAACTATAGGATTAGAGTTCTCTATCTTTAATCGATCTAAGGATAAATCTCTTGCTCTGGAAACTGCAATAATCCCTTGTGTTGTTTCACGGTACGCTAAACGCTGATATAATTCTGAAGTAACTTCAATAATTTCAGCACTTTCTACTTTTAATTTGGTAATATCATCTTTCGAAATAAGATCAGAATTGAAAATTATAGTTTCAATGGAATAACCACCTTTTATTGCTAAGCTTATTTCTCTAAATCCTTCAATTAAAAATAAACCTGTCCTTTTTCTGGATCTTGATTTTTCTTTTAAGGCTAACCATTGTTTTACCAAAGGATTACTTATACTTGATATTTGCTTGATCATATTAAACTTTGTCTTCAAAATAATGAACCATCAAGTCTACAACGTAGTTATAGCTTTCCATGCCTCCTTCTTGGTCGTTTGCTTCCAGATAGGCATTATAGGTGGATTTAAAAATGGGCTCGGATGGGTTCTTGTACTGATCCCAAAAATCACGCACTTCCTTATAGTTTTTTTTAACACCTTTATTAATAGATTCAACTAACTCTTTAAATAATTCTGGATCTCTATTATAAACCTCATTAACACAAAATCTTAATGCAAAGGCATATCCCGAATATACAAAATGAATATCTTGATTATTTATTGCAGCCAAACATCCCATAAAATTGGCCTCGTTTTCCGCAGCATAACCCAATTGGTGTGCAATTTCATGGCAGGTTGTAGTTGGAAATTTATATACAGGAATTAAATCATCCACATGCGCTTCATTTGTGAGAGGATTTAAATAACCACTAAATCCCATATAGGTTAATGGCAAACTAAACAGAGACTTCTTAATACTAACTGGCCCATAGTTTAAATGTGGATATGTTTTTTGCATAACTTCATATCCTTCGGGAGCTCTTTTTAGAATTTCCTCTATTGTATAGGGCATTACTACTTTAACACTATCATTATTAGTAATTTTCAAATGAATTGAATTTGTTTTAGTAATCAATCTTTTCGTTATATCAACTAATTGTTCAGTAGAATATTCCTTATCTAAGCCTAATGATTCATTTAGCGGAATCCTGTAATAATTCATCCCCCAAAAAACATGAAATGCAAAATAGATTATGGATATAAAACTGAATACTTCAATAAACCAGTGTTTTGTTTCTTTAGTAAAACGTCTTCTGTTTTTAATGACCCATCTAATCATATAAATTATTGCCAGAGCATAGAAAATGTCACCAAAAGAAAATTGTAACCATCCAAATACATAACGCAATATCCTGGAAGTAAATTGGTACAAGCCATTGGTGTAATAAGATTCTATGAATTCATGATTACTGCCAACTAATTTTACCAGCAAAAACTGTGGTATTATGGAAAAGGCAATTATAGATTTTTTATACTTAAACATTGCCCAAATGTAACTAAAAAAACCAATTCTATTTGTACCTTTGACAGTACTTTAAAATATATGAAATGAATCCAGAAATATTACAATTACAACCACAAGCGCTGTGGAATAATTTTGCAAAATTAAACGCAGTACCAAGAGCTTCAAAAAAGGAAGAGCGTGTTATAGCATTCATGAAAGAATTTGGAAACAACTTAGGTCTAGAAACTTTTGAAGATGAAGTTGGAAATGTTATTATTAAAAAACCGGCAACTCCTGGAATGGAAAATAGAAAAACTGTTGTGCTGCAGTCACATTTGGATATGGTACACCAAAAAAATGCAGATACTGATTTCGATTTTGATACTCAAGGAATAAATATGTATGTTGATGGAGATTGGGTAAAGGCAAAAGGAACAACTCTGGGAGCAGATAATGGATTGGGAGTAGCAACAATTATGTCGATACTTGAAAGTAAAGATATTCCACATCCTGCGGTAGAAGCTTTATTTACAATTGATGAAGAAACAGGAATGACAGGTGCTCAAGGTTTAAAAGGAGGGATACTTGATGGTGAAATTTTATTGAACTTAGATACAGAGGAAGACGATGAAATAGGAGTAGGGTGTGCAGGAGGAATTGATGTTACAGCAACAAGAACTTATAAAGAAGAGGATACTCCTGAATCTAAAGTTGGTTATGTAATAAAAGTAAAAGGATTGCAAGGAGGTCACTCTGGAATGCAAATTCATGAAGGACTTGGTAACTCTAATAAAATATTAAACCGATTGTTGTTTGATGGTTTTGAGAATTTTGGGTTAAGAATTTCTGAAATTGATGGTGGAAGTTTAAGAAATGCAATACCGAGAGAAAGCAAAGCAATTGTAGCTATTGATGCTATACATGAAAGTGCTTTTGTGGAAGAAATGAAAATTATTGCAAATGAAATCCAATTAGAATTGAAGACTATGGAACCTGAGTTAGCCATTGAGGCTTCTAAAACAGAAACTCCAGCTAAAATTATGGATTTAGGAGTGCAGGAAGGATTAACAAGAGCCTTATATGCCGCTTGGAATGGTGTGTTTAGAATGAGTGCAGATATTCCTGATTTAGTAGAAACTTCTAATAACGTTGCACGCGTAATTGTAAAAGATGGAAATATTAAAATAGGATGTTTAACTCGTAGTTCTGTTGAAAGCTCTAAAATGGATTTAGCAAACACACTTCGTGCAGCTTTTGAGTTAACAGGTTGTGAAGTTGAATTTTCTGGAAGCTATCCTGGATGGAAACCAAACATGGATTCAGCCATTTTAAAGGTTATGGAAAAGTTATATGTAGATATGAATGGTAAAAAAGCAAACGTTGCTGCTTGTCATGCAGGATTAGAATGCGGAATTTTGGGGACTAACTATCCTGAAATGGATATGATAAGTTTTGGACCTACAATTCGTGGAGCCCATTCTCCAGATGAAAGAGCAAGTATTTCATCGGCACAGAAATATTATAAATTTGTATTGGAGATTCTTAAGAAAATACCAAAGAAATAAAATGAATTAAACCAATAAAAAAAGCAGCTCATGAGCTGCTTTTTTTATGAAAAATATCTTTTTATTGTTTTGCTTGTGGATTTACTATTTCCACCATTTCAATAATAAATATTAAATCGGAGTTAGCAGGAATTGGACCATTTGATCTTTCTCCATAAGCTAAGTGATAAGGCAGATAAAAGAATGCTTTATCACCAACTTTTAATTGAGTTACAGCCTCTTTAAAGCCTGGTATCATTCTGGCATCAGGGCTTACCTGCATAAGCATAGGGTTATACATTTGCCGTTGAACTTTCATAGAATTAAGCATTCCATGCTTTTCCTCTATTTTCCTTAAATTACTGTCAAATAGGCGTCCATCTGTAAAGTAGCCTTCGTAGTTAACCTTAACATTAGCACCTTGTTTAGGCTTTTCACCATTTCCTTTAGTAATAAAATACGTTTTTAATCCAGAAGCAGAAGCTGTAGATTTACTCAAATAGTCATCAAGAATTGGTTTAACTTCTTTTCCTGCAGTGGCATTTTTGGCCTCTTTTTCCTTATTTTCAGCCTCAGCTTTTAAACGCAGTTCTTCTTTAATTTTCTCTTGTTTTTCTTTAATTTTTGGCAATTCTTCATTAAAAACTTTTGGAGCATCAAAAGTCTTTGCCTTTAATCCAACTCTAACAATATTAACTTCTTGCATTATAACGTCCTCAACAGGTCTATTGGCTGGTTTAGAGGTTTCTACATTAGAAATAGAATCTTGAACTTCAATTCCCTTAACCAATTCGCCAAAAACGGCGTGACGATTGTCCAAGCTGGGATAAGGTACTTCCATAATAAAAAACTGGCTGCCATTTGTATTCGGTCCACCATTAGCCATAGATAGGATTCCAGGTTTATCATGTTTCAATTCTGGATGAAATTCGTCTTCGAATTTAAAACCAGGACCACCTGAACCGGTTCCTGTGGGATCGCCTCCCTGAATCATGAATTTATCCATAACCCGATGGAAAATGAGACCATTATAATATTTTTTTCCTTTAAGTGAATCTGCAAGCAAAGGATGATTTCCTTCTGCTAAGGCAACAAAATTTGCTACTGTTACCGGAGTTTTGTCATGGTATAATTTGGCAACCATAACACCTTTATTTGTGCTTATTTCGGCGTATAGGCCATCTTCAAGATCTTGATATTGCGAATTACAAGAAGTAGCGCTCATTAGAAGAGCAACTATAAAAATTGTCATTGGAACTTTTAAAAATTTCATACTAATTAGAATCTTTTTTTGTTATCGAATTAATTGTAACCTTACATATTATTGGAACATTTGTTCCTATTTTATTATTATCACCGTAATACCCAAAGGCCTTCTGCGAAGGGAATAAGAATGTGACCGTTTCTCCTTTCTTCATTAGTTTTAGTCCTTCTCTTAAACCAGAAAATAATTCTTCCTGATCCATGGCATAATTTCTTGTTTTTAATTCTTCTTCTGAGTAGACCAAATTTCCATTTATACGTTTGACATCGAAATTAAAATTTATAATATCACCAAAATTAGCAGTAATTGTGTCTATACTTTTGTTAGAATTATAAGTGTACCAAAACCCGTTAGCTGAAGCAATATATTCTTCATTCGGACGCTCGTTCATGTAGTTTTCAAACAACTGTTTTTGTTTTTCGTGCAATGCTTTATTCCTTACTATAGAGGCATCCATAAATGTTCCTGTTTTAACTGAAACAGGCTTGCGTGCTTCTGGAGACTTACAGGAAATAATTACCAGTGGGAATAAGAATATTGTTATTATTTTGTTCATTTATTGAGGTCATTTTTATAGTCTGGCAAGATACTAATAAATTTTTCAACGGTTTCATTTAAAGATAAATTACTTCTGCCTCCAGCTGCATTTGTATGTCCTCCACCATCAAAATGAGTTCTTGCAAATTCATTTACTGAAAAATCACCATTAGATCTAAAAGAGATCTTTATAACGCCTTCTTTTTTATGTTCAATAAAAATAGCTGCTAAAACTACATCTTTTAAGGACAAGGCATAATTTACAACACCTTCAGTATCACCTTTTCTAAAATTGTATTTGTTTAATTCCTTCTGTGATAAAGTAATGTAAGCTGTTTTCAGTTTCGGAATTGCTTTTAAATTATTTAGTGCTTGACCTAATAATTGTAACCTGTTATAGCTGTTTGTATCATAGACGTTATTATGGATAATTGAGTTGTTAACACCTTTATCTATTAAATCTGCGACCACTCTATGTGTAGTGCTGGTTGTTGAAGCAAATCTAAATGATCCTGTGTCTGTCATAATTCCAGTATAAAGACATGTTCCTATTTCATCATCTATAAGCTTGGCCATATCAAGCATATCTATAAAGTGATATACCATTTGGCTTGTAGAGCAAATAGAAATATCAGAATACATAAAGGCAGCATATTTATCTGGTTGTTGATGATGGTCTATCATGATTTTAATAGCTTGAGAATTTTTTAAACTGGTTTCCATGTTTCCAGCTCTTTGAAGTGAATTAAAATCCAAAGTGAAAATTATATCAGAATCACTGATCAATGATGTAGCCAGATTAACATCATTTTCGTAATCCTTAATAATATTTTGTTTGGGCATCCATTTTAAAAATTCAGGGTAATCGTTAGGCATGATTACATTTACCGCGTGATTAAGTTTAATTAAAAAATGGTACAGTCCTAAACTGGAACCAATGGCATCTCCATCCGGGTTTTTGTGTGATACAATAACTATTTTTTTAGGTGTAGATAGAAGCAGTTTAACCTTTGATAAATCCTTTTTGTTCATAGGTAACGAATATACAATTTAATACAATAAATCTTAATCCAATATTGATACTTTTGACCTTATATTTTGTAGAATAAAATTGGTTTTTGAACACTTAATAACTTTTTGTTGAAGAAATAAAGCAAAAGAAAAGCTTTCTGTTAATATAAGTTGCATCTGGTCTAATAAGATTTGACAGTAAATATAAAAATATTACATTTGCCCGAAATAAATGAATAAATGGCAACAAACAGAACATTTACAATGCTTAAGCCAGATGCTGTTGAAAAAGGACACATTGGTGCAATTTTAGAGAAAATAACTGCTTCAGGGTTTAGAATTGTGGCGATGAAGTTAACTCAGATGACAAAGTCTGATGCCCAGACGTTTTATGCAATTCATAAAGAAAGACCATTCTTTGGTGAATTAGTAGACTATATGACTCGCGGTCCTATTGTGGCTGCAATTTTAGAAAAGGAAAACGCTGTAGATGATTTTAGAACTTTAATTGGAGCAACTAATCCGGCAGAAGCTGCAGATGGTACTATAAGAAAATTATTTGCAGAATCAATTAGTGAAAATGCGGTTCATGGGAGTGACAGTGACGAGAATGCTGAAATAGAAGGAAGTTTTCATTTTTCCGGACGAGAAGTGTTCTAAGCTAGTATAAAAATATTATTGATTTGAAAAAACCTTGACTTTTTAGTTGAAGGTTTTTTTTATGTCATTTTTTATTTCCTATTTTAGCTTGATTAAAGTATAAGCTATGAAAAAAATATTACTTCTATTAATGGGCATTTTTATGTCTAGTACAATTGGATTTTCTCAAAATATTCAAAGAGCTATTTCAGAATTACAAAACAAAACTAATGCAAAAGTTACAATTAACGATAATACTGGTACAGCTGAATTTGTCAAATTTCCAATTAATAATTCCCTAAAGCTTGATGGCAATACTTTGAAAGAGAAGGCAACCCAATATCTTCAAAATTATAGAGGAATTTACAGTTTAGATAATGTAGAAAATTCATTTGTATTTGATGCTGTAGTAACAGATAATTATGGATTAAAACATGTAATGGCTAAACAAGTACATAATGGGGTTCCTGTTTTTGATGGGAAATTAAAATTTCACTTCGATAAAAATGAAAATCTATCCTCGGTTAATGGTAATTATATACCTGATATTAAAATAGGTTCAATTCCTACCTTAAGTCAAACTGAAGCAATTTCAATTGCAATTCAAGAAATTAAAAGCCAAAAGTTGAATAAATCTGGGGAACGACTAATTTCTAAAAACAGTGAGCTCTATATATTTCAAAAAGGATTGGTGCAGGGTCATTTCGGGTCAAAATATTTAGTATTCGAAATAGAAGTTAGTAACGATCTGGATGTTAGAGAATATGTATTTGTTAATGCTCACAATGGGCAAATAGTAGAGCAATTTACTGGTATAGCTCATGCTTTAGATAGAGTTATTTATGAAAACAATACATCCAATATTGTTTGGGAGGAAGGAGATGCAATACCTGGCTCTTTAACTATATGGCAACAAAATGAAGTTATAGCTTCGGAACATGTTTATAATTTCTTTGTTAATGCTTTTGGTTATGAATCTTATGATGGTGCTAGTGCACAAATGAGAACAATTAATAATAATCCAAATATTTCTTGTCCAAATGCAAACTGGAATGGTTCTACAGCTAACTATTGTGATGGTACGGCTTCTGACGATGTTATTGCTCATGAATGGGGACACGCTTATACAGAATATACTAATAATTTAATTTATCAATGGCAATCTGGAGCGATAAATGAATCCTATTCCGATATTTGGGGTGAAACAATAGATTTATTGAATGGCTATGAAGATGCTGATGATGATCACTCTATTAGAACGGGTTGTGGAAGTTCAGATCGTTGGAGAATTGGAGAAGATGCTACTGGTTTTGGAGGAGCTATTAGAGATATGTGGAATCCAACATGTCAGGGTGACCCGGGAAAAGTTACAGATGGTGTCTATTGGTGTAGCACAGGAGATTCGGGTGGTGTACACATTAATTCTGGAATACCAAATCATGCTTATGCCTTATTAGTTGATGGTGGTACTTTTAATGGTTATACGATAAATCCTATTGGATTTACAAAAGCTGCTCATGTTTTTTGGAGGGCTCAGAGTCAATATTTAACATCTACAAGTGATTTTACAGTTTTAGCAGATGCTTTAGAAGCTTCTGCTGCTGACTTAATAGGATTACTATTGGAGCGCTTATCTACTGGGGCACCTTTAGGTCCTTTAAATAGGCCCTTTACTGCAGCAGATGCGGATGAAGTATCAAAAGCTATTTTAGCAGTGGAATTAAGAGTAAATCCTGATTCATGTGGATTCGTGCCAGTTTTAGGTCCTGTTCCTGATCCATGTGAGGCAGCGACTAGTAATCCGATATTTTTTGAAGATTGGGAATCAGGAATAGGAAATTGGACTTTTGAACAGTTACCTGTTAATTCCAGCACATGGGATTCCCGAGATTGGATTGTTACTAATGATTTACCGGTTGGAATAGAGGGCAATGCTATTTTTGGTGCAAACCCAATCAACGGTAATTGCACAACCGATTTAGAAAACGGAACAATTCGATTAACAAGTCCAGTTATAAATATTCCAGATTATCCTAATGGGACTTTTGATTTGTCATTTAAGCATTATGTAGCGACTGAACCTGATTGGGATGGAGGCAATATTAAGTATAGTATAGATGGTGATGCATTTGCTATATTGCCAGCTTCTGCTTTTATAGAGAATGCCTATAATGGAACTATAAATCCTGTAGGAGCAGGTAATGATAATCCAATGGAAGGTCAGGACGCCTTTACAGGAACTGATGGCGGGTCTAATATTAGCAGTTGGGGAACAAGCGTTATTAATTTATCTTCTTTAGGCTTACTTCCAAACTCAACTATTCAATTTAGGTTTGAAGTAGGTAGTGACGGTTGTAACGGGAACGATGGTTGGTATATAGATGATATAACTATTTATAATTGTACCGAAGTCCTGGCTACAACAGAATTCAGTCAGCTGAAAGAAATAGTGAAAGTGTATCCAAATCCGAATAATGGAATTTTTACGCTTCAAAAAACCAATAAGGTAAATTTAATAAAAGCAAAGATTTACACAATTGGTGGTCGTTTTATTAAGTCTGTTGATTTATCCAAAATGAATACAGAAAAAGAGATTGATTTAACTAATGCATCAACTGGCATGTATTTCATGACAATTATTTCGGAAAGTGGTAAGGGTATTATTAAGTTAATTAAACAATAAAATTTGAATTTAATGTATAAAAAAACGCAACCTATTGGTTGCGTTTTTGTGTTCTAAAAAGTTTAAGCGTATATATTAGATAACTTTTACGTTTACTGCGTTTAATCCTTTTTTACCTTCTGTTAGATCGAATTCAACTTCATCGCCTTCGCGAATTTCATCAATTAGACCTGAAAAGTGCACAAAGTGCTCTTTGTTTGAACCTTCTTCTGTAATGAATCCAAATCCTTTGGCATCATTGAAGAACTTAACTGTTCCTTTACTCATTGTTTTAATATTTAAATTTATTTATAAGTTGCAAACATAATGCCAAATAATTAAGAATCCATTGTTTTTAGAAATTATTATGAGTTTTTTTCGAAAAAAGTTATGTTTTATAAATAAAATTGACCCAAAACTCGATTGACTTCCTATTTTAAGACTAACTTTTTAATGAGATCCTTTCCCATAGCTTCATTTAGCATGACTATAATTTTCTCTTTTCCATAACTCAATTCTTCTCTTAAAACAGAAGAATTTAATTGAACATACAAAGTGTTTCTTTCCAATTTAACAGCAGAAGTATAGCTATTAACTCCATTTCCCATAACAGAAACCCAAGCATCAGCTACATTTATCTTATCTAATCCAGATTGCAGACGATTAGTTTCTACAAATTCTTTTAATGCATCAGATATGCTTACATGTTCGTTATTGCGTTTAGACATTATTCTATTTCTAAAGGAGTATATCGTTTGTATAAATATACATTTTTATTACTGTTAATTATTTTTAGTTTTTCACTATCTGCATACAGAACCGTTTCCTTCCAATTGTCAAAAGGAGTGGTATAATATATATTTAAGCTATCATTTTCAATTATTATCTTCAAGGATTCGGCATTCTTTGAGGCTGTAAATTTACCTTCAAAATTGGGTTTAAGTTTCTTTCTGAAACCTGATAAACTATCTGAAATGCTCAAGTAATCTATAGATTCATTATAACTATAATCTCTTTCGGTTCCATCTGGCAAAATAACTCTTTCAATTTCCCAGTAACCTTCAACAAACTCAATATAAGTTTCAGGATTCTCACTGCAACCTGTCAAAGCAAATATCCAGAGCACTATAACTATTCGTTTCATAATTTAAATATTTTATATGACTGGTGAATTTCTTTAATAATAGCTTCTGTACGTTCAACATGCGTATCGCTTATAAATAGTTGACCAAAATTCTCATCATCCACCAATTTAATTAATTGTTCAACACGTTGTTCATCTAACTTATCAAAAATGTCGTCTAATAATAAAATTGGATTAACACCGCTGTGGTCTTTAATAAAATCAAATTGAGCTAATTTTAAAGCAACCAAAAACGATTTTTGCTGACCTTGACTGCCAAATTTTTTAATTGCATATTCTTGAATGTTGAATAACAGATCATCTTTGTGAACTCCAACACTGGTGTACTGAAGCGCTCTATCTTTACTAAGATTTTCTTCCAATAATTTCTTTAATTCGTTTTCAAACAGATCACTTCTATAAGTAATATTTACGGATTCATTCCCATTACTTATGCTTTTGTATCGTTCTGTAAAGATTGGGATGAACTCTTTTAAAAAGGTATTTCTTTTTTCGAAAATTTTAATCCCGGTTTCTGTTAATTGATCATTGTATATTTCTAAAGTATCAATATTAAAAGTACTATTAACAGAAAAGTACTTTAAAAGCGAATTGCGTTGGGTTAGTACTTTGTTATACCTTATTAAATTGGTTAAGTATGATTTATCACTTTGCGAAATAACACTATCTATGAATTTCCTCCTTACGTCACTGCCTTCAATAATTAAGTCTCTATCTGCGGGCGAAATAATGACGAGTGGCAAAAAACCTATGTGATCACTAAATTTTTCATAAGATTTTGAGTTTCTCTTAATAATTTTCTTTTGCCCTCTTTTTAAACTGACAATTATTTTCTCAGTTCTGGATTCTTTCTCATACTCTCCGTCAATAACAAAAAATTCTTCTTGATGTCTAATATTTTGGGTAGCTACAGGGTTAAAATAACTTTTCCCAAAAGATAAATGATAGATAGCATCCAGAACATTCGTTTTTCCTATGCCATTGGGTCCAACAAAACAATTTATCTTTTCGTCAAATCTGAAATTTTTGGAATCAAAATTTTTATAGTTAACAAGAGATAATGATTTCAGAATCATAAAAGCTTTAAGTTGAGAGCTGTTTAAACAAAAAATAGGAAGTGCAAATTATTGAAAAATAACAAATAAATAACCGTTTAAATACCAATAAATATTTTATTTTTGCGACGCATTAATAAAGTATATATGGCAACTTATAAGAAAAGAGGGTACAAACCTAAAACTAAAGCGGAGAAAGCTGAAGCTATAGAGGAACAATCTGCAACGGCTGAGGTTTTCAAGACATTGGATGAAAGTGCGTCCAAAACTGAAGAATGGGTTGCAGCAAACCAGAAATATATTTTTATTGTTATAGGTATTGTTGCTGTTGTTGTTTTGGGTTATTTAGGATATAATAAGTTTATCGCCGAGCCAAAACAAGAAGCTGCCATGAATGATATGTATCATGCACAGACTATGTTTAATGAGGCTATTTCGGGAACGCAAAAAGAGAAAGATTCATTATTTAGTTTAGCTTTAAATGGAAGTGAAGGTAAATTTGGATTGTTAGACATTATAGACGAGTATAAAGGCACACCAGCTTCTAACATGTCGAATTATTATGCAGGTATGGCATATTTACAGATGAAAGATTATAAAAATGCAATTGCATTTTTAAGTGAATTTTCGTCAGATGACGAAGCTATGGCGCCAATTGCCAAAGGTGGAATTGGTGATGCTTTTGTTCAATTGAATCAATTGGAAGATGCATTAGGATATTATGAAGAAGCTGCTAAAATGAGAAGTAATGACTTCACAACGCCTATGTATCTTTATAAAGCGGGAACAATTGCACTTGAGTTGGGACAAGCAGATAAAGCATTAAAACATTTTAATACCATAAAAGAGGAATATCCAAAATCTACTGAAGCTAGTACAGTAGATGTATTTATTGGTAAGGCTGAAGCACTTAAATAAGATATTATGGCTACTGCGAATAAGAATTTATCGCATTACGACAAAGCCACAATTCCAACCGCACGAAACTTTCGTTTTGGAATTGTTGTTTCTGAATGGAATTCTTCCATAACAGAAGGATTGTATGAAGGCGCCTTTAAAGCACTTATTGAAAATGGAGCTGAAGCAAGTAATATATTAAGATATGATGTTCCTGGAAGCTTCGAGTTAATTTATGGTTGTAAAAGAATGCAGAAACAAAATGTAGATGCAATTATTGCCATAGGTAGTGTAATTCAAGGTGAGACCAGACATTTTGATTTTGTATGTGATGGTGTTACTCAAGGTATTAAAGACCTGAATGTTCAAAATGATATTCCAGTTATATTTTGTGTGTTAACAGATAATTATATGCAACAAGCAATAGACAGGTCTGGTGGAAAACATGGCAATAAGGGAACAGAATCGGCAATTGCAGCTATAAAAATGGCAGAATTCAGATCACAGACTGACCAGTAACAGCTCTTTTTAAGTTTTAAATTATCTACATTATTGTTAACATTTTTTGGCATTTGAAATCTGCTATTGAATAGTATTTTCAGTATTTTTGGAATTGAAGGAACTATGGGAATCTTTAAACAACGTAAAAATAAAAGGTTTAATTATGTGCCTCGTCATTATAAATCAGATGGCGAAGGGAGTCCTTTTGAAATTAAGCATAAATTTGATGAATACAGGAGAACAGTTGGGCCAAGTGGCAATATAAAAACTAAATTTTTAACTGCTTGGGACGAACTTAGAAATTCTGCAGATAGGGCAGCAAACAGAAGAATATTAATAATTGCGGCTATTTTAGTTTTAATCTTCCTTTTTATTATTGAATTTGATTTGTCTATTTTCCTTAAATAAAAAAATGGCAGATATCATTCAATTATTACCAGATCATGTAGCCAATCAAATAGCAGCAGGTGAAGTTGTGCAACGTCCGGCATCAGTTGTTAAGGAATTGCTTGAGAATTCTATT
The DNA here is from genome assembly GCA_963768245.1 of uncultured Flavobacteriaceae bacterium. Taxonomy (GTDB): domain Bacteria; phylum Bacteroidota; class Bacteroidia; order Flavobacteriales; family Flavobacteriaceae; genus Site-B1. The sequence goes on from CAVYHG010000010.1 coordinate 76,468, forward strand.
GATGCTGGTGCAACCAAGATTAAATTAATTGTAAAAGACGCAGGAAAAACCTTGATTCAGGTTATAGATAATGGCAATGGAATGAGTGTTACTGATGCTCGTTTAAGTTTTGAACGTCATGCCACTTCTAAAATTCGGACTGCTGACGATCTTTTTCAAATTCAAACAAAAGGTTTTCGTGGTGAAGCTTTGGCGAGTATAGCAGCAATTTCTCATGTGGAGTTAAAAACTAAGTTGGAACCAAATGAAGTTGGAACCTTATTAAGAATTGAAGGAAGTAAAGTAGTTGCGCAAGAAGTAGTGGTAACACCCACAGGAACATCCATTGCAGTTAAAAATTTGTTTTTCAATATTCCTGCAAGACGAAATTTTTTAAAATCTGAACCTGTAGAAATGCGTCATGTAATTGATGAATTTCATAGAGTAGCTTTGGCACATCCAAATATATGTTTTACTATGTTTCAAAACGGTAGTGAGATATTTAATTTACCTGAAAGCAATTACAGACAGCGCGTAGTAAATATATTTGGAAGTAAAACAAATGAAAAACTAGTTCCAGTAGAAGAGAATACAGATGTCATGAAAATTAGTGGATTTGTAGGCAAACCTGAATATTCTAAAAAAACGAGAGGTGAACAATTCTTTTTTGTAAATAATAGGTTTATTAAAAGTGCCTATTTAAATCATGCCGTTATTTCCGCCTTTGAAGGATTACTAAAAGAAGGACGGTTTCCTAGTTACTTTTTAAATTTAACAGTGGATCCTAAATCAATCGATATTAATATTCATCCTACCAAAACAGAAATAAAATTTGAGGATGAGCATACTTTGTATGCCATTTTAAGATCTTGTATTAAGCATAGTTTAGGTCAGTTTAATATTGCCCCAATTCTGGATTTTGAACATGATACTAATTTAGAAACTCCTTACAACTATAAAAACAGAGATGCTAAAACACCAAATGTTGAGGTAGATAAAGATTTTAATCCTTTTAGGGATGATTTTAAACCAAAAGGGTTATCTGGTAGGTATAAAAAAGAATCTACTCAAGCTTGGGAAAGCTTATATGTTGGATTAGAATCTAAAGCAAATAATAACGAGCCAGATTTTAGCAGAGTTCAATTTGAAAGTGAAGAAATTACACCTTCAATGTTTGATGAGACTGAATCAATCCAGGATAACCATTCTACTTTTCAACTTCACAAGAAATATATTATAAGTACAATAAAATCCGGAATGTTGATTATTGACCAGCATAGAGCGCATCAACGGATTTTATATGAGGATTTTTTAAGAAATTTTACTTTAAAAGAAGCTATAAGTCAACAATTGTTATTCCCATTAGAGTTACATTTTTCAATTCCGGAAATGGAAGTTGTAAAACATTTAAAAGAACAATTGGAATCATCAGGATTTATTTTTTCAAAATTAGAAGGAGATATTTTAGAAATAACTGGAGTACCAATAGTTGTTCCAGAAAGCGAGGTTTCAATAATACTTGAACAACTAATAAGCGATGTTGAAAATGAAATTCCAGATAGTAATTTTAGTCTAACAGATCTTTTGGCAAAATCCATGGCAAAATCATTGTCAATAAAAACAGGTCAAATTCTTTCGCAACAAGAACAAGAGCATCTTGTTAATAGTTTGTTTGCATGTAAAGAGCCTAATTTAACACCAGCCAATAGACCTATTTTCATTACTATGTCTATGGAGGATTTGGATAAAAAATTTATTTAATATGTAAAGAAAGAAGGTAATATATGAATAGAATATCAGATACCGTTAAACATTTATTAATTTTAAATGTCATATTTTTTATTGGTACTCTTGCACTGGGCAAAGGCACTTTTTTTTATGAGTGGTTTTCTATGTATTTCCCAAAGAATCCCATGTTCAAACCATGGCAGATTGTTACTCATATGTTTATGCATGGAGGCTTCATGCATATTGGATTTAATATGTTTGCCCTTTGGATGTTTGGAACTCCTGTTGAACAAAGAATTGACAATAAAAAATTCCTTTTCTTATACTTTTCTGCGGGTTTAGGTGCTCTGGCACTGCAAGTTGGTTTTTCTTATTTTAACTTCTATTCGAGTTTTTCTTTACTAAATGAGGCTGGTTTTTCTCAATCTGATATCATGGAAGCTTTGTCTTCTGGTTATAATATGTATGATAAAAGATGGGAGAACGTCTTAAATCCAAGTCAGTTAGAAAGTTTTGTTAGTATATATAATACGCCTATGGTAGGAGCATCCGGAGCAATTATGGGAGTTTTAGTAGCTTTTGGTATGATGTTTCCTGAATCTAAACTAATGCTCATATTTTTACCAATTCCAATAAAAGCAAAGTATTTTATTCCTGGAATTATAATTTTAGATCTTATTTCAGCGTTAACTGGACAATCATTTTTTAGTCCGAGTAACACAGCTTATATGGCTCACGTTGGTGGAGCTTTAACAGGATTTTTAATTATGTGGTATTGGAAAAAAAATCAGTTTAATAAAAACCGTTGGGATCTATGAGTTTAACTCAAGATATAAAATATAAATATACGCGTTTAAATATTTTTGAAAAGATAATTGCAATAAATGTTGTCGTTTTTCTTTTGGGCAAGATCATTTTTATTCTTTTTCAAGATCAATCTAATCCTATATTAGAGTGGTTTGAGTTTCCGGTTAAATTAGGAGATTTTATTATTCAACCTTGGTCGATTTTTACTTATGCATTTATTCATTATGACTTCTGGCATTTACTTTTTAATATGCTATGGCTATATTTTATCGGCAGGATGTTCCTCAATCTCTTTAATACAAAAATGGCATTAAATGTTTATTTTCTTGGAGCAATTTTTGGAGCACTATTGTTTATGTTAGGATATAATTTATTTCCAACAATTTTTAATAAGGGGACTTTACTTGTTGGTGCTTCTGCTGCAGTCAGGGCCTTGTGATATTTTTATGTGCCTATATGCCAAATATGGAAGTCAGGATATTTACTTTTAACATAAAACTCTGGTATATTGGTGCAGCACTGGTGGCTCTTGATGTATTAGGTTTATTTGGTATAAATCCAGGAGGAAATATAGCACATTTGGGTGGCGCATTGTTAGGTTATTTTTATGCCATTCAATTAAAAAAAGGCATTGATATAGGAAAGGGATTTGAGAAATTTATGGATAGCATAGGAAATCTTTTTAATCCTGCAAATAAGAAAACGAAATTAAAAACAGTACACAAGAAAAAAAATAAACCGTTCGCTGGACATAATAAAGGGGAGTTTAGTGAGTTTTCCAAACAGAAACAAATAGATATTATCCTTGATAAAATTAGTAAAAGTGGTTATGACAGTTTAACCAAGGAGGAAAAAGAATTTCTGTTTAAAGCTGGAAAGTAATAGTATTAATCAACTTATGAATGGTGAAAAAACTTAGTTTTTTTAATAAAATAGTGTTTTTTATCAACTCTATTTTGGCTACATTGCTTTTGCTGGCTTATTTTTTACCTTATATTCCACCCAAGACATTTGCATTTTTAGCAGTTCTTAGTTTAGCTGTACCCATACTTCTAATTTTAAATATCTTCTTTGTTATGTATTGGTTACTTAATTTAAAAAGACAATTTTTATTGTCATTGATTGTTTTAATCATTGGATACAATTATTTAGGTTCATTTTACAAATTTTCATCTTCAAAAGAAAATAGTCTTGCTTCTGACCTTACAATTATGAATTATAATGTTAGGTTATTTAATGTATATGATTGGATAAACGATGATAATGTCGAAAAGAACATTGAAAATTTAGTTAGATCTCAAGATCCAGATATTCTGAGTATTCAAGAATATAATGCCAATAGTAAAATAGACTTATCCCAATTTAAGTACAAGTATGAAAAATTAATAGCAAGTAAAAAAAAATATGGGTAAGCTATATTTTCTAATTTCCCTATTGTTAATTCAGGGTCTTTAGAATTTCCTAATACATCTAATAATGCTATTTATGCAGATGTTGAAAAGGGTAATGATACTATAAGAATTTATAATCTTCATCTGCAATCTTTGCGAATTGATGCAGATGTTGACAATCTAAGACAAGAAGATTCTGAAGTTTTGTTTAAACGAATAAGCAATACTTTTAAGATGCAACAATATCAAACCGAATTATTCCTTGAGCATAAAAAGGACTGTCCATACAAAATGATTATTTCTGGTGATTTTAATAATACAGCTTTTTCTTATGTTTACAGACAGATAAAGGGAGATTTAATCGATACTTTTGAAGAGGCTGGAAATGGTTTTGGAAGAACTTATGATTTTAAATTTTTCCCCATTAGAATAGATTTTATTCTTGCAGATAAGTCTTTTCAAGTTAATGGATTTAAGACTTTTAACGAAAAATTATCAGATCATTATCCAATAATGGCAAAAATTAGTTTAGCGGATTAATTCTGTATAAACAGGCAGTCTAAACTATCTGCAATAATATGAATGACTAGTCCTAATCCCAATAATCTGGTTTTCTTAAAAAGGGATAATCCAATATAAATTACCATTGCATAATAGGAGTGAAGTGGATGAAAATTAATACTACATCTATTTGGATCAAATACAGGATTTGCTAATAAATGATCTACATCTATCCATATCCCCGAAAGCATAATTAAAAAAGCTATTTTCCAGTTAAACCTGAACCAAATTAACGCCACAATTAATGGCATAAATAAATGACTTCCATAATGCACTACTATCTGCAACATTTAATGACATTTATTTGTTGAGATTCTAAATAATTTATTGCATTTGGACCTTCATTAAATAGCAGATCAAGGATACTTAGATTACTCATGAAACCGAATTTATCAATAAAAACTTGGTTGTATCCTTCAAAAATAATGGGAGTTTCGTTTCTGGCATTTGCTAAAAAACGATAATCCTTTATTGGGGTAACATTTTTATTAAAACAAGTTGTTTTAGAGTAAGAATAATCAATTTCTAAGAATTTAAACAGTACATCTAAACATGCAAAATTATGATCTAAAATATATTTATATCTTTTCTTAAATAAAGGGGATAATTCATCTTCATAAAATTCAAAAAAAGGTGAAGATCTGTAGGCACTTTTAATTGATTTCCAATTTTGAGATTGCCAGTTTTCTGAATCAGAAATTCGTACATCCTTATATTTTTGTCTGTTCTTTTGGGAATGTATTACTGGAACATTTAACATGAATCTTCCGTTAGAACCATAAATATAAGATCGATTTCTGTATGTCTGTTTTTGATAATTATCTTCCACCTCAAATATTACATCACTAGCCTTGGCCATAACAACAAAATTTGAGATAGAAGGAAAATAGGTTGGATGGAGAATAATGTTCATTCGTTGTGATACGCCTATTTGTTTATTTGATGGTTGCGTAAAGCGTTCAGCTTAGCCTTCTTTTCGCCTCTTTCTCCATGCGCTAAATCCAATCCAGCCAAATAATACAACTAAGAATGGAATTAAGTAGGAAACGGGTTTTCCACTTCCACCGACAGTTGTGAAGAAACGTTCCCAGCGTGGTTTGCCGTCGCCCCAGCTCATCCAGATAAATACAGGTTTACCGACAACGTGATCATAAGGTACAAATCCCCATGCTCGCGAGTCCTGAGAATTATGTCTGTTATCACCCATCATCCAGTAATAGTTTTGTTTAAATGTGTAGCTTGTAACGGCTTGATCGTTTATATAAATCTGATTACCATTGATCTTAATAGTATTTCCTTCATATTCGGTTATAACTCGTTTATAAAGAGGTAGTACTTCAAGATTTAAGTCAATGGTTTTTCCCTGTTCAGGAATATATAATGGTCCGAAATGATCGTTGTTCCAATTATAATTTGGATTTTTCGGAAAAATGCCACTATCTCTTTCTCCTTTTGTTGCATCCGTTTTAATCAGTTTTGCAACGCTTGGATGATTTTTAAACATATTTACAGCCTCCTGTGATGCTGCAGGTATAATTATTTTGTTGTTATTTAATCGGTAGATTCCATCTGTAATGTCATATCTGCTCTTTAAGAGGTCAAAAATGGAATTATCAAATCCTTTACCTTCTTTTAAGATCACTTCATAGCTAAACTGAAGTCTTGATCTATCAGGTAGATCATTTTGTTTTCCATTTATATAAACATACCCATTTCTTACTTCCAGAGAATCTCCGGCAATCCCAACACAGCGTTTTACATAGTTTGTTTTTTTATCTATAGGCTTGTAATAGTATTTATCTGTGTGCCTCATATCCAACATAGTATCAACAGGCCAATTAAATACTACTATGTCATTATTTTCAATTTTTTCAAAACCAGGTATTCTGAAATAAGGTAATTGCGGTCTGGCCAAATACGATTTCTTTTTCATGACAGGAATGGTATCATGTACCATTGGTGTAGCAACCGTAGTCATGGGTGTTCGTGCTCCATAATGCATTTTACTGACAAAAAGAAAATCGCCAACCAGAAGTGTTTTTTCCAATGATGAAGTAGGAATCACATATGGTTGAATGAAATATGTATGAACTATTGTAGCCGCAACAATTGCAAATAAAATGGAACTTACCCAATCACCGGATGCACTTTTTGGATGCAACTCTCTGTTTTCAACATATTTCACATCTTCTACATAATTCAAATAATAATTATACAGTCCTAATGAGATTATAGCTAAAAATGTATCCTTATAAGTATTCTTACCAAAACTTCTTGCCGTTTCAACCCAGATAACTGGAAACATTATTAAGTTTACTATTGGAACAAAAAGCAATAAAGTCCACCACCACGGTCTGTTTATTATTTTCATTAAAATAATCGCATTGTAAACAGGAATAAAGGCCATTATTGCTTGCTGTCCTGCCTTTGTATATAATTTCCAGGTTCCTAAGCCATGTATTACCTGGATTATAAGAAAGAAAATAAACCATTCTATCATTGTCATAATTCTATACTTTTAATTTTAACGTTGGTCTAAAGGAAAAACAAAATGTAACTTCTTTAAACAAACTTAACTAATGTTTAACACGTCATTCATAGTAAAAACACCTGTTTTACCCATTAACCATTCGGCTGCAATTACTGCACCTAAGGCAAATCCTTGTCTGTTATGAGCTATGTGTTTTATATCAATAGTATCCACTTCAGATTCATAAGACACTGTATGAGTTCCAGGCACATTTTCAATTCGCTTAGCTGTAATTGGTATTTCTTTTTTATCAGATATATCTTTACTTAACTTCCAATCCTTATGATCAGAATTTTTAATAATACCTTCAGCTAAAGTTATAGCAGTTCCACTTGGAGCATCCAATTTTTGAGTATGATGAATTTCTTCAATATTAACCTTGTATTGCTTAAGTTGGTTCATCAGTTTAGCCAGTGTTTTATTCAATTCAAAGAAAATGTTTACTCCTAAGCTAAAATTGGAAGCATAAATAAAAGCACCTTTTTTTTCTTCACATAATTTTACTGCTTTTTCATAATCATCCAGCCAACCGGTTGTTCCAGATATTACCGGAACTTTGTTATTCAAACAATTTGAAATATTATTGAAGGCTGCTCCTGGAATACTAAAATCTATTGCTACATTGGCTTCTTTAATATTATAAACAGAATCAATATCTGCTTTTATAACAACATCATGCCCTCGTTGTATAGCAACTTTTTCTATTTCCTTTCCCATTCTACCGTAACCGAGCAACGCTATTTTCATTTTTAGAATTTGAAATTTAAAGTTAAACCAAGATTTGTTGTTGCATCCAATTCATTAATCTCAAAATGCGGATGCAGTGCTAAATTTTCATCCACATTATACTGTAATAAATGAGCATCAACATTGGCATCAATTATGTTCAAAGCATAAATACCGACTGTTACCAAAAGTGATATCTCTCTGTTTCTGCTTAATGATCGCTGAGCACGAATTAAAGCTTCATCAGAAATACCTTGAAATTCATCGTCTGTAAATCCAGCTAATCGACGTTTGTACACATCCCTGTATCTATTGTACTCATTTGTATTGTCAATATAAAAATAAATTCCTGTTCCCAATGCAGCATAAACCAACGGAATTTTCCAGTATTTCTTATTATATGCTTGCCCTAATCCAGGTAAAATGGCCGAATAAAATGCAGCTCTAGAAGGGGTTAAAGGGTCTATAGAATCTCTTACTTTTGTATTAGCTTCAACAATTAGTTCTCCCTTTTTTTTAGGTATAACCTCGTCATTTTGAGCTTGGATATTTGCAGAAAATAGGATAAGAAGTGAAGCAATAAGTAAAAAACTACTTTTCACGTTTTACTAATTTTGTGATTCTTTTAAAATCTTCTTCTGAATGAAAAGGAATGTGTATAGAACCTTTTCCTTGTTTTGAAACTTTGACATTTATTTTATGGCCAAAGTAATCGGAAAAATCTTTGACACCTTTTTTTATGTAACTTGGTAGTTCTTGATCACTTCTTGATTGAGGTAAATTTTTCCCATTCCCCTGCTGAAAATTACGTACTAAGTTTTCAGTTTGACGAACTGATAATTTATCCAACAGGATTTTTTCGTATATATCAATCTGATCGCTTTTGTCTTCAATATTAATGAGTGCTCTACCATGACCCATAGAAATAAAACCATCGCGTATTCCTGTTTGAATAATGGGATCTAATTTTAATAATCTTAAATAATTAGCAATTGTTGAACGTTTTTTACCAACACGTTCACTCATTTGTTCCTGAGTAAGTTGGATTTCTTCAATCAATCGTTGGTAAGACAACGCAATTTCTATTGGATCTAGATCCTGACGTTGAATATTTTCTACCAATGCCATTTCCAATGTTTCCTGATCGTTGGCTATTCTAATATAAGCCGGCATCGTTTGCAATCCAATTAATTTTGAAGCTCTAAATCGTCTTTCACCAGATACTAATTGAAACTTATTGAATTCTAATTTTCTAACCGTTATAGGTTGAATGATACCAAGTTCTTTTATTGAAGAAGCTAATTCTCTTAGCGATTCTTCACTAAAGTTAGTTCTGGGTTGAAATGGATTGACCTCAATGGAATTGATATCGATCTCAACAATATTACCAATAACCTTGTCGGCATTTTTATCCTGAGCTGAATTAATATCATTACTCGGATCTTTTAATAATGCTGATAAACCTCTACCCAAGGCCTGTTTCTTGGTTGCCTTTGCCATTACTCGGAATTTTTATTGATAATTTCTTTAGCCAAACTTAAATAATTAAGTGCACCTTTACTACTCGCATCATAATTTATAATGTTTTCTCCATAACTTGGTGCTTCTCCTAAACGTACATTTCTTTGAATGATTGTTTGAAAGACCATATCTCCAAAATGTTTTTGAACTTCTTCAACCACCTGATTTGAGAGTCTTAATCTGGAATCGTACATGGTTAACAGCAGACCTTCTATGTCTAGATCAGGGTTGTGAATTTTTTGCACACTTTTAATAGTGTTTAATAGTTTTCCTAAACCTTCCAAAGCAAAATATTCGCATTGAATTGGAATGATAATTGCATCAGCAGCTGTTAAAGCATTTAAAGTTAATAAGCCTAAAGACGGAGCACAATCTATAAAAATATAATCGTAATCATCTTTTAAATGCTCAATCGCCTTTTTTAACATATACTCACGATTCTCTTTATCAACTAATTCAATTTCAATAGCAACCAAGTCTATATGAGAAGGAATAATATCTAAATTCGGAGTGTCTGTTTTAACGATAGCTTCATTTGCAGAATTGGCATGTTCTAATAACTGATAGGTTCCAATTTCAACACTTTCAACATCAATTCCTAATCCGGAAGTGGCATTCGCTTGCGGATCAGCATCTATAAGTAATACTTTTTTCTCCAGAACACCTAAAGAAGCGGCTAAGTTTACTGAAGTTGTTGTTTTACCAACTCCTCCTTTTTGATTGGCAATTGCTATGATTTTACCCATTAAAATGATTTGGTTTTAATAGGCATAAAAATACGATTATTTGTGAGTTTAGAAAATGGAAGTTGTTAACAATGAATATATCGGTAATAGATATGATTTTGAGTATATTGATGACAATAAAGAAACTAAGAAACTAGATTAATAATTATTTGATTTCCTTGTTTTCTTGTACTGTTTTATCATTTTTCCAAAATCTTTGTCTTTCTTACGTTTTTCTGCAACAGTGGATTCAAAATGCTCTTTTTCCTTCTCCATTTTTAGGTAGTTCTCATAAGAATTCTCATCAATTTCTCCACGGTCAACTGCTGCCAGAACAGCACAATCAATTTCTGATGTGTGCGTGCAATCTTTGAATTTACAATCATTGGAAAGTTTGATGATTGTTTCGAATGTTATTTCCAATCCACCTGTTGAAGAGGCAATTCCAACTTCTCTCATTCCTGGATTATCAATTATTATCCCGCCATTTTCAAGAACTATCAATTCCCTGTGACTAGTTATGTGACGTCCTTTGCTTGTACTTGAACTAATCGTGTTTGTTTTCATTACATGTTTGCCCGAAAGGTTGTTTAAAAGAGTCGATTTTCCCACTCCAGATGAACCAAGCAAGCAGTATGTTTTGCCTTTTACTATCCATTCTCTCAGCTTTTCAATACCTTCTTTGGTCTCATTACTTAAAGCGATCACAGGTATTTGCTTCACTCTTTCTTCAACTTTTAAAATCAACATTAGTAGATCGTCATCACTTATCAAGTCTATTTTATTGAGAATGATAATTGGTTTTACATTGGATGCATTACAAATTGTCAGATACCTTTCTATTCGGTTGATGTTAAAATCCCGGTCAACTGCCTGTAAAATAAACGCGAAGTCAATATTCGTTGCGATGATTTGTTTTTCAGTTTGTTTTCCGACAGCCTGTCTTTCAATGATGGTCATTCTCGGAAAAACACAATGAATTAGCACTTTTTTATCATCATATTCAGAAATTGCAACCCAGTCACCAACGGCAGGAAAATCCATTCGATTATGAGCTGAGAACCTTAAATTTCCTATTATCTCAGCATCAAATTCATTTTCAACTGTTTTTACAACGTATCTCTCCTTGTGTTCAGAAATTACTCGTCCCACTCCGAATGAATCTAGAACTTGGTCTCTTCGGAAGTCTTCAAAATATTCGCTATATCCTAAATCTTCAAGTGTCATGGGTTTAGCCTAGTATTAAAACCAAAATTAAGTACGAGCTGTACATATTGTTAGCTTCTGGTTATTATTCCTTTACATTTCCGTTTTTGTCAAGAGATAAAAAAGGGTTGAATGCAATTTCCCATAAATTACCATCCAAATCTGATATATAGCTACTATATCCTCCCCAAACCACTTTTTGTGGTTCCTTGATTATTTCTACTCCCTTTGCTCTTAAATTTTCAATCAATTGGTCAACTTCTTTTTCAGATTTCGCATTGTATGCAATAGTGAATCCTTTAAATCCATTTCCATCTGGATTGACAGTTGCATCTTCTGCGAGTTCATTTCTTCCATAAAGAGCGAGTTGTATTCCATTTAAGGTAAAGAACGAAATGTATTCATTACTTAAATCTGATTTTTTCCATCCAAATTGGGTTTCATAAAAATTGGTTGATTTTATTAAGTCTGAAACTCCTAAAGTTATGATTGTTAATCGTTGTTCCATTATATATTTGCTCTTTTACGTAAGTTAAAGTTGTCCCATGTTTAATGATCCAATTTCTGATGAATTCTTTTGACCACTTGCAACCACTTTTGATTAAGACTAAAATTAGCAATTTTTTATACACGGCGTTAGCCACCGTATTTATTTCGTTTGTTCGTTTATCCATTCAGAAACTAATACAAGTACTGGTGGTGAAATAGTTTGTTCAATTTCTGAATATTCATTTAAAGCACCAGTTTCACACTCTTGAAAAAGATGATTTAAATTGTCGAATTCAACAGTTTTTACATCATTGTTTCCGTTTTCTTCTAGCGTTTTTTTAATTGCCTCTAAATTTTCTTTAGCAGGAACTTGAAAATCTTTACTGCCATTTATAGCTAAAACTGGGCATTTAACTTTTGATAAATATAAGCTTGGTTTAGATTTAATAAGGCTTACAACTTCATAACTTGTTATTTGGTCAACGAGGTTTTTTCTTTGATTTTCAGGGAATAGGTTACCGTATTTGTTTTTATAAAAAGAATTTATGGAATCTTTTAACTTTGAATTATCCAAATCTGAAGAAACAATGATATCATAACCACCTTTCATTAAAGCTTGACCTTGTGCAATTTGCATTTCATTATATCCCATAATTCTTTCGAGTGCTGCTTTTTGTGAAAGCATTAATTCATCTCCATCAATTCCAGGACCTGCCAAGAGAACAATAAAATTTATATCCTTATTTTGAGATGCAACTTTAGGTGCGATAATTCCTCCGATGCTATGGCCAATAAGACCAATTTTTTTAGTGTTAACTTCCTCTCTGGTCTTTAAATAATTTATTGCAGATTTTATATCAGAAGAAAATTCATTGATTGTGGCAGTTTGAAAATCACCATCCGATTTACCTACACCTCTTTCGTCAAATCTTAAAACTCCAATTCCATTTTTTGTAAGGTAATCTGCAATTACAAAATAAGGCTTATGCCCAAACATCGCTCCATCTCTATTTTGAGGACCACTACCGCTAATAATAATTACAACAGGAAACATCCCACTCTTTTTTGGAAGAGATAAAGTCCCATTTAAACTAATTTTATCATCATTGTTTAAAAAGGTCACCTCCTCAGAATAGTAATCAAAAGGTGGTTTTGGTTCTTGTGGTCTATTCAATTCTATTCTTCCTTTTTTGAGAATCATTGGAAAAGAATTTCCACTAAGATTTATATTGCCAACTATTTCATTTAATTGGTTTAAACGACCTTTATATTCCAATTTTAAAACTGGATGAGAAATAATCAAAGTTGAATCTGAAAAAGTCGAAGTTTCGATTTCCAGACTACTCAAACCTTGCTTTGGAACATCCATAATGGTTTTATAAATATTTCCATCTTTAACTAAATTAAAACCAAAATCTAATTTATTTCCTGGAATTTCTAATACTCCAATCCAATCTCCTGAAATATCTTGGGCAAAAGAAGTTAATGTAAAAATTGAAAATGCTAAAATTGTGAAAAATTTATTCATGTTGTTCATCGTTCGTTTTTATGTTTGCAAACGTAATTGTGTATGGTAAGTTGCACCTGTCTGCGGTAGGCAGGTGGTTGAGCATCTAATTTAGTAAAACTATCACTAGCCAGAGAAAATTCCCTCGGAATTTTCCAAGAAGACTTGTACCAAGCAACCTGTCTGCCTCTGGCGGACTAATTACACACGTTATTGAAGTGTCGTTTTTATTCAGTTAATTTATTTTCAATTTTAGGATTCATTTTTGTCAATTCCTTTGCAAATCCAATCTTATCTTTTGGTGAAATAATTATTAAGTCAAATTCTCCATAAGTCAGTTCAATTCTGTCCAATGAAGGCGCTGGAGAGGAGAGCAAATTATAGGTTTTTGTTATTAACCTGATTTTATTAATGTCAAACCTTTTGCTATAGAGGAAACCACATTTTACTTTTAATATTTCATCATTCGTAATGATATACTCGGTCGAAAAATTTAGATATAGAAAAAATCCGTAAACCAAAGAAAAGATTCCACTAAGCGATAATATTGCTTCCAAAGGTTCATTTTTATAAACCATAAATCCAACAATCAGCCCAAAAACCAGTGTTAAGAACATCATTATTTCAAATCCAAATTTTGATTTAAAAGTTTTCATTTTATAATTTGTTTTATTCAGATTGTGTCATTCTTTTTAAATGCACTACAACTGTCTTGGGTATGGTTTCGTTGCGGAAAAGTCTGCGAGGACTATTCCGCGAGAACCAAGCGTTGATAGAAAGGTAGGAAATTCCGCCACAATGAATTATAGCCGTCCTAAGTTTGTATTTCACTTAAATTAGACGGTAAAACAAAGAACAAATGATTTCTGGTAGTAAAATGATGGAATTAATAAAGTAGCTCCATCTCCACCAAAGAAAAAAGGAATATCGATAACGTATTTTGAAGCGATATTTAACGCAGCAATTATACTTCCTGTTGCTATTAGATTTACTATTTCAGAAAATCCATTTTCTATAGATGCAGTTGAACCCTTTATATCTGTAACTATAATATACCAATCATCTGGGATTCTTTGGAATAGGTCAGTTTTTGAAAGTATTTCATTTACTGGTTCTTTGTAATTTTCGAGGTTTGTATAAAATAAAGTGTTCTTCATAATTTACTTATTTGAGAACCATCAAGCAATTAATTATACGCGGTGTTAGCCACTGGCTTTTTATTCTTTCCGATAGTTAATGGTTCTTTTCTCTATTTGATTCAACGTGTCGTTGGTAATCATATGTCTTTCTGTCCACTCATTATTCTCATCGAATGCTAGATATTTCCATTTCACGGTAGCGTATAGACTGTCATTTTCATCATATTCAGTCAGTAATTCAAATTCTTGTTGGTCGTTATACTTATAAATTGCATTAGGATTGAATTCTTTACCTTCTTCAATAGGTCCTTTTTCTTCTATTCGACCATTTTCTTTCCATTGATGGATAAAGCCTGATTGAAATTCATTGGTAGTATTAAAGGATTCGCTCTTTACTATTCGGTTATTTACATCATATGAGTTTTTCACATATTTCACTAAAGTATCCTTTGCATTTACCCAATCAACTCGCGATTTATTACCGTTTTCATATTGGTTTACGAACTGCATCATTATGGAATTATCAGTTGAATAGTAAATCGATTTTGTTTCCGTTCCATTTTTGTCAAATTCCTTTACGATATAACTTGAAAATGAAATACTGTCAGGATTTCCATTTTGCACGGAGTATCTCTCGATTTTGATCGATTCGTAAACTTTGGCAGTTTCAACTTCTGTTTTTGATTTTTTTTCTTGACAAGAAAGAATCAACAAAAGTGTTGTAGTTACAATAATTATATTCTTCATTTTTTCTTTTTCAGCTTGTGGTTAACTTGTTTATATAGATGTATTTTACATCTTTTTACAACTTAATTAGTGATATAAACGATGTATCTGTACATCTTTAATAGTCTAAAATTAAAGATCAATTTTAACTTGATGATCATTTCTGTGGTATAATGGGGATAATTTAATTAGATGGCATTCGTAATACTTTAAACTGTAATTAATCAATCAAAATTTCTAAAATCTTAATTGCAGCATCACTAATTTTAGTTCCAGGACCAAAAACAGCTACAGCGCCAGCATCAAATAAATATTGGTAATCTTGTTTCGGAATCACACCACCAACAATAACCATAATATCTTCACGACCATACTTTTTAAGTTCATCAATTACTTGTGGAACCAAGGTTTTATGTCCTGCAGCTAACGAAGAAACTCCAAGAATATGTACATCATTTTCTACAGCTTGTTTTGCTGCTTCTTGTGGTGTTTGAAATAATGGACCAATATCTACATCAAAACCAACATCTGCATAACCTGTTGCAACTACTTTTGCACCACGATCATGACCATCTTGTCCCATTTTTGCAATCATAATTCGGGTCTTCTACCTTCTTGCTCTGCAAATTTATCTGCTAATTCCTTAGCTTTCTTAAATGAACTATCGTCTTTTATTTCTTTACTATACACGCCTGAAAATGATTTAATTTGTGCTTTATATCTTCCAAAAACTTCTTCTAAAGCATCACTTATTTCTCCTAAAGTGGCTCTTTCTCTAGCAGCATCAACAGCTAAAGCTAATAAATTTTCCTTTCCTGTTCGAGCTGCTTCTGTTAATTTTGATAAAGCAGCTTTAACCTTTTCATTATTTCTTTTGGCTTTTATCATTTTCAAACGCTCTATTTGTTGCGAACGAACAGTTTGATTATCAACTTCTAAGAGTTTGTATAGCATCTTCTTTTTCTAAGTCTATATTTATTAACACCAACAATAATATCTTGACCAGAATCAATTCTGCTTGTTTTCGTGCAGCAGCTTCTTCAATTCGCATTTTAGGAATTCCAGCTTCAATGGCTTTTGTCATTCCACCTAATTCTTCAACTTCTTCAATTAATTTCCATGCTTTTTGAGCAATTTCATTAGTTAAGTTTTTCAACATAATAACTACCTGCCCAAGGATCAACTGTTTTTGTGATATTGGTTTCTTCTTGTAAGATATATTTGAGTATTTCTTGCAATTCTTGCTGAAAAATCTGTTGGTAATGCAATGGCTTCATCTAATGCATTGGTATGTAAACTTTGTGTTCCTCCAAAAGCAGCAGCAGCAGCTTCAATACAAGTTCTTGCTACATTATTAAAAGGATCTTGTTCTGTTAAACTCCAACCACTTGTTTGACAATGTGTTCTTAATGCTAATGATTTTTGATTTTTAGGATTGAATTGTTTTACCAATTTTGCCCATAACATTCTTGCAGCTCTCATTTTGGCAATTTCCATAAAATGATTCATGCCAATTGCCCAGAAGAATGAAAGTCGAGGAGCAAAAGTATCAATATCCATTCCTGCATCCAGTCCTTTTCTAATATATTCTAAACCATCTGCTAAGTGTATAGCCAATTCAATATCGCAAGTAGCACCAGCTTCTTGCATATGATAACCAGAAATACTTATGCTGTTAAATTTCGGCATGTTTTTACTAGTATATTCAAAAATATCTGAAATAATTTTCATTGAAGGTGTAGGAGGATAGATGTATGTATTACGAACCATAAATTCTTTAAGAATATCATTTTGAATGGTTCCTGCCAACTGTTCGGTTTTACTCCTTGTTCTTCTGCAGCAACAATATAAAATGCCATAATTGGTAAAACAGCTCCATTCATGGTCATTGATACAGACATTTTATCTAAGGGAATTTGATCAAACAGAATTTTCATATCTTCAACAGAGTCTATTGCAACTCCTGCTTTTCCAACATCTCCAACCACTCGTTCATGATCAGAATCATAACCTCTGTGTGTTGCTAAGATCAAATGCAACAGAAAGTCCTTTTTGTCCTGCTGCCAGATTTCGTCTATAAAAGGCATTACTTTCTTCAGCAGTTGAAAATCCTGCATATTGTCTAATGGTCCATGGTCTTCGAACATACATTGTAGTATAGGGTCCACGAAGATTAGGAGCAATTCCTGCAACAAAATTTAGGTGTTTTAAATCATTAATATCTTTTTTGGAATAATTTTCTTTAATGTCGATACCTTCCGCAGTTTTAAATGATCTAGATGAAGCTTCTGAACTGATTGTGGCTTTATCTAACGTAAGGTGTTGTATATTTTTTCTAGACATTTTTGCTATGATCGATTATTATTTAATTTGGATTCGTTTCTGTTTCTTTGTCATTTTTTTTATAATCAAATAAAGATAAATCAACATTAAAAAGTCCGGAATAAAATATATCCAGGGCTATATAAGTAGCTAAATATTTATCATGTACAGCCCTGGGAGATTTTCTTCTCAATGGCTCACCAAATAATTCTGGACTCATGCTTTTAGTTGATAATAAGGCATTTAATGTAGTTTGTAATTCCTTATCACTCAGGTTTGAAGCAATACATTTAAGTAGTTCATGATCATAGTTAAGCGTTTTATATCGTCCATTATCTCGCCATAGATCGTTATCTAATCTCAATATTTTAAATATTTCCAATGTGTGAGGAGAAACTATTTTTTTATAATCAGTTGTATAGCTTAAACCAAATTGCACAGTTCTTGAATAAGCAATAGCTAGATTTTTATTACCCTTTAAATCGTAAAAATCTGTAATATCATACTCAAATGAAATTACCGCTTCTTTTATCAAGTCATAATTTTTAACGTTACATTTTAAATCTAAATCACGATCAATAAATTTAAACTCGGTTAGAGTAGGTTTTTTATGACAGCTTGTTAAAAAAGCTATTAAGACCAATATTACAAAAATGTTTAAACGTGTTTTCATAGCTAAAATTAGTTTTCAGATTTTAGTCGTTCTTGTTCCAATTTTTCGGAAAGTCGGTTTTCAATTATTGGTTCTATAATTGTTTTTCTTTTATTTGTCTTTACAAAAGGATACAGATCCAGGTTATCTTTCATTTTATCGTTAGGATTTGGATACTTATTCGTGCCCAACAATATCTCTTCTTCTTTATCAAACTTCTGTTGTTCTAAAGTGGCACTTTCTTTAATTTTTCGCTGAATTGTTCCTTCGCTAAGCTGTTTAAAAAAGCCACCATTAGATTCAATGTCTTTAAATAGTGTCAAGGCTTTTTCACAAAGCTGATTGGTTAAACTCTCAATGTAATATGCGCCATCGGCTGGATTATTAACCGTATCTAAATAGCTTTCGTGCTTTAGAATTAGTAACTGATTTCTGGCAATGCGTTCCCCAAACTCATTCGATTTGTGAAACAATGAATCGTATGATAGGTTACTAATTGTATTCGCTCCACCTAAAATGGCACTCATACATTCTGTTGTTGTGCGAAGCATGTTCGTATTATAATCGTAAAGCGTTTTGTTTCGACTTGAAGGCGTTACAAAAATGTGACAATCTGAAGGCAGATTATATTCTTTAGCCAACATTCTCCATAAAATCCTCAATGCTCTAAGCTTGGCAATTTCAAAAAAATAGTTAGCGCCAACCGAAACATTAAAAGTTATTTGAGTGTTGATACTATCTTCAAAATGATTCAAATATTCGTTAGCATGAGCAAGAGCATAGGCTAATTGCTGTACGATATTAGCTCCGGAATTTTGGTAAAGGGATGCGTCAATACTCAGTATACTCTTAAGTAAATTATTATTTTTAAGAATAGTTTCAAGAATTAAATGGTCTTCATTCTTTTTCAGATACCAGTTACCACTCTTTGCTAAGTTTCCTATAATATCCTGACTCACATATATTCCTGCTTTTGATTTAATGCCATCCAGTTTTTTTACAAAATCAGCTGATAAAAAGTGTAATTTAAAGTGAATTGGAACTAAGTCCAGATCTATATCTTCTAGTAGCTTATCTGCAGAAATACTATCATCAGGTATAATGAATAGTACGCTGTCAGCACCTCTATTTATTGAGTCCAAAGCCTTTTTATTTGATTTGATAACATCAGACACATAAATTGTCTGACAGATCTTAAAAGCTGAGGCTTTGGTCCCTGAAATATTTGGAAGCGAATCAAATTGATCCGGATGATAAAAAGGTTTTACATCTATTCCTTCCTGTGTTTTCCATATTAAAGTCTGATTGTAATCTGCGCCTTTCAGGTCTACCTGGATCTTTTGTTTCCATTCCTTTGAGGATACAGGCTGAAACTGTTTAAATAAAGATTTACTCATCCTTAGCTTGTTTTGGTATGCTGTCTTCGTATTCTATAATATATATTTCTTCATTGTCGCGCTTCATGTAATATTTTTCTCTTGCAAATTTTTCTAATCCCTGATCGTTGCTTAATGTTTCAATTTCTTTTTTATCCTTCTCTATTTCTCTTTTGTAGTATTCTTTTTCGCTTTCCAGATCATCAATTTCATTATTTAATTCGACATGAGTGAGAAACGAATTGGTGTCAAAAAAAAGCATCCAAATTGTAAAAACCGCAATAATCAGAATAAAGGCATTTTTAAAGATCTTGAAAATTTGCTTTTTGCTGTTAGTCATTGTATAATCTTTCGTTAATTATAGTTTTAACTATATCTACAGCAACTGTATTGTATTTATTATTAGGAATTATTATATCTGCATATTCCTTCATAGGTTCAATAAATTGGTGATGCATTGGTTTTAATGTATTCTGGTACCTCTCCAATACTTCGTCTATGCTTCTGCCACGTTCTGCCATATCTCTTTTAAGTCTCCTGATTAATCGTTCATCACTATCGGCATGCACAAATATTTTTATATCGAACATATTTCTTAATTCAGGATTGGTCAGGATTAAAATCCCTTCAACGATCATGACCTTTCTCGGATGCGTCAATATAGTATCACCTGTTCTGTTGTGCTTAACAAAGGAATATACTGGTTGCTCGATCACATACCCTTGTTTTAGTTGTCTTAAATGGTCTTCAAGTAACTCAAAATCAATAGATCTGGGATGATCAAAATTGATTTTTACTCTTTCGTCATAAGACAAATGTGATGTATCCTTATAATAAGAATCCTGTGAAATAACTCCAACTTCACCTTCCGGAAGTTCTGCAAGTATTTGATTAACTACAGTTGTTTTACCACAACCTGTTCCACCACCAATACCGAGTATAAGCATTAAAATTGATTTAGAAATTCACACAAATTTACTACTATTTCTTGGGAATAATTTTAACTATTCCAACATTTTCTACACCTGCATAAATATATCCGTCAGGGCCTTGTTTTACAGATCTTACACGTCCTAAACCACTTATTAGTTGTTCCTGTTTCACAACCTTGTTATTCTCAATAACACATCTGTCCAGATATTGAAATTTTAAGGAACCAACCAAAAGATTTCCTTTCCAACCAGGATACACATCACTTGAAATAAATGCCATCCCACTTGGTGCTATAGATGGAACCCAGTAATACAAAGGCTCTTCCATTCCGGGAAGGCTAGTATTATCTGTGAATTTAGAACCGCTATAGTTAACACCATAACTAATTTCTGGCCATCCATAATTTTTACCAGCTTTAATTATGTTAATCTCGTCTCCTCCTTTTGGACCATGTTCATGGGTCCAAATTTCTCCAGTTTCGGGATGCTTAACCATTCCTTGAATGTTCCTATTTCCATAACAAAAAATAGCCTTCTTAGCATTTTTTGTATCAATAAAAGGGTTGTCTTCTGGTATAGATCCATCATCATTTAATCGATAAACTTTACCGCAATCTAAAGTAATATCTTGTGGGTTTTCATCACGATTACCTCTATCACCAATACTAAAATATAAGTATCCGTAATTATCAAATTCAATTCGAGACCCAAAATGTTGACCTCTTCCAGAATCTGGAGAAGCCTTATAAAGGACTTGTTTTTCAATAAGGATGTTGTTTTTAATTTTTGCTCGCATAATAGTTGTATTGGCAGTATCTTCATCATCATCTTCTGATGAAGCATATGATAAATATATCCACCCATTTTCTTGATAGTTTGGATGAAGTTCAATATCCATTAGCCCTCCCTGACCTAACACTTCAATTTTAGGCAATCCACTTATTTTGGTCTTTGTGCCTGCCTTAAAATGGATAAGTTCTCCTGATTTTTCGGTAATTAACATTGAATCATCCGGAAGGAATGTAAATCCCCAGGGAATATCAAGATCTGAGACAACAATTTCATGGAAGTGTTCTTTGTTTTTAGGGTTTTTATCTTGTGCGCAAGAAAGAAAATTTAACAATAATAATGAGAGAAATATAACTGATTTTAATTTCATGATTTCATTTGGATTTATATCTAACAATTTAAAGATAATTATTATTTCTTATTAAAGAAAAACTATATATTTGCAAACCTAAAATGATAACCAATTTCGGGGTGTAGTACCGCATCAAGTGCGGACAGGCTGCACAGGTTATCGCGCCGCGTTTGGGACGCGGAGGTCGTCACGCTGAAGGCGTGACCACCCCAAAGAAGAGAAAATATGTTCGTGTATATATTATATAGCGAAAAAAGTTCAAGATATTATGTAGGTCAAACTGCTAATATCAAAAAAAGATTGGAAAGACATAATTCAGGAATAGTTCCATCAACTAAAAGATGGAGTTCCATGGGTTTTAGTTTTGCAACTTGAAGTATCATCAAGATCAGAGGCAATGATTTTGGAGAAGAAAATTAAGAAAAGAGGAGCAAAACGATTTTTAGATAACCAATTCGGGGTGTAGTACCGCATCAAGTGCGGCACAGGCTGCACAGGTTATCGCGCCGCGTTTGGGACGCGGAGGTCGTCACGCTGAAGGCGTGACCACCCAAAGAAGGAGAATATGTTCGTGTATATATTATATAGCGAAAAAAGTTCAAGATATTATGTAGGTCAAACTGCTAATATCAAAAAAAGATTGGAAAGACATAATTCAGGAATAGTTCCATCAACTAAAAATGGAGTTCCATGGGTTTTAGTTTTGCAACTTGAAGTATCATCAAGATCAGAGGCAATGATATTTGGAGAAGAAAATTAAGAAAAGAGGAGCAAAACGATTTTTAGATAACCAATTCGGGGTGTAGTACCGCATCAAGTGCGGCACAGGCTGCACAGGTTATCGCGCCGCGTTTGGGACGCGGAGGTCGTCACGCTGAAGGCGTGACCACCCAAAGAAGGAGAATATGTTCGTGTATATATTGTATAGCGAAAAAAGTTCAAAATATTATGTAGGTCAAACTGCTAATATCAAAAAAAGATTGGAAAGACATAATTCAGGAATAGTTCCATCAACTAAAAATGGAGTTCCATGGGTTTTAGTTTTGCAACTTGAAGTATCATCAAGATCAGAGGCAATGATATTTGGAGAAGAAAATTAAGAAAAGAGGAGCAAAACGATTTTTAGATAACCAATTCGGGGTGTAGCGTAGCCCGGTTATCGCGCCGCGTTTGGGACGCGGAGGTCGCAGGTTCGAATCCTGCCACCCCGACCATAAAAAGCCTAAAATCAAATGATTTTAGGCTTTTTTATTTGATTTAGGTTTAAACTAGCTCCAAAAGCAACATGGCAACAAATAATTTTATATTTTTTACTGGATGTTGATTTAATGCTACTTAATTAGTTCAACAATTCAGGATTACTAAGGATCAATTCTATCTTTTTTATTATTATAGTTATCTGATTCATTTGTGCTTCTATATTTCTAAAAAAGAGGCTAATATCTCTGTTCACCCAACTTTCAGAAATAACTCGTGCTCCCAAACTAATACGTAAAACAGCACTTTGAGTATCAGTGGCATATTTTACATTAACTGCCTGCCCAATATGGCACTTTTGTGAAGCAAGCCTATTGATTTCTAATGAGGAATCCTTAAAATGTTCAGATAAATCAGAATTCAATAAAACATAAAGATCTTTAACCTGACTGGTGGTTAATACTTCGTTTTTTTTGAGAATAAAGAAAGGGAAAATTGTACGGATATTTCTAAGCCCGAATTCTTCACTATTATAGGTGTTAATTTTTGTTTCATCTCCATAAAGTGGTTCTAAAAATATGGCATCTTTAATAGATTCTTCAATAAAATTGCAAAACATCTCAATCCCTAAATTTCTATATAAAATAGGTGTTTTAAAATACCTGTCCATTTCAACTATGGCAGCATTCCAACGCATATAGGATCCGTAATTATAACCATCTGATAAATCTTTTGAACAGAACCAAGATGATGGCCAATCTGTATGATTGTAATATTTTGTCAACCCTTCTGGCAAAGTCTTTTTTATAGAATCTATTGATTTACTAACATTTTTAGGTACAATTAAAGCTCCTGAATATGGAGGTCCTGTAAAATATTTACTTCCAGTTATGGTTACGATATAATCTTTGTTCAAATAATTTTGTATATCTATTGGATCTAACCTTAGTTGTGAACCATCTACAATAATTTGCATAGATAAATTGTCAAGCTTATCTAGTCTTTTTATCATATCTTTATTTGGCGATTGATAACCTAATTTGGATTGATCCATAGTATGTAATACGATATATCTACCTAATTCGTTGGTTTTTGAAATTGCGTTAAATACTTCGGTATCTAATTGACTTGACGATTTTAGATCACCATTTTCATCTCTTAAAGTAATCTCAATTACATCTACATCTTTAAATCCTTCTATTTTATCTCCTTTTTTAATGGGATAATTCAGAGCCGTTGTGTTTTCAAAATGTAGACCTTTTAATGCTGCGGGCACACCACTTCCGCTTTCATCAGAGGCTACTAAAACATGAGTGATTTCTTTATTGGTAAGTATTTGTGTTATACCCGCTATTTGAAGAGAGGAATCAGTACCTGAAGGCGAAAAAATTATTTGACAGTCATCATTAATATTCAGTGCTTTTCTAAGATTGTTTTTTAGCAATTCTGAAAATTCAACAGTTGTTTTTTTGAATCCATTAGTAAGGCTTTTTTTAATTAAAATAGTCCTTGCTTTGTCTGTTTTGTCAAATGCATAGTTAGAAACGCTAGTTGCTGTTGATGAGGCAAAAGTAAAGGCTTCAGGTCTTGGAAATGGTCTACAACCATATTTATTTAACAATTTGAATTCATCAATATTCAATCTAAGATCACCACCTGACATTAATAAATATTCAGTTGGTGTTGCCAGATTTTCAAGGATAGGACTCCATGAATTTTTAAACGTTTCCGTTGAATTATTTAAACCATGAAACATTTGTAATTCCTTATATTGTTTTAAGGAATTTGTGTTAATGGCTTTATTTTTTTTGATTATATCAATTAAAAGATTCTGATTGTTTTTTAATTTTTCTTTATCCTTTTTTGGTAATAATTGATAAAATATTTGAGTAACTTTTAAAGCAGCTAAATCGCATAAAATAGTATCTGATTTATCTTCACCTAAAGCTTTATACCAAATTTGCCATTCTATACCATATCTTAAATAGATTAAAGCTAAAACAGGCTTTTCTAAAAACGACGAACCAATATTTATTGATTTGTCAGGAACAATTTTGAATAAATCAGTTTCACTTTCAGAAGTAATAATATTAATGCTGTTTATTTTAGGTACTGTATTAAATCGTTTTAAGACGCGAACCAGATAATTTACATTTTCTTTTTCGAATAAGCTTGTTCTATTATATTGATCTTCAATAAGTGTATTGTTTGCCATAGGTGTTTTAAGTATAATTAATACTATGAAATTGTTAGAATCAATCGAATAGTATAGAAACTCAAACTAATGTCGTTTTTTGATATTCAGCATTTTCTAAAATGCTGCCACTAAAATTACTATAACTTAATTATTATTCCCATTCCTTAAATGGTTTTTTCACTATCATAGAGTTGTAATATTTCACATCTCCAGTAATCTCTTTACCTAACCAATTGGGTTTTTTAAAAATTTCATCCTCTGATGATAATTCAATTTCGGCAATTACTAATCCTTTATTGTCACCATGAAATTCATCTACTTCGAATGTATGTACACCAGATTTAACGTGAAATCTTGTTTTTTGAATAACTCCAGGTTCGCATATTTTTAATAATTCCCTGGCATCTTGAATATCTATTTCTTTTTCCCATTCAAAACGGGATACGCCAGATTCATTGCCAATACCTTTAACAGTAATAAATCCTTGATTTTCTTTTATTCGAATACGAACAGTTCGTTCCGGAACAGTTGATAAGAACCCTTGAATGATTATCATTTCTTTGTTTGGATCATACTTTAAACGTATCATCTTTTCACTAAAAATTTTCTTTCTATTTCTTGTGCCATTCCAAATTAGTTTAATAGTTCAATTTAATAAAAAAGCCGAACATGTGTTCAGCTTTTTTGTTATTCTATTTTTCTAAACCTAAAAAATTTAGATTTTCATCAATCCAATTAGATTTAGCCAGTTTCTTAGATCAATCCACTATTGTAAAAGTTCCGGTCATCGACCCATGGAATTCACAATTATAAAATAGTGTGTTTGGAGCGTCCGATGGTACTGTAAACGTTATTGTACCTGAAACTGCACCATTATTAGTGATACCGTTGTTAAAAGTATTTCCGGTACCTGTTCCTTGCACAGAGTTGATATAAAATGGATGTCCTGGACTGTCAATAGTGAATGTATAAGTTTGCCCTTTTGTTAAAGTTAAATCAGGGTTATTACTGTTAGAGAGCCCGTTTCCATTAAAAATGTAAGCAGAAGCACCACTATTTGTAACATCGTAATTTATAGCAGAATTATTTGAATTACCTACATTAGAACCTATATTTCCTTGAGCTACAATTGTCGCTAAATCAGCATCACTTAAATGAACGTTTATATAAGCGTTTATGTCCAAAAAGTCGTTAAATGATACAGCTGATCCTCCTACCAATTGAGTTACTTGGGTTTTACTGATTCCAGTATCCCCGTCTACTGGACTTAAACCTACAATTATATCACCACCTGTAGCAGCGTCATTTTGATGAATATGTGCTGGATGTGATCCACCTGCAGGTGTTCCGTTTAAGGTAATTGTGACCAAGGTTGAACCATTAACTCTTTCTGCAAATTCGGCAACACCACTTATCCCGGGAACATCCGCAGTATCCAACGTGTACGACTCTACATTTCCTGTAAGTTCATTTTGACCTATGTCGCCTTGAGCAACAATAGTCCCTAATTCACTAGCACTTAAATGTACGTTGACATAGGCATCTAAACCTTCTATATCTGAATACGTTAAGGTCGAACCATCATCAAAAGCAGCAACATTGGTTAAACTCACCCCTGTATCTCCATTAACTGGATTGAAAGAAAATAATATTCCTCCACCTTCTAATGCTGTGTTCTCATGAATATGTGCTGGGTGATCTCCTCCTGGAGGTGTTCCGCTCAATATTATCTCTGCTAAAGCTTCGCCATTTACTCTTTCAGAAAACGTCACAGTTCCTGAAATTCCTGGTACAGCTCTTTCTTCTAAATCGTAAGACTTCGTAGTTCCTGTTAAATCATTTTGACCTATATCGCCTTGAGCAACAATGGTGTTTAGATCAGTTGCACTTAAATGAACATTAACATAACCGTCAAAATCGAGTAATTCGTTATACGATATCGAGGTTCCATTATCAAGAGCGCTAAATATGGTAGTACTCATTCCATTGTTACCATCAACAGAAATGAGGCTTACAGCAATTCCTCCTTCTTCTGCTGCTGTATTAATGTGAATGTGAGCAGGATGTTCACCACCTGAAGGTGTATTTTGTAAATCAATTTCTGCTCTTATAGAATTATCATCTAATTCGGTAAATGTTATTGTACCAGAAATTGTTGGATCTGCTATTGGTCCTAAATCATAAGTTTTCGAATTAGCAGTTGGCTGTGGACCTTGAGGTCCATTGCTATCAGAGTCGTCGTCGCTACAGCTAATTATAGCCAAAGAAGCAAAAACTGCTAAAAAGTAAATGAGACTAGTTTTGATCTTTTTCATAATGTTTAATATTATTGTTAAAAATTTAAACAAAAATAAAAAATTGCTTGAGCAAATTGTGCCAACAAAACGTTAAATAACAGTATTCATAGGTAAAAATCGATTTAAGGATTTAATATCATAAAACATGCACTGTTAAATGCCACAAATAAAATTGGAAAAGAAGATAAATAAAAGGTAAAGAAACTAAGAAACGGGTAACATTTCTTAATATTTAAATGAAACAATTGCGACATTAAATGTGATAACCAAAAAGTTTCAAATTTCGAAAATAAAGAAATCGTAAATTGATGATCTGAATCAATTTTCTACTCCATATTTGGTTCTTCTAAATCCTGTAATTCGTTGAGTTGTTTGAGTAATTCGAAAGTTTTTTTAGCTTCTTCTTCATCAATTGTGCTAATTGCTGCTCCAACATGTACCAATACATAATCACCAACATTTGCTTCTGGAACTAAAGTTAGACTTACTTCTTTTATAACGCCATCAAAAGAGACTTTTCCTGTTCTGAAGGTTTCATCCAATTGAGCAGTTATTTCTATTAATTTTCCTGGAATTGATAAACACATAATGTGATTTACGATTATTTGAGTTTTTAACCACTTATACCATTCTTCCATTCCTTCGCCAGTTGTTGCAGACACTTCAAAGAATTGTAAATTCGGATTCACTTGTAAAGCGTATTCTTTTAATTTATCAATATTAATATTTACATAAGGTAATAAATCAATTTTGTTGATGATACAAATATCTGATGTATGAAACATATCAGGATATTTGATTGGTTTGTCTTCACCTTCAGTTGTACTGATAATTACAACACGTTTTGATTCTCCTAAATTGAACATGGAAGGACAAACTAAATTCCCAACATTTTCAATCATTAAAATGGAATCATCTTTTATGTTTAATTGCTTAACAGCATCATAAACCATATCACTTTCTAAATGACATCCTTTTCCTGTATTAATTTGAATCACAGGAATATCCAAAGCATCAATTCTGTTGGCATCATTCAATGTTTGTTGGTCACCTTCAATTACATAAAAAGGAATTTCTTCTTTTAAATCTGCTAAGGTTCTTTCTAAAATAGATGTTTTACCAGAACCTGGAGAACTTACTAAATTCAAAGCAAAAATATTTTTAGCTTCAAAATAACCTTTGTTTCTCGCAGCCATCACTTCGTTATTTTGTAAAATATCTTGTTCAAGATCTATTACAGTTTTATGATGATGGTCATGACTGTGAGAATGATCGTGATCATGGTGATGATGATCATGTGAGTGATCATGACTATGTGAATGTCCATCGTGATGATGGTGATGTATGTTCGTGAGCTTTTACCTCTTTAGGATTTTGAATGGATACTCCATTTTCTCCTGTTCCGCAACCACAAGTTCCACACATAATTTTATATGTTTTGATTTACTCAAAGATAGTTAATAAGTACTTTATCTTTAAAATATTTTTTTGCTTTATCAAGATTTATAGTTCCTTTTTCGCTTAAACCAATCTTTAATTCCCAATCATAACCTTGAATTGCAAAAATGGATGCATCAGGATTATGATTGTATAGTTTTTTTGATAAGTACAATATAGTTTCAGGATTTAAAGCATGAGTACTAAAACTATATTCTTCAGAAGGAAGACATGGTTTTAAATAGAAACCGTTATCAGTATCTTCTTTAGTGGCATCCACAAAAATGACTTTATCGTAATTGGAAATTAAATCGGCATCTTCAATTTGAAGTTGATATCTATATTCAATATCAATGTTTGCATTCTGCTCTTCTAAAAAATCCAAAAACATCCAGCCTAAGCCATCATCTTGTCTTCCATTGTTTCCAATGCCAAGAATTATAATTTTTTATTATCTACTTTTCTCATCAATTAACTTTCCATTTGATCATAAAGTAGAACATCTAAAGGCATTTGTCCAAATGCATGTGTTGCACAACTTAAACAAGGATCGTAAGCTCTAATGGCTACTTCAACCTGGTTCAGCATTCCTTCAGTAATTTCAGGTTCTCCACTTATGACATTGTTCGCAACCCATTTTACAGCTTGATTCATTGCCTCGTTGTTATGAGTTGTTGAAACAATTAAGTTACAACGTGTAATACGATCTTTATCATCTACTTCGTAATGATGAATCAAAGTTCCTCGTGGAGCTTCAATGATACCAATTCCTTCGTTTCGTCTTTCACCTTTTCTAATAAGATCGTTACTAAGCACATCAACATCATTCAACAGTTTCTTCATCATTTCAGCACAATATAACATCTCTATTAATCGAGCCCAATGGGAATACATGGTTTTATTGTTAGCTTTATCATTTGTAGACAATTTAAATATGATTCGTTGTTCTTCAGCTAAAGGTGTTTCAATTCCATTGCAAACGTTAATTCTGGCCAAAGGACCAACACGATTCCATCCCTTTTCCCTGCCTTGTTCTATTAAATAAGGGAATTTTAGGTATGACCATTTTTCTACACCTTCATAAAAATGTTGAATGTAATCTTCATTCGGAATATCGTTTAAAGTTACTTTACCATTTGCATCTATTGCTCTTAAATTACCGTCATATAATTCAAGAAATCCATTTTCTTTATTAACTAATCCCAAATGTCCAGACGGATAATCTGCAAATTCATCCATCCATTTTTTATTCACTTCATGATAACCTTTTAAGAATTCAATAACTTCAGATGTCCAATTTATCATGGCATCTATTGAAGGTATATCTTTACTATCCAGAAAATAATCCCGGTCTTTTATTGTTAGCTTTTTATGTACACCTCCGGGAACAGCCGAAATGCCATGAATACGTTTACCAGCAATAACTCTTATGATCTCTTGACCAAATTTTCGCATTAGTATTCCTTTTTTGGCAAGATCCATGTGATGTAATGCAACTTCAGCAACATTTCGTTTTCTTGGAGCGGCATTTACACCAAATAACAGATCTGGCGAAGCTAAATAAAAGAAGTGTAGAGCATGTGATTGGAAAACTTGTCCAAAATGCAGCAATTTTCTAATTTTTTGTGCAGGGAACGACAGATCTTTAGGATCTACACCAACTATTTGATCAATGGCTTTTGCAGCAGCTAAATGGTGACTTACAGGACAAATACCACATAAACGTTGAACCAATACTGGAGCTTCCCAATAGGGATGCCCTTGAATGAAACGTTCAAATCCTCTGAATTCTACAATATGAAAAAAAGAATCCTTTACTTTATTATTTTCATCTAAGTGGATGGTTACTTTACCATGTCCTTCAACACGGGTGACCGGATCTATAACTAATTTTTTCATTCTATTTTTTTTAATCGTATTTAAATTCTTCGTGTGCAATTGAATATTCTTCATTTAAGAGAATATTTTTAACAACCTTCCAAATGTGGTTAGCATTTGGTGGACAACCTGGAATGAAATAATCGATCTTGACTATTTCATTACATGGGTAAACATTATTGAGTAGTTTTGGTATATCCTCATGATTTGGAATAATATTGGCACCAATTTCTGTTGTTAACCCATTAAGGTAAGCCTCTTCAAGACATTCTTTAAGTGGCACAAAATTTCGCATAGCGGGAATTCCTCCCATGATAGCACATTCTCCAAAAGCAATAAGAATGTCACATTTTTTTCTGAACTCTTTAAGAACCTCAATGTTTTCAGAATTAGCGCAACCACCTTCAATTAAACCAACATCACACCGTTTGCTGAATTTTTTAATATCTGTTAAAGGAGATTTATTGAATTCAACAACTTCAAGAACATCTAGAATATCAGTATCTATATCCAATAAGGACATATGACAACCAAAACATCCAGCTAAAGAAGTAGTTGCTACAAGGAATTTATTCTCGTCTCTTCTTTTTTGAAACTTTTCTTTTGCCTCAACTTGAATAGATTTGCCGCCCAAATCATATTTTCTATCTCCAAAAGGTTGTTCATAGGCCATGCCTTTCACTAAAATAGCTCCAACTGGACAAATATCCATGGCATGCATAGCTTCGGCATCTGTTAGTCTGGCTTCCTCTTCATGATCAATATGAACACGAGTGTTTACACCTCTTCTAACGAATGAGAATACATCCTTTCCGTCTTTAGTTTTGATTTCTTCAACACAGCGTTTACATAAAATACATCTGTTCGTCTCCATGATCATCCTGTCAGAAGTAAAATCGACAAGTTTTTTACTATAAACATGAGGAAAACGAGAAACTGTAATTCCCATATCATAAGCCAAATTCTGCATGTCGCAGTTACCACTTTTTTCACAAGAAGGACAAAAATGATTTCCTTCTGCAAACAACATTTCAATAATGGCTTCTCTTGTATTTAGAAGTTCAGGTGAATTGATCTCAATTTCCATTCCTTCGTATACTTTTGTTGTACAACTCGTTGTGGCTTTATTATCAACAATTACAGTACATATTCTGCAGGTTCCAAGAGGTGGATTAACCTCATGAAAATGACACAAAGTTGGGATGTATATACCATTTTCCTTGGCAGCTTCTACAAGGTTTTTGCCTTCCTGCACTTGGAGTTTCTTTCCGTCGATTGTTATGTTTACTAAATTATTCATAGGTGCTCTCTATTTCGTGGATAATATTATCGTAATTTTCTACAGCAGTTTTAATATTAAAAGATCTATTGAAATCACTATCTTCTTTTATATATTTTTTAAATTCTTCTGGAAACTTCAGCATGGCAGTTAATAAACAGTTAGTGGATGTTTTACCTAAACCACATCTACTGGTTTGTTTTATTATGTGACTCCATTCTTGAATTTCTTCTAAGTCCTGTTTACCACCATGACCAAGCATGATCTTATTTATCTTTTTATTAAGTAAAAAGTTTCCTGTTCTACATGGTACGCATATACCACAAGATTCTGCTACAAAAAATTTGGTGATATTTTTAAGAATTGACATGATTTCGCGGTCTTTATTAAATACCATAAAAGAGCCACCACTTCGTAATCCTACACCACTCATTTTACGTGAGTATTCAATTGGGTCTTTAAATGTGAACTGAATATGTTCAGCCAACAGATTTTCACCAGATATTTCTCTATCAAAATCAACTTCTGATAAGCATTCGCCCGCAAAACCATTAAACAAAACAAACTTAGGATCTTTAGCTCCAATTAGATTTAGAAAATCCTTTAATTTCATTCCCCATTCTATCTCATAAACTCCAGGTTTTGCGCAGTCACCAGATACACTTAATAGTTTGGTTCCAGGAGTTGCCTTTGTACCAATAGAATGATATTTGTCTATTCCCATTTCTAGGATTCTAGGAACAGCACATAATGTTTCTACATTGTTTACAACGGTTGGTTTGCCCAGATATCCTTTCTCAACAGGAAAATATTCTTTAGTTGTAGGTTCACCTCTTTTACCTTCCATTGATGCAATTAGGGCTGTTTCTTCACCACAAATATAAGCTCCGGCACCCATGTGAATATGTAGTTTAAAATCGAATCCTTTAATTCCCAATATTTCCTTTCCAAGGAATCCTTCATCTTTAAACTTTTTAATAGCCGTAACTATTTTTTCTTTCAGATACGTGTATTCTGCTCTTAAATAAATGTATCCTTCTGTTGCTCCAACAGCATACCCAGCTATAATCATACCCTCAATTAATAATTCAGGGTATGAATTGAGTAGAACTCGGTCTTTAAAAGTACCAGGCTCACCTTCATCTGCGTTACAAATAATATATTTTTGATCGGATGGATTGTCCCTACAGAATTGCCATTTGAGACCTGTTGGAAAAAATGCACCACCTCTCCCTGCAAGTTTTGAATCTTTAATGAGTTTTATTGTACTATCCGGATCAAGAGATTTTAATTTTTTAAGACCCTTGCCTATTTTATAATCTTTGAAGAATATGGTTTTTTCGTCTTCTTTTGGTCTGTATTGAATGTTATCTCTGGATAATTGTAAAGTGAATCCAGCGAATGTCCTTCCTTAATTTTAGCTAACTAAAGTTTTAACTTTTTTTGGTGTTAAATTAGTGAATGGATGTAAATTAATAAGAGCAGATGATTCCTGATCACTTAAGCCAATACAAGAGGTTTTAAATAAACCAAATAGTCCATCTTTTGTGACATTACCAATTGCTATTCCAAGCTCATCTTCAAAAGCTTTCTTCACTTCTTGGTAGTGATGAAGTTTTGATATGGTTGAACAATTTAAATAAATAGTATACTTTCCTGCATCTTTTCGATGTAGAAAATGATAAAATGAAATAACACCCTCTAATTCAATTTTGGAGAGGTTAAATCCTTTAGCGATTTTAGCCATGTCATCTTGACTAATGAACCTTTTTTTTCTTTGAATATCCCATAGAACATCCATTAAAGAAAATCTTTGTGTGTTGTGATTATTGGTCACCATAATAAGAAGAATATGATTTGTAACTAAAGTAGCTTTGGAAAAGAAATTAGAATATGACAACCGTCATTAATTATTTGATTTGCTAAAAATTTATTTTAGTGAATTAATATTGTGAATATGATTAAGGATAATCAAAGAACTTGCAGAATAATTAAAACTTTAAGAAACTTCTAAACTTTTTACCAACAATTCCTTTCCTTTAAGAATCCCTTTTAGGTAGCTTTTGCAGTTTGGGCAAGCATCATAAATGTTATCTAACTTAAAAACTGTGTCACAATCTGAACATTTGGCTTTTCCGTGAATAATATTAATTTTTTTGGTTGCATGCTCTAATACAGTATCTTTAACAGCGGAAGGCCAGACAAAATCTAAGGAATCAAATTCTATTCCAGCTAAAGTTCCAATTTCAAGTTCAATTATATCTACTTTGTTGGCATTGGCTTTAGCAGTTTCTTTTTCTGCAATATCTACAATTCCTATGGCTATTGATAATTCATGCATTTTGTTAATACTTTAAAAGAAGTTTATAAAATTATTAATATTTTTTTGTTGTGTAACATTTGTTACGTTATATCATGATAAATATCATATTTCTATTCATAGTGTTTTAATACATTTAATGCTATCCTTATCGATTTTATTTTCAACAACTTTTTAATCTTATTTTTTAATTATGGCTACAAATAACAAAGTAAAGGAAACTTATTATGAAAGCATAATAAAGCAAGGCTATAGTCGTAGAGATTTCATGAAGTTTGCAACCTATATAGCTGCATATATGGGTTTGGAAACAACCATGGTTGGTCAAGTGGCCAAATCTCTTGAGACTACACACAGATTACCAGTAATTTGGGAACATTTTCAGGAATGTACCTGTTGCAGTGAATCGTTTATTCGATCAGATCATCCAATTGTTGCGGATATTATTCTAGATAAAATTTCATTGGATTACACCTTAACATTAATGGCTGCATCTGGTCATCAGGCAGAAGCTGCTAAACAAGCTACCATGGAAAAATACAAAGGCGAATATATTCTTTGTGTTGAAGGTTCTGTGCCAATGGGAGATGATGGAAACTATTGTTGTATTGCAGGCAGATCTGCTAAAGATCTGTTAATTGAAGCAGCAGAAGGAGCAAAAGCAATTATTGCCTGGGGAAGTTGTGCATCTAATGGTTGTGTTCAGGCTGCAAAACCTAATCCAACAAAAGCAACACCAATTCATAAAATCATTAAAAACAAACCAATTATTAGAGTTCCTGGTTGTCCTCCAATTGGAGAAGTTATGGCAGGAGTTATTGTTCACGTAGTTACTTTTGGTAGATTTCCAGAATTAGATCGATTGGGCAGACCAAAAGCATTTTATGCAAAACGTGTTCATGACAGTTGTTATAGACGACCATATTATGATGCAGGATTATTTGCAGAAACGTTTGACGATCAAAATGCCAAAGATGGATATTGCTTGTATAAATTAGGTTGTAAAGGACCTATGACTTACAATTCCTGTGGAACCATAAAATGGAATAATGGAGTGAGTTATCCTATTCAATCAGGTCATGGATGTATTGGATGTAGTGAAGAAGATTTCTGGGATAATGGACCTTTCTATGAGAAGATGACGAAATTACCTGGATTTGGTACTGAAAGAACTGCAGACGACTATTGGTAAAGTTGCTGCCGGTGCATTAGCTGGTGGATTTGCCGTACATGCTATTGCTGCGAATATTTCCAAAGCGAAAAGAATTGATGAGCAGAATTAAACGAGGTAAGCAAAATGAAAAAAATATTGACTCTTAAAATATAATAACATGGCAGAAAGAATAGTAGTTGATCCTATTACCAGAATTGAAGGTCATTTAAGAATAGAAGCAGAAATAAAAGATGGTAAAATAGTAGATGCTTATAGTTCCAGTACAATGGTTCGAGGTATCGAAGAAATTGTAAAAGGACGAGATCCAAGAGATGTTTGGGCATTTGTCCAAAGAACTTGTGGTGTTTGTACAACTGTACATGCATTAACATCTGTTAGAGCTGTTGAAGATGCTTTAGGAATTGCAGTTCCGCCAAATGCAGAAATGGTTCGAAATATTATGGAAGGTGCTTTATATATGCATGACCATACTGTACATTTTTATCATTTACATGCTCTGGATTGGGTAGATGTGGTGAATGCCTTAAAAGCAGATCCAAAAAAAACTTCAGAACTGGCCCAAAGTATTTCCAATTGGCCAAAAAGTTCACCCGGATATTTTTCTGATATTAAAAAACGAATTACAAAATTTGTTGAAAGTGGTCAATTAGGAATTTTTGCCAATGGTTATTGGGGACATCCTCAAATGAAATTACCAGCTGAAGTTAATTTATTGGCAGTTGCTCATTATTTGGAAGCATTGGAATGGCAAAAAGAAATTGTTAAAGTCCATACCATTTTTGGAGGTAAAAATCCACATCCAAATTATTTGGTTGGTGGTATGGCCTGTGCCATTAATACTGAAAATCCAGGTGGTATTAAATGCAGAACGATTGGCCATGGTTAGAATCACTTCTTGAAGAAGGAAAACGATTTATTGAACAAGTTTATATTCCTGATTTATTGGCTATTGCTTCTTTCTACAAAGATTGGGGTGGAATTGGAAAAGGATTTGGAAATTATATGTCTTATGGCGATTTTCCAACAAATGGTTATGCTGATCTTTCTAGCTTTAAATTCCCACAAGGAGTCATTTTAGATAGAGATCTATCTAAAGTATACGATGTAGATCATCGAAATGGTGATGAAATTGAAGAGTTTGTAAATAATTCCTGGTATGATAATTATGCAGAAGGAAAAGATACAGGAAGACATCCTTGGGAAGGTGAAACCAATATTAAATATTCCGGACCAAAACCACCATATGAACATTTAAATGTTGAAGAAAAATACAGTTTTATTAAAACACCAAGATGGAAAGGAAAACCAATGGAAGTAGGACCATTTGCCCGATTCTTGTAGGTTATGGCAGAGGAAATAAAGAAATTCAGGATGCTGTAAATGGTGCATTAGCCCATTTAAATGTTCCTGTTGATGCCTTATTCTCTACATTGGGAAGAACTGCTGCCAGAGGAATAGAAACCCAATTGGTTGCTAATTGGACTATGGAATTCTATGATACCTTAATGAACAATATTAAAAATGGTGATGAACGTATGGCCAATATGGAAATGGGAACCATCAAACTGGCCAGCAGAAGCAAAAGGTGTTGGATTTATGGAAGCACCAAGAGGTGCTTTGGCACACTGGATTAAAATTAAGGACGGTAAAACTGAAAATTATCAACAGGTAGTTCCAACTACATGGAATGCATCACCAAGAGATCCAAAGGGACAAAGTTCAGCTTATGAATCTGCTTTAATTGGTACACCAGTTGCAGATCCTGAATTTCCTTTGGAAATTATTAGAACCATTCATTCATTTGATCCTTGTTTGGCTTGTGCTGTTCATTTATATGATGAACATGGAAATCATATTTCTAAAGTTCAGAATACAACTAGTTGTGAAATCTAAAATGTAAATTATGAAAACGAGAAACTTTAAACGAGTAATGGTTTGGGAAGTACCAGTTAGATTTTTTCATTGGATAAATGTATTGGCATCACAGTTCTAGCAATTACAGGATTTTTTATTGCCAATCCACCTGCATTTTGTCAAGTGCTGAAGCTACGAATTTCATACTTTTGGAATAATTCGGTTTATTCATTTTATAGCAGCTTATATATTCTTTTTTGTAATGATATTGAGAATTTATTGGGCTTTTGTTGGAAATCAATTTGCTAGTTGGAAAGCTTTTTGGCCATTTCGTAAAAAGATGTGGAATAAATTCTGGCATGTATAAAAATAGATATTATTTATTAAATGAAGAAGAAGAAGATCTAACAAATATTAGTATTGGACATAATAGTGTGGCTACATTTTCATATTTAGTCATGTTTTTTATTGCCTTAGTGTCCAATATTTACAGGATTTGCTTTATATGCGGATATGTCATCTTGGTGGTTGCCAAAATTATTTACATGGGTAATTCCATTATTTGGAGGTGATTTTATGGTAAGAACTATTCATCATATAGCTATGTGGTTTTTTATTTTTTTTGCAATGGTTCATGTTTATTTGGTATTTTATCATGATTGGCTGGAAGGTACGAGGAGAAGTATCATCTATGTTTGGTGGATATAAATTTGTTAGGAAAAAGATTTAAAAAATCTGTTGATGAAACTGTAGAAAAGAAAGAAGAACCAGTTACTGAAAGTTAAATTTAATTGTAATTGCCTCAAAAGCAGTAAAAGTTATTTAAAAAATAACTAAGAGACATAATAGTACTTTTGAGGCAATTTAAATTTTAAAAAAAATGATTGATTTAGAAAGAAATCCTGTTGCAATAAGCAGTGATTCTTATTTTTTTGAAAAAGACAAATCCAATAGTATCTTGTTATGGGAGTTGGTAATTATCTTATGGGAGATGAAGGAATTGGTGTGCATACCATTCAGGAAATGTCTAAAATGGAATTGCCAGATTATATAGATATTTTGGATGGTGGAACAGGTGGATTTTTATTGCTGAGTTGTTTTGAAGTCCTATCCAACCATTATTTTTGTTGATGCCACTATGGATGGAAAACCAGCAGGAACCATTTCATTAATTAGACCAAAATTTGCATCAGATTTTCCTTCTGCATTAAGTGTTCATGATGTTGGTTTAAAAGATATGATTGAAGCAGTTTATTTAATGGAAAAAGTTCCTGATATTCATTTGTTTACTATTTCAATTGATGAAATTAATCCAATGACTATTGAGTTAAGTCAAGAAAGTAAAAGATTCCATTCCAGAATTAATTAATAAGATATTAATTGAAACTAAAAATCTTCATTTAAAATTATCGTAATTTTATAGTTCGTTTGAAACTATAAAAAACAGATGCTAAAAACCTATAAAATTTCTATTTCTGGGCAAGTTCAAGGTGTAGGTTTTCGTCCTTATGTTTATAGTTTAGCATCAGAATTTTCTTTAACAGGAACAGTTTCTAATAATGAAGAAGGCGTTATTATTTTTGTATCAGGTGAAGAAGAATCTATATATAATTTTTATAATAAATTAATTCAATTTCCTCCTCCAGTTTCGCGAATAAAGGATAGTGAAATTCTTCAAATAGAAGATAAAGTATTTGATGAATTTAAAATAATTCCATCTAAAAAAGGAGGACAGCTAAATTTATCCTTAACACCAGATTTTGCAATTTGTGACGATTGTCAAAATGATATAATTAATTCTCAAAACAAACGATTTAATTATCCTTTTACAACTTGTGTAAATTGTGGTCCTCGTTGGGCAATTACTGAAACATTTCCTTTTGAAAGAGATCATACAAGTATTGATGAATTTCCAATGTGTGAAGAATGTATAAAGGAATATACTAATCCATTGGACAGACGATTTCATTCTCAAACAAATACCTGTCAAACCTGCGGAATTGAATTATTTTTAGTTGATAATTTAGGTAATAAAATTAGAAGTTTCAAAAGATGCTTTATTTAAAAAAATGTCTATTTCTTTTGACTGAAGGAAAAATTATAGCCATAAAAAACACAAGTGGTTATTTGTTGTGTTGTAATGCTGAAAATCAGGAGGTTGTTCAAAAATTAAGAGATAAAAAGAACAGACCAAACAAACCATTTGCAGTTTTATATCCTTCGTTAGATCATTTAAAAAAGGAATTGCAACTTAATGAGGTTCATGTTAAATCTTTAACTTCAACTGAAAGACCAATCAATATTATTTCTTTAAAAAATTATAAAGGAAATATTGCTTTGGATAAAGTTGCACCAGGATTGAGTCAATTAGGAGTAATGTTGCCTTATTCTGGGATTTTACAATTATTGGCAAACGAATTAAGTTTTCCTATTGTCGCTACAAGTGGTAACATTCATGGCTCTCCAATTATTAGTGAAAATGATGAAGCACTTGAAAAATTAAAAAATGTAGCAGATTATTTTCTACAACATAATTTAAAGATTACTCATCCTCAAGATGATTCTGTTGTTAAATTTAGTACGAAATTTCAAGAGGAAGTATTGTTTCGTCGTTCTCGTGGGTATGCTCCTAATTATTTTAATACATCAATAAAATCAGATAAGAAAATAATGGCATTGGGAGCGCATTTAAAAAGTAGTATTGCCTATTATCCTAATGAGTTTTTATATATCAGTCAATATTTAGGAAACCTTGATAATTTTGATGTTTATGAGCGTTTTACAAATACGGCTCAAAATTTTATTGATCTTTTTGAACAAAAACCTAATGTATTTTGGTTGATAGTCATCCAACTTATCAAAGTCACTTTACATGGAATAGAATTGGCAGAACAATTTAAAATTGAATTACATAAAATTCAACATCATAAAGCTCATTTTGCTTCTGTTTTAGGAGAGCATGATTTGTTTGAGACAAATGAACAAAGTGTTAGGAGTTATTTGGGATGGAACAGGATATGGAGATGATAGACAAATTTGGGGAGGTGAATTTTTCAAATATCAATCAAATAATAATGGATAGAATTTCTCATTTCGAATATTTTAATTGGATTGCTGGAGATAAGATGTCTAAAGAACCAAGATTGTCTTTATTATCATTAGCAAATGATGAAATGCAATCTGTTTTAGAAGATAAATTTTCATCTGAAGAATTGACAATTTATCAATCATTAAAAAAGAATAATAAATTAAAAACATCTTCTGTTGGAGATTGTTTGATGCAGTTGCTTCGTTGCTCTATATATGTGACATTAATACATATGAAGGTGAAGCAGCTATTTTGTTAGAGAATTATATAACCGATTATAATTTAGATGATTGTAAAATATATTGTTCGGTTTTAGATGATAATTCAATTCCAACAGAAGAATTGCTTTATAACTTGTATTCAGATTTTAAGAATGGAAACTCAAAAGAGAATGTAATTGCTAATTTCTTATTCACTTTAGCATCCATAATATATCAAATTGCAAAGAATCAGAATATTAATCAAATTGCTTTTAGTGGTGGTGTTTTTCAGAATACAACATTAATAGATATGATTAAAGAAATGGGTAAAAACAAATATAAATTATTTTTTAACCGTAATTTAGCTCCTAATGACGAAAATATTTCATTTGGACAGATCATGTATTATTTGAATGTATAAATAAATGAAGTATTTAACCGAATATAGAAATTTAGAAGCCACCAAAAAGTTATTTGGAGCTTATTGATAAAACCATCACAAAAACATGGAATATTATGGAAATTTGTGGTGGACAAACACATGGTTTGGTTAAAAATGGAATTCTTGAATTATTGCCTGATAAAGTTCAAATGATTCATGGTCCAGGTTGTCCTGTTTGTGTAACACCTTTAAATTTAATTGATAAGGCAATTGAATTACTTAGAAAATGGAGTGATTGTTTGCTCTTTTGGAGATATGATTCGTGTTCCGGGAAGTAAAAAAAGTTTGTTGGAAGCAAAAGCAGATGGAGGAGATTTACGAATTTTATATTCACCAATTGAAGCTGTGAAAATTGCAAAAAATAATCCAGATAAAGAAGTTGTTTTCTTTGCAGTTGGATTTGAAACGACTGCTCCAGCAAATGCCTTATCTGTTTTACATGCTCAAAAAGAAGGGTTAAAAAATTATTCTATTTTAGTGTCGCATGTATTGGTTCCACCAGCGATGGAAGCTATTTTAGATGATGAATTTTGTAATATTGATGCCTTTTTAGGTGCAGGACATGTGTGTGCCATTATGGGT
Source organism: uncultured Flavobacteriaceae bacterium (assembly GCA_963768245.1). Taxonomy (GTDB): domain Bacteria; phylum Bacteroidota; class Bacteroidia; order Flavobacteriales; family Flavobacteriaceae; genus Site-B1. The sequence continues at coordinate 117,871 of CAVYHG010000010.1, forward strand.
TATAAAGAGTATTATCCTTTGGCTAAAAAATATAAAATTCCAATTGTTATTACTGGATTTGAACCTTTGGATTTGGTACAAGGTATTTATATGGCTGTTAAGCAATTAGAAGAAGGAATTCATAAAGTCGAAAATCAATATTCAAGAGCTGTAAAAGAAGAAGGAAATACTGCTGCAATTAATGTAATTAAAAAAGTTTTTGAAGTTGGAGACAGAGAATGGAGAGGAATAGGTGAAATTCCAAATAGTGGCTATGTATTAACAAAAGAATTTAAAGACTTTGATGCGGAATCAAAATTTGGAATTAGTAATATTAAAGTTCCTGAAAATCCAGATTGTATTGCAGGTGAAATTTTAAGAGGTATTAAAAAACCTAATGAATGTAGTCAGTTTGGTAAAGTTTGTAATCCTTCTAATCCTTTGGGAGCACCTATGGTTTCATCTGAAGGAGCTTGTGCTGCATATTATCATTTTTCAAGTAATTTAATTTCTGAATAGTAAATGAATAAGGAAGAATTAGGATTTGAAACTATTAATTTAGGACATGGAAGTGGAGGTTTAATGACCAGAGATTTGTTGGATAAAATTATTTTTAAAACATTTAGCAATCCGTTTTTAGACCAAAAACATGATGGTTCTATTGTTAAATTTAACAAACCAATAGCGATTTCAACAGATAGTTTTGTGGTGTCTCCAATCTTTTTTAAAGGAGGAAATATTGGTGAATTAGCTGTTCATGGAACGGTTAACGATGTGGCAATGTGTGGTGCAATTCCAAAGTATTTATCATTAGCATTTATTGTTGAAGAAGGTTTGAAAATTGAAGAATTTATCACAATAGTTAAATCAATCAAAGAAGCTGCCGATATTAGCGGAGTTCAAATAATTACAGGAGATACAAAGGTTGTTGAAAGAGGAAAAGGAGATAAGATATTTATTAATACTACTGGATTTGGTGAAGTACATCCGAAGGCAAATATTTCTACAGATAATATAAAAGTAGGTGATAAGATAATCGTGAACGGATTTGTTGCCCAACATGGAATGGCAATTATGTCGCAGCGTGAAGGTTTGGAATTTGAATCAACTATAGAAAGTGATTCAACCAATTTGAATTTTTTAGTGAATGATTTAATCGATGAATTTGGAGATAAAATTCATTTATTCAGAGATCCAACGCGAGGAGGAGTAGCGAGCGTGTTATCTGAAATTTCTCAAGACATCAATAAAGGAGTGTCTATTCATGAGGATAAAATCCCGCTTGAAAAACAAGTTGCGGCTGCTTGTGAAATTCTTGGATTAGATCCTTTATATGTTGCCAATGAAGGTCTTTTTATAACCTATTGTTGATTCAGATATTGCCAATGCAGTTTTAGAGATGATGCAGAATGATGAAAAAGGAAGAAACTCTGCTATTATAGGAGAAGTAACAAAAGAACATCCATCTAAAGTTGTAATGCATAGTTCAATAGGAGGAAAGCGTATTGTAAGTCCATTAATAGGAGAACAGTTGCCAAGAATTTGTTAATTACTGAACATCCAGTAAAGACCAATTATTATTGCAAACAGTCCACCTGCAAATCTAATTCCTTTAAATAGAGCATCATTGTGTTCGTTTTTACTGTAGGATGATATCCTACCAATAATAAGTGCAAAAACTGTCATGGCAATAATTATTCCCAGACCAAAACCAACTAAATATCTAACAGAATCCATTGTATTGCTAAAACTTGCCACAGGAATGAACAAAATAAAATGAGATATTCCGGCTAATCCATGTAATATACCTACGGATAATGAAGCAAAATGACCTTGTTTAGTGCTTTTTTGATGAACATGTTGGTGATTTGGGTGATGATTATGTACATGCTCGTGTTTGTGTATTACTGGAGAATTTTCAGCATGCACATGTAAATGTTTATGAGTTTTCTCGTTTTTAAATATTTTATAAAAAGACCATAAACCGATAAAAACTAAAACGAGACCTACTAATTGTTCACTGTATTCAGAGATTTTTTCTACTGGAATTAATTCTTTGAATAGTAAAAAAAGAACACCAATTAATAGCATTCCCAATAAATGACCAATTCCCCAAAAAAGACCAATTTTCCAGGCCTTTTTCTTCGATTCAATTGCAAAAGGAATCACTGCTGCTAAATGATCTGGTCCACTAATAACATGTAAAATAGAGGCGAGTAATGCAGCGATAAAGGGAAAAGCATCAATCATAAAAGATCAATATCGATTTTTAATAATAATTCAGAGAGTAACTATTCGATTCTAACGTAGTTTTCTGAAAAAATCCTATTTCCGTCTTCATCAAGATCGATCTGTATAAATCTGTCTTTTTCTAATTCAAGTTCAAATGGAAATTCTATATTTTCTTCGATGGCCTGATTCATAAATGCTGAACCATAGTCTAATGTTTCAACTAAACTTGTATCAGTTATTGTGTATTTACCGAATCCAAAAAATTCTGTTGAATCAGAAGGAACCTTTCGAGCCCACATTACGTTTGTAGCTGTGTACATTTTTACTTGTCTGGTACCATCACTTAGGCCAAAGGAATCCGAAATTTTGTTATCTTCATAATTATAATAACTGGTTAACTCCCAAGTGCCTTCCAGGGTAAGTTTATCTTCTTTTTGTCCCTCAGTATTTTTTTTCGCATCGTTGCAAGAAATAAAAGTGAAAATAATTAGAAGGAGAGTGAATAAATTTTTCATAGTTGCAGTATTTGATTAGTTTTTGGATTCTCATAAAGTTACAAAAAAATCATCAATCATTTTTTTGAATAGAATCGAATTATTTTTTGATAATAACTTTTGATAAAATATGAGTATTTTTTTTTACTAAAAACAATACATTTGCCTTGGACAAAATAAAATAATATGGCAGATTCAATAGAAAGAGTAAAGTGTTTAATTATTGGTTCTGGTCCTGCAGGATATACAGCAGCTATTTATGCGGCAAGAGCAAATATGAAACCTGTATTATATCAAGGTATTCAACCAGGAGGACAACTAACTACTACCACTGATGTAGAAAATTTTCCTGGGTATCCAGATGGAATCTCGGGACCAGAGATGATGATCCAGTTAAGAGCTCAAGCAGAACGATTTGAGACAGATGTAAGAGACGGTTGGATTACCAAAGTTGATTTTTCCGGAGATGTACATAAGGTTTGGGTTAATGAAACTAAAGAAATTCATTGTGATACAGTCATTATATCTACTGGTGCATCTGCAATGTATTTAGGCTTGGATTCAGAACAAAAGTATTTAAAATTAGGTGGAGGTGTTTCAGCCTGTGCTGTTTGCGATGGATTCTTTTACAGAGGACAGGAAGTAGTTCTTGTTGGTGCTGGAGATTCGGCCTGCGAGGAGGCTCACTACTTATCTAAATTATGCAAGAAAGTAACTATGCTTGTACGCCGAGATGTTTTCAGAGCTTCACAGATTATGCAAAACAGAGTAAAAAATACAGAGAATATAGAAATCATGTTCAACACAGAAGCTGAAGAAGTCTTAGGCGATGGACAAGTCGTAACTGGAGTTCGTGTCTTCAATAATAAAACGAACGAAAAGAAAGATATTCCAGCAACAGGATTTTTTCTAGCTATTGGGCATAAGCCAAATACGGATATTTTTAAGGATTATTTAGATATGGATAAAACAGGTTATATCATAAATATTCCTGGTACTTCTAAAACTAAAGTGGAGGGTGTATTTGTTTCTGGAGATGCTGCAGATCATGTTTATAGACAAGCTGTGACTGCGGCGGGAACAGGATGTATGGCTGCTTTAGATGCTGAAAGATATCTGGCAGCAAAGGATTCTACATTTGAAGTGTCTACTCCTCAGTATTAATATTTAATTTCTAAATTATAATTCTTTCTTGTGCAGTTTCGCAGAATCTGAAAATTTCTTAATTGTAATTTCCGGATTGCCATATATAAAAACCTCGCTGCTGCCGGAAGCCTCAATAATTATTTCTTCTAACGACTGAATAGAAAAGTCGCTGGAGTCCTCGGCAATAATTTCACAACGGTCTACGCTTAAATTCTTACCTACAAAATCGGTTGAATTAATGGTGTTCGCTTTAAGTAACAAAACATCACCTTCAATTTTGGCATAAGACCTTTGATACATATCCAATTTAAGGCTGTCACAAGTTATCAGTGCTTCAGTACTACTGCTTTCATTCAATTGCAGATCTACCAGTTTACTTTCTATATTAAGTCTTGATTTAGAATTTATTTTTAAAGTTGAAGTATTATTATTAATCAATTTAAATGTCTCTGTCTTTAAATTTAAATTGGCTTTAGCATTATCATTAAGTTTTAAGACTAAATTAGGATTGTTGATAGTATTGATTGAATTTAACTCTGAATTCTCTTTTAATTCAATTACTTTAAGTGCTTCTGTATATCGCACGGTAATATCAATCCCTCTGCTGGATGTAATGCGTTTAGTAGTTTTAAATCTTAAAACACTGTCTGCTACATTAAATTCGATAACATCATGGAGGTTCTCATCTGTTTTAATTTCCACTGAAGCTACATCATCTTTAATGATCGATATATTAAATTTCTCACCAACGATTAATTTATTGAATGAATTTACTTCGGTTTCTATTGTTGTAACATTTCGATTTCCTTTTATTCTGCTTTGGGAATAAAGTGTCGTACTTAATGTAATTAATAAGAGAAGGATGTATTTAGTTTTAGCCATTTAATCTTAAATATTTGATTTTAAAACAAATATAAACAAAAACCATCCCAAACTTTAAAAAAGCTTGAAATGGTTAAAATTTGATTGGTTAGTTTATTATTGTTTTCTTATACCGCCAGAAACACCACCTTTTTTAGTAACTTTTTCCGGATTTCCATAATATTTTATGTCTCCACCGCTCGAGGCTTTTGCATATAGTTCTTCAGAAGTATTAAGAATAATATCTGCTCCACTAGTTGCATGAACATTAGAGTTCTTGGCCTTTAAATTACCAGCTTTAATGTCACTGCCACTTGTTGCTCTGGCAATTAATTTGTTGGTAGTTCCTGATAGCCTCATGTCACTTCCACTTGTTGCATTGCATTCTACAACATCGGACATTATTTCCAGTTCCATGTCACTGCCACTTGTGGAATTAAGTTTTAAGAATTCGGCTTTAATTATATTCGTAGAATACACATCGCTGCCGCTCGTGGAAACAATCTCTTGAATGTCATTAAAATTAACAAATACCTTTTGAGAATTGGAAGATGAAATGTTTTCGTCAGCATAAATTTTTAAGGTATTTCCTTCTACTTCTGTTATAATGATATCGTGTAAATTCTCGTCTGCTTCAACTAAAATAGAAACATGAGTATCTTGAGTTAGATATACATCCATACCTCTGCTTACCTTTATTTTGTTAAAATTTTCAGTAATGGTTCGGTCCATTTTTACAACATTGCCATTACCTTTAACTCCAAATGCAAAGTCACCATTAAATTGACAGGATATCAGAAGAAAACTCATTAAAATTCCCAGAAAATAATTTGCTTTTGGTTTCATAATTAAATTTATTTTGATTGTTTTAAAATAAAATGTCTAATAATATAGAGGCAATTATTTTTACTAATGTTATCATGATTATTTGTTTTTTGATTGATTGTGTAAATATCTCTTCTTTCTTCTAAATTTAGAAAATTTAGATCCCGAACTGTTAATTTTTTAGGACCAATTGTCTAGAAATTACCATCTGATTTTATATCGATACCATCTTCACTGATATTAACCTTTACATCTTCAGACTCTGCTTTAAAGCCCTCATCGTTGATTATAATGTTAACGTCGTCGCTCTTTATAATGACTCCATCTTCATCAATCTTAACTTTTGATCTATCCTCTTTTGAATTAACTTTTATTTCAAAAATATCATCGTCATCACAGTCCAGGCAATCAATAGAGTCGTCATTGATCTTTATCAGGTGACCAGCATAGTTTCGTGATACAATATTTTCACTAGAACGGTAATTTCTAAGAAAGGAAGCAATGTTATGGTTTAAGTCTATATAGGATCCTTCAGGTAAATACAGAAATAATTCTATATTCTGGTCTCTGAATTTATTTTCATATTCGGTCAATAAATAACTATCCAGCATTAAGGTATTACCACTTAAAACATAATTATAATTTATATTTTGAGCTTTCTCTTTAGCCTGTAAATAGTCCTTTCCTTTTGCTTCTTTTTCAATTTGAATAAAAGGGATAGAATCTTTGGTTGAAAGTATATTTAACCTAAGGTTTCTTGAAAATATCACCTTTTCATCATTGTCATTAAATTTAATTTCAAAACCATTGTTTCTATGCATATTGGTATAGCTATCCATATCGCTTGCAACCATTTTTATGGCAAGAGTGTCTGCAACATTGTAAACCAGATCATGTTTTGTAGTCACAGTAGATTCTGTTGAAAATTCAGACGTCCAGGAAATGCTTGTAATTAATAACCCAACTATAGATAATAACCAAAGGCCTAATAATGAGAACTTGGCTATATTTCCTATAGATTTCAAGTTATTAATAAGAATCTTGAGACCTAAATACAAGACAAAGAATGCTGGTATTCCGAACAGGAAAAATAACATGATAGATCCTAACCATATGGGCATTCCGGTTGTAACTAATGCATCGGGATAATCCATCCACCATGGTTCAAAAATAGACGATGTTCCAAGTGACAATAAGCTAACAAATAGGCTAAAAATAGTGACTGCACCAAATATTATTAGAATTAAGCCAATGAACTTAGCAAAGATCTTTAGGAAAAACATTATTATATTGCCAATAGCATCAAAGAATGTCTGAGAACTAGATTTTACTTTATTCCCATATTTTTGATAATCTACATTCTTTACTGTTTCACTAACATCATCGAATCCTTTTTTAATTTTTTTTTCGATGTTGCTAATATTAACAGGTTCTCCTTTCATGATCAGCTTGTCTGATGTTGTGACAGCTTCAGGCACTAAAACCCAGAATAGTATATATATAAAGATAAATGTGCCGCCAGATCCAAGTCCCAACAAGACCCATAAAAGTCTGATCCAAACTACATCTATCCCTAAATAGTGACCTAAACCAGCAGATACACCACCAATGTATGAGTTGTCAGTATCTCTGAATAATTTTTTAGTAGATCCTTTAGAAGTATAAGATTTTGGTTCATCTTCAAATATTTCATCATCTACAAGATAGTCTTCAGGTTGCCCCATAATGGTTATAACCTCATCAACTTCCTTCATACCAATTACTTGTTTTTCTGTTTTTATGCGTTCAGTAAATAGTTCAGAGATTCGAGCTTCGATATCTGAAATGATTTCAGATTGTCCTTGAGAGTCTGTAAATGAACGTTTTATAGCCTCAAGATAGCGTTGTAATTTTAGGTATGCATCTTCATCTATATGAAAGAATATACCTGCTAAATTTATGTTGACTGTTTTATTCATTTTTTTGATTTTTTTATGCTTGTTACTATATTAACTGCGTTTTGTAATTCACTCCAAGTAGTATTTAATTCTTTTAAAAATAGTTTTCCTGTTTCTGTTAAACCATAATATTTTCTTGGAGGTCCTCATGTTGATTCTTCCCAACGATAGTTGAGTAAACCTGCGTTTTTTAATCTTGTTAGTAAAGGATAAATTGTTCCTTCAACCACAAGCAGTTTTGCGTCTTTTAAGGTGCCTAAAATCTCTGCAACGTAAGCATCATCATCTTTTAAGACTGACAATATGCAGTATTCTAGAACACCTTTTCGCATTTGTGCTTTTGTGTTTTCTATCTTCATGTTATAATGAATTTAATTGTGAAACTGTTCATTTTTTGATTGATTGATTGATGGTTATTTTAAAAAATTAATTGTAATAGGATAATTATATAATTCACCATCTCTGGCTTTTAGACTTGCCTTAATTATAAAAACGAGTTCCAGTATAAATCCTAATATAGCCAATCCTCCTAATGCACCTCCAATATAAAGAAGAGGAGATGGTTTACTCAGACTAATATGAAAACTATCAAAATGATTAAAATCTATAAAATTAAAGGCATCAAATAAATTGAAAGCAAAAAATGGAATGCTGATAGTTCCTATAATTAGAGCATAAAGTAAAATACTAATTTGAAAATTGATGGCTTGTTTACCATGCTTGATCTATAAAACTCAGATTTATCCTTATTAATAGACCAAAGTACTATTGGTCCAATAAAATTTCCAAGAGGAATTATAAACCTAGAAAAGGTTGATAAATGAATAAAAGTTGCTATATTTTTTTGATTATCAGTTAACATATTTATAAAGTATATAATAGTTTCTTATGCAAATATATGTCTAAAAGAAGGTATTATGCAACACATAGTACTAAAATTTAACATAATATTTAACATATTGCAACTCTAATTATTTTAGGTATTTTTATAAAAATATAATTTCACATATGAAGTTAACCGCTAATAAAGTCAACCTTTTTAACTTATTAAAATTACCTGCTGCTTATATTACAGGAGTTCGAGCAAAGGATATAACAGATGAAACATGTACGGTATCAGTACATCACCGATGGATTAATCAAAATCCATTTAATTCCATGTTTTGGGCAGTTCAAGGTATGGCTGCTGAACTAACTACAGGTGCATTGATGCTAGGAAAAATTAAAGAAAGTGGTAAAAACATTTCTATGTTAGTTGCCAATAATAATGCAACATTTACTAAAAAGGCAACTGGAAGAATTACCTTTACATGTGATGAAGGTCAGTTAATTGATGAAGCTATTAAAAAAGCAATTAAAACAGGAGAAGGACAAACCGTTATGGATGAAATCAGTTGGTAAAAATGAAGATGGAGTAGAAGTATCTACTTTTAATTTTGAATGGACTATTAAAATGAAGAGTTAGAAATATTTGTAACAAACTAGCAATCAAATCAACAAATTAATAAATCAACACAAAACTAAATAAAAATGACAGCACACGAAATTGATTACAGAATTTATGGTGAAGAAATGCAATATGTAGAAATAGAACTTGATCCTCAAGAAGGAGTCGTAGCAGAATCAGGAAGTTTTATGATGATGGATGATGGTATAAAAATGGAAACCATTTTTGGTGATGGTTCTAAAAAAGATACAGGATTTTTAGGAAAAATACTTGGAGCAGGAAAACGAATTCTAACAGGAGAAAGTTTATTTATGACTGCTTTTTACAATGACCTAAGTGGAAAACGTAATGTATCTTTTGCATCACCATATCCAGGAAAAATTATACCAATTGATTTAACGGAATTTAATGGAAAGTTTATTTGTCAAAAAGATGCTTTTTTATGTGCAGCTAAAGGAGTAAGTATTGGAATTGAATTTTCTAAAAAATTAGGAAGAGGTTTATTTGGAGGTGAAGGATTTATTATGCAAAAATTAGAAGGCGATGGAATGGCATTTGTACATGCTGGTGGAACCATGGCCGAAAAAATATTGCAGGCAGGAGAAATATTACGAGTAGATACAGGTTGTATTGTTGGTTTTACTCAAGATGTAGATTATGATATTGAATTTGTTGGAGGTATTAAAAATACTGTTTTTGGAGGCGAAGGATTATTTTTTGCAAAACTACAAGGACCAGGAACAGTTTATATTCAATCTTTACCATTTAGTAGATTGGCAGGACGAGTTTTAGCAAGTGCACCACGAACTGGTGGAAAGAATAAAGGAGAAGGAAGTATTTTAGGAGGTTTAGGTGATATATTGGATGGAGATAATAGGTTTTAGTTTTTATTCTTAATTTAATAACACTACAATAAATTTGTATTATTTATAGTTTGTTAATTGTATTGTTTTAAGAATTTCCATATTTGTGAAAAAAGGATGAAAAATTACTGATAATTAAAATTTAACATCTATTTTTTGCGCATTAAGAAATTGTTAAGACAATTTTAGTTATATTTATACTAATAATTTAAAATCTACCGTATATAAGAAACACTACTTTTTTAACCTAAACCCTAATTTAAACTTATGGCAAGAGCAATGTTTGAGTACACCAAAACAGTACTTAATAAAGTTAGTTTTGATGTGCAACTGTTCTGTAAAGAAGTGAAAAAAGCATTAGAAAGATTACTACCTTACGAAATCGAAGAGCTTAAAATATTTATTAAATTCACTTATAAAACAGAATCCAGAATTAAATAAATGTTTAATTTATTTAAAACCATAAAAAAAGCGACCAAACGGTCGCTTTTTTTATTTAGGTAAAGGACTTATTATCTTTACATCCTGAAAGGCAATTGCTCCTCGTATAATACCAGAAATTACATCTTGTAAAGCATCAATTATTTGCATTTTTAATTCACTTTTGTGATAAATAATACTTACTTCTCTCGCAGGTGAAGGTTCATTAAAATAATGCAGATATTTTTTTTCGGATTCTTTAATATCTAGTGTATGTAAAAAAGGCAGTAAAGTCATACCTAAACCTTCATTAGATAATTTAATTAGTGTTTCTATACTACCACTTTCTAATTGAAAATTTTCATCACCAACATTTTTAAATGCTTTACACAAATTAATAACTCCATCTCTAAAACAATGACCATCTTCAAGCAATAATATATCGCTTATATCCAAATCGGAAACATCTATTTTCTTTTGATTGCTAAGTCTGTGTTTATTGGGTATATAACCTACAAAAGGTTCAAAATATAAAACACGTTCTTTAATGTTTTCATTCTCTAAAGGTGTGGCTGCAATAGCCGCATCTAAATGACCATCATTTATTCTCGAGATTATTTCTTCTGTAGTATAGTTCTTCAATTTTTAGTTTTACTTTAGGATATTTTTTAATGAATGTTTTTAAAAACATGGGTAATAATGTTGGCATTATTGTTGGAATAATTCCTAATTTAAATTCACCACCTATAAAACCTTTTTGCTGATCTACAATATCTTGTAATTCTATCAGCTTCATTTACAATATTTTTGGCTTGACTAACAATTTTTTTACCAACTTCTGTTAGTTCAATAGGTTTTTTGGATCGATCAAAAATTTGAACATCTAATTCATCTTCTAATTTTTGAATTTGCATACTCAGAGTAGGTTGTGTTACAAAACATTTTTCAGCTGCTTTGGTAAAATTTTGATTTTCGGCAACAGCTAGAACGTAATTTAGTTGTGTAATTGTCATAGTCATCAATATTATACTATAAAAATATAAAAACTATCAATAAAATTTATAGATAATTATGTTAAATCATGGTATTTTTGTTCGAAAGAAATGAATAAAATAAATTAAATGAAGATTATGACATTAAATAGTATTGGATTAGAAGTAAAAATAACAAAAGAATTAGCAAAAGATTTAAATATTCTCTGAGCAATTTTCAAGTGTATTATCAGAACTTAAGAGGGATTCATTGGAATATTAAAGGTAAAAGATTTTTTGATCTTCATGTAAAATTTGAAGAATTGTATACAGATGCTAATGTTAAAGTTGATGAAATTGCAGAACGTATTTTAACACTTGGTGAAACTCCTCTTCATACATTTGAGGATTATATTAAGAATGTTAAAGTGCCAATAGGAAAAAATATTAAACAGGATGAGAAAGCAGTACACTTAATAGTGGACTCTTTATCGGAGCTTTTAAAAATTGAACGACAAATATTAGATAAATCCGATGATGCAAATGATGAAGGAACCAACTCGATGATGAGCGATTTTATTACAGAGCAGGAAAAAACGGTATGGATGATGAAAGCTTGGTTGAATGAATCCATGTAATAATTAAGAATATAAACTGAAAAGCGGCATCATGCCGCTTTTTTAAATTGTATTTATATGTTCTTAACTTCTATTTCTATCGGTTCGAATTATTTAATTAGGATAATAGCGACTCTCCTATTTTTTGCTCTTCCTTCCTCAGTATCATTTGATTCGATAGGCTTAGTTTCACCGTATCCCTTGGCTGTTAATCTAGAAGGATCAATACCTTTGGAGATAAAATAATTTCTTACCGCTACAGCTCTATTTTGAGATAGTACTTGGTTAAAATCGGAGGTGAATGTATTATCAGTATGCCCTGCAATATGGAATCTTTCACTTTTATAGGTTGTCATGACTGAAACTATATTATTTAAAGTTGATAAACTAGAATTCCTTAAATCTGCCTTTCCAAGATCAAAAAGAATTGTTTCTGCAAAAGCATCGATTATTTTCTCTTCGTTTTGAGTTAATTTAGGGTATGGACATCCCTGATTTTCTATTGGTCCAATTTGATTTGGACATTTATCATCTTTATCTATCACTCCGTCTTTATCTGTATCTTGCCATGGACATCCTCTATTGTTAAAAGAACCTGGTATTTCAGGGCAGTTATCGAATTTGTCCGGGACACCGTCATTGTCTTTATCTGGACAACCTCTTGTATTTACACTACCTTTAAAATCAGGACATTCATCATTTTTATCTGCAACGCCATCTTTATCTCTATCCGGACAACCCTTTAACTCTTCTGGACCGGCAACTAGAGGACATTCGTCTAGTGACTCTCTTACACCATCTCCGTCAGAATCAGGACATCCATTAAATTGAATAAGACCAAATTCAGTAGGACAGTCGTCTTCTTTATCTAAAATCCCATCATTATCTGAGTCTATACCACCAAAATTATAAACAAGTCCAGCAAAATATTGAAAGTGATTTGTATGGATTATTGTCTTTTCCTGCAAATTTCCCAATTCCTTGTAAATTCAATCCTAAGGATTGAGATATCCATAAAATACCACCAAAACCTAAATTTCCGGACATTCCACTTTCTCTTTCATGAAAATATCCTAATCCACCTTCAGCATAAAGGTCTAACCAATCTGCATCAAGAAAATATTCATCAAAATAAAATTTTAATCCAGCATCAATTGCAAAATAACTCTGATCTTCAGTTACTACTATGCCATCAATAATCCCTTTGTCTGCTTTCCATTTATTTACAGTCTGCAAAAGAGATACAGCAAATAATATCATTAATCTTATATTCTATACCAAGTGCAAGAGGATTGGAGAAGGCATTTTCAGAAAATGATCCTATAGGAGAGCCATTCACCACTACTATTTACCATGTTTACACCTAATTTGGCTATCCATCGCTTAGATAGACTTGGTAAATCTTTTGTCGTTTCCTCTTGTGAAAATCCAAAAACAAAACTAAAAAGACAAATAAAAAGTAGTATGTTTTTCATGTGTTTACGATTAAATGCTATTTCGAAGCGGCAATTTAAGAAAAAATCATATCATGTTGCAATTTATTGTAAGAAAACACTTTTAAAAGAAAATACTAGATCAATTGTTAATAGCCATTTTTGTAAGTTAATAACATTGAGTTAATTGCTAATCCAATTATAAAACGTAATTCTTTAAATTATTAATTCAGAACCGGAAACCCTCTATCTCTCATCAAAGCTTCAATTTTTGCATCTCGACCTCTAAACTTTTTGTAAGCTTCTGCAGGATCCATCGAGTTTCTTGGTGCAAATAAATACGTAACTAACTTTTCTACTACTGCTTTGTCATAAAAACCATCTGGAGCTTCTTTAAAAGCTTCAGATGCATCACTTGTTAACACATCTGCCCACATATAACCATAATATGCTGTTGCATATCCTTCTCCAGAGAACACATGTCCAAAATGTGGAGTTCTGTGACGCATTGGTAATTCTTTTGGCATATTCATTTCCTCCAATGTTTCGCGTTCAAATTTGTCAATATCAATATTGGTAGGGTCTGCAAGGTGTAATTTCATATCCATAATAGCAGATGCCAAATATTCCGTAGTAGAAAATCCTTGATTAAAGGTGGACGCTTTTTTAATTTTCGTAACCAAATCAATAGGAATAGGTTCTCCAGTTTTATAATTCACTAAAAATTTATTGATTACTTTGTCTGTAGATAACCAGCGTTCTAATAATTGCGATTGGAACTCTGTGTAATCCCTTACACCTCCATTTAAGGTAGGATATTTAACATTAGATGAAAAAAAATGCAATGCATGTCCAAATTCATGGAATAATGTTTCTGCGTCACTCCAAGATACTAAAGCAGTTTCTCCTGGAGCAGGTTTTACAAAATTCGAGTTATTAGAACCTAAAACGGTTTCTTTGCCATCAAAAGTAGTGTGACTTCTGTATGTTGTTGCCCACGCACCTGAACGTTTTCCTTGTCGTGCAAAAGGATCTAAATACCATAATCCAATATGCTCTCCTGAATCCTTATCGGTTACTTCCCAAACGTTTACATCTTCATGAAATACCGGAACTGAACCTTCTGGAACAGGTTTAAAATCATAATTAAATATTTCTCCAGCTGTAAAGAATAAAGCTTGAGTTAATTTATCTAATTGTAGGTATTGTTTAACCTCGTCGCTGTCCAGATCGTATTTTTGTTTTCTAACTTTTTCTGCATAGTATCTGTAATCCCAAGGTTCAATAGTTATGTTGTCTTTGCTTGCAATGGCTTGCATATCTGCAACTTCTTCTTTTACTCTACCAATAGCCGCTGGCCAAACAGCATTCATTAATTCCATCGCATTTTCTGGCGTTTTCGCCATTCTATCTTGTAATCTCCATTCGGCGTAATTGTCATAACCTAACAATCCTACACGCTCTTTTCTTAATTTTAAAATTTTTGCAATAATCTCGTTGTTGTCATATTCGTCTCCATTATCGCCTCTTGAATAGTAATTGGTCCAAACCTGTTTGCGTAACTCTCGTTCGTTGGAGTAGGTAAGGAATGGATCCATAGAAGAACGTGAATTTGTAATCGCATATTTACCATTCTGACCTCTATCGGAAGCTATTTTTGCAGCGGATTTTATAAACCCATCAGACAAACCACTTAATTGGTCTTTGGTTAAATAGGTTACATAGTTCTCTTCATCATGCAATACATTGTTCGAGAAATCTGTGTAAAGGGTTGATAGTTCTTTATTTATTTCAGCATATCGTTTTTTCTTTTCAGCATCTAACTCAGCCCCATTCATAGCAAAACGCTTATAGATTAATTCGATTACACGTTGTTGATCTGCTTCTAAAGGATTTTTTTGAGATTCATCATATACCGTTTTAATGCGTTGGAAGAGTTTCTCGTTTTGTGATATCATAGAACGATAATCAGACAACTCCGGAGCTAACTCACTTTTAATTTCTCTAAACTCAGGAGATGACATGTTGCTACTAAAAATTCCGTAATAAGAATAAACTCTGTCTAGTTCTTTTCCAGATCGCTCATAAGCTTCAATAGTATTTTCAAAAGTTGCAGGTTTCGAATTGTTTGCGATTTTGTCAATATCTTTTAAACTCAACTCCATACCTTTTTGCATGGCTAATTTAATATCATCAACATTCATTTTATCAAAAGCAGGCACTCCATTATATGGTCCAGACCACTCTTGCAACAACACATTATCTGTCATATATTTTACTTCTTTAGTGTCGTTATTTTTACAGCTTGTAAATATAACTAAAGCACATAAAATAAGGGCTTTTATGTGCTTTTTTGGATTCGTTTTTATCATTAGAATTTTGGATTTTGTTTAAGCTAATAAGGTATGAAAAATCTCTAAATTTTAATCTTAATTAATCAATTATTTCAACTTTTCTGATGTATACATTTTGTAGTGGCCAATCAGCCTCATCCGTATCCACTGCAGCAATTTTATCGACTACGTCCATACCTTTAATTACTTTTCCGAAAATGGTATAATCTCCGTCTAAGAAATGAGCTCCTCCACGTTGCTGGATAATAAAAAATTCGAAAGGTGATGCAAGTTTATGCGGATTTTCAATATCGCTGCTTGGCATGCTTATGACTCCTCTATCGTGTTTATAGCCTCGTTTAGTATCTGGTGGTAACAGATATTTGCCAATATTACTTCGTTTTCTGCCCACTCGTCTATCGTCACTACTACCACCTTGTATAATAAAATTATTAATTACTCTATAAAATTGAGTACCACTAAAATAATCTTGCTTGGTAAGAAAAATGAAATTAGCTCGATGAAATTTAGTTTTTTCATAGAGCTGGATATCAATGTCTCCAAAATCAGTTTTAATTCTGACTTTATTTTCTTTATTTGCTTGTTCGTATTCCAAGAAAAATTCCATAGCGTTTTTATCTGTTAGCAATGGAAATTCTCTTTCTGGTTCTTTTGGTTTCTCTTTTTTTCTTGTTTATCAATTTTTTTAGATTCTGTCTGTATAGCATTTTGAGATTTCTTTTTCTCAGATTGTTTATCTTCACATGAAATAAAAAGAAAGGCTAAACAAAGAATTATAAAGTACTTCATAAATGAATTTTAGCGAATTTTTAAAAATTACTTCAAAAATAAAAAATATCCCTTTGCCAGCTGAGTCATCTCAATTTAAAATGTTACCTCCAAGCAGAATGAAAAACAGAGATATGTACAAAGATGCCATGAAGCAGGCAAAACAGTCGGCTGTTTTAGCACTTTTTTATCCAAATACTAATCAACAAACAACATTTGCATTGATACAAAGGAAAGCTTATAATGGAGTCCATTCAGCACAAATTAGTTTTCCGGGAGGTAAAGTTGAAAAAAATGATTTCGATTTGGAGTATACCGCAAAAAGGGAAACTCATGAAGAAATTGGTATTAGTCCAGATCAGGTTGAAATAGTAAAAAAATTAACACAGATTTATATTCCTCCGAGCAATTTTGCTGTTCAACCGTTTTTAGGATTTATGGATCAAACGCCAAATTTTATATTACAAGAAACTGAAGTAGAAGAATTATTAGAGGTGTCTTTAATTGATTTTATGAACGAAAATAATGTTATAACTAAAACAGTATCAACTTCGTATAACAGGGAATTGGATGTTCCAGCCTATTTATTAATGGTCATATTGTTTGGGGAGCTACTGCCATGATGCTTAGTGAAGTTAAAGACTTAATAAAAGCTGCCTTTTAATAATTCAGTTTTTTTACATTTGTAATTCAACATATACTTAAAACTATTTATGGGATTATTCAAAAGAAATCCTTTTGGGCATATTCTTTTCCTAAAAAAATGGCTCATCAGAATAATGGGATTTATGACTCACCAACGCTTTAGAGGATTTAATGAATTAAATATTGATGGTTCAGAAATTATTCCAGAACTTACCGGAAACCAATGTTTTGTTTATTTCAAATCATCAAACTTATTTTGCGGATGTTGTTGCTATGTTTCATGTATTTAATGCAAGTTTAAGCGGAAGAATAGATAGCATTAAAAACGTCGGATACCTTTGGAATCCAAAACTAAATATCTATTATGTAGCAGCCAAAGAAACCATGAAGATCAGGTTTGTTGCCTAAAATTATGGCATATGCGGGATCTATTAGTATAGACCGAACATGGAGAGCGGAAGGTCAGGATGTAAACAGGCAAGTAAAATTGAGTGATATTTCAAATATTGGGAAAGCGTTAGATGATGGTTGGGTAATTACATTTCCTCAAGGCACAACAACACCTTTTAAACCCATTAGAAAAGGGACAGCTCACATTATTAAAAAGTACAAACCAGTTGTAGTTCCAATTGTAATTGATGGTTTTAGACGTTCGTTTGATAAAAAAGGATTGCGAGTTAAAAAGAAAAATATTTTACAATCAATGGAAATTAAGGAACCTTTAGAAATTGATTATGATAATGAGACCATTGAACAAATAGTTGAAAAAATTGAATATGCCATAGAGCAACATCCATCTTTTCTTAAAGTGATTTCCCAAGAAGAATTATTGGCACAAGAAGAACTTAATAAAGAACGAAAATGGAAGAAAGAAAAGAAAAATATGAAAAAAGAAAACTAAACTTCCAGTTTTTTAAGTTCTCTGTAGTTTTTATTTAAACTCTTTAACAACAATCCATAGATTAAATAATAGAAAAGCAATAATATTCCAATAAATACTGCTAGAACTACAAATACCGAAATAATCATTGTAGCATAAAATTTAAATACATCTCCATTGGCAGAGGCTTCGTTAAGCTTACCAATTAATTGTTGATCCTGATCAAATTCAATAAATAATACAAAACGGTAGCAACAACTAAATAAATTAAATTAAAAGCCACATAATGTTTTACAGTTCTTCTTGTTTTTAATATATTTTCCATTAAGATTTTTGCAGTTATCAGTAGCAGAAATGGTTTTGTAATTCTTAAAAAACTAAATAGAAGAAATAAGCTAAGAATAATATAACCTAATACAGTTAGTAGGAATTAAAATGATATCTGCATCATATTCTTCAAATCGTTATCATGCTTTCGGTATCTTTTAATCCAAAAGATATTAAAGTCCAAAAGACAAATTCTAATAAACTAATAATAAAAATCCATTTTACAATTGAAGACGATTTTTTTAAGATCATCTTATAGATTTCATTATAGGTTAATTTAGGATATTTACTATCCTCTTTTTGCCAATCCTTTTTTAATAATTCTAATTCATCCATATTATTACGGATTTAAAATGGTTCTAAGCTTGGTTTTTACTCGATTCATTTTGACTCGAGCATTTACTTCACTAATTCCCATTGTTTCACTAATTTCTCTATAATTTTTGTCTTCCAAATACAAAAAGACCAACGCTTTTTCAATATCATTTAATTGATGTACAGCATTGTATAATAGTTTTAGTTGTTGTTCTTCGGTATCATCATAATCTTCAGCCTTAATTTTAAATTGAACACTTATCAAATTCTTGAGTTATTAAACTTCTTTTACTCTTTCTATACAGTGTAATTGCCGTATTTAAGCCTACACGATACATCCAGGTACTAAACTTTGAGTCACCTCTAAATTTTGGATATGCTTTCCATAGTTGTATAGTGATTTCCTGAAACAGATCATTATGTGCATCGTAATTATTGGTATAAAGTCTGCAAACTTTATGTACAATATTTTGATGCTTTTCCAGGAGCTCTACAAAATTATGTTCGTATCTCTTTATTCAATTGGATGGTTTAGTTATTCAATTAGTACTTTTTATTTCCAAAGCGTTACAAAATAGGGTAAAATATTTATGAATATCAATTCATCTATAATTTTTTACAGTTCGGTCATTTTATCTTTTAACCCTATAGATTGATTTGCATTTTTGTCCTATCAATCAAAATATTAACCACAGATAAATCAAAAGATATGCGAGTCTTATTCCTAATATTTATGTTTTTAAGTGTTCACGAAATCGGAGCTCAAACATTAGTAAAAGGAATGGTTACTGACACTAAAGGGAACCCAATTGAAGGCGTAAACGCATATCTTAAAGGTACGTACGATGGCAGTACGACGGATATATCGGGAACTTTCCAATTTAAAACTGATGAGGTTGGAAATCAAATTTTAATTGTCTCATACTTATCATATGAAACCTACACTTTAATAGAGGATGTAGAAAGAATGAACTCATTGAGAATAGAGCTTAGAGAAGATGTTAATACTCTTGATGCGGTAATTTTATCAGCAGGAACCTTTGAGGCTGGCGACAACAGCAAAATTTCAGTATTAAAACCTTTGGATGTGGTAACAACAGCCAGTGCAGTTGGAGATTTTGTTGGAGCTTTACAAACTCTACCTGGAACTACAACGGTATCAGAAGACGGAAGATTGTTTGTTCGAGGTGGCGATGCAGAAGAAACTCAAATATTTATTGATGGTATTCGTGTGTTCACACCTTACTCCCCAACTACAAACAACATACCAACTCGAGGAAGATATTCTCCCTTTTTATTTGATGGCATCACCTTTTCAACTGGTGGCTATTCGGCTGAGTATGGGCAAGCTCTTTCCAGTGTATTATTGTTAAATACCATTGATGAGCCTGACCAGAACAAAACGGATATAGGGATAATGTCTGTTGGTGGGACTCTGGGAAAAACGCGGAAATGGAAAAACAGTTCATTAAGTGTAAATAGCTCATATTTTAATTTGGCACCATATATTGCTTTATTTCCAGATAGGAATGATTGGAAAAAGCCTTTTGAGAGTATTTCTGGAGAGGCCGTTTTTAGGCAAAAATTCAATAATGGATTGCTTAAACTGTACTCAGCTTTTGACAGTACCAATTTTGAACTCACACAGGAAGACATTAATTATGAGGAAGGCATTCCTTTTAATTTGAAGAATAATAATTTCTATTTAAACGGATCCTATTCGGGCATGCTTAATGATGAATGGTCGATTCTTGGTGGGCTCAGTTATACTGGAGCGAATACAAAAATAAATGTTATAGAGCAGGATATTGATGACAAGGAGAACTCGCTACATGCCAAAATAAGATTTAAAAGAAGATACAATAGCAGGTTTAAACTAAGCTTTGGTTTAGAATATTTTAATACAAGTTTTGACGAACAATTTTCAGACGATTTTCAGTCGAATATTAATTTGAAATTTACAAATGGTTTAAGTGCTGGCTTCACGGAGGCAGATATTTTCTTTTCAAAAAAACTGGCACTTAAGATTGGATTACGATCGGAATACAATCATCTTTTCAATGAATTAAATGTATCTCCAAGAACTTCCTTAGCACTTAAAACAACAAATAAAAGTCAGGTGTCTTTAGCTTATGGAAATTTTTATCAAAACCCTTCTAATTCCGTTTTAAAATTCGATCAAAATTTAAGATCCCAATTAGCTTCACACTATATTTTAAATTTTCAATATAATAATGATGGTAAAATTTTAAGAATTGAAAGCTATTTTAAAGATTACGATTCTTTAACACTATACGATACCAATCAAGGAGCTATTGAGAATATAAGTAATGACGGATTTGGCTATGCAAAAGGACTAGATATGTTTTGGAGAGATAGCAAAACAATTAAAAATCTGGATTACTGGATAAGTTATTCGTTCTTAGATTCTAGAAGAAAATATAAAGATTATCCCTTAGAATCACAACCAAATTTTGTTAATACACATAACTTATCAGTAATTGGAAAATATTGGATTGATGATTGGAAAAGTCAGGTTGGTTTTAGCTACGGTTATGCATCAGGCAGAACCTATACCAATCCTAATTCCGAAGGATTTCTAAACTCAAAAACCCGTTCCTTTAATAGTGTCAGTTTAAACTGGGCTTATCTAATTAACCAACAAAAAATTCTTTATTTTTCCATAAATAATGCATTAGGTTTTAAAAATATTAATGGATATCAGTATTCAAATACTCCAGATATAAACGGAAATTTCTCAAGAAGAGAGTTAAGGCCAGCTGCAGATCAGTTCTTTTTTATAGGATTTTTCTGGACTATAAGCGATTCTGGTACCGACAACCAACTAGATAATTTATAATCATCTTTTTTACAAGCACTTATACTATTTTCAAATATTTCTCAACTGACAATTGTCATAGTTTTTAATTGCGGAATACAGTAACTTCAATTCAACTAAATTATAGTATTATGAAAGCTAAAAAGAATCCGGAAGTCGATTTAAGACGAAATTCGAGTCTGTTCTTCGCAGTAGGATTAAGCTTAATGCTATTCTTAACCTATACAGCGTTAAACTTGAAATCCTATGATAAGGAAGAAATTGCCATTAATGTAATTGATGTAGAAGCATTGGTTGAGGAAGAAATTCCATCAATTAATATTAATACACCACCACCACCACCACCTCCACAAGTTGCATCAGAGGTTATAACCATAGTAGAAGATGTTGCAGATATTGAGGAATCAGTAATAAAAAGCACTGAAATTAATATGGAGGACGCAATTGAAGAAGTTGTAGCTGTAGAGGAAGTTGAAGTAGAAGAAGTAGAAGAAGATATTTCAGTTCCATTTGCAGTTGTTGAAAAAGTTCCCGTATTTCCTGGATGTACTGGGAAAAGCAATGCAGAATTGAAAGCATGTTTTGAGAAAAAAGTTATTGAACATGTAAGTAAAAATTTTAGGTTTCCTGAGCTTGCATTAGAAATGCAAATTCATGGTAAAGTATTTGTTCTGTTTTCTATTGATCAACAAGGATATGTATCAGGAATTAGAACGAGAGGACCAGATAAGATACTAGAAAAGGAAGCTGAAAGAATTATTAGCTTGTTGCCAAGAATGAAACCAGCAAAACAAAGGGGTAAAGCAGTAAGAGTACCTTACAGCATACCTATTCATTTTAAGTTTATTGAAAACTAAAAATTACTGTCAATAATAAAGAGAGCCTCTGCTATTTAACAGAGGCTCTTTTTATTTACTGACCTTTTTGTGTTTTATCTTTAAAATAATGCATTATGAAAAGTGCTCCAGCAATGATAAAAGGAAAAGTTATTGAAGCAATTATTCCTAAGCTCATCCAAAAGTTATGGTTCATTCTGTAATTCATTCTAAAAACAATTATACTAAACAATAAGCCTATTAATACGAATACAATTCCTCCAACATATTCATATTTCCAGGCTAGTATAAGTAGAGCAAGCAATATGAATGATGGGATTAAATGGATAAGAAAACCGCCAATTTGTTCCCAAATTGACAGGTTCGGATCAAAGGCATCCAATGCAAAAAGACTTACAAAAACAATAGCTAAAATGCATATAATTCTTGGAGCCCAATACAGTATTTTATATTTTTTCCCCATAATAAATTATGTATTTGTTTCTTCAAAGTCAACCAATTAAGATACAAAAAATCAGAAAGAAATCCTATTAGTGTACAAGTCATCCTTAAAAATATACAGTTCGGTCATACCTTTTTTATAAATACCTTAAAACTCCTGAAGTTTGTATCATAATCTAAATAAAACATTATGAGAAACTTAATCATCATTTTAGTACTATCTGTGACAGAACTTATCACTGCACAGACAAATTACGATCAAGGCATGCAAAAAGCATTTCAGCTTTGGGGATCGGATCCGGCAGAAGCATCAAATTTATTTGAACGTATAGCAACCGCAGAACCTGATAATTGGATACCTCTTTATTATGCAGCACAAATTAACATTTTGCAGAGTTTTGGATTGCAAGATGTCGAGAAAATGACAGCTCAACTTAACAAAGCTCAAGATTTATTAAATGATGCTACTGCCATTTCTAAGGATAATTCGGAACTAATGGTATTGCAAGCACTCTTGCATACAGCCTGGGTAGCTTATGATGGTGCAACTTATGGAATGACCTTGTCCGGAAAAGTTACATCTATTTATGCTCAGGCGGAACAAATCGCACCTGAGAATCCTCGAGTTGTCTTAAATAAAGCTGAATGGGGAATGGGAAGTGCCAGATATTTTGGTCAGGATACTCAGTCCTTTTGTAAAGATGTAGAACGCGCCTTAGAACTTTTTGCTAACTTTAAACCAGAATCTCCTTATCATCCAAAATGGGGTAAAGAGCGTGCCGAGCAAATTTTAGAGACTTGCGAGAAATAAAAAAAAATATTAAGTAATATAAAAAGTCGTTGAGAGCCATTCGAAAAAATATCGTGATTTTAGTTATAATAGGGTCTTTGGTCTTTGCTATTGGTAACTTAATGTATGATGGTTTCAGTTTTGGAAGCACAAAACAACTTGTAATAAATTTTGCTATTTATCAACTATATACATTTGTCCTGGGTTTATCCAATATGGCTTTCTTTCAGTTTTTAGGTGGCCTTGATTGGAAAGGAAATGGAACCTTAAAAAGAATAGTTTTAGGGATTGTTGGTTCTGTTATAATAACACTTATCGGCTTATTTTTATTGAGATCTTTTGTAACGGTCGTTATAAATAAAGGAGATTACAAAGAATTTCTTGCAAATGAATCATTTGGAAATTATCAATTTGGATTGTGGATTACTTTATTAGCTGTAGGTGTTTTTCATTTAATCTATTTCTACAATAAGTATCAACAAAAAAAGATAAAAGAACAAAAGGTTATAGCCGGAGCGGCACGCGCTAAGTTTGATGCATTAAAAAATCAGTTAGATCCGCATTTTCTATTTAACAGTTTAAACGTTTTAACCAGTTTAATTGAAGAAAACCCTATTAGCGCTCAAAAATTCACAACTTCTTTATCAAAAGTTTATAGATATGTATTAGAACAAAAAAACAAGGATCTTGTTACCATAGACGAAGAATTACAGTTTGCAAAGACCTATATGTCCTTATTGCAAATGCGTTACGAGGATGCCATAAAATTCAGTATTCCTGTAAATATAAGTGACCCTGAACTCAAAATAGTACCATTATCTTTACAACTGCTACTGGAAAATGCTGTTAAACACAATGTGATAACTTCAGATAATCCGCTAGAAATTAGAATTTACGAGGATAATGGCTATTTAATAGTAGAGAACAACATTAACCCTAAAGCCTCTTTAGAAAAAAGCACTAAGGTTGGCTTAAGGAATATTAATCAACGATACAGCCTGATTACAAATAGGCCTGTAGAGATCAATCAATCAAATAAAAAATTTAAGGTTTGCTTGCCTTTATTAACACAAGAAATTAATATCATGAGACAAAAAGATTATAACAGAGAAAGTAATAAGTATATAAGAGCAAAACAACGTGTAGATGAATTAAAAGGATTCTATGGAAATTTAATATCCTATTGCATAGTCATACCATTTTTAGTATTCATTAACTATAAAACATATTGGGATTTTCAATGGTTTTGGTTTCCTTTAGGAGGCTGGGGATTAGGATTGTTAATTCATGCATTTTCTATATTTGGGTATGGTTCCAGTTGGGAAGAGAGAAAAATACGAGAGTTAATGGATAAAGATGACAAATTCTAACAAGGCAATAATGGAACAAAAATATTTAGAACAGCAAAATTTTTCTGAGGAAGATAGATATTTACGAGCTAAGAAGCGCGTAAAACAAATAGAAGGATTCTATTGGCATTTTTTTTGGTACGTTGTAGTAAACATCTTCATTTTAGTGATGATATATCGCGGATTGGGTAACAAAGAAAATTTCTGGCAATTTGGACATTTTAGTACAGCATTTTTTTGGGGAATAGGTCTGGTTGCACATTGGGCAGGTGTCTTTGGTAAAAATTTGATCTTCTCTAAAAACTGGGAGGAAAGAAAGATTAAGGAATATATGGATAAGGATAAATTTGATTATTAATTAAAACAATCATCTAATTCTAATATGCAAGTAATAATTATAGAAGACGAAAAACCATCTGCAAGGCGTCTGCAACGAATGCTGAATGCTCTGGATATTAAAGTTGATACTTTATTACATTCAGTTAAAGAGTCCATTAATTGGTTTGAAAATAATGAACACCCTGACTTGATCTTTCTGGATATCCAGTTGAGTGATGGATTATCCTTTGAAATATTTGATGCCGTTAAGATCACATCACCAATAATTTTTACAACGGCTTATGACGAATATGCGTTGCAAGCATTTAAGTTAAATAGTATAGATTATATACTTAAGCCAATAGATGATGAGGAATTGGCTATGGCAGTTACAAAATTTAAAACTCGAATCCCAGGACATCATCCGGTCACTATCGACTTTAACGATATAAAGAAAATGTTGACCAATCCGATTGAACGGGAATACAAAAAACGATTTTCGATAAAAGTTGGTCAGCATTTAAAGCTTATCAATATTGACGAAATAGAGTGCTTTTACAGTGAGAACAAAGGGACATATTTACATACATCAGAAGGTAGAAACTATCTGTTGGATACTACTTTAGAACATTTAGAAAATGAATTGGATCCTCATTCATTCTTCAGGATTAATAGAAAGTTCTATGTAAATATCCATGCTATAAAAGACATGATTAGTTATACTAATTCAAGACTTCAGATTAAATTAAATTCTTTCAACGATCAAGATGTTATAGTGGCCAGAGAGCGAGTTAAAGACTTTAAAGAATGGCTGGAATAACTATGTAACTTAGGTTACAAATATATTTTTCATAAACTGACTTTAATCATCTTTTATATTTAAGGCTGTTTTTACATTAGTAGTTTAAATTAATACTATTAAAATCAAACTAAAATATTTTTGAGATGAAAAAATTAATATACATTTTTTTATGTATTCTCGCATTTACAGCATGTAAAAAGGAAGTTCAAAAAACAGAATTAGCTAATCAAGAAACAGAAGAGCTCGTTATGGAAACTCCGCTTTTAGCCATTGCCGAATTTGATACCAAGGCTGGTGATTTTGTGAGTAAGGAAGTTAAAGTACAAGGTATTGTAGATCATGTTTGTAAGCATGGCGGTAAGAAGTTGTTGTTAGTTACTGATGATGGTAATGTACATGTAACATCAGATACCCGATTCGAAGAAGAATTAATAGGTAGCGAAATTGCATTAAATGGTGTTGTAGTTGAAGAACGTATAGATGAAGCCTACTGTTTAAAAATGGAAGAGGATAATATAAAAAGTCATTCTGAAGGACAATCGAGTGATGATCAATTTGAAGCTAAAAAGAAACATATTCAGCAGTATAGAGACCAGATGAAAGCTAATAACACCGATCACATTTCCAACTATTCTTTGGAATTTGTATCTCTAGAAGAGATTCAATAAAGTGTCAAGAACTTTCATGAAAGGCTTGCGCAAGTGGAGCAGGATACTTCACCGCGATATAGGTTTCTTTTTTATTGGGACTACACTTATCTATGGTATTTCGGGAATTGCCCTTAATCACATGAGTGACTGGAATCCTAATTATTCTGTGGAAATAAAATATTTTACTACAGAATTGAATTTATCCAATTCATCTAATGTTAAAAGTAATATTCTTAAACTTTTAGATGCTATAGATACTAGCAGGAATTATAAAAAGCACTATTATCCAAATGATAACCAGCTTAAGGTCTTTCTAAAAGGAGGATCATCGGTTGTTGTTAATACCCATAGCGGTAAAGTAAGAGCAGAATATTTAAAAAGGCGAGCTGTATTTTATGAAAGTAATTATCTGCATTACAATCCAAACAGGCTTTGGACCTGGTTTTCTGATGCTTTTGCAGCAGCCTTAATATTATTCGCAATTACATCATTCTTTATGGTAAAAGGAAAACACGGCATCACAGGTCGAGGTGGTATATATACAATTTTGGGTATAATAATCCCTCTCGTGTTTTTATGGTATTATATATAGATTGGTTTCTTACCTTTTATGTTCAGGGCTATCAAATCCTGCTTTACAACCAGCACTCCATTCGTCCGGCTGGTTGCCATAGGCTGGAATTCCTCCCTGGTCTTTTAACATTCTTGCTAAATGCAAACAATTCCAGACTAAAAAGGTTGTATTTCTATTTGTAAAATCGTTTTCAGGACCTCCTGATCCTTCATCTCTGTATGATGGACCTGGACCAGCTTCACCCATCCATCCAGCATCTGCTTGAGGAGGAACTGTATATCCGATATGAGATAAGGAAAAAAGTATATTCATGGCACAATGCTTCACACCATCCTCATTTCCAGTTATTAATGTTGCTCCAACTTTATCATAGTCTCGATATTGTCCCTTTGAATTGAATTGGTGAGTATAACCATACATTCGCTCAAGTGTGCGGTTACATACCGATGATTTTTCTCCAAGCCATACAGAAGTACATAGAATCAATATATCACAGGCATCTACTTCTTTTTGTATTTTAGGCCAATCGTCTTTATCCCATTCTGGAGTTTTAGACATGTCTAATCCCAGTCCAGCAGGAATATCATAATCAACTGGGCGTATTATTTTGGAGGAAACTCCATTAGCTTCAAATATTTTCTGTGCTACCTTTATTAGCCCTTCTGTGTGAGATAATACCGGAGTACGATTCAAGGTACAATTCAGGAATAGTACTTTTAAATCGTCATATTTAGCAGGTGGATTATCGCAGTGTTTTTTAGTGATTTCATTTAGTTGATTGGTCATAATTGAGTATTTACATTATTATTTAAATTACAAAAAAGTAATATACTATTTAATGTTCCGAAAGCTTTAAGGACTCTATAATTCTTCTAACGACTAATGGCAACTGCAATTTTAGAGTCGGCTGTGCCATAATACAGAAACCAGGTTTCCTTAAAATAAACCAAACCTTCAACAAAGCATACTTCGTTTACTTCACCTACTTTTTCATAATCTTTATCAGGATGGATAAAATAACTATCCGTTCTATCTATAAGCTTATAAGGATCATTTTTGTCAAATAATGCCTGTGCAGCTGCATATGTAAATTTGGGTAAGTTAGGATCATTAAAATTAGCCGCATTGCTGGCGTTGTAAATTAACAATATCCCTTCATCTTTTAAAAGAGCATAAGGTCCTGATTCTACCAGTCTGCTGTCAAAATAACCCATTCTAGGATGTAAAACAGAAATTCTTTGTCCTGATTCTTCGTTTTCTGCAACTTCCCAGTTTATCAGATCTGATGAAGTTGCCACAAATATATTTGTATCTCCAAAATACATCCAGTATTTTCCATTAATGCGTTTGGCTATGATCCTATTTCCTTGTAATTCACTAACAATTGCTCCAGCTTTGGACCAAGCATCTTTATATTTTTCAGCCTTTAAAACCAATCCATGTTTTTTCCAGGTTTTGAGATCTTTGGATGATGCAATACTTAATCTGGCTGTTTTTCCGTCGTAAGACGTGTAGGTCATAAAATATTCGCCGGTTTCACTTTCTACTATTCGTGGATCTTCAACTCCATCAAAATAACAGAAATAACAATCTTCAGAATTCTCCTTATCAGTTTCACTTTTTTTGTAATTCCATTCATATATTTTCATATTATCATTATCAGGAAAAAAAACAGGTTCAGGTAATTTATTAAAATGAAGACCGTCATCACTTACAGCCATTCCAATTCTGGAGGTTCCCAATGAATCCTGAGCTCTGTACATAAGATAAACCTTGTTATCCTTTACAACAGCGGTAGGATTAAGTACGTTTCTCTCTTCCCATTTTACTGAGTTTTCTGTAATTGGATCTCTAAATTTTAATTCGGGAGTTGGTTTTAATATTGGATTGATACTGTCAACTTTTTCAAAACTCTGAAAAGCCCAATCTTTTTGACTTTCATGAAATTTGGTTTTACTGTTATTCTGACAGCTTAAAAATAATAGAATAGTAGCAAATATTAATGAAAGTTTCATAAGATGAATTATTAGGAGTTATTTACTCCTAAATATAGGCTAAATAATTCATTTTGATCGCTAATAGGCTTTTATAGGATATTGCTGTAACTGATCAACCTCGTAATTAAAAATTTCGGAATAATCCATAACATTCCTAATATCATCCAGTTCGCAGAGGTATTCAACAATTGCACAAAGACCTTTAAATAAGATATCTTTGGATAAATTTTCTTTAGGTTTATTTCCAAATCGGCTAAACGGAATGGAATATCCGCATGCATAAAGAAAAACAGCTTCCAATTGAAGTAATTCTAAAGGTGAATATCCATTAAATTTTCTTCCTAAATTCTGATGAACTTTACCTAAATAATTTAACTCACCAGACCCATGAATGTCAGTTAGGTTTTTCCATGCATCTTTATTGTCCAGAATGTTTCCAACAGCACACTTTTTGCAGCAAGCAGGATTCAATTGGTTGTTATGAAAAGCCACATATAACTTTTTAATGGCATCATCTAGTCTTTTTGGAAAATTCATAAGTCTTGCAATTTTTCATCAATTTAGAAAAAAAAAGTGAATACTCATAAGGCTAATGTAAATGGTATTAAACCAATTACGCTAATCTAATTTTTTTTCAAAATCATTTAAAATTTTAAAAGCTCGCATAACATCTTCTTTTGGTACTTGTAATTCCACAGCAAAAGACGGCATATAATTAATGATTTGGGTTACATATTGATTCTTAAGAAAGCACTTAATGCCTTCTGCTTCTAACAAGCTTTTTAGTACTATAAGATCTCCTTCTACTGAAGCTTTTTTAATGGTTACAAAATTCATGAATTATCAAGGTTTTTTCATTGAATTATTTTTTTGATCAATACTACTTGTCCTAGATGATAGTAACTATGCTCTATCATACCATCAATATTTCTTAGATAGGTTCCGTATTTAGGATTTACAAATACTTCTTCTAATTTTTCATCAGGCATATGCTCAATTAATTGTGCAAACTTCTCAGCATTTTTAATCAATGAGTTTCTTAATTCTTCCCAATCAGTATCAGATTTTATTGTTGGAACATCAAAACTATATTTATCTTTAATTTCAAGTTTACCACCTTCTAAAAAATTCAAAATTCCTGCTATATAATAATTAACATGAAAAGTAAGAGCTGCAATAGTATTAAATGAATCTACTTTAAAAGTTGCTTGGGCAACAGTCAAGTCTGATAACTGATCCTTGAAATTGGTATTGGCAATCCATTTTCCATTTAAAAGGACCTCTTTTATTCTATCCGAGAGTATCTTTGTTTGATTCATTCAACTTGTTTCAAAACTATATCTATTGTTTAACACGAGTTATTTTAATTTTGAGTAAATAGAACCATTATGCTTTTTTTACAAATTCAGATTTTAGTGCCATTGATCCAAAACCATCAATTTTACAGTCAATATTATGGTCTCCATCATTCAAGCGTATATTTTTCACTTTGGTTCCAGCTTTAACAGGTTTCGGCGCTCCTTTTACCGGCAGATCTTTAATTATTACAACAGAATCTCCATCATTAAGACGATTTCCATTGGAATCTAGCACTATCAAACCTAATTCTTCAACTTGTTCATTTGGATTCCAATTATGTCCGCATTCCGGACAAGAATAAAGAACTTCTCCCATAGAATAGCCATAAGGTGATTCACAATGTGGACAAGGTTTCATTACTTCAGACATAAGGTTCTTGATTTAATTAAATTCTGTTTTAATTCAACGTTCTCGTATTTAAAATTTTGCAAAAAATAAGTTGTATAAAAGTCCGAAATGTTTGTGTTAAAACCAAAATTGGGCATGAATTATAAACGATGTTGCATCACGTATTTTATCATATTTCAGTTTTAACAATTTTGTCAATTATCCACTTTCCATTCGTTTTTCGGATAAAAACTCTTACTCCAATTCCGCACAAAGGTCCGCAACCCATTCCGATTTTTAAAATTCCGAATGATTTGGTTGTGTCAAATTGAATTCTTGTCAAATATGATGTAGCACTTAAGTGAAAATTGTAATCTGTTTCCCAGATATATTTTCCTTTTGGAAAGCCAGAGAGGTATTTATAGTTATACTTTTTGTCTGTATTAAATTTATTCAATTCAATTTTATATTCAGTAGATAAGTCGGAATTATCAAGTTTTAAGTTTTGTTCAGAGAAATGTTTTAAAAGTTGATTTTTTTCTTTTTTTTCCAAAGAATAAGCGAAATCTCTTACTGCGACAACCAGTTTAACAGAGTCAGATTCCAATTCCTCTATATTTTTCTTGTTGACTGCTAATCCTTTTCCAAATCCTGTTGTATCTGTTCCAATAATTTTTTCTTTTTCATTACTAAGTGGTTTTGGAGGAGGTGGAGGAGCTATTAGAGAATCAGAAGGTAATGAGTCCTTATTAATTGGTTTTGGAGGAGGTGGAGGTGCTATACGAAAATCAGAATGCAATGAATCCATTATTGCTGGAAATATTTCGTAAGCCACAGACTTTTCAAATTCCAATTCAGATTGCTTTTTGACACAGTTAAATAAAGTTAGAAATATCGAAATCAGTAAAAATATTCTTTTTATCATCATACGTGCTGTAACGGTTTTGTATATAGTTAGTTGCATGTGCAAGCAACTAATTTAGCAATTTTTTATACACTTTTTTGTATCACGTTATTTAATTCTAATGTTCAATTAATTGCTATCCAAGGGAAAAGAAATTCCAAACGCAGCAGCTCCGGCGAACTGTTCAACGCTATTATGTAAATAGTATGTAAAGTGCGATATCAAAATTATGCTTAGGTCCTAATTCCAATCCAATTGACAATGGGATATGCATAATTATTCCACTATCATCTATATTTGTAAATGGTGTAAAAGTTTCAAATGAACCAATAGATGCACCAATTCCAAATTCTATATAAGGAGCCACCCAAGGGATAGGTGCTGTAATACGCGTTTTTCCTCCGATTAGAAATGCATTTGCAGTCGATTTGTATTGTGGTTCATTTGCCTGGTTATCTTTATTGTTGGATTTTGTTAGAATCATTCCAGCATAAGGTCTCATATCAATCCATTTGGCAACAGTAAGCACATATTCCGCTTGTAAATAAAAGCCAGAACCATATATATCTACATCATCAAATGGCACACTCAAACCATAACCTATTGAAACATCAATAGATTTATTTTTTATTAATTGGGCTTTTACTTGGGTTGATGCTAAAATTGTTAAAAGGATAATAATTGTTTTCTTCATGGTGCAATACAACGGTTTTTCCTAAGGATAGTTACTTTGGTTAGTGACTAAAATAATAAAACAAACCGAACCAGAGAAAATTCTGAAAGATTTTCCGAGTATACACAAACTAGCAATTAATAATTCACATTCCAGTGCTTAGGCTTAAATATTAATCTAAAAACCAGTTATTGTCGTCCGATTTATAAATTATTTATTTTTCAATTTTTCTATTGTCTTTGAATCCAAATTAATTTAAAAATGATATACCTATATCTTAAGCCTATTCTAAAGAAAATCATTATAAACCTATACATAGTAATTCATAAATAATTATATTTCGAGCTTCATACAAAAGAGTAATTTTACAGCGAAATAGAATGAAAAAGGTATCTATATTATTTCTTATTTTTCCCAATCTTTCTTTCAGCCCAAATCAACGAAAGTGATACGCTTAACGTAAAAGCAAGTCTTTCTAT
Organism: uncultured Flavobacteriaceae bacterium; assembly: GCA_963768245.1. Lineage (GTDB taxonomy): Bacteria > Bacteroidota > Bacteroidia > Flavobacteriales > Flavobacteriaceae > Site-B1. The sequence goes on from CAVYHG010000010.1 coordinate 150,723, forward strand.
AACTGGATTTTATCAAGGAGGAAATGTGGAAACCTTGATTTTTAGGGCAAAAACGGATTTGAGTTTTAAACCTTGGAAGAATTGGGTTTTTAAAAACCAAAATTCCTATGTCTATCAAGAGTTTGGGAAGGAAAAGGCAGATGAAGATATATTAAGTCTCAACTTCTTATATCTTAATCCTGAGCGAAAAATATATCCGTTTGTATTGGGTTTTGTTAGCACCAATTTTCGAAGGGAAATTGATTTGCGCTATCTGTTAGGTGCAGGAGCCACTTTTCAAATTCTGAACAAAAAAAATCATTGGCTCAAATTTTCGATTTCAAGTGAATATGAACAGACAGATTTTTCCAAAACTAACTTTAACTTTTCAGAGTATGACGGAAACCAATCTATCAATACGTTTCGTGGTACTATTTGGGTAAATGGTCAATATCATTTGTTTAAAAATAAAATAATTCTAAATCATGAAAGTTATTTTCAGCCTTCTCTTGAGGAAGGTAATAATTTTCGTTGGCAAGCAGATGTTGGTTTAGAACTGCCAATTTGGAAGTTTTTAAACTTTAAAATAAACTACCGTCATACATTTGAAAGTATTGTGATAGAAAACCAAAAACAAGAAGATAAATTTTTGACATTTGGTTTTACCCTAAAAAGTTATTAACTAGATTAACACAACAGATTTTAGTTTAAGCACTAAATTTAGCAAATACAAACCAAACCAAACCGGCCTGCTGCAGGCAGTTAGAAAATCCGGGAGTCCCGATAGCTATCGGGATTCGTAAGTAGGCAAGAATTAGCAACCTGTCTGTCTCTGGCAGATTAATTTTATACGGTGTTATAGCCAGTTAATATTTCTACCAATAATCCTTACATTTATTGTACTCAGCATCTTTTAGTATCTCAAACCCTAAATCAATTGACTTTTGAAAATCATCACATCCTTTCTGTTTCTCTCCTAATCCATAATAAGCTAATCCTCTCAGAAAATATGCGTTTTTATTAGTTGAGTCTAAATTTATTGATTTATTACAATCGTATACTACTCCTTTTAAATCATAAGGAAACCTTATCGATGCTCTGTTTATAAAAACATTTGCATCTAAAGAATCTTTTTTGATATAAGAATCAAAGTCTTTCTTTGCTAATTTAGTTCTTCGAAGGGCTAAATACATACGGGCTCTATGAAGAATAAATTTTAAATCATTAGAATTCTCAATTATTGTATTTAAATCACTAATCAGTTCATTGTGGTTAGTTCTTACCCAAAAACCCATTGTTGATTTTATTCTACCATTGCATAGGTCATTCAATAAGGTCAAAAGACACTGTATATCCTCTATTGTAAATTTTATAAACACCTATTTCCGGGCAAGATTTTCCTTTTTCATCAATAAACCTAATAGTATCATTGATTATTTTATAATTCGAAACAATGTCAGTTGAGCTATCATCTCCTAAATCAATTTCTACTTTTCCATTCTCTTTAAAATGTATGCTCAGAGGTCCATTTGGACTTACACGTTTCCATTTACCTGCTATTGCAGTGTCATTAGGTTTTGTAACCGTAATAGAACTTTCAGAATTTTGTTTGTTTGATTTTTCTTTACAATTACTCATTGAAACAATTGAAAAGATAATCAAGACTATTCTTAAGTTATTCATATTTTGAATATTCTAAATTTCTTGCCCAAATTGCCTATAACGTATAGGTTTATAGTATGTTTTGTTATGATCGAAGTTGTCTGAACGAGACAATTTTGATTAGGCAAAATAATGAAGACAATCGATCCAAGTTTCAATTTAGGAAATTTATTGTTGGTTCATGGATCAAGATGCGAAAGTTTCAGCAAAATGAACTATTCACGGTTTTCTACGTTCGTTTTATTGTTTTATTCCAGTCCATGGAGCAGTAAATTTTCGATTTGGACAATATGTTATTCCGAAAAGTTTATCATTTTCTAAAAATCCAGAATGATAGTATTCGTTACTTTGATCAGATGTAGAAAAAGCAAAATAAATTTTATCCCAATTCTTATTTATCAATGCATTTTTTATTTCACTACCGTAAAAAGTTCCAGTGAATATGTTTTTATTTATTGTTTTCACATTGAAAGATTGATAATAACCATCGGATTCTGGAGTAGGTCTTAAATCAATTTTCCAGTTTCCAATTAAAGGATCCAGAGTTTCTACAGAATTGTTTTTCAAGTCTTGTGAGATTGTTAAAATTGGAACTAAAAAAAACAGGGCAATAATTGTGTATTTTCTTTTCATGATAATTAATGTTCAAATTGACGTACAGCGCAGGGAAAACGAAGTTTCGCTCTGGATTTGTTTATGTTGTAACGAAGTTACATAAAAAAATAAAGACAAAGTGAGCACGACCTAATTGCATTTATCCACTTGTTAGGGAACGATTTTTTCAAAGTTTTTCCGAGTAGACTTGTACCAAGCATCCTGTCCGTCTCTGGCGGATTAATAATACGCGATGTTACCACACGTTTTTAATCGTTCAAAATATCTTTTAAAATTTCATTAAATCTTGTTGCGTTTTCCATATTCAATAAATGGGCTACATTATCCATTTCTATCTTCTTTGAATTTTCAATTCTTTTATAATACTCTTCTGCTATTAACAAAATATCCTCCGCATCGTACTTTCCCACAACGATATAGGTTGGTGATTTTATACTCTCCAATCTTGTACGCGCTTTTATAGTATCTAAATCTGACCAATTTTCCTGCCAATGATTGCGCATATTTCTAATTATCATTTCCAAGCTCTCTGAATAAAAGAATTCATCAAGCTCATTTTCTTGTCGTCTTGGACCAATAGCCCAATTCTGATGAAATAATTTTGCTGCTTTTAAAGTGTCTAAATTATCTATTGCTTTTTGTCTTAATTTAAAATTTTTCGAGGCTAAACTATCTTTAAAATAAGGCCAACCATTTAATCCTGGCGAAACCAAAATCAACTTCTCTACTTTGTGAGGATAATTCAAAGCAAAGTCCACACACAGCATTGCACCCCAGGAGAGACCTACCAAAACAAATTTTTCGTTCAGATATTGGGTGGTTGTTAATTCATTTATTATTTCATATCCATATATTGAACTTTTTGAGCGTACAGTTTTACCGTGACCTAAATCTGAAAACCTGATAATTCGGTTTGTATTTTTAAATTCCTTTACTTGTGGGTTCCACATTTCTAAATCAAGGTATCCTCCGTGAGCAAATATTAACGGCGCTCCTTTACCTGTAGTTCTTATCTGTATTTTATGCTGGTTTTTATAAAGATATTTTTCTTTTTCATGATAGTCTGTTTCTTTACACGATGCTGATAATAAAACTATAATGGCAAATATAAATCTCATTGTTTTTCAAATGGTGTAGAACTATTTATATCCCAACAAATATATGTTATTATCAGTTTTATTTCCGGGATACCAGAACTTTTGAGTTTGGTTATCACTAATTATAATTTCCACTTAATATTACAACCAATGCTTGGCTTTTGAGTTTCTGTATTCTCTTTGTTATCCAGAATACAATCCAAAGCATGTCTTAGATCTTTTCCTGTTACAGGAATACCATTTCCCGGTCTGGAATCGTCCAATTGTCCTCTGTATTTTAGCTTTAGTTCTGCATCAAATAAGTAAATATCTGGTGTGCATGCGGCATCATAAGCTTTTGCTACTTCCTGAGTCTCATCATATAAATAGGGAAATGAGTATTTGTTCGCAATGGCATGAGATCGCATTTTATCGGGTCCATCCTGTGGATAGTTAACCACATCGTTACTGGATATAGCTATAAATCCTACACCTTGTGGCATATAATCCTTGGCCAATTTTACCAACTGTTCATTAACATGAATAACAAATGGGCAATGGTTACAAATAAACAGGATAACTGTAGCATTTTCACCTTTTAACTCATTAAGAGTCAGTGTTTTTCCGATTACGGTCTCATACAAAGAGAAATCAGGAGCTACTGTGTTTATAGGTAGCATATTAGAGGGTGTTCGAGCCATTTTTTGTAGATTAATTATATGATAAAGTTAAAGAAACAAAACAATATATTTAAATTGTATGTCAAATTTTAATATCTTGAATCGCTAACTAACATCTAACATATCGCATGAGCGAAACAATAAATTTTGACGACTTTACTAAGGTCGATCTTAGGGTTGGAACTATTATTCAAGTTGAAGATTTTGACAATGCCAGAAATCCATCTTATAAGCTAAAAATAGATTTTGGCGAATTGGGAATTAAGCAATCCTCGGCTCAAATAACAACTTTATACAAAAAGGACGAACTATTAAACAGGCAGGTTGTTGCAGTTATAAATTTTCCGAAAAAGCAAATTGCCAATTTTCTTAGTGAATGTCTGGTTTTAGGAGCTGTAAATGGTAAGGATGTGGTATTGCTAAATCCCGAAGATAAGGTAACTAATGGTTCTGTAGTCTCTTAACTATGCAGGAACTGGATCATGTCGTAATTAATTTTGACAGTAAAGGCCTATGGGTTTTAAATATTGCCTTAGCCGTCGTCATGTTTGGTGTCGCCTTGAACATTACTTTAAATGATTTCCGACAATTACTTAAACAGCCTAAACCGGTTTTAGTTGGAATTATATCTCAATTTTTCCTGTTACCTGCTTTTACTTTCTTACTTGTGAATTTAATCAAACCACAGCCATCCATTGCATTAGGGATGATGATGGTAGCAGCATGTCCTGGTGGCAATATTTCCAATTTCTTTACATATCTGGCAAAAGGCAACACAGCATTATCGGTTAGCTTAACTGCTTTTGCCACGTTTTTAGCCATGATCATGACACCTTTTAATTTTCAGTTTTATGGCAGTTTGTACGAGCCTACATCTCAGATAATTAATGCAGTGGAGTTAAACCCTCTTGAGCTTGTTAAGCTTGTAACACTTATACTGGGAATACCATTGGTAATAGGCATGTTTTTCAGGCACAGAAATCCAAAACTGGCAGTTATACTGTCAAAAATATTGAAGCCAGTTTCTATTGCAGTTTTTGTAATTATTGTAGTAATTGCCTTTGCAAATAATTTAAATGTTTTCAATAATTATATAGATCATGTCCTGCTTATAGGAATCGGTCATAATGTGTTGGCTCTGCTACTTGGGTTTTTAGTAGCCAAGGCTTTTAAACTTTCCAAACAAAACCAGAGGACATTGGCCATTGAGACTGGAATACAAAATTCGGGATTGGGTCTGTTGCTGATCTTTACGTTTTTCCAAGGTCTTGGTGGAATGGCAATTCTGGCGGCTTTTTGGGGTATTTGGCATATTGTATCAGGTTTAACCTTAGCCAGTTTTTGGGCGACAAAACGAGTTGAATGAAAAAATTATGGTTACGTAGCGTTAGAGCCTATATTAAATTAGGCTTATTCTTTTACTTTAAAAAGATTCAAATTCACAACCGTGGTAACGTTCCTAAAGATCAACCGGTTTTATTATTATCCAATCATCAAAATGCTTTATTAGATGCTTTATTGATAGCAACCAATTGTGGACGTTATGTTCATTTTTTAACCAGAGCCAGTGTATTTAAAAAGTCGATTGTAGGTAAGTTACTTAGGAGCCTGCAAATGTTACCCGTTTACAGAATTAGGGATGGTTGGAATAACCTTTCTAAGAATAATCCTGTTTTTTCAACCTGCTCCCAGTTATTGCAAAAAGGGGAAGGGGTTGTTATTTTTCCGGAAGGCAGTCATAACCTGAAACGAACAGTTAGACCTTTAAGCAAGGGCTTTACCAGAATTATATTTGAAACCCTGGAGAAATATCCTGATACTAATTTGCAATTGATCCCTGTTGGAGTAAATTTTGTGAATGCTAAGGAATTTGAAGACAGTGTTTCGGTTTATTATGGTAAACCGATCTGTGCTAAAGATTTTGTAACCGATTTTTCCAATGAAAATGTTATTAAATTAAAAGAGGTAATACATGATAAAATTAGCCAATTAACTACTCACATTCCAAGTGATTCCTATGAAGAAACTTTAACAGGTTTACAAGAACTAAATGTTAATTTTTTAGATCCTGTTACTGTTAATTCCTGTATAAATTCGGATTTGAAGAATTGTCAGCCTATTGAACCAAAACATCTTGACAGATTTATACCTTTCTTGAGGTTTTTACTAAAGATGCTTCTAATTGGGCCTTATTTAGTATGGAGAGTTAATATAAAACCTAAAATTGATGAAGTGGAGTTTATTTCTACGTTCCGATTTGCAGTCGCTATTACTTTGGTTCCTGTTTGGATAATCTTGGTTGTTGTACTTTTTTGGGTTCTGTTGGGTTGGGAAATTGCATTACTGTTTGCAGGTCTTACACTTTTAGTAGAATTATGGTTGATTAAAACATAGGATAAAAAAAACCGCTACTTTAATAGTAACGGTTTATATTTATATTCTTTTTTAATTTATATATCGTCAAAATCAACATCTGTAAAATTCTCTGGAGCAGTTTCATCTTTAACTTCTACTTTTTCATCAACTTTTTCTTCAGTAACTTCATTATCATTTTCATATTCTTTTTTAAAGTCTTTTTGATGACGTTCACTAATTACTTCTTCACCTTTTTCAGTGATAATGTAATCAGTCATTTCAGCTAAAATTTCTTTAAATTCAGAAAAGTCTTCTTTGTATAGATAGATTTTATGCTTTTTGTAATGGAAAGATCCATCGTCATTCGTGAATTTTTTACTTTCTGTAATAGTTAAGTAATAATCTCCTGCTTTTGTTGCTCTAACATCAAAGAAATAAGTACGTCTTCCTGCTCTTAATACTTTAGAAAAAATCTCTTCTTTCTCCATCATTTCATTGTAACCCATAATCGTATTGTATTAAATATGTATTTTTTAATTGCTATCAAAAATCTAAAAAAAATACTTAGCAACCAAAAATAAATGTATTTCTTTTTATCAAGTTATTTACAGGTTTACTATTTCAGTCTTTTTAAAAATATTTAGCTCTGTTCACCCTAAATGTCGGTATTTGGATTGGAAGTTTCTGATAGTTGTTTTAAGTATAGATCTTTGTAATAACCATCAGTATTAATAAGTGTTTCGTGAGTACCTTCCTGAATAATTTTACCGTCTTCTAAAACAATTATTTTGTCTGCATTTTTAGCGGATGATACTCTGTGGCTAACAATTATAGTTGTTTTGTTGTTAGATACTTTTTTAAGATTGTTTAGATATTTTTTCTTCTGTTTCTGTATCTACAGCCGATAAGACAATCATCAAACAATAAAATTTCAGGATCTTTTATAATTGCTCTGGCAATAGATACACGTTGTTTTTGTCCTCCAGAAAGTGTAATGCCTCGTTCGCCTAAAACAGTATCGTAACCTTTATTGAATTTGATAATGTTTTTATGAACAACCGCATTTTTAGCGGCTTCAATAACATCTTCATCAGTAGCATCTTCATTACCAAACTTGATATTGTTTTTAATAGTATCAGAAAACAAAAAAGCATCTTGTGGTACATAACCAATACTATTTCTTAAGCTCGGTTAAATTATGTTGTTCTAATTGTTAAATTATCAATAAGAAGCTCTCCATCTTCAATATCATACAATCTGCCAATTAAATTTAAAATAGTCGATTTTCCAGAACCTGTTTTACCAATAATAGCCAAAGTTTTACCCTTTTCAATTTTAAAACTTACATCTTTTAAAGCTTGAATATTTGTATCTTCATAAGTGAAGGATACATTTTTAAATTCAATAGTTCCATAAACTTCTGTAGGGTTTGGTGCTAAGTTTTTTATTTCAGGTTCTATTTTTAAAAACTCATTAATTCGTTTTTGCGATGCTTCTGCTTGTTGTACAATAGAAGTTACCCAACCAACTGTAGCAACAGGCCATGTTAAGCATATTTACATAAATAATAAATTTGGCAATAGTACCAACACTTTCAATTTCTCCATCTATATATTGCTTTCCACCAATATAAATTACAATAAGATTACTTGCTCCAATAAGAAGAATCATTAAAGGAAAAAACAAGGCTTGTACTTTAACAAGACTCACTTGTTTATCTTTGCTTTCGGCAGAGAGCACATCAAAATTACTGAATGTTTGAGGTTCTATTCCATATGCTTTTATAACCGAAATTCCCGAAAATGCTTCTTGCGTAAAGGTTGATAATTTTGACAGATATTGTTGGACAATTGTACTTCGCTTATTTATTTCACGACTGAGTTTGTATATGATTACAGAGAGAATTGGTAATGGAATAATAGTATATAAAGTTAGTTTTGGCGCTTGGTTATACATGAAACTCAATGCTACTACAAACAATGTAACGGTGTTAATGCTATACATGATGGCAGGTCCTGCATACATTCTAACACGAGAAACATCCTCGCTTATTCGGTTCATTAGATCTCCAGTTCTGTTTTGCTTATAAAAATTTAAAGAGAGTCTTTGATATTGTTGGTACACTTCATTTTTAAGATCGTATTCTACATAGCGCGACACATTTATTATGGTTTGTCTCATGGTAAATGTGAAAAATCCGGCTATTATGGCTGTGCCAATTAGATAGAGAATATTCTTAAGCAAGTTGGATTTAAACAGTTCGACATCTTCGCCATTTTGAAGTTGTTCATTCACTACATCGATCGTAGATCCAATAAGCTCCGGAACAAAAACAGTAAATAACTTCGCAATTATCGTAATTATTATTCCAATAATTAGTCTGACTCTGTACTTGTAAAAATATTTGTTAAGGTGAAATAATTCTTTCATTTAACTTTAATGAGCAAATTTTTTTAGACCAACAAAGATACATGAATAAAAAATAATATTACTTTTACCCTGTTAAAAATAGGTTTACAACTAAACTCAATACAGGTTCTTAAAAATTATGCTTAGCAGACGTCATATACGAGTAAAAGTAATGCAACTGGTTTACGCTTTTAACGGCTCGGAGAATGTCGATCTGAAGTTGCCTCAAAAACTTCTGCTACAAAGTATGGAGGACATGTATAATTTATATTTGCTATTAATTTCATTAGTTATCGAGGTACACACAAGAGCCGAGAGCCATTTGGATAAATCTAAACTGAAACATTTAGCGACTCAACAGGAAAAGAATCCGAGTAAAAAATTAATTGAGAACAAGGTCTTGCAACAGTTAGAGCTGAACACTGCTTTGCATGAGGTCATAAAAAAAAGAAAACCGAACGATTGGAAATTGGATAATGAATATATTGATATCATTTTCAAGAAAATCTTAGAAAGCGATATTTATAGAAATTATATGGACTCTAATAAGAACTCATATAATGAGGACAAGAAATTTGTTCTTGATGTTTACAAAATAATAATTGCTCCGGACGAAAAATTGTATAATTATTTAGAAGATAAAAAACTAACCTGGATGGATGATCTCCCGGTCGTAAACACCGGAATTGTAAAATTACTGAAGAAAGCTAAAGAGAACACTCCGGAATCATATTTTTTGCCAATGCTTTATAAGGACGATGAAGACAAGGATTTTGCTATTCAATTATTAACTAAAACAATTTTGAATCAAAAAAAGTACAATGAGGAAATAGCAGTAAAAACAACCAATTGGGATAGTGATCGTTTAGCTGTTCTGGACAGTATTTTATTAAAGATGGCTGTATGTGAATTACAAAATTTTCCATCTATTCCAACTAAAGTTACAATTAACGAATATCTCGAAATAGCAAAAGAATATTCTACACCAAAAAGCAGTGTCTTTATTAATGGGATTTTAGATAAAATAGTTAAAGAATACGCTGAAAACGGAAAATTAAATAAAATAGGTAGAGGATTGATGTAACAATATTTTTTTACTATTTTTAGCCTTTAAAATAAAAATGAATATTATGAAAAAAGTATTATTTGGTTTAAGTGCCTTATGCCTTATAGCATTTATGTCTTGTAAAGAGGATGCTACTAAAAAAGTTAAGGACGAAAATGTTGCAGAGGCTGCAAAGCGTGATGCGAATTCAACAAAATTCCCGGTATTGGAATTTGACAAATCTGAACACGATTTTGGTGAATTTAGAAGCCAAAACAAATGTAGAAACTGAGTTTAGCTACACCAATACAGGTGAAGCGCCTTTAGTTATAACAAATATTTCCAGTTCATGCGGATGCACAATTCCAAAGGATTGGAGTAGAGAACCATTAGCACCAGGAGATAGCGGGAAGTTTACAGTCAAGTTTAATGGAACGGGAAATGGGAACGTTACTAAAACTGTCACTGTTACGGCGAATACAGAAAAAGGTAGAGAAGTTGTGCGAATTAAGGCATTTGTGAAACCAGATCCAAACGCTCCAAAAAAAGCAACAGCAAGTAATCAACCTGTTCCAGCAGCGGCTAAGACTGTAAAGTCAAGTACTCAACCGGGACACGAAGGTCATAATCACGATTAATAATAAAAGATGGGAGAAGGTATAAGTAGTTTTTTACCAATAATTTTGATGTTCGTTGTAGTGTATTTCTTTATGATTGCACCTCAAATGAAACGTTCAAAGCAAGAAAAAAAATTCGCAGCCGAATTAAAAAAAGGCGATAAAATTATCACTAAAAGTGGAATGCATGGAAAGGTCGTTGATCTAAACGATAAAGATTCAAGTTGTATTATCGAGACGATGTCTGGAAAAATAAAATTTGATACGGTCGGCCATTTCTATGGAAATGAGTAAGAAACTCAATGCACCACCTGCAGTAAAAAAGTAAAATTGAAAAGCAGCTAATTAGCTGCTTTTTTTATCTATTAAATTGAGCTCATATGAAGATAAATCGATTATTAAATGCAATTTTAATTATTGTACTGATTATGTCTTGCAAGGAATCTGAGAATAAATCATATAAAGAAGTAACAGCCAAACTTGAATTTGAAATTATGGCATTACTTGGTGAAGGTGCCTTTTGGAATCACAAAACACAGGAATTTTATTGGGTTGATATTGAAGGCAAGAAATTGAATATTTATAACCCTCAATTAAAAGAAAACAAAAGTATTGAGATGCCTTCTTTAATTGGAACTGTGGTTCCTTATACAGAAGATGAAGCTGTTGTTGCACTTTTAAATGGTATATATAAAGTTAATCTTCAATCTGAGGAGTTAATCTTGTTATCTGATGTAGAGTCTAATATGCCAGAAAATCGATTTAATGATGGAAAATGTGATCCTAATGGTAATCTCTGGGTAGGATCTATGCATTTTGAACAGTCAAGGCCAAATGCAAGTGTTTACAAGATCAATGAAAAAGGTGAATCTGTTAAAATGATCGATAGTGTTACCATTTCCAATGGTATAGTCTGGACAAAAGATTCAAAAACCATGTATTATATCGATACACCTACAGGAAACATAAAGGCATACGATTTTAATCCAGAATCCAGCACTATTTCTAATGGTAGGATTGCAGTTGAAGTTTCAGAGGAACATGGATTTCCAGATGGAATGGCAATTGATGAGGACGATATGCTATGGGTTGGTATGTGGAACGGAAATGCTGTAGTCCGATTTAACCCAAAAACGGGTAAGTTAATTTCTAAAATTGCAGTGCCTGCTCATAATGTGACATCATGTGCTTTTGGTGGCGAAAACTTAGATGTTTTGTATATTACAACTTCAAGTCTGGACATGACCGAAGAAGAACAAAATACATACCCAATGGCTGGATCAATCTTTATTGCAGATCCTGGTATAAAGGGAGTTAAAAGTCGCTTTTTCGGAAATTAGCACAATTATTTTTTAAACTGAATCATGCTAGATTACCAACTCATATTTACAGTATTGCTGGGTATAATTCTTCTTCTAACATTAATCCTTCGTTTTAAAATTCAAGCATTTATTGCACTATTAATTGCCAGTATCGTAGTTGGAATTCTTGCAGGTATGCAACCCCTGGATATTATTACCACTGTTAAAGATGGAATGGGAAATACCTTAGGGTTTGTGGCAGTTGTAGTTGGATTGGGAGCCATGTTTGGAGCTATCTTAGAGCATTCGGGAGGAGCAGAAGCACTGGCGAAATATTTACTACAAAAATTTGGAGAGAAAAATACCTCTTCTGCACTTATGGTAACTGGTTTTTTTGTGGCAATTCCTGTATTTTTTGACGTCGGATTCATAATACTAATTCCTTTGATCTATTCCCTTCAGCGGAAAACCAAAAAATCATTATTATTATATGGAATGCCTCTATTAGCAGGATTAGCAATTACACATGCATTTATTCCTCCAACTCCAGGTCCTGTTGCCGTTGCTGACATTTTGAAAGCTGATCTGGGTTGGGTCATCCTTTTCGGTTTTATTGCTGGTATTCCTACGGCAATTATAAGTGGCCCTATATTCGCAAAATATATTGCCAAAAGAATTCATATAGATGCTCCAAAACTCGATTTGGATGGAACCTCAGTTTCTAATTTTCCTTCTGTTGGAGTGATCTTATCTATAATTGGGTTACCTATATTTCTTATTGTGGGAAATACATTTTTAAATAGTCCTTTACTTGCTGATTTCAATATTCCTGATACAATTAAGAAATGGATGGGATTAATAGGTCATCCGTTTTCAGCATTAATAATCGCTAATTTAATTGCCTGGTATTTGCTTGGAATAAAAAGAGGAGTCCACAAGGAAGATCTGCTTAATATCACTACCAAATCTATGGGTCCGGCAGGTATTATTATTTTATTGACTGGAGCCGGAGGCGTTTTTAAGGAAATGTTGGTAAATACTGGTTCGGGTGAGATGATAGCCAATTATTTATCTGATGGCGGTATGAACGTTATGTTATTTGCGTTTATTGTTGCTTCAATAATAAGAGTTTTACAAGGGTCGGCAACGGTAGCTATGATAACAGCAGCTGGACTTACTGCTCCACTTTTATTAGGAGATGTGGGAGAAATTCAAAAGGCATTAATAGTTATTGCAATTGCATCGGGAGCATCCATTATGTCTCATGTTAATGACAGTGGGTTTTGGTTGGTTAGTAAGTATTTAGGTTTATCTGAAAAACAGACCTTTAAAAGTTGGACTGTCATGACATCATTAATTGCTGTTGTTGGATTTACAACAGTGAGTATTATTTCCTTATTCTTTTAGCAATTCTTATACTTGTCATGTAAACCAATGCCTTGAATTAGAATGGGTTTGATTTTCTCAAATCGACTAATTTTAGTTGCTTCTCTTTATGCAGCTACTATATATTCTTCGACAGAACTTAGGTTATTCATAATTGGTATTTACCAAATTCCTGCGTAATCAAGATTTTCTCCAGAAATATTTTTTAAATAGTCAAATTTTAATTTGATGATCTGTTTGATATGCAAATAATCATGAGCTAACCAATTATTGAGGAAATATTTAGCAGTCATAGTCCCTAATTTCGCATGATCAAACGAGTTATTCCAATTTATATTTTCTAAAGACCTGAGCCACCTAATAGAAGATTCTCTTTCTTTTATAAATTTATCAAGCATAACAGAATAATCCTGCTGTATATAACCGTGTTTGGTAACCCAATCGATTGGGTTAAATGGTGGAGGAATCTCGTTAGGCCGTTCTAAAATCCATTTTGTTCTGAATCTAAAATCCTCACGTTCTTCGTCATGCAAATGACATAAAATCTCTAATAGACACCATTTTTCGGGAGTTAGTTTCCATAAGAACAAATCTTCATTTTCGTCTTTAAAAAGATCTATAAAGATGTCTTTGTTTTTTTGGAGTTGTTCTACAACAAATTCCATAAGTTTACTTTTCCCTTGCCTGTGTTAATTCAGCTATTTTCACAATAACTTCTGTTGCTTTTAAAATACTTTCAACAGGAACATACTCGTATCGACCATGAAAGTTGTGTCCACCGGCAAAAATATTTGGACAAGGTAATCCCATGTAAGATAATTGAGAACCATCTGTTCCACCACGAATCGCTTTAATCAATGGTTTAATGTCTAATTGCTTCATCGCTTCTTCAGCAATATCTACAATATGCATTACAGGTTCTACTTTTTCTTTCATGTTAAAGTATTGGTCTTTTATTTCAATTTCTATAACTTCTCGGCCATACTGTTTATTCAGATCATTTGTTAATTTTTGCATTACTTCTTTTCGTGCTTCAAAATGCCCTCTGTCATGATCTCGAATAATGTATTCTAAAACGGTTTCTTCAACATCTCCAGACATATTGTGTAAATGGAAAAATCCTTGGTAACCTTCAGTATGTTCTGGTGTTTCCATTCGTGGAACTGAATTAATAAACTCTGTTGCTATATACATGGAGTTAATCATTTTTCCTTTTGCATAACCAGGATGTACAATTTTACCTTTCACTTTTACAACTGCTCCTGCAGCATTAAAATTTTCGTATTCTAATTCACCAACTTGACTACCATCCATGGTGTAAGCCCAATCTGCACCAAATTTTTCAACATCAAATTTATGAGCACCACGACCAATTTCTTCATCTGGTGTAAAACCAACTCTAATTTTTCCGTGTTTAATTTCTGGATGATTAATTAAATATTCCATTGCAGAAACAATCTCACAAATTCCGGCTTTATCATCTGCTCCTAAAAGTGTTGTTCCATCTGTAGTAATTAATGTTTGTCCTTTATACATGAGCAAATCTTCAAAATAATCTGGAGATAAAATGATATTTTCTTCTTTGCATAAAACAATATCTTTTCCATCATAATTTTCAATAATTTGAGGGTTTACATTAGCTCCAGTAAAATCTGGAGATGTATCAAAATGAGAAATAAATCCAATTGTTGGAACATCATGATCTACATTACTTGGTAATGTTGCCATGATGTAAGCATGTTTATCTATGGTAACATCCTTCATTCCAATAGCTTTCAGCTCTTCAGCTAACTTATTAGCTAAATCCCATTGTTTTTTAGTACTTGGTGTAGAATCACTTTTAGGATCAGATTCGGTGTCAATTTTTACGTAACTAATAAAACGGTCTACTATGTGTTGTTTATTCATTATTAGATGTAATTTTTTTGAATATTTTCCGTTATTCAAAAGTACAATTAATAATTATTTTGCTTTTTGAATTGGATGAATTTTTTTTAAAAACTACTTTTCTTCTGTGTATAAATATTTTTTGCTTAAAAAAACTAAAATATTCATCACTTCAGGAACCACTTCGTTAATCCATGAATTTTTTCATCTGGTTTTTAGAGTTTACAAATCAAAAAATTCATGTATTTTTGCGCAAATATTGCTGCATGTACAAACTTTTAATAAGACCTTTATTCTTTTTATTCGATCCAGAAGAAATCCATCATTTTACATTTTCTGCAATACAGTTCTTATCAAAAATACCGGGAATTCCACAATTATTAAAAAGTTTGTATCAATTAAACGATAAGAGATTAGAACGAAACTTATTTGGATTAACTTTTAAGAATCCAGTTGGATTAGCAGCAGGATTTGATAAAAATGCTGTTTTATATAATGAGCTTGCAAATTTTGGTTTTGGTTTTATAGAAATTGGAACTGTTACACCTAAAGGACAGGCAGGAAATCCTAAGAAGAGATTATTTAGATTAAAATCTGATAAAGGAATTATTAACCGAATGGGTTTTAATAATGAAGGATTAGAAGCAGCAATTGAAAAACTTAAAAAGAACAAAGGCAAGCTAATTATTGGAGGAAATATTGGTAAAAATACAAATACAAAACCTGAAGATTACACTAAAGATTATTTAGAGTGTTTTAAAGGATTGCATCCTTATGTAGATTATTTTGTGTTTAATGTGAGTTGTCCAAATGTTGGAAGTCATGCAAAACTAAATGATAAGGATTATTTAGAAGAATTAATTTCTGAAGTAAAAAAGACTAATAAAACCTTCGATAAACAAAAGCCAATTCTACTTAAAATTGCTCCAGATTTAAATGATATTCAATTAGATGAAATTATCGAATTGGTTGCGAAACAAAAATAGATGGTGTTATTGCAAGCAATACGTCTATTGACAGGACGAATTTAAAAGCTGATCCTAAACGATTACTGGAAATAGGAAATGGTGGTTTAAGCGGACAGCCAATTAAGGATAAAAGCACTCAAGTCATAAAATATTTAGCTGATAAAAGCAATAAAGCCTTTCCAATAATTGGAGTAGGTGGTATTCATTCGGCTCAAGATGCCATTGAAAAATTGGAAGCAGGAGCAGATTTAGTTCAGATCTACACCGGTTTTATTTATGAAGGCCCTAAACTTATTAAGAATATCAATAAGGCTATTTTAAAAGCGAGTTAATGGATTACAATTTATTATTTGGCTTTATGACAGCTGTCGCTGCTTTGGCAATTTCTCCGGGACCAGATAATATATATGTGCTCATGCAGAGTGTGGTTAACGGAAGGTCTTATGGATTGGCTACAGTTGCTGGATTGATTTCAGGATGTTTAGTTCATACAACTCTGGTTGCTTTTGGGGTATCGGTCATCATAAAAGAAAATGATTCTTTGTTTTTTGCAATTAAATTATTAGGAGCCCTGTATTTATTATATCTGGCATTTATAGTTTTTAAAAGCTGATTCAAAACTATCATTGTCTAGATGGTAAAGTGCCGAAAAAGTCATTGAGCCAATTGTTTAAGCAAGGGTTTATAATGAATGTCTTAAATCCAAAAGTTTCTATGTTTTTCCTGGCTTTTTTTCCTGGATTTCTATTTAGTGATACACTGGGAACTGTTGCTCAATTCTATGTTTTGGGATTATTATTTATGTTGGTTTCGCTTGTCATATTTTCAATGATAGCTATTCTTTCCGGGTCTATAGCTGATTATTTAAAGAGTCATCAAAATACGGGAAAGGTTTTAAAATGGCTTCAAATAATAGTATTTGTTGGGATTGCAGTATTCCTTTTAATATCGGAAAAATAGAGTATTTTTAAGCTATAAAACAATCTAATGCAAAAACCTGTAAAAATCATTGAATGTCCACGTGATGCTATGCAGGGAATAAAGCAATTTATTCCTACAGAGCAAAAAGTACAATTCATTCAATCATTATTACGAGTTGGTTTTGATACGATTGATTTTGGAAGTTTTGTGTCACCTAAAGCCATTCCGCAAATGGTTGATACAGCAGAAGTACTTGTCTCAATTAGATCTAAGTAAAACAACCAGTAAGCTTTTAGCTATTGTTGCCAATTTACGTGGCGCAGAAGATGCCTGCAAACATGAGCAAATAGATTATTTAGGTTATCCTTTTTCAATTTCAGAGAATTTCCAAATGCGTAATACCCATAAGACTATTGCACAGTCTGTATTGTTATTAGATGAAATATTAAACATATGCAGATAAAAATAATAAGGAAGTAGTGGCTTATTTATCAATGGGATTTGGTAATCCATATGGTGATCCCTGGAATGTAGATATAGTGGGTGAGTGGACAGAACGATTAAATAAAATGGGCATAAAGATATTGTCCTTAAGTGATACAGTAGGTAGTTCAGATCCTGAAACTATTCAATATCTATTCTCTCATTTAATTCCAGAGTATCCAGATATTGAATTTGGGGCACATTTACATACCACAGCAAACTCCTGGTTTGAAAAAGTTGATGCGGCATATAAATCGGGTTGTAGACGTTTTGATGGTGCTATTCAAGGTTTTGGAGGTTGTCCCATGGCAAAAGATGAGTTAACAGGAAATATGCCTACCGAGAAATTATTATCCTATTTTAACTACTAAAAAGGCACACAGTTTAAATGCATTGAGTTTTGAAAGTGCTTATAATGAGGCTTCAAAAATATTTACGAAGTACCATTAAATTAAATATGGAATAAGACGCTTGGTTTTCGATTTATAATTCAAATATTCTTCTCCAAATCTTGATTTCAGAAAGCTTTCTTCCAATAAAATTTTAAGTATTAAAACGGTTAATAAAACACCGAATGCGATAATATTTATCCATTCTGAATTTCTTATAACAATTGGTAAAAAAAATAGAATGACGGAAAGATACATCGGATTTCTAATCCATTTATATGGACCTTTTTTTATAAGAATATTCGATTTTACTTCAGGTTGAATATTAAAATTACCGATACGTATAGCATATATTGCCCAAATGCCAACGACAATTCCAAAAATTTGAAATAGTAATCCATAACCAAAAATGATCGGTTTATTATAGATTACTAAAAAGACCATTGCGGCAATTTGAAGCATCACTAAAAAAGCCGATTTTTTTGACATTTTTATAATTTTTTAACACTTATAAATGTAATATAATTATTATTTAAAATTAGTCTAAATAAGATTTGTCAGTTTAATAAAGTATCATAATTTTGTAATTAATAACTAACTAATTATAATTAGTCTAAATAAAAATAATGAGATATATTTTTATTCTTTTGGCAATTTTGTCATTAAGTTTTTCTTACTCACAAACAATCCCAAGAGATTCATCGTCAACTCAAAACCTTCAGCAGAATGCAGCAAACAGAATCCTAAGTGTAGATAGATCAAGTGGCGTCATAGTTGGTGGTTACGCCCAGGTGGACTATAATCAACCGGAAAGATTAAATGGAAATCTGGATGTACATCGATTAGTTCTGCTTGTGGGTTATAAGTTTAACGATAAAGTTCAGTTCGTTACAGAAATAGAATACGAACATGTTAAAGAATTATATGTTGAGCAAGCTTTTCTTCAGTATACTATTGCCGATAATGTCAATTTGAGAGGTGGTTTAATGTTGGTTCCTATGGGAATCATAAACGAATATCATGAACCTACAACATTCAATGGGGTTGAACGTCCCAATGTAGATAAAAGCATAGTTCCTTCAACCTGGAGGGAAATTGGAATTGGAATTACTGGTAAATTAGATGATGCTTCCATGCGTTATCAGGCATATATTTTCAATGGATTTGCCTCAGTGAATGGTGAAAATGTCTTAGGAGGATCCAATGGTCTCAGGAACGGTCGACAAAAAGGATCAGAATCCATAATTAACACACCAAATTTATCGGCAAAGATTGATTTTTATGGTGTTCAGGGATTGAGACTAGGGTTATCCGGCTATTTTGGTCGAACGCAGTCAGAGGATGGTATTCAGGAAATTGAAGGTGCAGATGTTGGATTATCAATGCTGGGCTTAGATGCCAGATATATCAACAATCGGTTTTCGGCAAGAGGACAATATATTCATGCCAGTTTATCTGATTCCGATAAATATAATATCTTATACGAAACAAATCTTGGATCGGAGCTAAAAGGATGGTATCTGGAAGCCGCTTACAACTTGTTACCCTTAAAAAAAGAGCAAAGATTAGATGCATTTGTTAGGTATGAACAATACGATTCACATGCAGCTACAGAAAAGGCCGGAATACAAAGAAACTTGGGCTATAACAGAAATGAATGGACTACTGGACTAAGCTATCATATAGCACAAGGTGCTGTGGTTAAGGCCGATTACCAAATTTTTGATAATGCTAAAGTAGGAAACGATTCTTTGGGTCAACTAAACTTAGGATTTGGAGTTTGGTTCTAACAAAAACATATATGAATAAAGTTCTTATAATATTGTTTTTTATGATGTCTATTGGATTATCAAAGAGCATTCAGAAAAAAGTAGATAAAGAAATTAAAGGAACTTTCAATATCGAACTGTTTACTTTTACCGAAATTAGTATCGATTCAGAAATAACAAATGATTTACCTTCAGCCTTCGGAAAAGACAATCTGTTTAAAATAGAATCAGAAGATTCATTTTTAGGTTATGCTTATGTATCAAAAGCCTTTGGAAAAGTGGATTATTTCGATTATTTGGTTCTCCTTGATAAAGATTTAATCGTATTAAAAACAAAGATTTTAGTTTACAGAGAAGACTATGGAGGTGAAATTGGAAGCAAACGTTGGTTAAAGCAATTCATAGGTAAATCACAATATGATGAGTTGAGGTATGGAGATAATATTGCAGGTATATCAGGTGCAACTATTTCTGTTCGGGTAATGACAAAAGCCATGAACGATCTGCTAAAATCAATTAAAATATTACATTCTAAAAAAATACTATAGATGCAGATTAATGGAATGATAGAAACTTTATCCAAAGAAATTAAACTATTAATAGTTGCGTTTTTAGTTGTATTAAGTATAGGATTTTATACTGGATTATCCTTTGTTAATGAAACTTCATCTGTTAATCCACATGGTATTCAAGAACAATATCTTGGTAATGAAGCTGAAGAGGATGCCGCAGTTATGAAGTTTAAAAAAAGTGATAAGGAAATGCTTTCTATTGCCCACAGTCATATACTATCCATGTCAATAATTTTCTTTTTAGTCGGATTAATCTTAAGCATCACTAAGCTTAATTATAAGCTGAAACTTTTTTTAATGATCGAGCCTTTTTTTTCTGTTATATTAACTTTTGGAGGAATCTACCTCCTATGGACAGGAACGCTATGGATGAAATATGTTGTTATATTTTCAGGAACGCTTATGACCCTTTCTTTTAGCGCTTCTGTATTAATAATTCTAGTTCAATTGCTGCATGTAAAAAAAATTATTTCTTAGATTAATTCTAAATATCTAAATACCTTTACTAAGGTTCAACTTTTCAGTATCTTCGCATAATTAAAATTAATATGTTATGAATGCAACAATAGAAAAATTATTGAACGATCAGGTTAAATATGAAGCTTCGGCATCTATGCAATATTTGGCAATGGCCTCTTGGGCTGATTCTAAAGGATATAAGGGAGTTTCTGATTTCTTTTATTTACAATCTGAAGAAGAACGAGTTCACATGAGCAAATTGGTCAAGTTTATAAATGAGCGAAGCGGAAAAGTAGTTGTACCCGCATTAGATAAACCTAAGGCTGATTTTAAATCTTTGAACGAATTATTTGATAAATTCCTTAGCAGTGAAATATTTGTGACAGAAAAAATAAACCATATTATTTTTGAGTGCTTACAGCACAAGGATTATAACGTTCACAACTTCATGCAATGGTATGTATCAGAACAATTGGAAGAAGAAGCTGTAGCAAGAACTTTATTGGATAAGCTTAATATAATAGGTGATGATAAATCAGGACATTATATGTTTGATAGAGATATTAATGCGATAGCCAATGAAGCAGATGTACCTGAAAATATTTAGCAGTAAAGAATGATTATTTTTAAAAGATTCCAATCCTGGAATCTTTTTTTTTGCATAAATAAACTTTATTAGCGTTATTTAAGCGATGGCAAAAGACAAGAAAAAGAAAAAAAAGAAGGATAAAAAGAAGAAAAAGAATAAAAAGAAAGAGTGTTGCGAAAAATATCTTGAAAAAGAAAAGAAATTCTGCAAACGTTGCCCTCTTTTTTGAGCTTTAACACTTTGGTAATAATATAGTCTTTAAAATACTGTATATTTGCACGCAATTATAACCGTAATTGCACATGATAGCTCATCAAAACAAAATTCTAGGAGAAGGTCTAACTTACGACGATGTTCTTCTTGTTCCTGCCTTTTCAGAAGTTCTACCAAGAGAAGTCAGCATAAAAAGTAAATTTTCACGTAATATAACTTTAAATGTTCCAATTGTATCTGCAGCAATGGATACGGTTACAGAGAGCAAAATGGCTATTGCTATGGCTCAAGAAGGTGGTATTGGTGTGTTTCATAAAAATATGACTATTGAGCAACAAGCAGAAAAGGTTAGAAAGGTAAAACGTGCAGAAAGCGGTATGATTATCGATCCGGTAACTTTGCCGTTGACTGCAATAGTATTAGATGCAAAGCAGAATATGAAGGAGCATAGCATTGGAGGGATTCCTATTGTTGATGATAATGGTATATTAAAAGGAATTGTAACCAATCGTGATTTGCGTTTTGAAAGAAATAATAACCGACCAATTATTGAGGTAATGACCTCTGAAAATTTGGTAACTGCAGGAGAAGGCACATCATTACAAGATGCAGAAGTTATTTTACAAGAACATAAAATTGAAAAATTACCAGTTGTAGATAAAAACAATAAACTTATTGGGTTAATTACATTTAGAGACATTACAAAACTCATCCAGAAACCAATTTCTAATAAAGATAAATATGGTCGTTTAAGAGTTGCTGCAGCAATAGGTGTAACAGGTGATGCTGTTAAAAGAGCAGAAGCTTTGGTAAAAGCCAGTATAGATGCTATAATTATTGATACAGCACATGGACATACTAAAGGAGTGGTAACTATTTTAAAAGAAATAAAGAAGAAGTTCCCAAAATTAGATGTTATTGTAGGAAATATAGCAACTGCAGAAGCTGCTAAATATTTGGTTGAAGCAGGAGCAGATGCTGTAAAAGTAGGAATTGGACCAGGATCTATTTGTACAACACGAGTGGTTGCAGGAGTTGGTTTTCCACAATTTTCTGCAGTATTAGAAGTAGCTGCAGCTATTAAAGGAAGTGGAGTTCCAGTAATTGCAGATGGAGGAATTCGTTATACAGGAGATATTCCTAAAGCTATTGCAGCAGGAGCAGATTGTGTGATGTTAGGTTCCTTATTAGCAGGAACAAAAGAATCTCCAGGAGAAACTATTATTTACGAAGGACGTAAGTTTAAGTCATATCAGAGGAATGGGTTCTGTAGAAGCTATGAAACAAGGTAGTAAAGATCGATATTTTCAAGATGTAGAAGATGATATTAAAAAATTAGTACCAGAAGGTATTGTAGGACGTGTACCTTATAAAGGTGAATTATTTGAAAGTATTCACCAATTTATAGGTGGTTTACGAGCAGGAATGGGATATTGTGGAGCAAAAGATATAAATACGCTTAAAGAAACAGGACAGTTTGTTAAAATATCATCTGCTGGAATACATGAAAGTCACCCACATAATGTGACTATAACAAAAGAAGCCCCTAATTATTCAAGGTAAAATATCTTTTAACCTTTACAACCCTTGCGACAAGACTCTAAATCCTGGCAAATAAAAATTGAGTATAGTCAATAATCCCAATATACTCTCCATTTTCTTCAACAGGTGCAATTCTCACATTGTAATTATACATTAACCTTGGCACATACTTTACATTTAAGTGAGCTGAGATTGAAAACACAGGTTTGGTCATAATTTCATACACACTTACTTCATCGAGGGTTTTGTTTGGAATTATTACGCCTTTTATGATATCATTCACAGTAATAATTCCGTTGGCGTCAGCATTATTTCTTTTCTGAATTATAAGCGCCTGAACATTTTTCTCTTTCATTAATTGAACAGCATCTCTTACACTTGCCAGACCATCAATAAAGAATAGTTTATCAGAAGCTATCTCCTTTGCTTTTTTAAAAGTTTCCATAATCTTAATATTTATAATTGTTCTGTTTTGAGGTTCTCTCTAATTTTCTTGATTTGTTTTGATAAACCTACAACTTTATCAATATTTAGAGCTATCAATATTCCGTTCCCGGGATTTTCAATATTGAATTCCTCTGAAACAGATTCTATTATTTTGTTGGTATGATGTTCTTCTACCACAAAAAGAATGATATCTGTTTTGTCTTGTATAGATAATCCCAAAAAATTAGATGGTTCTATACCACTACCTTTGCCCTGAATAATTACATCGCCAGTTGCTCCTGAATTTTTAGCTGTTTTGATAACTTTTTCAGTGATGTTTGGGTTTACAAATCCTACTATTAAATCAAATCTCATGATTTTAATTTTTTAAATTTATTTATATATTTTATTAAGTCATTTATTTGTGCATATCCTAAAACTGTAATTATTGGAAAAACACTGGCAAAGGCAATCAATCCAAATCCATCTAATGCCGGATTTCGACCTGGAACAACTGATGCAAGTCCCAATCCCAAAGCTGCCACAATAGGAACAGTGACTGTAGAAGTAGTAACACCTCCTGAATCGTAAGCCAAAGCTACAAGGTCTTTTTTTACAAATATGGTTTGAATCACCACTATAATATAGCCTACCATAATATAGGTAGCCAAAGAATCACCAACCACAATGCGATAGGTGCCAACAACCAATGCAAAGGCCACACCTATGGCCACAACTAAACGAAGATAAAATGTACCAATCGTTCCTCCGGATACTTCATTGGCCTTTACTGCTACTGCATATAGTGAAGGTTCAGCAATGGTGGTAGAAAATCCTATTAATGCTGCAAAAATATATACCCAATAATAAGCTTGCCAGTCTGTTAATGAACCGGAATAATTTTTCACCAACAAACTCCGGATCAGAAAGTTGCTTAGCCATTAACTCTCCCAGTGGAAATAATGCTTGTTCCAATCCCATAAGGAAAAAGGTTAATCCAAAAACAACCAATACAACTCCAAAAACAACATTTTTTAGATTTGGAATAGATTTTTTTATAATAAAAATCTGGAATACGGCAATTAATAATACAATAGGTGCTACATCCCTGATTGTGTTTAAAAAAGTAATTCCAAGTTCTTTTAACATACTTGTAAACTTAAAAGATTAACATTCCATAGCCCATTACAAATATCATTGGTAAAAGCGATGCAAATGCTATTAATCCAAATCCGTCTGTTAGAGGACTTCTGCCTTCAATTACCGTAGCCAAACCAACTCCAAGAGCAGTAACCAAGGGTACTGTTATCGTAGATGTTGTAACACCACCAGCATCATAAGCAATCCCAATGATTTCTTCTGGTGCAAATAAGGTCATTACAATTACCATTATATATCCACCAATAATTAAGTAATATATAGGCCAGCCCTTAATGATTCGCCAAATTCCGATAAGTATTGCCAATCCAACAGAAATAGCTACAGATAATCGTAAACCAAAAGCATAACTTGATTCAATTTCGGGTTTTATTAAATCTGATTTAACAGCTATTTCTGCGGCTTCTTTTGCAACAGCAATTAATGCAGGTTCTGCAATGGTTGTTGAAAACCCCAGAAGAAAAGAAAATAACAAAAGCCAAAACAAACTTCCTTTTTTGGCCAGGGCATAGGATAAATTCTCTCCAATAGGAAACAAGCCTATCTCAAGTCCTTCTACAAATAGCATAAGTCCTAATACTACAAAAACTAAACCTACAAGAATTTCAGATCAGATTAGGAAAGGGTTGTTGTAATACTACAATTTGAAAAAATGATACTACCACAATAATGGGTAACAAATCAAAAAAAGAGGTCTTTAGTTTACCTGCTATATTACCTATTAATTTTAAAATCATTAATTCAAGCTTAATATGTCCCTTAATTTAATTATGATCTTTTTTGTTTCTACTATAATAATGAATGGGATTTTTACAATTTCCTTTATGAGCCATGAAACCGTACCCCCTGTTTGTACTAGGGCTTTTTTTGTAAAAGATATATTCACATTTGTCAATTTCTAAAATTTGTAGGTCATGAACATCAATTTCATTAATTAATTGTTCAGTTTGAATTTCTGATACACTAATTTCTTTTTCTTGTGTTTGAGGTTGGCAAGCACTAAATAAAAAAAGTAATATTGCTGATAAAATACATTGTTTGTGGTTCATATGTTGTTTTTTTTTGTTTTGATAATTTATAGTATTCTATTTTTATAGATTAGGGATTTATTCTTATTCAATTTCCATTTTATCATTGCCAGACTTGAATCTATGCATGTGTTTTCTATTATTATATTCTCTGGTGCAGATATTGGCATCGTTGAGAAATTCCAAATTGCTTTTATACCGCATTCAATTAAAGTATCAGCCACTTTTTGTGTTTGGTCATGAGGTACTGTTATTATACCAATATCAACAGGTGTTTTATCATAATTATCTTTAATAGTTTCAATATTAAATGTTTTAATACGGTTCACTTCTATCCCTGTTTTTTCATTAGCTATATCGAAGCCTTTAATAATTTCTATGCCCACAAAGTTAAACTCATTAAACTTCATTAATGCTGTTCCTAGGTTTCCAACTCCAACTATAAATGCTTTTCGATGTATATCATAACCTAAAAAAGATTCAATTACATTAATTAGTAAATTAATTTCGTAACCTATCTTTGTCTTTCCTTTTACTTTAATATATGAAAAGTCCTTTGTGATTTGTGATGGATCAACAAGCAATTCTTGTGCTATTCTTGGAGCTGTTATAAATGTATTTTCTTTCTTTTTTATTGATTTTAAAAATGAAAGGTACAGTGGCAACCTTCTTATGGTTGGTACAGGAATAGTTACTTTATTATTTTTTGTAGATAATGTCTTTTTCATTTATTAAAGAAATTTATCTTTATTTAATTCTTAACAAATATAATGTAAAAACTAACATTAAAGAAATATTTCTTTAATGTGTTTTGCACACATTCTTATACATTTAATTGGTCATATTCTATTAAAATATTTCAAAATTTAATACTCTTAATTTTCTGCAGTTTTAGAAGTGGCAGCAGCCATAAAATGAAGTGCCAGTTATTGCAAATGGAGGAATTCGCTATACAGGGGTTATACCAAATGCCATTGCAGAAGGAGCAGATTCTGTTATGATAGGATTATTATTAGCGGGAACAAAAGAATCTCCTAATTATTCAAGATAAAATATTTTAATGAAGGAAGAATATAGTTTTGCAATTCTAGTTTCAATTTCTTTTCATTGGGTCTAAATTTATCTCAAAAAAAAATCGGAAACCTAATAATAAAGATTTCCGATTTATATTAAATAAATTAGTTTTAAGATGATGAAGAAAGCATGTCTTTTACTTTTTTTCTCACTAAAGCATTACCAATATCGTTAAAGTTATATTCTGAAATTTCTTTTAATATTTTCATTGCTCTATCCTTGTTTCCATCTTTTTTATTCGCCATTGCTAATTTGTATTTTGCAAAAATATCATCTAAGTCTGCTTTTTCAAAATAGGTGACTGCATCTGCATATTTCTTTTCGTGCATTGCAATTTCTCCTTTTAAAAAATTATAATCTTCTAGCTTTGTAGGGTTATTAATAGGAGCTAAATCATTTTTTTGAGCTTCAGCATTTTCATTAGCTAATTCCAAATTTCCTTCTAAAACGGCAATCATACCATTAATAAAATTTACTTCGGCATCATGGAATATCATCGATTCTTTAGAACCAACACTTTTAGAATTTTCATAATCTAGAGGCTGGTATTGCGACATTATAGATTTTAATTCTTCAGCATCACCTAAATAATAGGCTATCCACATACAATTATTGTAAGAGATTTGCTTGAGAAGACATAAGCCTGTCTTTAGCTAATCCGGACTTATCTAAGTTCATAGCCTGTTCTTTTAACCAAGCCATTCCTTTAGCATGATTTCCTTCATATAAATGCGTAAAGGCTTTAAAATTCAACTCACCTGCAGGAAAGTCACTGAGTGATCCACTTTTTTCAAAATCTTTTCTTGCTTCATCAAAATTTCCTAAATAGGTATTGACGTGTCCTGCTTTAGAAAAAGCTACAGGGTCATTAGGATCCAATTCACCAGCTTTAACATAAGATGCCAATGCTTTATCAAAATTTTGTTGTGCACGATAAACATCTCCCAAAGAGATATGTGTGCGAGATTCATTAGGATACAATTCTACAATTCCCTTTTTCGTATATTCTTCAGCTTTTGCCAAGTCTTTAGGTTCTTCAAAAACATACGAACCTGCTAATGACGAATACCCAACATTCCAATTCGGATTTAATTCAATTGCTTTTTCATAACATTTTCGTGCATTCATTGGATCTTTAATGCACCGTATGCCTGGCCAAGCATTACATGTGATCTGGCCACATCCGGATATTTTTCTACCATGCTTTTAGAAATGGACATTCTTTTATCAGCATCACCTGTTAAGAAAGCATTATTTAATTCAACCAATAGTTGTTCTGCATCTGAGAGGTTTTTATTTTTTTCATTGGCAATTTTAACATCTGTAGCAAACTCTTGACCTGATCTGCTGGTATATGAACGATAGACATAGGCAACGGCAAAATCCGTATCCAATTCAATAGCCTTGTCAAAATGAGGGCGCGCTCGCTGATTATCACCTAAATCTAAAGCTAGTAATCCGTCTTTAAACTGATTGAGTGCCTCTTCAGACTGTGTTGTATAGGGTAAATCTAAATTTGCTGAACTAGTTTCTGCAATATTCTCTTTTTGCTTACAAGAGAAAGTAAATAATACTAATGCTGTAGAAAGCAATAGGTTAATAATTTTTTTTGATTTCATAATTAGTTGGATTTTATTATTTAAAAGTAATATGATAAGTTTCTAATTTACTATTTTATTTTGAATTTCTGATTAGATTCTGAAATATCGAATTATTTATCTTAAAAAGAAAAGAATATTACTACTGGTATAATTGCCCG
This sequence comes from uncultured Flavobacteriaceae bacterium, assembly GCA_963768245.1. GTDB lineage: Bacteria > Bacteroidota > Bacteroidia > Flavobacteriales > Flavobacteriaceae > Site-B1. The sequence goes on from CAVYHG010000010.1 coordinate 179,085, forward strand.
CGATGAGGTTTTTTTCATCTTAATTTGGATAATTAGGAATATTCAAACCAAGTATAATAGTGTGATTTGCAATTTGCATGTCACCTGAATTCGAGACCTTTAAAATGCCACTACCACCACGATTTTCCAGTTTTTTTCTTTGTCTTGTAGTTAAAAGACTATCGTCATCAAAAACAAATTCGTCTATATAATATTCGTTGATGGGATTAGGCTCTTTAATAGAAGGATGAATATGAGCCGAAGAATTGGAATTAGGATATGAGCCGGGACGAACTGTGTATATAGAATAATTACCATTTTTATCTGATTTAACCCAACCACGAATATAACCATGGCGAGCAACCCGTTTATCTAATTCTGGTTTGTTGGCGTAGTGCCCTTTAGTATCTGTATGATAGTAATACAAGATAACATCTGAGGCGGGAGTTTTACCATCCGGTTTTAAGATCTTACCATTTATCAATAATTTTTGCCCTATTTGAGTCCAGCCTGCACTTGTATCAACTGAGTTGATCTTTTCGGGCATACCTATATACATGAATTCACTGTTTTCAAATGGACCTCCAACTAAACCCTGATTTATCCCTTGCCTGTTTTGATTTGATTTGTTGGTATTATTTGATTGACCAATACAACTAGGGAATAGGCTAAATAAGAAGATTAATACGAAAAAAGGATAATACTTGTACATTGTTAACTTGTTTTAAAAACTTGGCCACGATGCGGTCTTAATGTATCTCTAATGGGTTTCATTTCATTTTCATTTACTACTAAATAAGCTATTGAATGTATTTCTGACACGTATTCAACTCCGGTAATATTCATATCCAACTTTTTGCTTGCAATAAATTCCTTAAGATGTAATTCATGATGCTCCGCTATGCGAAATGCATCCGGTCCACGAAAATCCCAAATAAGTTTTAGTTTACGCATTCGCAACTGAGATTCCATTTTCGGCAAAATTCTTAAAATCTACCATATATTTCATGGATTGTTTTTTAAAAGCTCCTTTCATAAAAGTGGTCATGACTTTCATCATTAAATTGTCAGGAATAAATTCTGTATTACTTGTCCATTTGGTTTTTCCTTCAGCTGTTTGTTCAAAGAGATTTTCGACATGATTCTTCATACCTTTAGTTGTATAGGTCATGTTAAATTCGTTAGGTAATTTTTTATGTGTTATGGTCTCAATAAGTTCCATTTCACGGTTTTTAAATTTATAGCTAAGCTTCATTTTAGCTCCAACTTCACCCGGTTTCCCTTCTAATTGCTCGTAACTAACTAAGCCTTTTTGCCAATGTTTCATATTATCGGAATTATCCATTTTCTCTATAAATTTATCTAGGGTCAATTCTACTATAATACTGCTCGTATATTTCATAATTAGTTGGTTTTAATTCTAATAAATATATTGAAAAAATTCGAACCCTTCCGAATCAACAATATCGAAGAAGAACAAATTAATTATACTAATAAAATTATGCTAGATTCATAATACTAAAATAGGTTGTGAATCGTTTGTTAATCGAACTTGTATAATACACTAATATTACTATTTTTGCTCTTAGCAGAAATTAATTTAATTGACAAATGAAAACTAATTTTTATTTCCTTCTTTTAACATCTTTTTTCTCACTTTTTACTACTGCACAAATAAATGAAAAAGAAATTCTTTTTACGGTTAATGATGAAGAGGTTTTAGCCTCTGAATTTATAAGGGTTTACAATAAGAATCTTGACCTTGTAAAGGATGAATCTCAAAAAGATATTGATAATTATTTGGGTCTTTTTGTTGACTATAAATTAAAGTTACAAGAGGCTAAAAAATTAGAGCTTGATAAAAAGCCTGAATATCTGAGAGAGTTGTCTAATTACCGTAAACAACTGGCAAAGAATTTTTTAACAGATACCCAAGTCACAGAATCACTTGTTAAAGAGGCTTATGATCGAATTTCTTACGAGGTGAATGCTGGTCATGTATTGGTTAGATTACCTGAAGATGCACCTGTAGAAGATACTTTAAAGGCTTACAATGAAATTGTAAAACTTCGCAATCAGGTTTTAAGCGAAGGTTTTGAAACAGTAAAAAATAAAGTTCACAATGGTCAAACCATTTTTGCGGAAGATCTAGGCTTTTTTGGTGGATTCAGAATGGTATACTCGTTTGAATCTGCCGCATTTAATACACCTGTAGGAGAGTTATCACAACCATTCAGAACACGTTTTGGATATCATGTGGTAAAAATATTTGACAAAAGAAAATCTAAAGGAGAAATTGAGGTGGCTCATATATTAGTTTCAAAACAAAAGAAGGAACAAGATTCAGTTTCTCAAGATCCAGAACAACGAATTAAAGACATATATACCAAATTACAACAGGGAGAAAGTTTTGAAAGTTTAGCTAAACAATTTTCTGAAGACAAAAGTTCTGCAAGTAAAGGTGGAAAACTATCACCTTTTAGCAGTGGACAGTTAAACTCAAAGAACTTTGAAGAAACAGCTTTTAGTTTAGCTACTAAGGACGACTATTCCGAACCAGTCGAAACCGAAATTGGCTGGCATATTATAAAACTAATCAGAAAAAAGCCCGTTGAGTCTTTTGAAAAAATGAAAGGTCAGTTAGAGCTTAAAGTTAAAAGAGATTCCAGATCTAAATTGATAAATGATGCGTTTAAAAATAAGATCAGAGCTTACTACAATGTAGAATTAAACAATGAAGCCTTAGAGTATTTTAACAGTATAGTTACAGATTCGTTTTACAAACGTACTTGGGAGGTTCCTGAAAATTTGAATACTGGAAAACTCCTAAATATAATTGGAAAAAAGCAGATCACTTATGGTGAATTTGCTACATACTTAAAAAATGCGCAACGCAAGCTTAGGAGTCAAAAACCACTATCAATTGTAGTTGAAGAAAATTATAAAGAGTTTATAGACAGTTCTGTTTTAAAATACTATGAAGATAATCTTGAAAATGAGAATGAAGAGTTTGCGAATATAGTAGCTGAATATAGAGATGGGCTTCTTCTTTTTGAATTAATGGAATCTGAAATATGGAATGCGGCCAAAAAAGACAGTCTCGGTCTCAAGGAATTCTATGACAAAAATAAGAGCAAATATATTTTAAATGAGCGAGTAGAAGTACTTGTAGCATCCTCACCTAAAGAAAAGATTATCAAAAAAGTTTCTAAAATGTTATCTGATGGTTTTAATGAAGAAAAAATTAAAGAAACTTTAAACAAAAAAGGAAAAGTAGATGTGATATTCACTTCCGGAATAATGGATAAAACGCATCAGGCTCTACCCTCAGATTTTCAATTTAAAGAAGGATTATCTAAAATATACAGGCATAATGATTCTTTCGTAATAGCTAATGTCAAGAAGCTATTACCAAATGAACAGTTGACTTTTGAAGATGCTAAAGGAAGAGTCATTACAGACTTTCAGGAAGCAAAAGAAAAATCCTGGATACAAAATCTTCGTGAAACTTATTTAGTTGAATTAAACACCGATGTTTTAGACAAAATTAAAACACAAATAACAAATAATTGAAAAACACGATCTGCATATTAGTTTGTATGATGCTACTTTTTTCCTGCGATTATTTTGTGAGAAAAGAACAGCAAAACGCCATAGCCAGAGTTAATGAAGTATATCTATATGATGAAGACATGCAAGATTTGATTACAGACGAAACCAGTGAAGAGGATAGCACTTTAATAGTTAACAATTATATTACACGTTGGGCAACTCAACAGCTTTTAATTGATGGTGCAGAACTTAACCTTTCTGAAGAAAAGCAGGCTGAATTTAATAAGTTGATAGATCAGTATCGAAAAGATCTATTTACGAAAGCTTATGTTGAAGCCTTGGTTAAAAGAGATCTGGATGAAACTGTAAGTGCTGCAGAGGCTGATGAATTTTATGAAAATAACAGTGAAACATTCAAACTTAATGAAGAATTGATTAAATTAAGGTATATAAAAGTTGATGAGAGTAGAACTGATTTTTCACAAATAAAAGAACAGTTCAGAAGATTCAATGTAGAGGATAAAATATACTTAGATTCTATAGCGATTCAATTCAGTTCTTATTCCTTGAATGATTCAATCTGGGTAAAACTAAGTCAGGCGGTAAATAAAATTCCGGTAATTACATCAGAAAATAAAAATCAACTGTTAAAAAAATCTAATTTTATACAACTCAAAGATTCATTAGGAGTATATTTGATGCAGATTAATGACGTTCTGTTACGGAATGAAACGGCTCCTTTAGAGTATGTTAAACCTACAATAGATCAAATAGTCATTAATAGAAGAAAATTAGAATTAATTAGAGAATTAGAAAAAGATATTACTTCAGATGCAATTAAAAATAACCAATTTGAAATCTACGATTAAACTACGAAGTTTCCTTTTATCATTAGCCATATTATTTTCTCTTTCATTAAATGCCCAGGAATTAATAGAGGATAAAAAAGAAGAAGAACAATCTAAGGTTTTAGTCGATAGTCTAAATCCTTTCAAACCATTTAAAGTAGATGGTGTTGCGGCAGTTGTTGGAGACTATATTGTTTTGGATTCTGATATCGATAAGACCTTTCAACAGTTAAAGGCTCAGGGTGTTTCAACCGAGGAGATATCACGTTGCCAGTTATTTGGTAAACTACTGGAAGATAAGCTTTACGCACATCATGCAATTCAGGATAGTCTGGAAGTTTCTGATGCCGAAATACGATCTTATGTAGATCAACAAATAAGCCAATTTTTACAACAAACAAATGGTTCTATGGAACGATTGTTGGAATTCTACAATAAGGATGACGAAAAAAGTTTCAGGGATGAAATGTTCGAAATTAATAAGAACAACAAGTTGGCGAGCCAAATGCAGCAAAAAATTATAGAAGATGTAGAGGTTACTCCAGAAGAAGTGAGACAGTTCTTTAATAACATTCCAAAGGAAGAACGCCCCACATTTGGAACAGAACTTAAGGTTGCACAAATTGTTGTTATGCCAATATCTACTCTTGATGAAGTCCAAAAAGTAATTGATCTGTTAAATCAGATTCGGGCCGATGTTGTGGACAATGGTTCAAGTTTTGCAACTAAGGCAGTTTTATATTCCGAGGATGAAGGATCACGATCCAATGGTGGGAAATATACCTTGAATAGAAAACGACCAAGAATGGTAAAAGAGTTTAGAGATGTTGCTTTCCGATTGCAGGAAGGGGAAGTATCGGAACCATTTAAAACAGATTTTGGATATCATATTATTAAGTTAGATAAAATTCGCGGTCAGGAATATGATGTGCGACACATTGTTATAAAACCGGAAGTAAACGAAGAAACAATACAAGAAGCTAAAGAAAAACTGGAAAAGATACGAAAACGAATTGTCGATGGTGAATTAGAATTTAAAGAAGCAGCAAGAGAATTTTCAGATGAAAAAGAAACCAGACAGGATGGAGGACAATTAATAAATCCGGAGACACAGGATTATAGTTTTGAATTGACAAGAATGGATCCGGAATTATATTCGCAGATTCAGGATTTAAAAAGTGGTGAAGTAAGTTTGGTATTAAAAGACGAAGATAGAATTAATAACACCAAATTCAAGATATTGACTGTCACTGATAGAATGGATGAGCATGAAGCGGATTTTGCCAGAGATTATTTAAAAATTAAGGCACTTGCTTTACAGGAAAAACAGTTCAAGGCAATTGAAAAGTGGCAAAATGAAAAAATTATGGATACCTATGTTAAGATAATAGGAGAACATAGAGATTGTGATTATGCCAGTAACTGGTTAAAACTATAGACCATATGTCGGATGTAGCTGCTATTAAGCAACTTGTAACTAAATACAAACAACTTCAAACCGAAATAGCCAAAGTTATAGTTGGTCAGGATGAAGTAGTAAACCAAATACTGATCTCCATATTTTCAGGTGGACACTCTTTATTAATAGGTGTGCCTGGACTAGCAAAAACCTTAATGGTCAATACAATTGCTCAGGCTTTGGGATTAGATTTCAAACGTATCCAATTTACTCCAGATCTTATGCCAAGCGATATTTTAGGCAGTGAGATTTTAGATGAGGACAGACATTTTAAATTCATAAAAGGTCCTGTTTTTGCAAATATTATTCTTGCAGATGAAATTAACAGAACGCCTCCTAAAACACAGGCAGCTCTTTTAGAGGCCATGCAGGAACGATCTGTAACTGTAGCTGGTCATCATTATAAACTTGATCTCCCTTATTTTGTATTGGCTACTCAAAATCCAATCGAACAGGAAGGTACATATCCTTTACCAGAAGCCCAGTTGGACCGTTTTATGTTTGCATATTAACTTTAGAATACCCATCGTTTGATGAGGAAGTTCAGGTAGTAAAGAATACAACTAACGATGATTTTGCATACAGTTAATAGTTTGTTTACTGCTCAGGAAATTATTGACTTTCAACACTTAATTAGACGCATTCCTGTTGCCGATAATGTGATTGAATATGCAGTGAGTTTAGTTAGTAAAACCAGACCTGATAGCGATGCAGCAACAGATTTGGTTAAGAACTATATTGATTGGGGAGCAGGACCTAGAGCTTCTCAAAATTTAATTTTGGCAGCTAAAACACATGCCGCAATAAATGGTAAATTCTCTCCGGATATTGAAGATGTTCAGGCAGTTGCGATGAGTATTTTAAGACATAGAATTATTAAGAATTATAAGGCTGAAGCAGAAGGTATTACTGAGGTTCAGATTATTAAGAGTTTGTTTTAATTCAATCGACCAAATACTTAATATCTTCAATCAATCGTTCCATGTCTTCAGGAGTTAACGTATTGTAGAATCCGCGTATTTGTTGTTTTTTATCAATCAGAGCTATATAACTACTATGGTAAAAATCTGTTCCATCCTCATTAGGCCTAAAATTGGTCATAAATTGTTTGGCTTGTGCTTTGGTATTGGATTCCGTAGCTCTTAAAAATTGCCATTTTGAGGCCGGAATTTCAGTCGTTTTCCAATAACTATTTAAAACCTCTACTGTATCATGAGACATATCAATTGTGTGTGATATGATCATAAAATCATCATAATATTTTAAGTCATCTGCGAGTTTGATAAGTTCTTTCCTCATAGGAGGACAAATACTGGGACATCTTGTAAAAAAGAAATTTGCAACACACACTTTGCCTTTCATATTATGTGTTGTAAAACTTTCATTAAACTGATTAACAAAACCATCATAGGAAATTGTATAGTACTCCTTAATTCCGTCATCATTCACTTTAAAACTCAAAACAGGTAATGTTTTATCTTCTGTTTTACATGAGCAAATTACTAATAACAGAAATGTGACTTTTAAAAATTTATTCATTGGTTTTGGTGATATTTCTGTATTTTTTCATCCATTTCCTTGTCATAAAGAAATACGAACATACTGGCCATCATATCTTGATTTTCTGCACTTGTATTATTCACTTTAAGAATCAATTCGTATTGGTGATCGGGGTATAATATCACACCTTGAGAACTGGAAAAAGAGTTTGCTTTTTGCAGTCCAATTTTATCTTTATAATTCTTGGCCTTAGAAATAAATAAAATACTATCTGAAGTCATATCACGTAAAGATAATTCTTCGGCAAAAGGATGTAAGTGAACTGATATATGATGCATGCTTGATGTATCTTTTAAGGCTAGTTGTTTAGTAACATCAGATCTATAGGTTTTGCGACCTGGAAAAATTACCCAATGACCTGTTAATGTGTTTCCATCTTCATCGGAATAAATATGATTTTTAAGGTCTACAGGTAAACATGCATTTGGATCTGCTTGTTCAGGATTCTTAAAATCTATTTCATTGGTTGCAAAAGGAAGCATAACAAAAATGGTTTTACTTTTTAAAGGCTTCATATTTGCATTATGAGGTTTGTAACCTAAATTTATTTTATGCTTGATCGAGAATGATTTATTCTTAATATTATGATTTAAAGATTGTGAGGCTAAAAACAAATTCTCATTAGTAAATAATGGAAATCCAAATCCATCTGGAAAACTATAACTTTCAACACCGTTGCTCATGGAGGTTAAACGCGGATATTGTTCACCAATTCTATGATCCAAATTCCATTTACTAAAATGTTCGCCATCATAATAATCCACATTACTATGGCATATGTAGTCGTTGGACAATGTGTCATTTTCATTATTGCTCAAAGCAATTGTTTCAAATGAGGTTAACCAAACCAATTCACTTTTATTAGGATTGAGCTGAAAAGCCTGAGTGGCTTTAGGACCTTCCATTGATTTGTAAATGTTGTCAACCACAAGAGTAGGAGTAATGAAAGATGTAATAGAATCACCAATTTCTACATGCCACTTATTGTCTACCAAACCCAAACGATGCAGAAGTTGTGTTTTTACAATTGCCTTATGTCTATTACTTAAATTTAAATAGTAAATTCCCCCAACAACAATTGTGAGCAATCCTAAAAACAATAAATATTTTACTACTTTAGATTTCATAATAAGAGGTCAACCTGCATAAACAAAAATAACGCTTTTTAATGCAAATAGATTATAGCAAAAGAATTTTTGGACTGGACATTATGAGGGCAGTTGCCATCTTGCTGGTGGTTTTTTCTCATACACTATGGATAGTTCCAGGAGCCAAGGGACTAATTCCGGATCTTTTGAGTCTTGCAGGAGTTATTGGAGTAGAGATTTTTTTTGTGTTGAGTGGATTTCTAATAGGAAGAATTGTTTTTAAATTATTTATATCAGGATGACTTCAACTTTAATAAAGTAAAGTATTTCTGGATTCGCAGATGGTTCAGGACTTTACCTAATTATTATTTAATCTTAATAGTGAATATAATTATTAGCGGTTTTTCTGGGTACTGAACTACCCAGACAATTTATGGCTCTATTTTTTATTTATGCAAAATTTCGCCTGGGAAATGCCTCTTTTTTTTAGTGAATCATGGAGTTTGCCGATTGAAGAATTTGCCTATATTATTGGCCCATTACTACTTTATATAGTTTGTTATTTTAAAATAAAAACAAACAAGAAGAAGTTATTTGCGATTATCACTATTTGTATAATTTTGTTCTTTATAATTACTAAAATTATTTACAACTTAGCTATTTCCAATTCCGATATGATGTTTTGGAACGTCAATTTAAAAGCTATAACAATCTATCGAATAGATGCTATTTATTATGGTGTGTTGGCATCATATTTTTCTATGATAAAACCAAATATTTGGCAAAAGTTTAGTTGGTTAAGTTTTTTGATTGGAGTTTTAATATTTGGAATATTGAATTTTATTATTCCAACTCAAAGGGTGTTTATTGAAACGCATCCATTTTTCTGGAATGTATTTTATTTACCAATTAATTCCATTGCTATTGCGTTTTGTTTACCACTATTATCTATATTAAAATCGGCTCCAAGATTAATTCTTGTACCAGTGACTTATATTAGCCTTATTTCTTATTCTATGTATTTATTGCATTATTCAATTGTATTGCAACTCCTTAAGTATTATATTCCTTCAGAAGGACTTGCAAAGTTTGATGTGTTTGTGTACATATCGGTTTATATAATTACAACCATATTGTTATCGTATATCTTATATCGTATTTATGAAAAACCTATGATGGATATAAGAGATAAACCGTTCTTAGTTAAAATTGAATAAATAGTTCGTAATTAAATTATTTACAGTATTTTACATGTATAAGGGTCAATATTTTATATAAATTGATTAATATTGATGGATAAGATAAAATTTCATCAAATGTATGCGTAAATTATTGCAAATCTTTTAAAAATTGATGTTGATTTTGTAAATTCGCAAGACTAAAAATAATAACAAGAAAAAATAAGTAATATGGCTTTTGATATTGACATGATAAAAAAGGTTTACTAGTCAAGTGGCAGAACGTGTTGATGCAGCTCGTGAAGTCGTTGGAAAACCATTAACACTTATCAGAAAAAATATTATATAGTCACCTTTGGGATGGTAAAGCCAACTAAAGCTTTTACAAGAGGAAAAGATTATGTTGATTTTGCACCAGATAGAATTGCTTGTCAAGATGCAACGGCACAAATGGCTTTATTGCAGTTTATGCAAGCAGGAAAAAGCAAAGTGGCTGTTCCAACAACAGTGCATTGTGACCATTTAATTCAAGCCAAAGAAGGAGCTGCACAAGATTTAAAACGAGCAAATGAAGTAAGTAGTGAAGTATTTGACTTTCTTAGCTTCTGTTTCAAATAAATACGGAATTGGATTCTGGAAACCAGGTGCTGGAATTATTCATCAGGTTGTATTAGAAAATTATGCATTTCCTGGAGGAATGATGATTGGTACAGATTCACATACTGTAAATGCTGGTGGATTGGGAATGGTAGCAATTGGAGTTGGAGGAGCAGATGCAGTTGATGTTATGGCTGGAATGGCTTGGGAATTGAAATTTCCAAAATTGATTGGTGTTAGATTAACCGGCAAATTATCTGGTTGGACAGCACCTAAAGATGTAATTCTTAAGGTGGCTGAAATATTGACTGTGAAAGGTGGAACAGGAGCTATCGTTGAATATTTTGGACCTGGGGCAATAGCTATGTCATGTACTGGAAAAGGAACTATTTGTAATATGGGTGCGGAAATTGGGGCAACTACTTCTACATTTGGTTACGACGATTCTATGGAACGCTATTTACGCGCAACAGATAGAGAAGATGTTGCAGATGCTGCAAATAAAGTCAAAGAATATTTAACAGCAGATCCAGAAGTGTATGCAAATCCCGAAAAATATTTTGATCAGGTAATTGAAATAAATCTATCTGAATTGGGACCACTTTTAAATGGACCTTTTACACCAGATTTGTCAACAACTGTTGGAAAGGAAATGACAGAAAAAGCAAAAGCTAATGATTGGCCAATGAAAGTTGAATGGGGATTAATTGGCTCTTGTACCAACTCATCTTATGAAGATTTATCAAGAGCTTCATCAATTGCACAACAAGCATTAGATAAAGGATTAAAAACGAAAGCAGAATTTGGGATTAATCCAGGTTCTGAGCAAGTTCGTTATACTGCTGAACGAGATGGGATTCTTACAAGTATTTGAAAAATTAGATGCTAAAATATTTACGAATGCATGTGGACCATGTATTGGTCAATGGGCAAGATATAGCGATCCAAAGAATGCACCTAAAAATAGTATAGTTCATTCATTTAACCGAAATTTTGCGAAACGAGCAGATGGAAATCCAAATACACATGCATTTGTTGCATCACCAGAAATAACTGCTGCAATTGCAATTGCAGGACGTTTGGATTTTAATCCATTAACGGATACCTTAATTAATGAAAATGGAGAAGAAGTTATGTTAGATGAACCAACAGGATGGGAATTGCCTCCAAAAGGTTTTGAAGTTAAGAGACAATGGTTATGTAGAACCAGTTGAAGATGGAAGTGGAGTAGATGTATCAGTTAGTCCAACATCTGAACGATTACAACTATTAACTCCTTTTAAACCTATTGGTGCAAATATTAAGGGAGCTAAACTATTGATAAAAGCTTTTGGAAAATGTACTACAGATCATATCTCTATGGCAGGACCATGGTTAAGATTTAGAGGACATTTGGATAATATTGCAAACAATACTTTGATTGGAGCTGTTAATGCATTTAACAAGCAAACAAATTTTGTAAAAAATCAACTAACAGGAGAATATGGAGGTGTTCCTGATGTACAGCAAGAGCTTATAAAGCTGCAGGAATTAATACAATCGTAGTAGGAGACCATAATTATGGTGAAGGATCATCCAGAGAGCATGCAGCTATGCAACCTCGACATTTAGGTGTGGCTGCTGTAATTGTTAAGTCGTTTGCTAGAATTCATGAAACAAATCTTAAAAAGCAAGGTATGTTAGGTTTAACATTTGCTAACGAATCTGATTATGACCTTAATTCAAGAAGATGATACATTCAACTTTGTTGATTTAAATGAATTTGCTCCCGGAAAACAATTAACTCTTGAAACTGTTCATGCAGATGGAAGTAAGGATATTATAAAAGTAAATCATACATATAATGCATCACAAATTGATTGGTATAACGAAGGTTCTGCTTTAAACTTAATTAAGAAGGAGAATGCTTAAGTAGTAGTATTAATATGTTAAACTCCTGATTTTGTCAGGAGTTTTTTTGTTTTTTTGTATTATGAAATTAACTAGACCTAAAGCGAAAAACATTTTGTTTTTTGTATTTATTGCCATAATAATAATTCCTCAGACCAGAGAGCCTATTCAAATATTTATAAACAAAGGTCTTGCCCTTTTCAGCCCATCAGAGGTAAAAGAAACAAACAGGAAACAACTTCTGGATTATAATTGGCAACTAATTGATATAAATGATAATACAACAAATTTAAATGCATCGAAGAATAAAGTAATATTAGTTAATTTATGGGCAACATGGTGTCCTCCATGCATTGCGGAAATGCCAAGTCTTGATAAACTCTATGCTGACTATAAAGATAAAGTAGATTTCTACTTTGTTTCCAATGAGAAACCTGATGTGCTGAAATCTTTTTTAGATAAGAATAACTATCAGTTTAATGTTCATATTGCGCAAAGTAAATATCCTGAAGTATTTGATGTTAGTAGTATTCCAAGAACATACTTAATTGATAAGAATGGCTATATGATTTTTGACAAAAAAGGTGCAGCCAATTGGAATAGTGAAACAGTAAGAAACACTATAGACAAGCTTTTAAACGATTTATAAAGTCTTAAAAAAAGATTTAAGAAAGGTCCATGAAAAGAGTGGGCTGATGAGTCGAATTTCTTCCGGTAAGCTTGTTTCTTCATCTAAAAATTTAAACATTTGTTGAATAGAATTCTTTGAATAGAATCTATCAAATATCCATTCGCCTTTGTCATTTTCATTTTTTAATACATTTAGAAAAACTGTATCATAAAACCGAAATTTTTGCTTAAAAAGTCCGGTTGACGGAATCCTATTATTTTTTAAATTAGAAATTATCTTAGATATTTTTTTCTCCGTATGCTTGAATGAGTATCCTGTAGATCCTTTAACCCAGCCACCACCAGTACCTATTTTGGTTACAGACTTTGAATTATCTTGATCAAAAGGATAATTAGTCATTGGTATATTGCCAACTTCTTCATCAACTATTTTGTAATTATCAATTTTTAAAATTGAACTTATATAATCTTTTAAGTAGTCATTATATAAATCCGATTTAACAACATAGGGTGTGAAAAATGTAAACTCGACCAAGGCCTTTCTTTTAGAAAAAGGCAGAATATAAGTAAAAGTTGTATCATTTAGATGCTTTATTCTATAGTCCATCATAGCAAATTTATCAGGATCAAAAACATCTGAATCTGTTTCTATAGTCCAACCTTTAAAATGTTGATATATTCTTGTGAATTTGTCATTTTCCTCAAAAAATGAAGACGGCAATCTACTATCAAAAATATGATTACAAAAATAATTCTGGATTTTACCTTTTACAGATAATAGATTCTCTTCCTGAACCTCTTTAATCTCATCATAAATAAAAGTGAAGTTCTTATTTTGCTCAATTTTCCTTATAGCATATTCGTAAAAGTCAATTGAACGAATTTTTTTGTACAGATAAGGATCTAAATTCAGAGATAAGGAATTTTTATCAGAGTGAAATATTCCTTTAGTCCAAGTATTAGAAACAATATCATCCCATTTACCTGAATTTTTTTCCCAAAAACACCAGGTTTTATCATTGGTATTTTTTTTTGACTTATCGATTAATGCAATTTGCTTCGATTTAAAGAATGCATCTTGAGAAAGGGCTAAAGCCAATTGCAATCCTGCTAAACCATTTCCAATAATAATATAATCGAAATGATTTGCAGTCATGAAAGAATTATGTTAGACCTATTTTTTGAAATATTTGAAAGGTACGAATAACATCCCAAAGCATTCTCCTTCTTCTTTGCCCAAATGTTTGTGATGAATTTTATGTGCACGTCTTACACCTTTTGCATACCAATTATTGGCATTTCTAAATATTTTAAATCGTTGATGAATAAAAATATCATGAACTATAAAATAGGCTGCTACCATAAGCCATAATACCTAAGCCAATAGGTAAACAGTACCAAATATTTTCATAGCTCCATAAATAAAAACAGGTCATACTAACAATGGCATAAAAAATAAAGAACGCATCATTTCGTTCAAACCAGCAATCGTGATCTTTTTTGTGATGATCTTTATGCAAAGACCATAAAAAACCATGCATTATATATTTATGAGTAAACCAAGCCATAAATTCCATTATGGAAAAAGTTCCTAAAAAAACGACTATCCAAAATATTGTTTGCATCAGATATTTTTACAATAAATTTAATTGATATTTAACATAACTTCTGGTTAATATACTATTTTTTTATAATTCGGCACTCTAATTCTTGAATTTTTAATTTCTAAAGCAGGTGTTTTCTTTAATTTTTTTAAGTAATTGTCTGTAATATCTGTAAGCCATAAAAACACCAAATTTTGCTTCCATTGGTAGATTTCTAATTCCATTCATCCCTTCTTCAAAATCCTTTTCAATATCATCAATAATTTCTTGTTTAGAAACTTCATCCAATTTGTTTAAATCCGTATTTGGAAAATAAGTTCTATCTAAGCTTCATGATCAGCTTTTAAATCTCTTAAGAAATTGACTTTTTGAAAAGCAGAGCCTAATGCCATAGCAGATTCTTTAAGCTCGTTATATTTTGGTCATCTCCATTAACAAATACCTTTAAGCACATTAATCCAACAACATCAGCCGATCCATAGATGTACTCTTTAAATTCTCTCTCAGTTAAATACTCCTTTTTATGTAAATCCATTCTCATGCTTTTCAAAAAAGAATCGACCAATTCTTTATCAATATTATATTTATGAAATGTATTTTGAAAAGAGTTTAAAATTGGATTTAAACTTATTTTATCCTCTAATGCTCGTTCAAAATCGATAACAAAATTATTAAATAGTTCTTCCTTATTGTAATCATGAAAGGAATCGACTATTTCATCTGCAAATCGTACAAAGCCATAAATATTATAGATGTCTTTACGAATGGATTTAGAAAGCATTTTAGTAGCTAACGAAAATGATGTACTGTAAGATTTGGTAACAATTTTACTACAATCATTAGATACAGAATCAAAGAGGGATTTCATAGCTTAATTTTTTTGATATTTAGTTATTAATTCTGCAACAAGTTTTCCAGAAATTAAGGAAGGTGGAACACCTGGTCCAGGAACTGTTAATTGTCCTGTAAAAAACAGATTCTTAACTTTTTTACTTTTTAACTTCGGTCTTAAAAAAGCTGTTTGCATTAATGTGTTTGCCATTCCGTATGCATTTCCTTTATACGAATTATAATCTTTAATAAAATCATTTACACAAAAGGACTCTTTAAATATAATATTATTTTTTACATTTTGAGAAGTTAGCTTTTCAAAACGATTAATAATTTTATTAAAATATAGTTCCCTTAATTCTTCGGTATCTTCCAATCCTGGAGCTAAAGGAATTAAAAATATACCAGCCTCTTTATTTTTAGGAGCTGAAGAAGCATCAGTTATAGACGGGAAACTAGCATAGAATAATGGTTCTTCTGGCCATTTAGGTTTATCATATATGGCTTCTGCATGTGTCTCAAAATCAACATCAAAAAATAACGTATGATGATTAACATTTTTTAGTTTTTTATCAAAACCAACATAAAATAGTAGCGAAGACGGAGCAAATGTTTTCTTGGTCCAGTATTTTTCTGAATATTGTCTGTATTGTTTGTCAATAAGTGTTTCGGAATGATGATAATCTGCACCACTTAAAACAATATCGGAATAAAATGTTTCACCTTTCGAAATTATACCTTTTGCTTTTCCCTCTTCTACAATAATTTTATCAATTGAAGAATTTGTTTTAATTGTTACTCCAAGTTCTTTGGCCAAAGCTTCCATTGCCAATATTACTTGATACATTCCTTTTTTAGGATGAAATGTTCCTAAACCAAAATCGGCATAATTCATAAAATTGTAAAAGGAAGGCGTTTTGCTTGGTTTTGCACCTAGAAAAAGAACAGGAAATTCTAGTATTTGTGCAAGTCTATTATTTTTAAAATCTTTTCTTACATCTCTTTTTATATTGCTTAAAAACTGATCTAGTTTCTTAATTGTTTTTGTAGTAACTAATTCCAAAGGTGATACTCCAGGATTATAAACCAAATCTTTAATAGCAATATCATAATTTGCTTTGTGCAGAGTTGATAAATTTTTTAAGTTTTACAGAACTTCCTTTTTCTTCTTTTTCAAAGGCTTTACATATTTTCTCTAAAGTATCTTCTATTGTGATAAAATCATCTTTTCCAAAATAAACGCTGTATGCCGGATTTAATTTATCTAATTGATAATAATCTGAAGGTGTTTTTCCAAAATCTGAAAAAAATCGTTCAAAAACATCAGGCATCCAATACCAAGTTGGACCAATATCAAAAGTAAAACCATCTTTTTTTAATTGTCTGGCTCTTCCTCCAATGTTGAATTTTTTTCAAAAACAGTCACTTCATAACCTTGCTTTAGCTAAGATAACAGGAAGCTGCTAATGATGAAAAACCAGAACCAATTATTGATATTGTTTTCGACATTGTATAAAAATATATATTAAGTTTAAGAGTTGACTTAGTAAACTTTCTATCGTTGAAAATGTCTTGATATGTTTGGTAATTTTGATCTGTTAATCATGATTCTATTAATCTACCTAATAACCAAAATTCATTTTTGTTGGACTTTAAGATTGATTCGTGAAATTCTTTTAAATAGTCATGAATATCATCTTTTTCTGGTTTCACAGTAAAATATGAAACAAAGTAATGTCATTATAATAATTTAATATAGATCGACTAGACTTTCTATAGGAACACTTTGTCCAAGAAATATGCAGTGATATCCTCTACTAACGATTTCATAATTGAGTAAATAATAAACCTATATCATGAATTTCATTATAGGAAGAAAAAGCACAAAAGTTTTCGTTTCTTTGGATTCTTCCTGGTTAAGAATTTTTTCTATATTCAATAAAATTTTTTGTTTAATTAAGGTAGAAATAAAATGTTCATGAGCATGGAAATAGTATCTGTTTGCCATAAAGTTCCTATTTCAGCTAAAAAAGGCATAAATACTTCATAAACAATTTCTTTAAATGTTTTTTCTTCTACTAAGTTTATTATATATTTTGTAAAAATGTGCTTGATCAAAATTAAGCATTGCCACTTTGAATGCATTGAGAGCATGGTTTTCTAAATTTTTCTTTAAAGCTATTTCTTTTACATGCATAGCTATATCTCTTTCACCTAACTTAGATATTTTAGAGATTTTGTAACCATTATTATTCAAAAATGACACGTTCAGTAATTTTTGAAGATTCTCAAGGTCGTAATTTCTTATATTGGTATCGGTTCTGTTTGGTTGCAATAAATTATATCGTTTTTCCCAAATTCTGATGGTATGAGCTTTGATACCACTTAGGTTTTCTAGATCTTTAATACTAAACTCATTCTTAATGTTGTTCATAATAACTTCAAAATAGTTAAACAAAATTAACTAAAATATTACGGATTAAGAAATTTATTAAGAAAACTTTTACAAAAATAAGTGCGCACGAGAAGACTCGAACTTCCACATTCTAAGCGAATACTAGCCCCTCAAGCTAGCGCGTCTACCAATTCCGCCACGTGCGCTATTAAAGAATAAGATAAAAATAAAAAAAGTTAAGCACTTTAGCTTAACTTTTTTGTGACCTGGCTGGGGCTCGAACCCAGGACCCTCTCCTTAAAAGGGAGATGCTCTACCAACTGAGCTACCAGGTCATTGGTATGTTCTTAAAAACGAGGTGCAAATATAAAATGTTTAATTTTATAAAACAACGCTTTACCAGAGATATTTTTCTGTTTTTTTGTAGTCTAAGTTTTATAACTTATTACATAACAATTACTCGTTTTAATGAAGATTATTTTATTAGGATATATGGCTTCAGGAAAGTCAACAATTGGCAGATTATTGGCTAAAATCGTTGAATTTTGATTTTATAGATCTTGACTGATTTCATAGAAAGAAAGGAGGAAATGTCTATTTCGGAAATCTTTACCGAGAAAGGAGAAATTTATTTTAGAAAAATTGAAAATATTTATCTGAAGGAATTGTTGTTGAATTATAATAATTGTATTATTTCATTAGGAGGAGGAACACCTTGTTACTGCAAATAATATGGATTTAATATTGTCTAATAAAAAAACATTATAGCTTTTTATCTTAAAACTTCAATAAATGAGATAGTAATTAGGTTAATGAAAGAAAAAGATCAAAGACCTTTAGTTGCTCAAATTGAATCTAAGGAATCTTTGAAAGAATTTATTGGGAAGCATCTTTTTGAAAGAAATCCTTTTTACTTAAGATCAGATTTTACTATAAATACTGACCAGAAAACTAAAGAAAATATTGTTGAAGAAATAGTTTTTAAGCTATTCTAAGGTAGTCTTATATTTATTCCCGTTAATACAACGTCAACATGCTCATGTAAGCGAAGTTGATAATGAAATACCTTTAAAATCTGCTTTGACCGGATATTTTTTATGATTTCTATTAACAAGTACTGCTGTTTTAAATTGTTTTAATGGAACATCTAAAAAATGTTTTACACCATAAATAAGTGTTGTACCTGAGTTTAATACATCATCTACCAAAACAACCGATTTATTTTTGTAATCTTCAGATGAAATAGAAGTTGATATGCCATTTCTGGGATTTTTTTTATCAATGGATACTTTACATAAAACTGGGTTTATTTCAGATACTTTTTTAAGTGCAGATTTTAATTTTTTTGCAAGAATATAACCATTACTTTCAATTCCTGCTAAGATAATTTCATTTTCATTTACATTGCTTTCATAGATCTGATATGCAATTCTTTTAATTTTATGTTTTATCTCTTCATGAGATAAGATTGTATTTTCTTGTAAAGTCATTTGATCTAGTTTTTTTCAAAGATAAAAAACAGTTCTCTATTCATTCTTGGTTTTATCGAATTATATGCTCTTTCCAGTTTACGAATACGAAATAAGGGCGAAAAATAATTTAGATACTCTTCTTTAGTGCCTCCAAAAGGAGGACCATTTGGAGTTAATTCAAAATCAAACAACAAGCCAACAACTTTTCCATGTTCTGACAAAAGGTTATTTGTTTTAATCGCGTAATCCTTTCTTAAATTTGGGTTCAGGGCACAGAAAAATGTTTGTTCGATAATCAAATCGAAGGTTCCATTTAAATCAAAGAAATCTGCTTGAATCAAGCTAGAATCTGGAATAGCTTTAACCCGATTCTTTAAATTTTTTAATGGTTGTTCTGCTATGTCCAAAACGAACAAATTCCTAAATCCATTCTTCCAAAAATATTCTGCTTCATAGCTATTTCCAGCTCCTGGAATAAGAATTCTCAGATCTTTATTTTTTATTTGATCGATATATTCCTTTATTGGTGTAGAAATATATCCAATATTCCAACCAGTACTTTTTTTTGCATACTTTTCCTCCCAGTATTCTTTATCTAATTTAATCGCTGTCATCGTTAAAATCTTCTAAATCTCTTCTATCTTTTTTTGTTGGCCTTCCAACTCCTTTTTTTCTATAATAATCTTTGGCAAATTTTAATTGTTCTTGAGCCAAAAATGCCTCTTTAGGAGTAATATCTGTTCTGTAAATATCTACTAATTTAGCCCCAACACGGCTTTCGGGAATGTCATTTACTATTATCTCATAATTTATCTGCTCCTTACGGACCAATATTTTATTGAGCGGATAAACTTCCCTACTAGGTTTTGCAACCAACCCATCAACCTTTACATGACCTTTCTTACATGCAATAGTAGCCATGTTTCTGGTTTTAAAATACCTTATACACCAAAGAAACTTATCAACACGCATATAATAAACCTAAATTCTACGTTAATGTTATTGCACAAAAATATTATAAAAATTATCTTGCGGCCAGAAAAAAGGCAATAATGAAAATTAAAAATTACGTATATATAATTTTGATCTTAGTATTGGGATTTAATTCATGTGGAAAAGATGATGATGGAATAGTTACTATACCTCCAAGAGATAGAGCAGAACAATATTTAATTGATATCGATTCCATAGAGGAATTCTTATCAACTCATTTCTATAATTATGAAGAATTTCAATTAGATCCTAATAGTTCTACTTTTGAAATTGAATTTGATACAATCGCTGGTTTGAATATTAATAAGACACCTTTGATTGATCAAGTAGAAGACAAATTAATTTATGATTCAGAAGGTGTCGAATATAAATTATATTACCTTAAAGTAAGAGAAGGACTTGGTGAAGCACCAACTTTCGGAGATTCTACATATGTTACTTATAAAGGAATATTAATCGATCAAAATGTTTTTGATAGTTCTCCTGTGCCTGTTTGGTTCGAACTACCTAATGTAGTCCAAGGTTTTAGAGAAGGTATTATTGAATTTAATGGAGCTACAGGATTTTCTGATAATGGTGATGGGACTTTTACATATGAAAATTTTGGAATTGGTGCAATTTTTATACCTTCAGGATTAGGTTATTTTAACTCGCCTATAAACGGAACAAATGCTTATGATCCTTTAATTTTTAAATTTCATGTTCTAGGTGTTAATGAAGCTGATAGAGATGCAGATGGAATTCTTAATATTTATGAAGATTTAGATGAAGATAGGAATTTGTTTAGTGATGATACAGACGGTGATTTAATTCCAAATTATGCGGATCCGGATGATGATGGTGATAATATCTTAACTAGATATGAAGATTTGGATGGAGATGGAGATCCTAGAAATGACGATTCTGATAACGATGGTGTACCTAATTACCTAGATGCAGATTCAACAGATTCAACACAAGATTCATAAAAAAAGCCGCTTTAAAAAAAGCGGCTTTTTTTCTACTGTTTATTACTAAAGAAAAACAAACAAACTAACTATTAGCTGGTCTGGTCTTGTATCTAACCGGTCGTCTATTGCAATACCGTTGTTGCCTAAAAATGTAGCTTCATTACTACTAAATCCTCTTTCATATCTCAAGTCCAATCCAAATTTTTCAAAATTTGCAGCTATTCCGAAATTTAAACCTACAGAAAAATCATTTTCAATGCTGTCAATAGAAATGTTTTGAAAACCGTCATCTGAATCTAAGATATATTGTAATGCTGGACCCCCAAAAACACTTAAAGGGCCTAAAACTTTAAAACCGATTAATAATGGCGCATCCAATTTTTTCATTGTAAAATCACCGTCATCATATTTACTTTTTGTTCCAGTATAAATCAGTTCTGGTCTAAAATAGAAGCTGTCTCCAAATTTTCCAAATACACCCAAGTGAAATCCTACATTTCGGTCTGGATTTTGAGAGGTCTGACTTATAGCTTCAAAATAATCGCCATTAGCATTATAATTTAGTCCTCCTTTAACACCAAACTTGGTATTAGTCTGAGCAATTGTAATGGTTGAAGTTAGTACTAATGCAATTAAAAATAATTGTTTCATAATCTATTCGTTTTAAGATTTATACTATGTAAACGAATTTACATCTGAATTATTTTCTCTTAATAACAGTTTCAACGGCTTTGACAATAGCTTTACTGCTTAATCCATATTTCTCCATTAGTTGAGCAGGAGTACCTGATTCTCCAAAAGTATCATTAGTAGCAATAAATTCTTGTGGAGCAGGATAATTCTGACTTAAAATCCTCGCTACACTTTCTCCAAGGCCACCATAATAATTATGTTCTTCTGCCGTAACAATACAACCAGTCTTTTTAACAGAATCCAAAATTGCTTTTTTATCTAGAGGTTTTATGGTATGAATATTAATAACTTCTGCTGTAATCCCTTTTTCAAATAGCTCTTCAGCCGCAACCAATGCTTCCCAAACCAAATGTCCAGTTGCAACAATTGTTACATCTTTTCCTTCTTGCAATTTAATTGCCTTTCCAATTTCAAATTTTTGATCTTCTGGAGTAAAAATAGGTACTGCTGGTCTTCCAAATCGCAAATAAACAGGTCCTTTGTGATCTGCAATTGCTATGGTTGCAGCTTTTGTTTGATTATAATCACAAGTGTTAATCACTGTCATTCCTGGCAACATTTTCATCAACCCAATATCTTCTAGGATTTGATGCGTTGCACCATCTTCACCAAGAGTTAATCCAGCATGCGACGCACAAATTTTTACATTCTTATGAGAATAGGCAATGCTTTGTCGAATTTGATCGTAAACTCTTCCTGTAGAGAAATTAGCAAAAGTTCCAGTAAATGGTATTTTACCTCCTATAGTCATACCAGCAGCGATACCCATCATGTTGGCTTCGGCAATTCCTACTTGAAAAAATCGTTCGGGATTTTCCTCAATAAATTTGTCCATTTTTAAAGATCCAATTAAATCCGCACAAAGAGCCACAACATTTGGATTAGTTCTTCCTAATTCAGCTAAGCCAGCTCCAAATCCACTTCTCGTATCTTTCTTTTCTGTATATGTATATTTTTTCATTATATTTTGAAAGTTGATAGTTAGTAGTCTCCTAATGTTTCCGGATTTTGTGAAAGTCCAATTGCCAATTGTTCATCATTTGGAGCTTTTCCATGCCAAGCATGAGTATGCATCATAAAATCGACACCATTGCCCATTACTGTTTTTAGTAATACACAAACAGGTTTTCCTTTTCCTGTATTTGTTTTTGCCTCAGTCATTCCTTTAATGATAGCATCAATGTTATTTCCATCATTTATTTCCACTACAAACCAGCCAAATGCTTCAAATTTTTCTTTTAGATTTCCAAGTGATAGAACATCTTCGGTAGGTCCATCTATTTGCTGGCCATTAAAATCAATAGTTGCAATTAAATTATCAACCTTTTTTGCAGAAGCATACATGATGGCTTCCCAATTCTGCCCTTCCTGTAATTCGCCATCACCATGTAAACTATAAACCAAATGTTTGTCCTTGTTTAGTTTTTTTGTTTGAGCAGCACCAATTGCAACAGATAAGCCTTGGCCAAGAGACCCTGAGGCAATTCTTATTCCAGGTAAACCTTCATGAGTTGTAGGATGGCCTTGTAACCGTGAATTCAACAATCTGAACGTATTTAACTCCACTATTGGAAAATAACCAGCTCTTGCCAACACACTATAGAACAAAGGTGAAATATGACCATTGGACAAAAAGAAAATATCTTCGCCAATTCCATCCATATCAAATCCGTCTTTTCGTTCCAAAATTTCATTAAAGAGAGTCACAAGAAATTCAGCACAACCTAATGAACCTCCGGGATGTCCGGAATTTACATTATGAACCATTCTTAGGATATCTCTTCGAATTTGAGTTGTCAGATCTTCTAATTGTTGAATGTTTGGCATGTTTTTTTAGTTAGAATTTAAGCGTCAAAAATAGCGTATTATGAAACTTAAAAAAAAGAAAATTCAGCCTAAATTATATTATGAATTTTGTGTTGTTGATAAGGCTTTAGGATTGTTAATAAGTTAATTTAATTACAATTCTGCGTCATACAATTTTTAGTTATTTATCTTTGCCAACTACTTATATTAGAGTATGAATTTTAACCTTATAGCCGGAGATATTAATAGCAAAGCCAGGGCAGGATCCATGGTCACAGATCATGGTGAAATTGAGACACCAATCTTCATGCCTGTAGGTACAGTTGGAACAGTAAAAGGAGTTCATCAGCGAGAATTGAAGCAGGATATAAATCCGGATGTTATTCTTGGAAATACTTACCATTTATACTTACGTCCACAAACACCAATTTTAGAAAAAGCAGGTGGATTACATAAGTTTATGAACTGGGATAAAAATATTTTAACTGATTCTGGTGGTTATCAGGTTTACTCCTTGTCTGCAAACAGAAAAATTAAAGAAGAAGGTGTAAAATTTAAAAGTCATATAGATGGCAGTTATCACACATTCACGCCGGAAAATGTAATGGAGATTCAAAGATCTATAGGAGCAGATATTATTATGGCTTTTGACGAATGTACACCTTATCCCTGCGATTATAATTATGCTAAAAGATCGATGCATATGACACATCGATGGTTGGATAGATGTGTGTACTCATTTAGAAAAAGTCCCAGTTAAATATAATTATAGCCAGTCATTTTTTCCAATAGTACAAGGCAGCACTTATAAGGATTTAAGGAAACAATCTGCAGAGTATATTGCAAATATTGGTGCCGAAGGGAATGCTATAGGAGGCTTGTCTGTGGGTGAGCCTATAGATGAAATGTATGCCATGACAGATGTTGTTACAGATATACTGCCGAAAGATAAACCTCGTTATTTAATGGGAGTAGGTACTCCTATAAATATTTTGGAGAATATTGCTTTGGGAATAGACATGTTTGATTGTGTGATGCCAACAAGGAATGCCAGAAACGGGATGCTATTCACAGCACACGGTACGATAAATATTAAAAACAAAAAATGGGAAGATGATTTTTCTCCTATTGATGATATGGGATTTACATTTGTAGATACGGATTACTCAAAAGCTTATCTTAAACATTTGTTTTCTGTAAATGAACTTTTAGGTAAACAAATTGCTACGATTCATAATCTTGGGTTTTATTTATGGTTGGTACGTGAAGCAAGAAAGCATATATTAGCTGGAGATTTTAAAGTTTGGAAAAACAAAATGGTACAACAAATGGATAAACGATTGTAGTTTTGAAGATATTAGATTGGTACATACTAAAAAGATATATCTTTACTTTCTTTATGATGCTGCTACTGTTTATTCCTATAGGAATTACAGTTAATTTAGCTGAAAAAATTGGAAAAATTTTGGAGAATGAAATTCCATTCTCTGAAGTTTCCCTTTATTATTTGGATTTTACCATTTACTTCGCCAATTTACTGTTTCCCCTATTTTTGTTTTTATCCGTTATATGGTTTACTTCTAAACTGGCTAATAATACCGAGGTTATTGCATTTTTGAGTTCAGGTGTTTCGTTTTCCAGGTTTTTAAGACCCTACATAATTGGTGCTGTTATTGTGGCCATATTTGCGTTAATTTTAGGTTTGTATTTAGGTCCGAAGGCCAGTAAGGGATACAATGAATTTAATTACAAGTATTTTAAAAGTGGTAAGAAAGACAGGCAAAGCAGGAACGTATATAGGCAAATAAACGATAATGATTTTATCTATGTAAGTAATTTCAATTTTAAGGATAAAAGAGGAAATAATTTTACATTAGAACATTACGAAGAAAACAGTCTTATTTATAAAATTAGTGCGAACAGTATTAAATTTAATGAAAAGGATTCAACTTACAGACTGGTCAATTATATAAAGAGGAAAGTAGGTGAAGACGATGATATGTTGGAGATCGTAAGGAGAAAAGATACAATTTTTACGTTTGATCTTGAAGATCTTACTCCAGTTGAATACATCGCAGAAACGTTAAGCTATAATAAGCTTACAAATTTTATTAAGAAAGAAAAGGAGAGAGGTTCTTCGAATATTGGGAGATACGAATTGGTGCAATACAAGAAATGGAGTTTACCTGTTGCAGTTTTTATTTTAACAATAATAGCAGTTGCCGTATCATCTATAAAGCGAAGAGGTGGTATGGGAGTAAATCTAGCCTTTGGGATTACCATAGCCATGATTTATGTTTTTTTCGATAAAATATTCGGTGTGATGGCAGAACAATCGGATTTTTCTCCTTTAATAGCCGTTTGGTTTCCTAATGTTATATTTGGTATTTTAGCTGGATACTTATTGTATAATGCCAAACGCTAAGCTCAAAAATTATCTTCATTTACATTTTTTAGTATTTATTGCAGGTTTTACTGCTATTTTAGGAGAGTTAATTAGTATTAATGCAATTCCATTAGTTTGGTTTAGAATGTTAATCGCTACTGTTCTTATGTCTATTTATATAAGGATTATGCGAATAAAAATTAAAATTCCAACCAGATATATAATAAGATTTTGCATTGCAGGAGTCATTATAGCATTGCATTGGATTACTTTTTTTGGATCGATTAAGGTTGCTAATGTATCTATTGCATTATCTATGTTTTCTACAGGTGCATTCTTTGCCTCTTTTATAGAGCCCATTATTTTTAAACGTCGTGTTATTTGGTATGAAATTATATTTGGGATATTAGTGATAATTGGAGTATTTATTATCACTAAAAGTGAAATGAAATATTTAATGGGAATAGTTTTAGGAATTCTCTCGGCATTTTTATCCTCCTTGTTTGCGGTCATAAATGGAAAATTTTTAGAGAGAAACTCGGCAACTGTAATTTCTTTTTATGAGTTCCTTGGTGGTGTATTATTTATAACCATTTTTATTCCATTATTTGGAGATGGATTCTCTTTAGATTTTTTTAAATTAAGTGGTTCAGATTATGGATATCTCTTTATTTTGGCTTCAATTTGTACAGCGTACGCTTTTATTGCCTCGGTCTATATTATGAATTATATAAGCCCATTTACAGTCATTCTAACTTATAATTTAGAACCAGTTTATGGGATAATTTTAGCATTAATATTATTTCCGGAATCCGAAAAAATGAGTTCACAGTTTTACTTGGGCGCTATTATTATTATAGCTGTGGTTATATTAAATGGATTTATAAAGAACTCAAAAAAATCAAAAAGAATTGCCTTTTAACTTTTGGCAAGGTTAAAGTTTTTATATTTGTAAGCTAACTAACAAAAACTAATTTTCAATGGAGTATTTAGAATTTGAACTTCCGATACAAGAATTAGAAGAACAACTTCAAAAGTGTCAGTTAATAGGTGAAGAGAGCGATGTTGATGTAACAGAGACCTGTAAACAAATTGAAACAAAATTAATTGAAACTAAAAAAGAGATATATAAAAACCTAACTGCTTGGCAGCGTGTTCAACTATCTCGTCATCCTTCAAGGCCATACACTTTAGATCATATTCATGCAATTTGCGGCGACACATTTTTAGAACTACACGGTGACCGTGGCTTTAAAGATGATAAGGCAATGATTGGTGGGTTAGGAAAAATTGGTGATCAAAGTTATATGTTTATTGGTCAGCAAAAGGGATATAATACAAAGACCAGACAATATAGAAATTTTGGAATGGCTAACCCTGAAGGATATAGAAAGGCTCTGAGACTTATGAAGTCAGCAGAAAAATTTGGCATTCCGGTAGTTACATTATTAGATACACCTGGTGCTTATCCTGGACTTGAAGCTGAGGAGCGTGGTCAAGGCGAGGCTATTGCAAGAAATATTCTGGAAATGGTTCGATTAAAAGTTCCTATTATAACCGTTGTAATAGGTGAAGGAGCTTCAGGTGGTGCACTCGGAATTGGGGTAGGAGATAAAGTACTTATGTTGGAAAATACTTGGTATTCGGTAATTTCTCCAGAATCTTGCTCTTCTATTTTATGGAGAAGTTGGGAATACAAAGAACAAGCTGCGGAGGCTTTAAAGCTTACGGCGAAAGATATGAAAAGGCTTAAGTTGATAGATGGAATTATTAAAGAACCTCTTGGAGGAGCTCATCATGACAGGGAGGCTACATACATAGCTGTAAGGGATACAATTGTCAAGTCATATGAGGATCTGAAAAACTTATCACCAAAAGAATTGGTTAAACAGCGCATGGAGAAGTATTCAGAAATGGGCGTTTATAAATAGTACTTCCCAATTTTATAGCATGTTGTATAATTCTGTAGAAATGTAATTCCCTTTTTTTACACTTATAAACAATAATTTTTAATTATTAACAGTTGAATTGTTTACTACCTGTTAAGATTCAGTAGTCATATTCACATTGGTATTTTAACAATTTAATTACTTTAGCTTTCATGAAACAACCAAGCCAGATAAAAGGATATCAAGTAGATAAAAGCACTATTATTAGTTTAGAAAAGGGAAAAATACCTCCACAAGCTATTGATTTAGAGGAAGTTGTGCTTGGCGCCATGATGATCGATAAAAAAGGGGTGGATGAAGTAATCGATATATTGAGCCCTGATGCTTTCTATAAAGAATCGCACCAACATATTTTTGAAGCTATTTTTCAGTTATTTGAAAATAGTGAGCCAATTGACTTATTAACGGTTTCAAGTCAGTTAAAGAAGAATGAAAAATTAGTAGCAGTGGGAGGCGATTTTTATCTGATTTCTTTAACACAAAAGGTGTCATCTTCTGCCCACATTGAGTTCCATGCACGTATTATTCTTCAAAAGTTTATCCAAAGAAGTTTAATTAAGATTTCAAGTGAAATAATTGAGGATTCTTATGATGAAACTCAGGATGTATTTGATCTTCTGGACAAAGCAGAATCTAAATTATACGAAGTAACACAGGGAAACATAAAAAGGTCAAGTGAAACAGCTCAAAATCTTGTAATTCAAGCAAAAAGAAAAATTGAAGAAATTTCTAACAAGGAAGGTTTAAGTGGTATTCCATCAGGGTTTACAAAATTAGATAGGCTCACTTCAGGTTGGCAGGAAAGCGATCTTATAATTGTAGCTGCGAGACCTGGTATGGGTAAAACGGCTTTAACCCTGTCAATGGCAAGAAATATTGCAGTAAACCATAATATACCTGTTGCCTTTTTCTCTTTGGAAATGGCATCTGTGCAATTAATTACTCGATTAATATCAAGTGAAACAGGCTTGTCTTCGGAGAAATTGCGAACAGGGAGATTGGAAAAACATGAATGGGAACAATTAAATGTGAAGGTAAAGGGTCTGGAAAAAGCACCTTTATTTATCGATGATACACCTTCGCTTTCTATTTTCGATTTAAGAGCAAAAGCACGAAGATTAGCTTCACAACATGGTATAAAACTTATTGTAATTGATTATTTGCAATTAATGACGGCCGGAAGCAGTATGAAAGGAGGAAACCGTGAACAAGAGATTTCAACAATTTCCAGAAACCTAAAGGCTCTTGCGAAGGAATTAAGTGTTCCTGTTATTGCCTTATCACAATTATCTCGTGCGGTTGAAACAAGAGGTGGGAGTAAACGACCTTTATTAAGTGATTTAAGAGAATCAGGTGCCATAGAACAAGATGCAGATATTGTTTCGTTTATATACAGACCAGAATATTATAAAATTGAAGAATGGGATGATGAAGATAGAACACCAACCGAAGGACAGGCCGAATTCATTGTGGCAAAACACAGAAATGGTGGATTAGATAGCATCCGATTAAAATTTATCCCTCAATTAGGGAAATTTGATAATCTGGATGATTTTGACACACCTTTCAATCAGGAATTCCATTCTAAAATGAATGCAGCTGCGAACGACGATACCTTCAAACCGGATACCTTCCCATCTCCGAAAGAAGCTTTTGGAGATAATCAAGAAGATAACGAAAATGATGTACCTTTTTAGATATATGTGGTAGTAATTATTTAGCAACAAGTTAAAGTCGACTTAATATACTTACTTTATCATATATTTTAATTTAAATTTGGCTTTGTTATAAAAGGAAAGATATCTTCATGTTAAACCAAACACGTACGACCAACGTATTATTATTAATTATTGTTATTCCCTTAGTATTTTACTTGCTTAAAATACTATCATTTATTTTCGTTCCACTAGTGTTTTCTATGTTTATAGCTTTACTGTTTTTACCATTAATGCGCTGGTTGGCCAAGAGAAAAGTCCCAAAATTTGTTAGCATAATTTTAATTGTTTTAGTTATTATTATTGGATTGAGGTTTGGAGCAGAATTGGTTAAATTATCAAGCAGGCAAATTATGGTGTCAGATTCTGCTTTTTTTGATAAAGCAGAAGACAAGATTACAAAATTAATGTTCTTTGTAGAGGAAGTTTTTGGAGTAGAGTTTCAAAAAGATAAAAAGATTCTATCACAATTTGTAAAAAAGGAAAACCTTGGTTCTACTGTAGATTTTTTACAAAAATCATTTACTATGGTTCTAATGGTTGCATTTTTTGTAGTGCTGCTTTTGGCCGAATCAATTAATATGCATAAAGTTTTAAATAATACTATATTAAAGCAAAAATATGCTTCAATAAAAACTTTTATAAAGATTGAAAAAGATCTCATTACATTTATTAAAGTTAAGTTTTTAGTAAGTTTATTGACTGGAATTGGGACAGGACTTGCTTGTTTGTTTTTTGATATTAGTTTCCCAATATTTTGGGGTCTTTTTGCATTCATTATTAATTTTGTACAAATGGTTGGCTCATTTATCACAGTAATATTATTGTCAATTTTTGCCTTTGTTGAGTTGGATCCAACAAGCACCTTATTCTTTTTTATTGTTACAATAACTGGAGTTCAAATATTGTTTGGAGGTATTTTGGAACCAATCTTTATGGGTAAGTCATTTTCAATAAATATTATTACAGTTTTGGTAATGCTTATGTTTTGGGGTTTTCTTTGGGGAATTCCTGGCCTTATAATGGCAATTCCTATCACGGTGTTTATTAAAATTATTCTTGAGCAGTTCCCTGCAACAAAAAGAATTGCAAACTTGCTTTCTGGTAACGATTTAAAAGTCAGATAGATTATTTTTAAACCTTAAAAAAATCTATTCAGGATTTTTTTTTATTATCTTTCGATATATGAAGAAGTATCTACTAATCATATTATTCTTGTTTCTATCATCTAATGTATTTGCATCCTATATTCTCATACCAATGGATGCAGAAACTCAGGATAATCATTTAAAAGCTTATGGTATTACTTTCTGGACATTAGAAAAGCAAATTAAAGTAAAATGGCTTTTAAATTACAGAGGTGGTTCATTTTTGCTTCCGGATGAGGAAAACATTAAAAGAGAATGTCAAATTAGAGGCGTATCTTTTGAAGTTATTTCTACATCAGAAGCAGAGTCAATTCTTCAGGAAATAAGTAGTCCGAGTATGAACATGGAAGCTGTTATCTTAGAGAAAGCTCCTAAAATTGCAGTGTATACTCCTATGGGTAAACAACCCTGGGACGATGCGGTTACAATGGTTTTAACATATGCCGAAATTCCTTATGAAACTATATATGACGAAGAAGTGCTAAATGATGGATTACTTCTTTTTGACTGGTTGCACCTGCATCATGAGGATTTTACAGGACAGTTTGGAAAGTTTTATAGAGC
Source organism: uncultured Flavobacteriaceae bacterium (assembly GCA_963768245.1). Taxonomy (GTDB): domain Bacteria; phylum Bacteroidota; class Bacteroidia; order Flavobacteriales; family Flavobacteriaceae; genus Site-B1. The sequence goes on from CAVYHG010000010.1 coordinate 210,372, forward strand.
TTATAGAACAGCACCTTGGTATATAAATGAAAAAAAAGATGCTGAAGCTTTGGCAAAAAAATTAGGATATAACAAAGTTTCCGAATCAAAGTTGGCTGTTGCAACTAAAATAAGAGATTATGTTATTGGGGGCGGGTTTATGTTTGCGATGTGCAGCGCTACAGATAGCTTTGATATTGCTTTGTCTGCAGCAGGAATTGATATTTGCGAACCTATGTTCGATGGAGATGGGAGTACACCTAATTATCAAAATAAATTAGATTACAGCAGAACATTTGCATTTGCTGATTATATATTAGAACGCAGTCCGATGGTTTATGAGTTTTCTTCAATTGATATGACCAGTAAAAGACGAATTCCTAAAATGACTGATTATTTTTCTCTTATGGATTTCTCTGCCAAGTGGGATCCAGTGCCAACCATGCTTTGCCAAAACCACACTGCTTTAGTTAAAGGATTTATGGGTCAAACTACATCTTTTGATCGTGATCAAATAAAGTCTAATGTTCTGGTTATGGGTGAAAACAAAACCAATGGAGAAGCCAAATATATTCATGGCATAAAAGGCAAAGGCTTTTTTACTTTTTATGGTGGTCATGATCCGGAAGACTATACACATAGAGTAGGTGACCCTAAAACTGAATTGGATCTTCATCCGACCTCTCCGGGATATAGGCTAATATTAAATAATGTGCTTTTTCCTGCTGCACGAAAAAAGAAACAAAAAACTTAATTGATACATAAAATATGGCGTCTAAAGAAATCATATTAAACAAAATTCAAATTTTAATTACAAACCATTTTGCTACTCCCGAAGATGCCTTTAGTTTTTTCGATAAGGATAGTGATGGGAAACTAACTAAAGCCGAAATTTTAACACTACTAAAGCAAGCAGAAATTAGCGGTTTTATTCGTGGCTTAGTGTCTTCAAAATTAGTAGATGGATACGATAAAGATGGTGATGGTTTAATAGACTGGGAAGAATTTAAAGCAGCGATTGATGAAATTTCAGAAGATGTAATTTAATTATGAAATTTTTTCAAAATCAACTAAAACTAAAACCGTTCTCAAGAGGATTTCATTTGGTTACAAGAGAAATACTTGAGGCAATTCCTGAAATAAAACAAATAGAAATTGGACAGTTGCAGGTCTTCATCAAACACACTTCTGCAAGTTTGACTATAAATGAAAACGCAGATTCGTCTGTGAGAACCGATTTCGAAAGTCATTTTAATGTTATGGTCCCAGAAAATGCTTCCTACTACAAGCACACTTACGAAGGGTCAGATGATATGCCTGCGCATATAAAATCATCTCTTTTAAGTAATTCCGTTTTAATACCAATAACAAATGGTAAGCTAAATTTGGGAATCTGGCAAGGAATTTATTTATGTGAACACAGAAATAATGGTGGCGCCAGAAATCTAGTCCTTACTGCATATGGGAATTAATGAGTATAATTAATTCATTTCAAACTACGTAAAACATATTGAAGGTTTATCAATGGAAAAAATCCGATTGCTTATGACAAAAAGATCTCTTTTAAATAATGAACAAATGCATCATCTGGACTTACTTCATATAATGTATTATAAGCTGTAAAAGCTTGAGAATGAATGACTATTTTGTTTCGTATATCAGCTTTTTTGGCAGCCAAAAAATAGAATTCTTTTGCATTTTCAAGATCCTTTAAATAAATACTAGCTTCACCAATTGTTGCCAGTTTTAATATTGATTTAGAACTATCCTTATTTGCAAACTCTATTGCAAGTTTAGCATATTTTCTCATATCTCTTTTATCGTTTTGAAGTAATAGATTAAGAAATGCAAGATTGATTGCATTTAAATATATTTGTTCAACATCTTTGGTTTTCTTGGCAATTCTTAGAGCTTTTTTATAACAATTATAAGACGCCAAACCATCTTCTTGATTGGTATTATTAAGATATTCATTTTTAAATAGCCCTCCTAGAATATATAGCATTTCACCATCTTTTTGCACAATTTCATGTGTTTCCAGAATTTCAATGGCTTCTTCACGCAAACCGGAACATTCCATGGCATATATTAGTTTTTCAAGACCATCGCTGTTTAGATAGTCCAATGCAGGTCTTAATTTTCTAACAACCTCGTCGTATTCCCCAAGAGCAATGTTAATTTCTTCGTCATTGGTATATTTATTAAAGAAAGGATTATTCGTTAATGTATTAAGAATTAGTTCATATCCATCATTATCCTTGGATGTAACTTTCACCATAGTGGTGTGATCCCCACAGATGTTTTCCCAATGTTCTTTTTTAAAAGGTTCCAAAGCTGATTCCTTGGATACATATTCGTCTCTGGTGGCTGCGACTGTTTTAAAGGTAAAAGGATAATTATCATTGAATTCTTTTAACCAATCTTCACGTAATTGCTTAATATAAGTACTACCGTGAACGAGCTCTTCTATTTTATTCTTCCATATTTTTTTAAATACATTATGTGTAATTCCATTGCTCGGTGTTCCAAAGAGTATAACGTGGCTTAACCTATCTCGATGTTCTGCATTTAAATTCAAAATACTTCGTTGTGCGACCAATCCTCCTAAACTATAGGCTACTATTGCAATGCGTTTGTATTTACCAAACTTATGTTTAATAGAAGCACTTAAATTTTCTGCTACTCTTTCAATATCACTTATACTCGCAAAAACTTCCTTGCCCAATTTGGGATCAACATTTTCACTAAACCCAAATGGAAACATATCCCAACCTTCCATTCGCTCTTCTTTTGCCAAAAAATCCGGTATTTTCCCAAATGTTTTCCAAGCTTCGCCTGAAAATCCATGAACAAAAATTATGGCATTATTTGAATCTGGAGATTCGTAAAATACCTTCTTATTACTTTTTTTTACTTTGGATTTTGTAGTAATTAAATTTTCGTTAAAGGATTCTTTAGAAATTATCTTCTCTACTGGAGCTTTGCTTAATTCAAAATTGTAATCAAATTGAATATTAACAAACGGTTTTTGATTTTTACCTACTGTTTTGGCTTTTTTAGGTACATTTTCCAAAACGTATTCAATTACATCAGTCAAACGAATATAAGGATCTACAAATGCCGCTTGATGTTCACCTCTTAAAACTTCTAAAAGACAGGTGGTAAAGATACTGTTGTCATCAGCCATTAATCTGTAAGATTTTTGCTCATCTTTACATGCAGAGATTATGGCCATTCCTTCTTCATCATCTAAATTTTGTAACATTCCTTCTGGGTTTAATTTAACTAGATCCCCTTGTTCATTAATTCTATCTTCAAGTTTCTCACTAGCATCCAAAATTCCCTTACCTTTTGTTAATCCTTGCGCATGGCAGCAATCAAAAAAGAAAATAATTCTATCTGCTATCAGCGCATTTATCTTTTCTTTGAGTTCCTCTGCTTTCACCCAGTGCGTTTTGAAATTTTTATCAGTGATTCCCGCAAGTTTTAAAAAATACCAAAACTCATCAGCCTTTTTATCGTATTTTTCATCTCCATGGCCAGAATAAAACAAGATCACATTAGAATCTTTGTTAAGCTTTTTAGCCAGATCATCAAATGCCTTAAGAATGTTATTTCTGGTCGCTTTTTTATCCGTTAGAAGAATAACATTCTCTTCTGGATAACCTGCATATCTTTTATCTAGAAGCAATTGTTTTATCGCCTTTGCGTCTTCTGCCATGTATTCTTCTCCTTTACTACTGGCACCGATTAAAAGAGCAAAAGAGTTGTTAAAATCTTCCATAGAATTGTATCATATTTAATTCATTAAAGGCATAAAAAATCAGCTAATATTAATTGCTAAATTTACTTGTGCCAAAAATTTAAAATTTGAGCGAACATTTTAGTTTTAAAATAAGGTATGAAGTGGGGATCGTTTTGAAATGTTAAAGAGGTATATCGTTTACCTGATGCAACAGACTGCAGTAAATATTTAAATGTGTTGTCTTGATCTCCAATAGAAGCATAAAACCTTGCTATTACATAGTCTATACTGCCATACTGATAATCTTTCCTGAGATTTTCTAAAGAATCAATTAATTTTTTAGACATTTCAATTTTATCATTTTTATAGTAACAAATAGCGAGCTTTGAAATAATTTCAAAATCATCCGGATCTGATCGACTTAGTTTTTCATAAATTAATTCTGCCTTTTTGTAATTTCCCTTTAAAAAATTAGCATATGCAACATTTGTATTTGGAATTGATTCGTTCTTATTTATCACCTTGTCAAAACATTCTTTAGCTTCACTATTTCTATTTAGTATTAATAAATCTGAACCTATTTTGTTATAAACCTTCTGCCAAGTATTCTCATCCGCCCGAAGTGTAAGTTTTTTAAGTATGGCTTCGGCCATTTCCTTATTACCTCTGCGTAAATATGCTTTGATCAATGGAACCTTAAAGTAGATCCTATCAATTCCATTAGAAAAAGGTGAAAGTAAATCAATTACATTTTGATATCTTTTTAATTCAAGATCTGCAAAAGCTTTTACCAAAATTATATCTTCACAATCATAACATAAATCTAAATCAAGTTCTTCAATATTTAATTTACTAAACACAGAATCTATTTCCTCAGGCTTGTTAACAAACTGAAGGGTTGTTGCCATCATGGTCTTAATTGTTTGAATATCAAACGGTGAAAGATTATACTCTTTTTTTATAGCATTGTAAATAGCATCATTTTTTCCACTCAAAAGTGACTCGTAGAAATTTAACAAATTACGCTGCCTTTTATTTATTTTTGCGCTCGTTTTTACTGCTTGCCTGCGTAAAGAATCAGCTTTAATGAAATTGCCCATATTATAGTTAACCGAAATTTGCAACATTTTAGGTTCAAAATAACTGCTATCCAATTCAATGGCCTTATCCATAAGTGCTAAATATTTTTCATCATCATTTTGATAATTCTCTTTAGCTTCTAAAACTGCCAAGTAAGCTTCAAATTTTGGAGGAATATCTTGGAGGATATCTTTCTCTTCCGTAATAAGATATCCTAATATGATTTGCTTTAGAGATTCTATGCACTCTAATGGGTTGTCTTTATTGCATTCAACCGGTTTAAAGGCATATGATTCATTGTCATGGCTAATGGAACTTTGAAAAATCAGTTTATTATTTCGCATAAAAAAATTCCCTGAGATTATCTTTTTAGGTTTAAAAAATTCCTCTAAGATTGCCTTACCATCAAAAGAGGAAGCTTTTGAAACTTTAAGGATATCAGAATAATCAGATACAATTTCCGGAGAAATTACTTGCGCAACTTGATTTTCTGTTATGCCATGCATTATCCAGTCTGTTGTCATTTTACTGACCACATCTAAATCTTCAATTCCAGTGTTATTTCCAAAGTTCAAAATGGCAATTTTATCGCTGGATTCCGATTTTGGCAGTGATATTGATTCAATAAATTTGTTGTTAATTATAAATATTGATACTAAACCTACTAGGAAACTAATCATTACCAATGAAGAAAAATACATTTTCTGAAATTTACTCCTTTTCTTTTTTCCTTTTTTATCAAGCTCGATCTGATTTGCTTCAAGAGGGGCCAAAGAAAATTTCCAGATATAGAAAATATTGACAGGCAGACCCACTAGCATTAAAATGAGGATTACTGTTATTATTTTGGCAGGTATACCAATATAATCTTGAGTAACAGACAGTACCTGAAGTATTATCCAGCAAGCAACAATATAAATAGAAAGTTTCTTGAATACTTCCTTTTCGTTACACTCTTTTAGAAACGATTTAAAAGTCATAAATGCAGTTGACAATTTTGGTCTAATTTAGGAATATTAGATTATATAAACGAAAATAAGTTTGTGGAAGTTAACGGATTTTAGTAAATTCCATCATATTAATCCTAAAAAAACAACCTAATGACAAAAGATTCGAAAAAAAAAGGAGTTCAGTCCAAAGATGGAGTGGACATTAACGTGGACAGAGGAGTTCAGTCCAAAGACGGTGTAGACATTGACGTTGACAGAGGAGTTCAATCCAAAGGAGGAGTGGACGTTAACGTTGACAGAGGATAATACAATTTTTGCATTTCTGCAGAAAAAGTTATTAAATAAAAAAATCCGATTCATTAGAATCGGATTTTTATTAAGCGAAATAATGTTAATTAATAGGCAAAATGCCTTATTTTATTTTTTCTACAATTGCTTTAAAAGCTTCTGGGTTATTCATCGCTAAATCAGCAAGAACCTTTCGGTTTAATTCTATATTATTAGCTTTTACTTTTCCCATAAATTGAGAATAAGACATTCCATGTTGTCTGGCACCTGCGTTAATACGTGTTATCCATAAAGCACGAAATGTTCTCTTTTTGTTTCTACGATCTCTGTATGCATATAGCATAGCTTTTTCAACCGCATTTTTGGCTACTGTCCAAACGTTTTTACGTCTTCCAAAGTAACCTTTTGCTTGCTTAAGAACTTTTTTTCTTCTAGCTCTTTTTGCAACTGAATTTACTGATCTTGGCATATTTTTAATTTGTTTTTTTGTAGTAGGCGACCGATAATCGATTCTTTTATAAGCCTAACTCCAGGGTTTATTAATTGTTTTAACCTAGAACTAAATTACTTCAATCGTAATTGTTCTTTAATATTATTAGCATCATGTTCATGTACTAAGGTACTATGAGTTAGAGCTAATTTACGCTTTTTAGACTTCTTTGTTAAGATGTGACTTTTAAAAGCGTGTTTTCTTTTAATTTTACCAGTACCAGTAAGTTTAAATCGCTTTTTAGCACTAGATTTTGTTTTCATTTTAGGCATTTTCTCCTAGATTTAATTTATTTCACTTATTATTTTAACTAATACTCAAATTGTTATTTTCTTTTTTTGGAGCAATAAACATAATCATTCTTTTACCTTCCAATTTTGGCAATTGTTCAACTTTTCCATATTCTTCCAATTCTTGAGCTAATCTTAATAATAAAATTTGTCCTTGCTCTTTAAAAATAATTGAACGTCCTTTAAAAAATACAAACGCTTTTAGTTTTGCTCCATCTTTTAAGAACTTAATGGCATGTTTCTTTTTAAATTCATAATCATGATCATCTGTTTGAGGACCAAATCGAATTTCTTTAATTACAACTTTTGTTGCTTTTGACTTTAAAGCTTTTTCACGTTTCTTTTGTTCGTAAAGAAACTTTTTATAATCCATAACTTTACAAACAGGTGGAACAGCTTTTGGGGAAATTTCAACCAAATCTAACCCTTGCTCATCTGCTATTTCTAAAGCATCTTTTAATTGTGTAAATGCCAATTTCTACATTGTCACCTACTAAGCGAACTTCTGGTGCTAAAATTTTTCTATTTATTTTGTGCTGATCTTCTTTTATGATTCTAGCTGGACCTCTATTTCTTCTTCTACGTATTGCTATGACTTTATATTTTAAGTTAAACTTTAAATTGTTTTAATGATTTATCTATTTCTGTTTTTAATGATTTCTGCAAACTCTTCAATGGTAATCATGCCTAAATCTTCACCTCCATGTCTTCTAACAGTTATACAGTTCATTTTCTCTTCTTTCTCTCCAACAATTACCATAAATGGTATTTTTGCTATTTCTGCATCTCTAATTTTTTTACCTACAGTTTCATTTCTATCGTCAACGAGGGCGCGAATTTCGTCATTTTCTAACAAATTTAAAACTTTTTTAGCGTATTTCTCGTATTTCTCACTAATTGAGAGAACAATGACTTGTTCTGGAGTTAGCCATAAAGGGAAATTTCCTCCAGTATGTTCAAGTAAAATAGCAACAAATCGTTCCATGCTTCCAAATGGAGCTCTATGAATCATTACTGGTCTGATGAAGTTCATTATCACAACCTTTATATGTTAAATCAAATCGTTCAGGTAAATTATAATCTACCTGAATAGTTCCTAATTGCCAATTTCTACCTAAGGCATCTTTTACCATGAAGTCTAATTTTGGACCATAAAAAGCAGCTTCTCCTTTTTCAACTACATAATTTAATCCTTTATCTTCGGCAGCATTAATAATTGCATTTTCAGCTTTTTCCCAATTTTCAAGACTACCTATATATTTTTCAGGATTTTCAGGATCTCTTAAAGAAACTTGTGTTGAAAAATTTTCAAAACCTAAGGACCCAAAAACATATAGTACTAAATCAATAACATCCTTAAATTCCTTATCTAATTGATCTGGCGTACAAAAAATATGTGCATCATCTTGAGTAAATCCTCTAACCCTTGTTAATCCATGTAATTCTCCACTTTGTTCATATCTATAAACTGTTCCAAATTCAGCATATCGTTTTGGTAATTCTTTATAACTCCATGGTTTTGTGTTATAAATCTCACAATGATGAGGACAATTCATTGGTTTTAATAAAAACTCTTCATCTTCTTTTGGAGTATGTATTGGTTGAAAACTATCTTCTCCATATTTTTCATAATGACCAGAAGTAACATACAATTCTTTTTGACCAATATGTGGAGAAATAACCAGTTTCATAACCTGCTTTTTTTTGTGCTGATTTTAAGAAATTTTCTAATCGCTCTCTTAAAGCAGCACCTTTTGGCAACCATAATGGTAATCCTTGACCTACTTTTTGGGAAAATGCAAATAACTCTAATTCTTTACCTAACTTTCTGTGGTCTCGTTTTTTTGCTTCTTCAAGTAATTCTAAATATTCGGTAAGTTCCTTTTGTTTTGGGAAAGAAATTCCATATAACCTAGTTAATTGTGTATTCTTTTCATCACCTCTCCAATATGCACCTGCAACTGACAATAATTTAACTGCTTTTATAAAACCAGTATTAGGTATGTGTCCACCACGACACAAATCTGTAAAAGTAGAATGATCACAAAAAGTAATTGTTCCATCTTCAAGATTTTCAATCAATTCTACTTTATATTCATTGTTTTGCTTTTTATAAAAGTCCAAGGCATCTGCTTTGGAAGATGATCTCATTTTATATTCATGTTTTCCTCTTGCTATTTCAAGCATTCTCGCTTCAATTTTCGGAAAATCTTTTTCAGAAATTATATGATCTGCCAAAATCAATATCATAATAAAATCCATTTTCAATTGCAGGACCAATAGTTAATTTGATACCAGGATATAATTCTTCTAAAGCCTGAGCCATTACATGAGAAGTAGAGTGCCAAAAAGCTTTCTTGCCTTCATCATTATTCCAAGTGATAAAGTGTTAAAGTACCATCTTCTTTTAAAGGTGTATTATTTTCAATGGTTACTCCATTATAATTAGCAGATATAACATTCCTTGCGAATCCTTCACTAATGTTTTTCGCAACGTCATAAGGAGTAGAATTTTCCTTAAACTCATTAATGGCCCATCAGGTAAAGTTATTTTAATCATATTTTAGCATTAAATTTTAAAATGCAAAGATAAAGCTATTGTTCTAGTCTTACTTTATAAATGTTTGATTTTTTTGTAATTATTCCACAAAATTTATTATTTTTAAGGTTCTCCAAATAACATTTCTAATAAAAGGTCAAGCTTTTATTTTATAGCCTATTAAATAATTTACATTGTTTAATTTAAGATTATTTTAGTTTGTAAAATTATCTTTTAAGGATTTAGAATTAGGACGTAAGATAGGTTTAAAATTTGATTGTGAATTATCCCAAAAAATAAAACTACAAATTTTTAATAAAAAGGATTGTGTGATTAGAAAAAGGGTTTTATATTTGCACCCGCTTTGAGACAAAAGTTTTGGGGTTAAAAGAATAAAAAGTTCATTAACATATTGAATTGACAGCGTAAGATTATAATTGGAAACGGTTATAGTTAAACAAAGAGAATAGACCATTTTGAGTACAATTTTTTAATTCGATAGTTGTTAAGATACGTACGAATTTATTTTATAGTAGAGGAGTACAACAAATTAACGATGAAGAGTTTGATCCTGGCTCAGGATGAACGCTAGCGGCAGGCCTAACACATGCAAGTCGAACGGTAACATGAAGTGCTTGCACTTTGCTGACGAGTGGCGCACGGGTGCGTAACGCGTATACAATCTACCTTTTACAGAGGGATAGCCCAGAGAAATTTGGATTAATACCTCATGGTATCCAGACCTCGCATGAGCGTCTGGATTAAAACTCGGCGGTAAGAGATGAGTATGCGTTCTATTAGCTAGTTGGTATGGTAACGGCTTACCAAGGCAACGATAGATAGGGGCCCTGAGAGGGGGATCCCCCACACTGGTACTGAGACACGGACCAGACTCCTACGGGAGGCAGCAGTGAGGAATATTGGACAATGGGCGCAAGCCTGATCCAGCCATGCCGCGTGCAGGAAGACTGCCCTATGGGTTGTAAACTGCTTTTATACAGGAAGAAACGTTTCTACGTGTAGAGATTTGACGGTACTGTAAGAATAAGGATCGGCTAACTCCGTGCCAGCAGCCGCGGTAATACGGAGGATCCAAGCGTTATCCGGAATCATTGGGTTTAAAGGGTCCGTAGGTGGATAATTAAGTCAGAGGTGAAATCCTGCAGCTCAACTGTAGAATTGCCTTTGATACTGGTTATCTTGAGTTATTATGAAGTAGTTAGAATATGTAGTGTAGCGGTGAAATGCATAGATATTACATAGAATACCAATTGCGAAGGCAGATTACTAATAATCTACTGACACTGATGGACGAAAGCGTGGGGAGCGAACAGGATTAGATACCCTGGTAGTCCACGCCGTAAACGATGGATACTAGCTGTTCGGACTTCGGTCTGAGTGGCTAAGCGAAAGTGATAAGTGATCCCACCTGGGGAGTACGTTCGCAAGAATGAAACTCAAAGGAATTGACGGGGGCCCGCACAAGCGGTGGAGCATGTGGTTTAATTCGATGATACGCGAGGAACCTTACCAGGGCTTAAATGTAGAGTGACAGGACTAGAGATAGTTTTTTCTTCGGACACTTTACAAGGTGCTGCATGGTTGTCGTCAGCTCGTGCCGTGAGGTGTCAGGTTAAGTCCTATAACGAGCGCAACCCCTGTTGTTAGTTGCCAGCGAGTCATGTCGGGAACTCTAACAAGACTGCCGGTGCAAACTGTGAGGAAGGTGGGGATGACGTCAAATCATCACGGCCCTTACGTCCTGGGCTACACACGTGCTACAATGGTAGGTACAGAGAGCAGCCACTGCGTGAGCAGGAGCGAATCTATAAAACCTATCACAGTTCGGATCGGAGTCTGCAACTCGACTCCGTGAAGCTGGAATCGCTAGTAATCGCATATCAGCCATGATGCGGTGAATACGTTCCCGGGCCTTGTACACACCGCCCGTCAAGCCATGGAAGCTGGGAGTGCCTGAAGTCCGTCACCGTAAGGAGCGGCCTAGGGTAAAATCGGTAACTAGGGCTAAGTCGTAACAAGGTAGCCGTACCGGAAGGTGCGGCTGGAACACCTCCTTTCTAGAGAAAGACGACTAAAGAAGTACGAAAGTAAGAAGAAAGAGATAGTTTATTCTCTTAGCTGTTAATTTAATTATATACAATAATTAAAGTAGAGTCTCATAGCTCAGCTGGTTAGAGCGCTACACTGATAATGTAGAGGTCGGCAGTTCGAGTCTGCCTGAGACTACTAAGTTAGTTTAGATTAGGATTTTAAATTCTAAAAGTTCATTAAATAAAGGAAATTCTAGAAGTTGAGAGTAATTAAGTACTAATTACTGAATTCAACTGATTACTAACTACTAGTAAATGGGGGATTAGCTCAGCTGGCTAGAGCGCCTGCCTTGCACGCAGGAGGTCATCGGTTCGACTCCGATATTCTCCACCAAAGTGCTTCAGAATCTTAGTTGCGAAGGATGAAACTTGCTTTTTATATCGAAGAGTCTTAAGGTTTAAATGAAGTAGATCCTGAAAGCTCCGATAACATGATGAAAACGTTCATTGACATATTGAAAAAAGATACATAAAAACAAGAGATTAGCAATAATCTCAAGTAATTTTTAGGATTAATTAGAATCACGAGCGATATCTAATTAATCAAAGTTGTTTAGTTTTAGTGTTTAGAAAATAATTATTAGTATTTATTTACTAACAACTATAGACTAAAGGCTAACAACTAAATAGTAACTCATTAAAAAGACAAAAAGTACAATAAGCTAAATAAGAGCGTATGGGGAATGCCTAGGCTCTCAGAGGCGATGAAGGACGTGATAAGCTGCGAAAAGCTGCGGGGATTGGCACATACAAATTGATCCGCAGATATCCGAATGGGGCAACCCAGCATGTTGAAGACATGTCATCCGTAAGGAGAGCAAACCCGGAGAACTGAAACATCTAAGTACCCGGAGGAGAAGAAAACAAAAGTGATTCCGTTAGTAGCGGCGAGCGAACGCGGATTAGCCCAAACCAGAGTTGTTACGGCAATTTTGGGGTTGTAGGACCACGACTATTGAATGTTTAATGAATTAGAACACTTTGGAAAGAGCAACCATAGAGGGTGATAGTCCCGTATAAGTAAAGCGAATAATTCATAGTGGTATCCTGAGTAGTGCGGGACACGAGTAATCCTGTATGAATCAGTCGGGACCATCCGATAAGGCTAAATACTCCTGAGAGACCGATAGTGAACTAGTACCGTGAGGGAAAGGTGAAAAGAACCCTGAATAAGGGAGTGAAATAGAACCTGAAACCATACGCTTACAAGCGGTCGGAGCCGCCTTGGCGGGTGACGGCGTGCCTTTTGCATAATGAGCCTACGAGTTACCGTTTCTAGCAAGGTTAAGCACTTCAGGTGCGGATCCGTAGCGAAAGCGAGTCTGAATAGGGCGCTATAGTTAGTAGTGGTAGACGCGAAACCGTGTGATCTACCCATGGGCAGGGTGAAGCTGTAGTAACATACAGTGGAGGCCCGAACCGGTTGACGTTGAAAAGTCTTCGGATGACCTGTGGGTAGGGGTGAAAGGCCAATCAAACTCGGAAATAGCTCGTACTCCCCGAAATGCATTTAGGTGCAGCGTTGATTTATAGTTTTATAGAGGTAGAGCTACTGATTGGATGCGGGGGCTTCACCGCCTACCAATTCCTGACAAACTCCGAATGCTATAAAATGATAATCAGCAGTGAGGGCATGGGTGCTAAGGTCCATGTCCGAGAGGGAAAGAACCCAGACCATCAGCTAAGGTCCCAAAATATATGTTAAGTTGAACAAACGAGGTTGAACTGCTTAGACAGCTAGGATGTTGGCTTGGAAGCAGCCATTCATTTAAAGAGTGCGTAACAGCTCACTAGTCGAGCGGTTCGGCATGGATAATAATCGGGCATAAACATATTACCGAAGCTATGGACTCTGAATTAAAAGTGGTAGGGGAGCATTGTAGTGTCGTCGAAGGTGAACTGTGAGGTTTGCTGGAGAAGCTACAAAAGAAAATGTAGGCATAAGTAACGATAATGCGGGCGAGAAACCCGCACACCGAAAGACTAAGGTTTCCTCAGCTATGCTAATCAGCTGAGGGTTAGTCGGGACCTAACGCGAACCCGAAAGGGGTAGTGGATGGACAACAGGTTAATATTCCTGTACCTGCTCACGTTAAAAGTGACGGAGGCGTATATTTGGTGCGTACTGACGGAATAGTACGTTGAAGCGAGTGGTAACACGGCGATAGTACACTAAGACTACGGCCACGGTGATAATCCAGAGAAGCGACTTCCAAGAAAAGCGAGTGAAGCAGCCCGTACCCTAAACCGACACAGGTAGTTGGGATGAGAATTCTAAGGTGCTCGAGAGATTCATGGCTAAGGAACTAGGCAAAATAGACCCGTAACTTCGGGAGAAGGGTCGCCCGCCTATCGGCGTGGCCGCAGTGAAAAGGTCCAGGCGACTGTTTATCAAAAACACAGGGCTATGCTAAATCGAAAGATGATGTATATGGCCTGACACCTGCCCGGTGCTGGAAGGTTAAGTGGAGGGTTTAGCGCTTACGGCGAAGATCTGAATTGAAGCCCCAGTAAACGGCGGCCGTAACTATAACGGTCCTAAGGTAGCGAAATTCCTTGTCGGGTAAGTTCCGACCTGCACGAATGGTGCAACGATCTGGACACTGTCTCAGCCATGAGCTCGGTGAAATTGTAGTATCGGTGAAGATGCCGATTACCCGCAGTGGGACGAAAAGACCCCGTGAACCTTTACTATAGCTTAGTATTGGTTTTGGATAAGTAATGTGTAGGATAGGTGGGAGACTTTGAAGTGGCGTCGCTAGGCGTTGTGGAGTCATTGTTGAAATACCACCCTTTGCTTATCTAGAGTCTAACCCTTTACAAAAGGGGACAGTGCTTGGTGGGTAGTTTGACTGGGGTGGTCGCCTCCAAAAGAGTAACGGAGGCTTCTAAAGGTTCCCTCAGTACGGTTGGTAATCGTGCGTAGAGTGCAATGGCATAAGGGAGCTTGACTGAGAGACATACAGGTCGATCAGGTACGAAAGTAGAGCATAGTGATCCGGTGGTTCCGCATGGAAGGGCCATCGCTCAAAGGATAAAAGGTACTCCGGGGATAACAGGCTGATCTCCCCCAAGAGCTCACATCGACGGGGGGGTTTGGCACCTCGATGTCGGCTCGTCACATCCTGGGGCTGGAGAAGGTCCCAAGGGTTGGGCTGTTCGCCCATTAAAGTGGCACGCGAGCTGGGTTCAGAACGTCGTGAGACAGTTCGGTCTCTATCTACTGTGGGCGTTAGAAATTTGAGTGGATCTGACTCTAGTACGAGAGGACCGAGTTGGACAAACCTCTGGTGTATCTGTTGTTCCGCCAGGAGCATTGCAGAGTAGCTACGTTTGGAAGGGATAAGCGCTGAAAGCATATAAGCGCGAAACCCACCACAAGATGAGATTTCTTTAAAGGGTCGTGGGAGATTACCACGTTGATAGGCTACAGGTGTAAAGGCAGTAATGTCATAGCCGAGTAGTACTAATAACCCATAGGCTTATTGTACGCCTGTTTTTTTTAGAGTACAAATTAAAATTTATGTATGTTTTTTCAATATGTCAAGATATTAGTCACGCAAAGCGTGACAGTTAAAAGTAGAAAGTATAAAGTTAAAAGTGAAAGACTTTAGACTTTATAAACTCGAAACTTTCAACTTAAATCTTAAGGTGGTTATAGCAATGGGGCTCACCTCTTACCATTCCGAACAGAGAAGTTAAGCCCATTTGCGCCGATGGTACTACATTGTGGAAGAGTAGGTCGCCGCCTTTTTTGAAACCCTTATCATTTATTATGTGTAAGGGTTTTTTTTTATGGTATTATTGTAAGGTCATAAGATATATTATGGACAAATGAATTAATAATTTTTATATTCAATATTAATTAGTTAATTTTAGTTTCTATGAATATTATTATTGAATCATCTTTAAAAACACTCTACAAAAATCAAAATCATTATTATCTTTATTAAATAATGAACAATTAAGTGATAATTCTGTTTCTCCTTATTATTCAAGTATTGGATCTCATATTAAGACATATTTTAGATTTTTACGATTGTATTTTAAATGTTGAAAATAATTCAGTTGATTTAACAGATAGAAAGAGAGAATGAAAATGTTGAAAATTTTACAGACTCTGCTATTAATTATTTAGAATCTATTAATTGAAAGAATTAAAAGTTATTCCATATTGATTTGGATAATGAAATTATTGTAATAGATGATTTGGGTATGGGTAAAGTTGAAATTAAATATACTTTTGCTTCATTATTAGCTCAAGCAAATAGTCATACTATTCATCATTATGCAATTATTAATTATATTTTGAATGGATTAAATATTGAATTAAAGATGAACAATTTGGATTATAATCCAACAACTCCAAAAATAATATCTAATTAATAGAATTCTTCTTGAACATACTATCCAAAATATTATTAATTCCTTAAAAGCAAAAAATATAGCTGCAGCACAACCTAGAATTCCTAATAATTAATAATGGAATATAAAGAGGTTTTTCTTTATTACTTAAAGCAAATATAATAATAGTTGGACCAAAAAACATTAAAACTAATGAAATTACCATATGTTTTGAAACCTTTTACTAATAAGTCTTTATCTGTTCTATTTTCTTTCCATTTTTATATTTTTTAATGGCTAATCGAACATTTTGATATTTATCTAATAATTTTTGCTGCAGTATTCAGATTATATTTAAGTTCATTCATTAACATTTTTACTCCTCTATCAACAAGTTTATTATTACTTAATTGCATATCTACCATTTTATTTCCTTTTATTTTACCTAATTGAATCATAGTAGCTGTTGTAATCATATTTAGTACTAATTTTTGAGCTGTACCAGCTTTCATTCGTGAACTACCTGTTACAAATTCTGGACCTACAATTACTTCAATGGGAAATTTTGCTGTTTTTGATAAAGGACTATTATTGATTACAAGTAATACATCCAGTTAATAATATTATTTTTATTACATTCTTCTAAAGCACCAATCACATAAGGTGTTGTTCCTGAAGCAGCAATACCAATAACAACATCATTTCTGTTATATTTTATGTTTTGTAAGATCTTTCCATCCTTGAGTTGTTGAATCTTCAGCAAATTCTACAGCTTTTCTAATAGCAGAATCACCACCAGCAATAAGACCAATTACTAATTCATGAGGAACTCCAAAGGTTGGAGGACATTCTGAAGCATCTACAATTCCTAATCGGCCACTTGTTCCAGCACCAATATAAAATAATCGTCCACCTGATTTTAAGTTTTTTGACTATTTGATTTACTAATTTTTCAATTTGTGGAATTACTTTTTCTACGGCAAAAGGAACTGTTTTATCTTCTTTATTTATATTTGTCAATAATTCATTTATAGTCATTTTTTCTAAATGATTGTAATTAGAATCTTGTTCTGTTGTTTTTGTAAAATCCATAATTCAAAAATACACAATTTTGAGTATTGAGTTTATAATACTTATAATATCAATGATTCTACTGAACAGTATAAATAAATTCATCAACTTCAGATAATCTAAAATAGCCAAAAGGAAAATTATCTGGATTTGTTTGATTAATACAATTACCTCTTACTGTTGCAGGTTGTGTTTCAAAAGGACCACCACCATCTTCACTATTTTGTTGTAAAAGAATAAACATAAATTCATAGAAATGTTGTGAAATTCCATAATTTCTAATGGTTACATTATCTCCAGCTTCTAAATCTTCTTCAGTATAAAAACCAAAAATTTGATTTCCATTAGTAAATTCATCTTTATAAACTTCTAAGGATGGAATTACTGGAATATCGCTTATAAATTCAAAGAAATAATAATTTTCTTCATTTGCAGGATCTGTATAATAAGCTTTTAATTCTATTTCTTCACCAGAAAATCCACCATCATTATTTTGTTCAACATAATCTATTGCACTTACCGATTTTAATGTTTCTGTTGCTGTATAAATTTCACCATTATAATTAATATGTTAAATATATAAATATCATTTATTACTGGAATAAATGAGTTGTTTTTATAAATTCCTGAATTTCCATCTTCAATAAATTGAAAAGTGTTATTATTAGAATCTGTAACTATTACCTGATGCACCATTTGCAGGAGGAATTTCAGAATCAAAATAAGGAGCAGATAAAGTTAGTTTTATTTCTTGTTCATTTCCTGAAGTACCTTTAAACCAATTTATAGAAGCATCAATTACTAATTTTGGTTCAGAGGTTGGAATATCTAAATCAATAACATCTTCACAAGAAAAAGTGAAAAAAGTTAATATTGCTATATAAATTAATTTTTTCATATCTTAAAATTTAAAATTATAAGATATAGATGGAATAATTCCAAAAATTGATAGTCTTAGAGCTTCATTATCTCCTGTATTTCTATTTTCTCTAAAGCTTATTGATGCAGCATTTCTTCTGATTATAAACATTATAAATACCAAAAACCCAATGGCTTTCCATCTTTTTATCTTATCTGGTTTTGGTATATATTTAGCAGAAATATCTAATCGATGATAGGCTGGAAGTCTAAATTCGATTTCTTGCTCCAAAACTAGGAATTGATATACCATTATATTCATATTGTCCATTTGGATAGGTGGTTGGTTGCCCAGTTTGAAATAAAAAATTAGTATTTAAACTCCATTTTTTATTTAAATCATAACTTCCTGTTAATGAAATATCATGTGTTTTATCATAAGGTGTATTATACCAATTCCCATTATTAATTCCTAGTTTCTTCAGATGTTCTTCCTTTAGTTTTTTGTTCAGATTTTGATAAGGTATAAGCTAACCATCCTTTAAAACGACCTTCATTTTTTCTTAATAAAACTTCTAATCCATAAGCTCTTGCTTCACCATTTAAAATAACTTGTTCAATGGCATTATTTGCAATTAAATCTGCACCATCTATATAATCTATTCGATTTTTTATGTTTTTATAAAAACTTTCAACTTCTAAAGAATAGTCTATTATCTTTAAAAGTTTTAAAATAACCAATAGCAACTTGATCTAATAATTGTGGTTTTACATATTTTCCACTTGGTGTCCAAACATCTAATGGAGTAGGTGAGGATGTATTAGATAATAAATGTAAATATTGACTCATTCTGTTATAACTTGCTTTTACAGAAGATATTATCATTTAATTGATAAGCTAATGAAACTCGTGGTTCTAAATTATGCGAATGATTCTAATAACATCACTTCGATTATAAGTTTCTGTTCCATATAGGTTCAGCTTTTTCATAAATTTGAAATTCTTCATTAAAAATTACAGGATTATCATTTTCATAAATATTCAATTCATCTTGACCTAATCTTAAAAATGAACTAAATCGTAATCCATAATGAAGCTGTTAATTTATCAGATAATTTATGTTCAGCATCAATATAAACAGCATTTTCAAAAGCATATTTATCTATTAATTTAAATGGATTTATTCCAGAAGTAGCTGTTGTTGGTTCTATTTCTCCAGGATTAAATTTATAATAAATACTATTTAAACCATATTGTAATTCTAAATTTATTACTTAAATAATGTTTAAAATCATATTTAATATTGAAATTCTGAATTCCAGAAATCCAATCAAATTCAACAAAATTTAGTTTTAAATCATAATAATAATCAGAATAGATTAAAGATAGATTTGAAAATAATTTATCTGAAAATAAATGATTCCATCTAAAATTTAAAACTGCATTTCCATAAGTATTTTCAAAAGTATCAGCAATACTAAATACATCTCTTCCAAAATATCCAGATAAGATAAATATTATTTTTTTGATTTAGTCTGTAACTTAATTTTGTATTTAAATCGTAGAAATAAGCTATATTATCAATATCAAATAGTGGCAAAAATAAATGCGCATAAGATGATCGTCCACCAAAAAGAAAAGACCCTTTGTCTTTTTTTAATGGACCTTCAACAAGTAATCGGCTTGAAACGACACCAATTCCACCATTCCCCTGAAATTTCTTGCTGTTTCCTTCTTTTTGATAAATATCTAAGACTGAAGAAACACGTCCTCCATAACGAGCAGGAATTCCACCTTTATATAATTTTATATCTTTTATGGCATCTGGATTAAAAACTGAAAAGAAACCGAATAAATGCGATGAATTATAAATGGTTGCTTCATCTAAAAGAATTAAATTTTGATCTGCAGCACCACCACGAACATTAAATCCAGATGATCCTTCACCAGCATTGGTAACACCAGGTAGTAATGTAATGGATTTTATTACATCTGCTTCACCTAAAACTACAGGAATTTGTTTAATTGTATTAGATGAAAGCGCATTAACACTCATTTGAGGTTTTCTAATATTCAATTTTTCCACATTTTTTGTGATAACTACTTCATCTAAACTTTCAATAGATTCTGATAATTGATAATTTAACGATTTTATCTTCAGTAAGTTTTATTGTTTCGGTATATTTCAGTAAACCCTAAAAAACTAATTCTAATATTGTAAGTACCTTTTGGTAGTGTAATGGAATAGAAGCCATATTCATTTGTTGTTGTTCCAGTTTTTAATTCAGGGAATAAGTATATTAACTCCAATTAAGGTTTCATTGCTTTCTACTATCAGAAATAGTTCCGCTTAATGTAAATTTTTCTTGAGAAAAATTTAAGGTAGTCACAAGACAAACTAATAAAACAACAAATACCTTTAGATGTTTCATAAACAAATTTTTTGGTCCCAAATGTATAAAAAAAGCTCCTTTTAAAGGAGCTTTTAACATTATCTTAGTTGAAATTCGCCTATTGAATTTATTATTTTGTTGAATGTTTTATTAGGTCTCATTGCATTAGTAGCAAGTTCTTCATTAGGTAAATAATAACCACCAATATCTATGTGAATGTCCTTGTATAGAATTCAATTCATTAATAATAGACTCTTCACTATCTGTTAAGGCTTTGGCCACATCTGTAAAAAGTGTTTTAAGATCCTGATCTTTATTTTGATTTGCCAATTCTTGAGCCCAATACATTGCTAAATAGAAATGACTTCCTCTATTATCTAATTCACCAGCTTTTCGAGATGGACCTTTTTTATTATCTAACAATTTTTCTGTAGCATCATCTAAAGTTTCCGCTAAAATGGCTGCTTTAGTATTTCCAGTTTTTTCAGCTAAATGCTCAAGTGATACAGCTAGTGCCAAAAATTCACCAAGTGAATCCCAACGTAAATGATTTTCTTTAACAAATTGTTGAACATGTTTAGGAGCAGAACCACCAGCTCCAGTTTCAAATAAACCTCCACCATTCATTAATGGAACAATTGAAAGCATTTTGGCACTTGTTCCTACTTCTAAAATTGGGAATAGATCTGTTAAATAATCTCTTAATACATTTCCAGAAACCGAAATAGTATCTTTTCCTTCTTTAACACGTTTTAGAGTAAACTCTGTTGCTTCAATTGGAGATAAAATTCTAAGATCTAATCCTGAAGTATCATGATCTGGTAAATATGTATTTACTTTTTTAATTAATTCCGCATCATGAGCTCTGTTTTCATCCAACCAAAATACAGCAGGTGTATTTGATGCTCTTGCTCTGGTAACTGCTAATTTCACCCAATCTTGAATTGGAGCATCTTTTACTTGGCACATTCTCCAGATATCACCTTCTTCTACTTTATGTTCAATTAATACTTTATTAGTATCATCAACCACTTGAACTTTTCCATTAGATGAAATTTCAAATGTTTTGTCATGAGAACCATATTCTTCAGCTTTTTGAGCCATAAGCCCAACATTAGGAACTGTACCCATTGTCGTTGGATCAAAAGCACCATGTTTTTTACAGAAATCAATAGTTGCAGTATAAATACCGGCATAACTACTATCTGGAATAACAGCTTTAGTATCTTGTAATTTTCCTTCTTCATTCCACATTTGTCCAGAAGTTCGAATCATTGCTGGCATAGAAGCATCAATAATAATATCACTTGGTACATGAAGATTGGTAATTCCTTTATCAGAATTTACCATAGCCAAATCAGGACCATTTTGTAAAGCAATTTCTATATCAGCTTCTATTTCTTTTCTCTTATTTTCAGGTAACTCTTCCAGGTTATCTAATAAATTTCCAAATCCATTATTGACATCTACACCAATTTCATCTAAGTTCATCTCCATGTTTTTCAAAAACATCTTTAAAAAACACTCTTACAGCATGACCAAAAATAATTGGGTCAGATACTTTCATCATGGTTGCTTTCATATGTAATAGAAAACAATACATTTTTTTCTTTGGCATCTTTTATTTGTTCTTCCAAAAACGTAATTAATGCTTTTTTACTTAAAACAGTAGCATCAATAATTTCACCTTTTAATAATGAAAATCTATCTTTTAAGATTGTAGAATTTCCTTTTGAATCTGTATGAATAATTCTAATTGAGGTCGGATCATCTAATAGTTACAGATTTTTCATTATGAGCAAAATCACCTTCTGTCATAGTTGCGACATGTGTTTTGGAATCTGAAGACCATGCACCCATGGAATGAGGATTCTTTTTGGCGTAATTTTTTACGGCTTTTGGAGCTCGTCTATCTGAATTTCCTTCTCGAAGAACTGGATTTACAGCACTTCCTTTAATTTTATCATACTTAGATTTTATAGTCTTTTCTACATCATTTTTTGGTTCTTCAGGATAATTCGGTAATTTAAAACCTTTAGACTTGTAATTCTTCTATAGCATCTTCAATTGTGGAATTGAAGCACTAATATTTGGTAATTTTATAATATTGGCTTCAGGATTTTTTACTAATTCACCTAATTCTGCCAAGGCATCAGAAACTTTTTGATTTTCATTTAAAAATTCAGGAAAAGTTGCTAAAATTCTTGCAGCTAAAGAAATATCTTTAGTTTCTACATGAATTCCAGAAGTTTCTAGAAAGGCTTGTACAATTGGTAAAAAGGAACGTGTTGCTAAAGCTGGAGCTTCGTCGGTTTTGGTGTAAATTATTGTAGATTTTTCTGACATTTAAATAATATTAATTTGATTTAAGAAAAACATATAAGTCGGCTTGTTTTTAGAGCGTTGCAAATATACAAAAATCAAGTTGCTAATTTTATGACGAAACGATAATAATGGTGAGAATTCTTACTTAATTTATTTTTTTATTCTAGAATGCTTATACGCAAGTAAATGAAATGGTGTTATTATAAAAAATGGTATTACTCCTGTAAAACCAAAGTATATAAAACACAAAAGCCATATCATTTAGAAATTAATCTATCTTGACATGGCTTTCTTGAAACAGTTCTTCGTGACCTATTTTAGTATTGCTACTAACCTCAGTAATCTGCTTTCGCTTTTTACCTTTTCGATTCAAGTTTCACTATTTCAATAAAACATTCTGTTAGTGTAACTTTCAATATGTATTGACCTGCTACCAAAATGTTTTAGTTAAACTGTTTTCCTTGATAAACTATCAAATGCATTTCACTTGCGTAACTTACATCTTCCAATTCATTGCTTCCTTCTCCGACTTTTACTTTCGCTCCTGTCAGGTACCTAAGCTTTCTGTTGCACTAGTTCCCGGCTGCCGAAACATACAGTACTTTTTACAACTTCATGATCTCTCTACTTTCACATGCCTACACATGGTGCTTTGAGACCTCAGAAAACAGTTTTATAAAGAACGTTACTTTATTTTGAATTCAAATCTAATTTGGTTCCGACACCAAAACCGACCGAAGTCGTTATCAAATTCTTTAGCTAAAGTAGTATATGTGGGTTAAAATACAAATTTTTGACAAGCTTAAATATCAACGATTTATGAACTAAGCTTATTAACAATTGTTCATAAAAAAAGCCCTGAAATTTCAGGGCTTTTAATTTATGAGTTAAACTTGTATTAACGTCTTTCTTCTTTAATTCTTGCTTTTTTACCAGTAAGACCTCTAAAGTAAAAGATTCGTGCTCTACGAACTTTACCTCTTTTGTTCACTTCAATTTTTTGAAGCGCAGGCATATTAACCGGAAATATTCTTTCCACACCAACAGTACCAGACATTTTTCTAATAGTAAATGTTTCTGTAGTACCAGTACCTCTTCGTTGTAACACAACTCCTTTAAAGAACTGAGTACGTGTTTTACTTCCTTCCTTAATTTCATAATACACAGTAATTGTGTCTCCAGCCGAAAATTCAGGGAATTCTTTTTTAGTTACAAATTCGTCTTGAACATATTTTAATAAAGATTCCATTTTAAAATCTATTTAATATTTAATTCGAAACAACATTCACGATTCTCGCCAGAGGTTAACCCGAAATTGGGTGCAAATATAATTAATAATTGATTATGTGCAATCTATAACTTTATTTTTTATTTGGTTAGGCTGTTCCTTTTTGCGATGCAAAAAGTCAGGCTTTCAGCAGTCGCTTTTTTGTCTAAAAACCTTTCGGACAGCTTCACTATCTATCTTCAAACAAAATATATTTTGTTTTTAATAATGCTCAAGGAGACAAAAAGAGCTTCAACAAATGCTTCAATCCTTAACACTTACTCATCCAGTAAGTCTGGTCGTCTTTCTTTGGTACGTTTATAAGCTTCTTCTTCTCTGCCATTTTTCAATTTCAGGGAAATTACCACTAAATAATACATCTGGAACTTTCCAGCCTTTATAGTCTCTTGGACTGAGTATAAATTGGTGGAGCCAATAAATTATCCTGAAACGAATCTGTTAGTGCAGATGTTTCATTTCCTAATACTCCTGGAATTAAACGGATAACAGCATCACATAACACTGCAGCTCCAAGTTCACCACCAGATAAAACATAATCTCCAATAGATATTTCTCGGGTTATAAAATGATCTCGTACACGTTGGTCCACACCTTTATAATGACCACAAAGAATAATAATATTTTCTTTTAAAGATAATTGATTTGCTATACCCTGATTCAATCGTTCACCATCTGGAGTCATATAAATGATTTCGTCATAATCTCGTTCTGCTTTTAGGCCAGAAATACATTTATCAATGGGTTCTACCATCATGACCATTCCTGCGCCACCACCAAATTGGTAATCGTCAACAGATTTGTAATTATCTGTTGTATAATCTCGTAAGATTATGAAAATGGACTTCTACTAAATTTGCTTCAATAGCACGTTTTAAAATGGATGCTTCAAACGGACTTTTAAGTAATTCCGGTAATACAGTTATGATATCAATTCTCATAGTGCAAAGATGCAAATATTAGGTAACAATGAAAAGAGTTGTTTACTTGGCTTTTGTAATTAATTGATTATCAAAATACTCTTTATTTAGAATTATTATAAATAAAAGCTTATATACTGATTTTATTACGTTACCTTGAAATCATCAAAAACTAATTCTGGGTAAATAATTCTTTGGTCAGTTTTAGAAATGTTAACATTCATTTATTATTAACAACTAAAACCAACCAAATGAAAAAATTAATTAATTTTTCAGTAAAATGTCTTTGTATTTGTGCACTGTCAATCGTATTAATTGCCTGTAGTGAAGACGATGATACAACTTCAGTACAAGCCATCAATTGCAATGTAGATGTAGCGGATTGTATTACAGATGGCAACCTACAGGCTTATGTTCCTGTCAGCCATGACGGTACAGTGTTTACTTTCGATTGTGCTCTCAGCATTCGAATAGGATTTAATGCTAGCGGTTCATTTACATGGAATAGCAATACAGATATGGATTGCCTGGAATTAACTGGAATTGAGCCCTTTGTCGGCAATTGGACCCTTGAGAATAATAACACTGAGATTCATATTACACCTCCATTGATACCAGAACACGGCCAGGCTACAATACTCACCATAGTAAGTTTGAACGAGTTGGAACTTGAAGTGCGTCAAGCGGGTATAATAGTAGGAGAAGGCCCTGAGGTATGGGTTTATAAACGGATATAATATCCATTCTCATATATGCCAAGATGCAAATATTAGGTTAGAATGAAACTAGTTGATTTTGGAGTTTCGTTTAATGCTTTGATATAGACTTTTTTAATTGTCTATATCAGTCGTTAACCGAAGTTAGTAGTTTTTTCTTACTAATTCAACTATTCATTGGTCCAAAAGTATTGTAAGTCCTTGTCTTTTTTCCAGCCTAAACTTTCGTACAAATATTGAGCAGGATTCGTCCTCGCTGTTTGTAATGCCAAGCCTTTATATTTCTTTTCTTTGCACAATTCCTTTGCCTTATTCAGCAAAGCGACGCCAATGCCTTGTTTTCTAAATTTATTTTCGACATACAGATCGTTTAGAATATACATGGACTGCATACTTACAGATGAAAAACTGGGGAACAATTGTGTAAACCCAACAGGTATTTTATCAATATAAGCGATATATATAATTGTATCATTTTTTGTAAGGCGTTTATACAAAAAGTCTTTAGCAGCTTTCCGGTCAGATTTCTGACGGTAAAAAATACGATATCCATCGAATAATGGAACGAGATCGTTAAGGTGGTCAATTGTTGCCTGAATTATAGTCATAAAAAAAATCTGTAATCGAAATTACAGATTTTTAATTATACTTTGCCAGACTCAATATGACAATTTATTTTATTTAGTCTTTGCCTTTTGTTTATTCAATTCGTCCTGTAGACGGCGCATCACTTTTTGTTCACGTTCTAAGGCACGTTTTCTGTGTTCTTCGAATTCTTCTTCGGTCTCAGCAAGAGCAAATTTAGCTTGTCTCGTGATGGCATTACTGTTTTTAAATTTAAAGATAAAGAACAATAGCAATGCCAGCAGGCCTGCCACTATAGACCACATTAAAACATTATATCCTGTTTTGCTCATTAACATTCCGAATAAGGACATACTGTTCTTTTCCAAATTTGTTTGAGTTAATGTCGCATTAGTATCAGCCAGATTGGTTTTTAATACATCTATTTCCTTATCCTGATTACTTACCAATTGTTTGGTACTATTAAGTTGTTCTTTAATAGCTTTTAACGAATCCAAAGTATGAGCTTTTAAGGCATCAAGTTTATATCTTTCTACATTCTTATAGACTTTTCCATTGCCTTTATAGGTATAGGATTTTTGAATTACAAAATCAAATTGATTCTCTATTGTTCCACTGTTTAATGATAATTTTTCTTGAGGTGGATTTTGAGCTGTTAAAAGTGAGATATTTAATAGAAAAAATAGGGTTGTTAGTTTATTGAAAATCATTTACTAAATAATTTTAATATGTTAGCAGTTTATATTCGCAAACTTACTAATATTGGTTGAGTTATTAGTTAAAAAAAATATTAATTAGCCACAAATTTGTATGACTAAATTATATACGTCGTATTTAAATAGTTTAGATGTTTAAACTATTAATAATATGTATAACGTCTAACCTTGGAAATATATTTTGCTAACCTGATAACTTGATGACTATAGCCATATTCATTATCATACCAAACGTATAGAATTGCATTTTTACCATCTTTTCTCACAATAGTAGCCTTGCTGTCATAAATTGCAGGCGCGGAACTACCAACTATATCGCTTGATACTAACTCATCGCTCAATTCATATTTAATTTGTTCAACCAGATCGCCTTCTAATGCATATTTTTTTAAAGTTGCATTCATACTTTCCACGGATGTTTCCCTCTCTAATTCTAAATTCAGAATTGCCAGAGAACCATTAGGAACAGGCACTCTTATAGCGTTAGATGTTAATTTGCCTTCTAAACTTGGTAATGCTTTGGAAACTGCACTTCCAGCACCTGTTTCTGTTATAACCATATTTAATGCTGCTGCACGACCACGACGATATTTTTTATGAAAATTGTCTACTAAGTTCTGATCGTTTGTATAGGCATGAATAGTTTCTAGGTGACCACTTTTAACTCCATACGTATCTTCTACAGCTTTTAAAACTGGTGTAATCGCATTTGTTGTACATGATGCTGCTGAAAAGATATTTACTTTGTCCGGATCATAATCAAATTGATTAACCCCATGAACAATATTAGGAACACCTATCCCAGGAGCTGTTAGTAGGACATTGGCAACACCTTTGGCTACCAAGTGTCTGCCCAGTCCTTCTTGATCTCTAAAAGCTCCTGTGTTGTCTATTACGAGTGCATTAGAAATACCATATTTTGTATAATCAATGTCTTCCGGATTATCTGAAGAAATTATATTAACTGTTGTTCCATTGATTAAAAGAGCTTGTTTTTTAGAATCGATCGAAACAGTTCCTGGAAAATCTCCATGCACTGAATCGCACCGAAGTAGTGACGCCCTTTTTTCAAGAATCGTATCGTTAATGTCGCCACGAGTAACAATAGCTCTTAAACGCAGTTGGCTACCCTGACCAGTCCGAGCCATAAGTTCTCGTGCTACGAGTCTTCCAATTCTACCAAAACCATATAGTACTACATCTTTAGGAGATATATCGTCTTTTTTATAAGCACTCTTTAATTTATTTGATACAAATGCCAGTGTATTACTGAATTTCTTCTTTTCTAACTGATATTCAAAGGTTAATTTTCCAATATCAATTTTAGCAGGAGGTAATTTTAAAAATTTAATAGCTTTAGCAATATCAACGGAGTCGAATATAGAAATTGGTTTTTGGACAAATTCACCTGCATATTCATGAAGGCTTAATATTTGACTTACATTTCTATCTGTCAATTGGTTTCGAAACAGGACCAGTTCGATCGAATTATCATAATATAGGTCACTTACAGATTTAATAAATTCAATAGTTGCTCGGCGTCTATCTGATTGAAAGGCTAATTCCTTTTCATAAGTTTTATTAGAACTCATTGATTATTGTTGTTAGGTTTAAATAAACTTTGTCAAAAGTAAAGATTTCAAACGTTTTCGTAGATAATATTTCAAAAAAATAAGCCTTCAAAATTTTGAAGGCTTATTAATTATATTAGATAAATTTTTATTTAAAAATGAATCTCTCGCGCTGACCTTTTGTATTGATTACTCCCATTTTATCAATGCTTTTCTCTAATGAATTATTCCCAAATTTATTTTTGAAATTTTGTATGTCTTCTATATTATTAATAGGTATATCATTTATATCTGTTATTATATAACCATTCTTAAGTCCAAGCTTTTTGAATAACTCATAATTATTGGTTTTAAAAACATAAGCTCCTCCTTCCAGATCATATTTCTTTTTTGCCTCCTTAGATAGATTTCTTAATTCTAATCCAATAAATTCAACTTTTTCCAATCCTTTTTTAGTTAATTTAACAGGAACTATTTTTTGATTTCCTCTTCTTAAAACAGTTACATTAACAACATCGTTAGGTCTCTTCGAACTTAAATACCCACTTAAATCTGCAAATTTGGAAATATCAACTTCATCCAATTTTTTTATGATATCACCACTTCTTAAGCCTGCTCTGGAAGCACCAGATTTTTCTTCTACATCATCAATGTAAAAACCTTCTGTTTCTTCAAGGCCTAATTTTTTTGCGTAAGCACTGTTTAGTGCCCCTCCTGTTACACCGAGGATTCCGTTTTGTACATTTCCAAACTCCATAATATCTTCAATCACTTTCCTTGCGATATTACTTGGAACAGCAAAGCTATAGCCAATATAAGATCCTGTTTGTGAAGTAATAGCAGTATTAATTCCTATAAGGTCACCATTCGTATTAACTAACGCACCTCCAGAATTACCTGGATTCACTGCTGCATCTGTTTGAATGAATGATTGAAAATTCTGTCCAGACAAGTCCCTTGATTTTGCACTTATAATACCTGCTGTAACTGTAGATGTTAAATTAAATGGATTCCCAACCGCCAAAACCCATTCTCCTACTTTTGCCTGATCACTATCACCAAATCTGGTAAATGGTAATTCCTCATCAGATTCTATTTTTAAAAGAGCTATATCGGTTCGTGGATCTGATCCCACAAGTTCTGCTGACAATGTTCGGTTATCATTTAATGTAACCGAAAGAGATTGAGCTCCATCAATTACATGATTATTAGTAACTATATATCCATCAGGTGAGATGATCACACCACTGCCAGTTCCAATTTGTGCACGCTCGGTTCCTCTGCCAAAAAACAGATCCTGAATAGTAACTGGTGCTCTGGATATTGTTGTATTCATAACGTGAACTACTGCATCAACCGTTTTTTCTGCTGCCTCCACAAAATCTATACCTTGTGATATTGCCGAACTCGGTTTTATCGTACTTACATTAGTGGGCATAAATACGGGTTGACTATTTGTAGATTCAATAACAACTTTTTGTTCTTTCTCTAAAAATAACTTGTAGGTTCCCAGAGTAATTGCTCCTCCAATAACTGAAACCACTAATAATAGTAATAACTTTTTCATTTTATTTCAGTTTAGATTTTTAAGGTTAACGATTAAATTTAAAAATTTATTGAGTTATTAGAATAACTTTAACTTCTTTTAACAAGCGGATTAACTGTAAATTAACATCTTCTAATTAACTATGTTTTATTATTATATTTGCTGATACAATTTGCAACCAATGACGCATACTTTTTATAAATATCAAGGCACTGGTAACGATTTTATTCTAATTGATAACAGACAAAAATTAGTAGACAAAAACGATACCAAAATTGTTAAGTTTTTATGTGACCGACGATTTGGCATAGGAGCAGACGGACTGATATTACTTGAGGATCATGATTCACTGGACTATAAGATGGTTTATTATAATTCTGATGGAAATGAAAGTACCATGTGCGGCAATGGAGGACGATGTTTAGTTGCATTTGCCCAAAGACTTAATATCATTAATTCTGAAGCAACTTTTGAAGCAATTGATGGCATTCATCATGCAACAATAGAAGGAGACTTGATCCATTTACAAATGCAGGACGTTAATGAGATAAAGAAGTATGACAACCATATTGTTTTGAATACTGGATCACCACATTATGTTCAGTTAGAAAATAATTTGG
The DNA here is from genome assembly GCA_963768245.1 of uncultured Flavobacteriaceae bacterium. GTDB lineage: Bacteria > Bacteroidota > Bacteroidia > Flavobacteriales > Flavobacteriaceae > Site-B1. The sequence continues at coordinate 240,795 of CAVYHG010000010.1, forward strand.
AGGAATTGGATGTAAAGACAAAAGGTTCTGAAATAAGATATGGAAAGACCTATAAAGCTGAGGGAGTAAATGTTAATTTCGTAGAAAAAATAAGTGATGATGTTTTTGCTGTTAGAACCTATGAACGTGGAGTAGAGGACGAAACTTTGTCATGTGGTACTGGAGTAACTGCTGTAGCCTTAGCAATGAATTTTATTGGTGAGACTGAAAAGAACGTGATAACTTTAAAAACGCCTGGTGGAGATTTGCAGGTTTCTTTTAAGAGACAAAATGGGAAATTCAGTGATGTGCTTCTTATTGGACCTGCAACATTTGTTTATAAAGGATCAATAGAATGGTAACTTTAAAAGGAAAACATATATATTTAAGAGCACTGGAACCAGAGGATCTGGAATTTATTCATGAAATAGAGAATGATGAAACTTTTTGGGAAATCAGTAATACAGAAACACCATATTCCAAATTTCTTATAAAGCAATATTTAGAGGAATCGCATAAAGACATCTATCAGGTTAAACAATTGCGGTTGGTTATTTCCAATTATGAAGATGACCCATTAGGATTGATTGATGTTTTTGATTTTGATTTTAAGAATAAAAGAGCTGGAATCGGGATTTTAATTAGAAGATCAACCGACAGGAATAATGGTCATGGCTCAGAAGCTCTGAAATTATTAACCAATTATTGTTTTTCACATTTAAATCTGCATCAGTTATACTGTAATATCACTGAGGGTAATGCTGCCAGCATTAAATTATTTGGCAGCCATGGATTTAAGGAAGTAGGGCTCAAAAAAGATTGGAATTTGGTTAATGGATCCTTTAAAAATGAATATATATATCAAAAAATAAATCAATAAATGTATATAAAGAAAATTCTTCTTGCTATTGTTTTAATAGGATTGGTTATTGCTGGTCTTTTAGCGAATTATGTGTATTCGGCAATGTTTAAACCCAACACAAATTTTGATAGTGACAAGGCATATATTTATATTCCTACGAATGCTAAATATGATGAAGTAAGGGAGCAATTAATTCCTTTAGTCAAGGATATTGATAAGTTTGATGCTTTAGCAGTAAGAAAAAAATACACGAACAATATAAAAGCAGGGAAATATGTTATTTCTAAAGGAATGAATAATAATGATATTGTTAATTCAATTAGAAGCAATAACATTCCGATTAAAATTTCTTTTAATAATCAAGAAACATTAGCTGATCTTGCCGGTAGAATTGCTTCTCAAATAGAGGCGGACAGTTTATCTCTTTTAAATGCTTTCAACAATAAAGAATTTCTTGTGCAAAATAATTTTAAACAAGAAACGGCTTTAGGGATGTATATTCCCAATAGTTATGAGTTCTTTTGGAATAGCTCTGCGGAGAAATTCCGTGATAGAATGTTGGTTGAGTACAAAAAGTTCTGGACTGAATCCAGAATAAATAAAGCGAAGACATTAGGATTAGATCCAGAAGAGGTATTGGCGTTGGCTTCCATTGTTCAAAAGGAAACTGCCAAAGTCGAAGAGCGCCCTCGAGTTGCTGGTGTGTATTTAAACAGAATAAAAAGAGGGATGCCATTACAAGCAGATCCAACAGTTATTTTTGCTATCAAACAACAAAGTGGAGATTTTGATACCGTTATAAAAAGAGTATTGTATAAAGACCTTGAAATTGATTCACCTTATAATACTTATAAGTATCCGGGAATTCCTCCTGGACCAATTTCAATGCCAGATATTTCATCTATCGATGCCGTTTTAAACCCGGAAAAACACAAATTCTATTATTTTGTAGCCAATGTAGAAAATTTCGGTTACCATAAATTTGCAACAACTCTCACACAGCATAACCGAAATAAGCAAGAATATGTGAGATGGATAAATTCACAAAGAATAAATAGATAATGACAGGATTTAGTCCAAAGCACTTTATACTATTTATTTTTACTTTTTTGATAGGTCATATTAGTTTCTCTCAGTCCAAAACAGATTTATTTCTTACTCCAAGTGACACCTTAAACAAACCAAGACTAAACGCCGTAATTATAAGTGAATCTGCATTAGGAGCTGGAGCATTAATTGGATTGAACCAACTTTGGTATAGCGATTATGAGCAATCTAAATTTCATACTATTAATGATAATAATGAGTGGCTGCAGATGGATAAATTAGGTCATGTTCTTAGTTCTTATCATATTGGAAGGCTTGGAGCTGATGTCTTAAATTGGAGTGGTGTAAATGAAAAAGATCAATTAATTTATGGAGCAACTTTGGGTTTAACTTTTTTAACTGTTGTTGAAGTTTTTGATGGATTTTCTGAAGAATGGGGATTTTCCTGGGGAGATATGGCTTCTAATATGGCAGGAACTGGTTTGTACGTAGGACAGGAATTACTTTGGCAAGAACAACGAATAACATTTAAATATTCATTTCATCAAACCAAATATGCAGAATTGAGACCTGAACGATTAGGAGAGAATTTCTTAGAACAAACTATAAAAGATTACAATGGTCAGACCTATTGGTTAAGTGCAAACATCAACTCTTTTACAAAAAATAGTACGCTTCCAAAATGGTTGAATATTGCCTTTGGTTATGGAGCTGATGGTATGCTAACAGGTAGTGATGGATCTAACAGTTTAGAGTTTACAGATCAGGACAGAATTAGGCAATTTTATTTGAGTCTGGATATTGACTTAGGAAGAATAAAGACTAAATCTGTCTTGTTAAAATCAATATTTAATATTGTCAATTTCATAAAAATTCCTGCTCCAACTTTTGAAATCAACAATAAAGGAAAGATGAAATTCCATTATATTTATTTCTAATGCTAAATAACTATTTGAGAATTAGATTATTGAGAATAGTCGTATCTTTGCTATCGATTTTGAGACTCTAAAAGTGTATTATCCAAGTCTCATTAATTAAGAAATATGATTAAAAATATTGTAAGTTATTTTGGAGTCCCATTATCAATTTTTGCAGTACTTTACTTTTCATTCTCAACAAACAATTCCATAAATCTTGAAGATTATTCTACCCAAGGGTTGGATTTATGTTATAATGTAGTACTTACAGACACTACAGAGCCTATTACGCATGAGGTTTATTTACCTTATTTAGGCAAAACATATTTAGGTTTTAAAGAAGATTTAGGATTTAAAGAATCCAGAGGAAATTATTTTTCGGTTAACGATTTCGGGTATTTAGGAAAATACCAATTCGGAAAAGAAACTCTAAAACTTATCGGTATATATACGCCAAATCAGTTTTTATATAATCCTGAAATGCAAGAAAAGGCATTTATGGCCAATGCTGAGCGTAACAAATGGATCTTAAGAAGAGATATTAATCGATTTGTAGGTAAAAGAATAAATGGAATAGAAATTACAGAATCAGGTATTCTGGCGGCTGCGCATTTAGCAGGTCCTGGAAGTGTAAAAAAATACCTTAGAAGTTATGGTAGAAATGGTTTTTCTGATGCTTATGGAACGTCTATTTCTAATTATATGAAGCGCTTTTCCGGGTATGATACGTCTATAATTGTTGCTAAGAAAAAAGCAAAGGTTTCCCTTATCTAATTTTTATGAATAATAAATATTGTAGGTCTTTTATGTAGGTCTAATTTGGTCTTTTTCCATTCCTTAACTGTTTGTGTTCTTATATATTCTGTTGGTAAAGTAATATCACAAGCAACACAAACATTGGTTTCAGGTTGTAATGTTTTGATTATTTCTTCAAGAATTTTATTATTTCTATAAGGTGTTTCTATAAATATTTGACTTGTATTAGTGTTAAACGATTCACGTTCCAGAGTTTTGAGTGCTTTTTTCCTCTCTGAATTATCTATAGGTAAATAGCCATTAAAAGTAAATTTCTGGCCATTCATTCCTGAAGCCATCATAGCTAAAAGTATAGATGAGGGTCCAACCAATGGAACTACCTGGATGCCTTTTTGATGAGCTATTTTAACAATATCTGCTCCCGGATCTGCAATTGCTGGACAACCGGCTTCAGAAATTAAACCTACTGGTTTACCTTCTTCACAAGGATTAAGAAAACTTCCTAATTCTGTTGCCTGTGTAAATTTATTTAAGACATGAATTTTTAACGAAGGTTGGGATTTACCAGGACTTATCTTTTTTATAAAATTTCTGGCTGTTTTTTCATTTTCAACAATATAATGGTTTACTAATTCAATAATTTTTTTTACTGATATGGGCAAAACTTCTAAAGGAGCATTGTCTCCTAGTCTCGTAGGAATTAAATATAATTTCCCTTTTTCCATTATTGTTGATTAAAAACTATAAATATTGAAATATAATAGTAAATACTGACTTCTAATTTATGAAACCATTTTGTAAAACTTGAATTGAATCCTTAAAACTTAATATATTTTGGCAAATTGGTCTTCTTTAATTATTACTGACCGTTTAGTTTCTTTGCTATTATATCGCAGGCATCGTTAAGCAAATCGAATACATTTTTAAAACCATCATTTCCACCATAATAAGGATCTGGAACATCCATGTTTTCATTTGGATAAAGTTCATTTAAGATGAGCTTAACTTTATTCTTATCGTGATCACTCCTGGCTATTCGCAGAACATTTTGATAGTTCGAACTATCCATGACATATATAATATCGAAATTGTCAAAATCTTGAGTTTTAAATTGTCTACCTCTTTGGTCTGTAATATTTATTTCATTTTTATGAGCGATCTTAATAGAACGGTTATCAGGAAGATCACCAATATGATAATTGGCAGTACCTGCCGAATCCACGTAGAATTTTTCTGATGGTAATTTAGATTTTAAAATACCTTCTGCCAGTGGCGAGCGACAGATATTTCCGAGGCAAACCATTAAAATATTAGTCATGACAAGATTTAATTAAACGGATAGTTTCTTTGTGAGATCTTCAACGTATTTGCGGAATTGCTTATCTGTTGAAGATAAGTTATCTACTGTTTTACATGCATGTAATACAGTAGCATGGTCTCGTTTGCCAATTTGAGACCCTATACTTGCCAAGGACGCTTTAGTGAATTTTTTAGCAAAGAACATTGCCAATTGTCTGGCTTGAACAATATGTCGTTTTCTGGTCTTCGATTGCAAGGTATCTACATCCATTTGGAAATAATCAGATACTACTTTTTGTATGTAATCTATAGAAACCTCACGTTTTGTATTCTTGACAAACTTTTCAACCACTTGTTTTGCCAGTTCTAAAGTGATCTCTTTCTTATTAAAGGATGACTGAGCAATTAATGAGATTATAGCTCCTTCTAATTCCCTAACATTGGATTTAATGTTTTTTGCAACATAATCAATTATATCATCAGGCATTTCTACACCATCTCTATATAATTTATTCTTAAGTATAGAAACTCTTGTTTCAAAATTAGGACTTTGTAGCTCAGCAGAAAGTCCCCATTTAAACCTTGATAACAAACGCTGTTCAATGTCTTGCATATCAACCGGTGCTTTATCACTGGTTAAAATTACCTGCTTACCATTTTGATGTAAATGATTAAAAATATGGAAGAATACATCCTGAGTTCCTGTTTTTCCTGAAAGGAATTGTACATCATCTATAATTAATACATCAATAAGCTGATAAAAGTGGATGAAATCTTGCGGTTATTCTTCTTTACCGAATCAATATATTGCTGTGTAAATTTTTCTGCGGAAATATAAAGAACGGTCTTTTCCGGATATTTATCTTTTATATCAACACCAATTGCATGTGCTAAATGAGTTTTTCCTAATCCAACGCCCCCAAATATTAGCAATGGGTTGAAGGACGTACCACCAGGTTTTGCTGCTACAGCCAAACCGGCACTTCTAGCTAAGCGATTAGAATCACCTTCTAAAAAATTATCAAAACTATAATTGGGATTTAATTGAGATTCTATTTTTACATTCCTTATACCTGGAATAACGAAAGGATTTTTTAATTCTGGACTTTTATTCTTTAAGGGAATATCGACATCTTGAGATTTTACAGAACCTCTGTTAGAACTGGGAATTTTTTCTGTAAACGGTTGTTTGTTGCCATATGTGTTTTCCATTTTAATGATGTACACAAGTTTGGCATTTTCTCCTAGCTCTTTAGTTAGTGATACTTTAAGAATTTTAACGTAATGCTCTTCTAACCATTCGTAAAAGAATTTACTCGGGACTTGAATACTTAAGGCATTACCTTCAAGTTTAACTGCTGCAATTGGTTCAAACCATGTTTTATATGCTTGTGGTTGAATATTATCTTTTATAAAGGCGAGACAATTATTCCAAACTGTTTGCGCAGTTATTGTCATTATTAATTCTTAAGTTTAAAAGTTGTTAGTTTCAATAGCAAAAAAAAAGAGATTAGGGCAACTCTCTTGGAATATTTTTTACTCGACAAATATGTGAACAAATTTCTAAAAAAAAAATCATTTGCTATTGATTATTAAGAAATTTTTTCTCATGTTTAATTCTCGATGAAAATACAAAATATATTTCATAAATAGATGATATACACAGACGAAATTCAAATAAGAGTTAGATATGGTGAAACGGACCAAATGGGTTATGTATATCATGGAAACTATGCGCAATATCTGGAGATGGGACGTATTGAATGGCTGCGTAAATTGGGTATTTCATACAAAAAAATGGAAGAAGATGGAATCATGTTACCTGTTTTATCGTTGAATATAAATTTCAAAAAATCAGCCTATTATGATGATGTAATTAATGTAAAAACACAACTCTTAAAAATGCCTTCGGCGAGTATTGAATTTGAGTACGAAATTAAGAACGAAATGGGTGAAATTATTACAACAGCAAATGCCGTTTTAGTCTTCATAAATATGAAAACTAAAAAGCCAATTCGTTGCCCAAATCACATTTTAGATAAACTGCATAAATACTCGTTAAAGTGAGCTAATAGATACCTCAAATAAGCCATTAAATTTCTGATAGACTAAATCTGACTCCTTTTTTCTGACAGAAATTTCAATTTCACAGTCCATTTCTAACTTCTGGGACAAAACAGTTAAATTTCTTTCTTTTATTATTCGCATGACCTTATCCATGTTTTTGTAGTCAAATTTTAATAGAAACTTGTTGTTGATGGTGCGTTCTACTATCGCAGATTCCTCTAATGCCATTTGAGCAGCATTTCTGTAGGCATTGATCAATCCTCCAACACCAAGTTTTATTCCTCCAAAATATCTGACAACCACAATTAAGATATTGGTAACATTAAAGGATTGTATTTGCCCATATATTGGCATTCCAGCTGAATTATTAGGTTCTCCATCATCATTTGCTCTAAATTTTATGTTATCTGTTCCCAGTTGATACGCATAACACCAGTGTCTTGCTGCATAATGTAGTTTTTTTAAAGATTCTAAATGAACTTTTACTTCATCTTCATGTTGTAACGGAAAGGCATACCCATAGAATTTACTATTCTTATCTTTATGTAGAACTTCGGGAGATTTTTTTAATATGGTCCTATAAACGTCGGTTTCCATTTTTTAAGAGAGAGTTACTAATACTATGGAAATTATTGCTATAAAAATGCCTATCCAATTTTTTAAGTATAATTTTTCTCTAAAAAGCATCAAACCTGTTAAAGTGGACAACATAACGATAGCTACATTATTTATAGTGAAAATTGTTGAGCTCTCGGTTCCTTCGTATTGCAGGGCTTTCAGTAAAAAATAAATTGAGCCATAATTAACTATTCCTAAGGCAATACCACCATAAATACTTTTTACATCAAATTTATATGATTTATTGAAGGATTTTCTTAATAATACCCCAATACCAATAATTCCTGCAAAGAAAAAAATGGTAGCAGAAAAAATAGGGATACCATTTTGAGCTACATAGGTGGTTTCTAAATATTTAATAGATGTGTCAATAATTCCGGAACCCAGAAACAATATAATGGGTAATAATAATCCTTTACTACTATTTATAGAAGATTTTGATTTGATCGATGTTAAATAAACAGCAACCAACGCCAAAATAATACCAATAATTTTCTGTAAGCCCATGCTTTCCTGATAGACATAAAGCCCAAAAATAACAGGTATTATGACACTCATTTTCGCTGCTACCGAAGCTACCGACAGTCCGTTCCGTTGTGCAGTTAATGCCATGACATTAAAAATTGTAATAAATAAAAACCCTAAAAGCAGTGCTCCAACAAACCATTTAGAAGAAACAATTTCGTTTATATGAATAGGTGCGTTATAAGTTATTAAACCACTGCCACAAGCTGCAATATAGTTAACTACAATAGCTTGAAGGGTATTAACTCTGTACCTGTCGAATAACTTGAATAAGATGAGAATAATGGTTGATGCGAGAATACTTAGTAAAAGATATATCAAAATAGATCCTTTTTAATTGTGAATAGATTGACTATATCTTCAGTTGTTTCATCAATATTCCAAGTGTGTATACCTAATTTACTTGCTGTATCTGTGTTTTCTTTTGTATCATCTATAAACAGTGTTTCGTTGGCAAGCAAATTGTTTTCATTTATCACAAATTCAAAAATTTCCTTATCCGGTTTTCGTAAGTTGATTTCATGTGATAAGTAGAACTTGTGAAAGTTACTTTTAAATTCATCATAGAATGAAACATTTTGCTTAACCCAATTTATATGTAGTTCATTTGTGTTGCTTAATAGTATTAATTGATACTCTCCAGTTTTATATAATTGTTTTAGAAAATCCATTTTATGGTTTGGAAAATGCTTCAAAACATAGTTCCAAATATTTATAAGGTCTTGTTTTGATATATGTGAAAAGTAATTACAGTAAAAATCGACAAATTCTGATGTCGATATCAATCCTTGTTCATACAAACAGTTAACAGCAACCATTTCCTCAGTTAGGGCATCAATTTTAAATAAATCCAAAGCATTTTGCATAGCTCCAGGCTTATCCAAATCAAGAAATACATCCCCAAAATCAAAAATTAAGTTTTTAATCATTCAAATAGATTTTAAGAATGTCTTCTTCTATGCTTGCCTTTGATATTAATTTACCAGAAAATTTAGGTCCATTTACACCTTCATTAAATTCAATAGTTCCAGTAAACACTCTCGCTTCATCCCAAAGACCCTCATCTATAAAGGTTTGAAGGGTTTGTACTCCACCTTCAATTATAATGGAATTGATGTTGATTTTGTGTAGAAATTCACAAATTTGTTGTGCAACTTCTTTTGAATAATCAATGTCTTCCTTAGAAATAACAATTGTTTCAGCATCATCATTAAAGACATTAAAATCATTTGAAAGTGATTGTTCCGGGTCCAAAACAATTCTTGTTGGATTTTGTCCTGTCCAATTTCGAACTGTTAACGCTGGATTATCTTGTAAAACAGTATTAGACCCTACTAAAATGGCTTGTTCTTCAGCACGCCATTTGTGCACTAATTGTCTTGATCGTTCATTAGTTATCCAAACAGGTTTTAATTTATCTTTAGATTTTGGAGCAATAAAACCATCCTTGGTTTCAGCCCATTTCAAGATGATGTAAGGTCGCTTTTTATTGTGGAAAGTAAAAAAACGTTTGTGATGTTCCTTACACTCACTTTCTAAAACACCAACCGCTACATTACATCCTGCTTTTTTAAGTTTTTCAATTCCTTTTCCAGCTACTTTCTCATTATCATCTAAACAACCAATTACCACTTTTGGTATTTTGTTCTTAATTATAAAATCACTGCAAGGAGGTGTTTTCCCGTGGTGTGAACATGGTTCAAGTGTAACATATAATGTCGCATCTTTTAAAAGCGATTTATCTCTAACTGAATGAATTGCATTCACCTCAGCATGATCTCCTCCATACGGGCTTGTAAATCCTTCGCCAATAATGCGATCATTGTTCACAATTACACATCCTACCATAGGATTTGGTCTTGTCGTTCCCAAACCGTATTTAGCAATATGCAAACAACGTTTTATATATGTTTCATGTTGAGTCAAAATTTAAGTTTAACCTTTACATCTTCTGTTTTATCAACTTCATAGGTATATGAAAACCCTAAAACTTTGTATTTAATATCTCCTTTGTACTGCACTTTAAGATTTTGGCTAAATAAACTACCAATTAGACCTCCTATGTTTTTCCCACTAAAAATGCTGTCTGCAGGAATATTGGCTTTTAATGGAATACTAAACTCCTTTTTAGCAGGAACTTTAAAACTTTCGGTAGAAACAGTTGCCATCTCATTATCGTTGACAAAGACTTTTATTCCATCCGATTTCAATTCACCACCAATATCATTCGGATTTATGAAATAGGCATCCGCGGTTAAGGTTAAATATTCTGAAGTTGATTCTAGAACTTTTATATTTTCTACTCTTAAAAATTCTGGTTTTTCCTTCACTTTACAACTTAATAAAGTAATTATTATTGTTAATAAGATTATAAGTTTCTTCATGTATTTTAAATTTTTAATTAGTCGAAAAAATAATTAAAAAATTTAAGAATCCATGCAACCGCTTGTTGTACTCGCTCTCTCATAAATTTATTTTAATCATTTTATTTATTCATTTTATGATTGAAAAAATCATGTTCGTTTCATAATTATTTTTTCTATTTTAATGTATCTTCACAAGAGAAAAATCATGTTTTATTGTGAGTAAAGATAATATTGTTATACGAGAAATTAAGAAGGAAGACAATGTTCAAATTGAAAAAATAATTAAAGCTTGTTTTCATGAATTCAAGATTCCTTTAAAAGGTACTGCATATGAAGATATTGAAACTACCCAAATGTTCGAGTCTTACTAAAATGAAAACGAAATTTATTATGTTATAGATAATAAAGGTAAAATTTTGGGAGGTGCTGGAATAAAGCATTTAAAAGATTTTGATCAGGATTATTGCGAACTCCAAAAAATGTATTATTCACCAAAAGTAAGGGGAAAAGGATTTGGCAAAACAATGTTTGAGAAATGTCTAAAAGCGGCTAAAAATTTAGGTTATAAAAAGTGTTATTTAGAGTCTGCTTCACAATTAAAAGCGGCAATCTATATTTACGAATCATATGGTTTTGAGCATTTAGCGGGACCATTGGGAAATACAGGACATTATTCGTGTGGTGTTTGGATGATTAAAGACTTATGAATTTAAGAGATATACAAGACATATTTCATAAAGAGCTGGACTCAATTTATGGTAAAGAAGAAGTTGATAATTTCTTTTATATGATAATATATGACTATTTCAATATTTTTAGAATTGAGTTAGCCTTAAAACCTGAATTAGCGATCACAAAAGCAGAGCAACTTCCTGTGTTTAAAGCTTTGGATAATTTGAAAAAAGAAAAACCGATACAGTATATACTTGGTAAAACTGAATTTTTTGGGCTTCCTTTTAAAGTTAATAGTTATGTTTTAATTCCTCGACCAGAAACTGAAGAATTAGTAAATTGGATTCTTCAGAGTGTTGATTTAGAATCGGATATTAGAATTTTGGATATTGGAACAGGAAGTGGTTGCATAGCGATTTCGTTGGCTAAAAAATTGCCAAATGCAAATGTCTATGCCTTGGATGTTAGCCCTGAAGCCTTAAAAGTTGCAAAACAAAATGCTAATTTAAATAAAGTTGATATTACTTTTTTTGAAGTTGATATTTTGATTTCCTGTCATGCTGAACTTGTTTCAGTATCTAAAAAATTTGATATCATCGTTTCCAATCCACCTTATGTGAGAATCCAGGAAAAAGATCAAATAAAACCTAATGTATTAGATTACGAACCTCATTTGGCTTTATTTGTAGAAGATAATGACGCACTTAAGTTCTATAGAGCAATTTCAGATTTTGCAGTTAATAATTTGACTGATAATGGTTCGTTGTATTTTGAGATCAATGAGTATCTTGGTACCAAAGTAAAGGAATTATTAGAGGATCATAAGTTTACAAATATTCAATTAAAGAAAGACATATATAATAAGGACAGGATGATTAAAGCAACAATTTTCATATGAAAGCTATATCAGTATTTTGTGGGTCCAGTGAAGGTAAAGATCATGAAATTGTGTCCCAAGCGTATAGGTTAGGGGTGGAGTTGGCCAATAGAGAAATCACCTTAGTTTATGGTGCAGCCAAAATTGGTATTATGGGACAAGTCGCTAAAGGTGTAATGGATTATAATGGAAAAATTATCGGAGTTATTCCAGAGTTCTTAAAATTAAAAGAAGTTTACCATCCTAATCTTAGTGAGTTAATTGTTACCGATAACATGCATGAACGAAAAGTAGTAATGTACGAGAAAAGTGATGGTTTTATGATTCTGCCAGGTGGTTTTGGAACTATGGATGAGTTTTTTGAGATTACAACATGGGGACAATTAGGATTGCACACAAAACCAATAGGAATTTTAAACGTAAACGGATTTTATAATGATCTTTTGGAGTTAGCCCAAACAATGGTTAAAAAAGGATTTTTAAAACAATTAAATTTGGAGGCACTTGTGGTAGATGATTCGATTGATGCTTTATTACATAAAATGAATACGTATACTCCAATACCTACTCCAAAATGGTTAAGTAAAGAAGGTATTTAACAATGAAGATTAAAGATAGAATAGAGGAGTTAAGGACAGAATTACGTCAGCATAATTATAATTATTATGTGTTAGATAATCCAACCATAAGCGATTATGACTTTGATATCAAGTTAAAAGAGTTACATGAGTTGGAAGCCCAAAATCCGGAGTTTTACGATCCAAATTCACCTACACTCCGAGTAGGAGGAGAGATTACCAAAAATTTTCAAACAATTGTTCATGAATACAGGATGTACTCATTGGATAACTCATACAGCAAGGAAGACCTACTGGATTGGGAAATCAGGATTAAGAAATTGATAGATGGAGACATTCAATATACCTGTGAATTAAAGTACGATGGTGCATCTATAAGTTTGACCTACGAAAAAGGAAAATTGGTGCGTGCTTTGACGAGAGGTGATGGTTTTCAAGGAGATGATGTAACTGCAAATGTGAAGACTATAAAATCAGTTCCACTTCAATTAGAAGGTGATTATCCGGATAAATTTGATATTCGAGGTGAAATTGTATTGCCATGGGAAGGATTTAATAAGATGAATGAAGAGCGAGTAGAAATAGGAGAAGAGCCTTATAGAAATCCAAGAAATACTGCTTCGGGAAGTTTAAAACTACAGGACAGTGCCGAAGTGGCTAAAAGACCATTGGATTGTTTATTGTATAGTTTAATAGGGAATAATTTACCTTTAAAGACTCAGTTTGATAGCTTGGAAAGTGCAAGAAGATGGAATTTTAAAGTACCGAAAGAAGCTAAATTGGTTAACTCAATAAATGAGGTTTTCGAATTCATCAATTATTGGGATGAACACAGGCATGATCTTCCTTACGAAACAGATGGTGTCGTTATAAAAGTTAATAGTCTTGATCAGCAAGAAGAGCTCGGGTATACAGCTAAAGCACCTCGTTGGGCAATAGCTTATAAGTTTAAGGCAGAGCAAGTTTCTACGCGTTTAAATAATATATCGTATCAAGTGGGTCGCACAGGAGCGATTACGCCGGTTGCCAATTTGGAACCAGTTGATTTAGCTGGAACTACTGTAAAAAGAGCCTCCCTACACAATGCGGACCAAATAGAAAAATTGGATATTAGAGAAGGAGATGAGGTTTTTGTGGAAAAAGGAGGAGAGATTATACCTAAAATAATAGCGGTTGATTTAACTAAACGACCTGAAAATTCGAAACCAACAAAATATATAACGAATTGCCCTGAGTGTGAAACTGAATTAGTTAGAACAGAGGGTGAAGCTCAGCATTATTGTCCGAATTATAATGGATGTAATCCGCAGATCATTGGGCGGATTCAACATTACATATCGAGAAAAGCGATGGATATTGAAGGCTTGGGTGGAGAAACCGTTGCTCTCCTGGTCAATGAAGGTCTAATTTCAGATTATTCTGATTTATATCAACTTACCAAGGAACAGGTTATCCCATTGGAAAGAATGGCTGACAAAAGTGCCGAAAATCTCATTAATGGAATAGAACAATCCAAACAGATACCTTTTGAGAGAGTGCTTTATGCATTAGGTATTAGATATGTTGGGGAAACTGTTGCTAAAAAATTAGCGAAACATTACAAAAATATTGATGCATTGGCTTTAGCATCCACTGACGATTTAGTTAATGTTGATGAAATCGGAGTTAAAATTGCTGAAAGTGTTTTGGAATTCTTTTCGTCGGATCAAAATAAATCAATCATTCAACGACTGAGTAGTTTTGGAGTTCAACTTGAAATATCTGCTGATAAGTTGGCAAATCAAACCGAAAAATTAAAAGGTAAAACATTTGTAGTTTCCGGTGTTTTCGAATCTATTTCCAGGGATGAACTCAAGAAATTGATCGAAGACAATGCTGGAAAAGTATCAAGCTCAATTTCCTCTAAAACCAGCTATGTTGTTGCAGGAAACAATATGGGACCCAGTAAAAGAACAAAAGCGACATCCTTAAATATTCCTATAATTTCTGAGTCTGATTTCCTACAAATGATATCTTAAAACATAAATTCTTGTGTATTTCATCGATTAAACGTGCTTATTTATAGACAAATTACAATCTTTATCTATATTTGAGTCCCAAATCTATGAATTGACCCGATGCTGAAACCAAAGTTTTTAGTCAGTCTTATCATGCTATGTGTCATGATATTTATTATTTCCCATATTAATGGGAATGAATGGTTGGCAAACACTTCCAGAGCTTTAATAGTACCACTATTTACGGTTTTATATTTTGTAAATTCTAAAAAATTATCACATTATTTTATGATTTTCCTGATATGCTATTCCATATCAGATCTTATTTCCATTTATGGGTTTAATAAGAGATGGGAGGGGGAATATTATATTGGAAATTGTTTATATATAGTTGCTTATTTGGCATTTTCTTATGAAATTTTATTGTCTATTAGTAAAGATCATATTTTAAAATACTTTAAAGCTCATTTGGTAGTTTTAGGAATTGTAAATGTGTATGCAAATATTGTTCTTATTAAATTTCAGTCTGACTATGTTTCATCTTTAGACTACATTTTAGAATTATTTTATAATATTTCTACAATTGTTTTAGTTTCAGTTTCCTTACTTAATTATTTTTATAGAGATGATAAAAAAGCATTAATTCTCTTCTTAGGATCACTTTCTATTGCTGTATCTGAGGTTATCCAGATTGCTTATTATTATCTTATGGATGCTTCCGATTCAAATGTTCTTAATGTCTCTTACTCTCTTTTCTTAATACTTGGTTTCTACTTCTACTATGTTCAATCTAAATTGGAATATGAAGAGGTTTTAGTTATTGCTTAGAATTCCCTAAATTTTTCTATATGTAGGAAAAAACCACCATAATAGGATGAAATACATGAAAAATTAACAAATAAATCGATAAAGCGTATGTTTTAATCGTTAAAAAGTTTTAAATTTGTCTCACCTACTTATGTGAATTATGATTACTAAATGGATAAAGCAATCTGATAACAAAATATTATTATTTGCATTGCTATTGGTTTTTTTAAAGATTTTTTCTTTTCTAACCGGTAATCCGGACTTCGCTCGTTATATAGAGCCATGGATCTTACTGGCAATTGTAATCCTGTTTGTTTATAAGTATCCAAAAATTAATATCCTGTTAAAAGGATTTATATTATTTGCCTTATTGGGAAATGTTTCCATGTTGTTTGATATTCAAATAAAAGGAGTACAATTACAGACAATTGCCTATTGCATGGGATATTTATGTTTACTGTATGAAGCGATATTTAAAATTAAGAAACTTAAGATAAATTTTATAATAGGATTGTACTTATTATTTGTGTTTACGATAAATGCCTACTTTATTTATGTTCTATATGAAATATTTAAAGAGGTTATTATAAATAATCTGGAGCTAAGTTTAATAATTGTAAGAATGGTATCTCTTTTATTATTCGCTTTATTTTCATTCACTCTTTATTTAAGTTCAGAAACGAAGCAATCCATACTTTTACTATTAATCTCAATCAGTCTTATTTTTTCTGATGTTTTATTCCTTATTGATGAATATTATTTATCCTATTGGATTTTTGATTTAACTAGTAAATCATTGTATCTAATTACTTTCTATTGCTTGTACCTCTATATATCCGGATTTTATAAGAAAAAACCTAACCCTTTGTTGACTGAAGTCTTGACTTAAACAATTATTGAAGTTCCCTTACCAGATTTATTTTCATTAGAATCAAAGTAGAAATCAACTCTTCCAAGTTTTAGTCCATAGCATCCTACTTGATTTACCAATACATTTTTTCCTTCAATATTTTTTTCAATTGTTGGTTTAGGAAGAAATGTATGAGTATGTCCTCCAATTATTAAATCTATATCCTTGGTAGCTTTTGCTAAATTCAGATCACTGACTTTTTCTGTATAATTCTTATAAAAATAGCCTAAATGAGAAAGGCATATCACCAAATCACATTTCTCTTCAAATTTTAAAATCCTACTCATATCCTGGGCAATCTCAATAGGATCTAAATAAACAGTTTCTTTATAGAGCCTTTTATCCACAAGACCAGTTAGTTCTATTCCTAATCCAAAAACTCCAATTTTAATTCCACCCTTTTTATACACCCTAAAGGGTCTTACATGTGTATCTAAAATTGTGTTTTTAAAATCGTAGTTTGCAGATAAAAAATCGAATTTTGCATGAGGTAATTGGGCAAATAATCCGTCAATGCCATTATCGAAATCGTGATTTCCAATAGTAGCAGCATCATACTTTAACATGCTCATTAGCTTAAATTCTAATTCACCTCCATAATAATTAAAATATGGTGTGCCCTGAAAAATATCGCCTGCATCCAGCAAAAAAGTATTTGGATTTTCTTGCCGAATAGATTCAATTAAAGCGGCTCTTCTGGCTACGCCGCCTTGATTAGCATTTCTTCCATCATTAGGTCCAAATGGGTCAATATGACTATGCACGTCGTTTGTATGTAAAATTGTAATATGTTTGACATTTGGAATTGTAAAGGACTGCAATCCAAGGCTTCCTATACTTACTAAGGCTGTAGCAGCAGCAGCCTGCTCTATAAATTCTCTTCTTTTCATATTACTTCACTTGAATAAATCTATTATCTCTTGTTGGTTTAATAGTGTCAACCTTTTGTAAGTAGTCAATTAGAGCATTTCTAATCTTATAATCTAAAACATACAAACTATCATGAGTCTTAAAAAAATCCATGCGATCTCCTCCATTAGCCAGATAATCATTTGTACAAACCAAATAGTTTTTATTTAAATCAAATTGTTTTCCATTTATTAGGGCATTTTTTAAATTGAATACTGAATCCAGCTCAATATTCAGTTTTGATATTGGATGCGCTCGTTTGTTCCTAACTAAATACTTTATTAATTCCTGAACTTGTTCTCCTTTAAGATCTAAAACCACAATGGCGTTTTCAAAAGGCATTACTTGATATGCTGTTCTGGTTGTAATATTACCTTTGGAGATTATTGAACGTATTCCTCCATGGTTTAATAATACAAAATCAATGTCCTTACCTGTTCGTGAATTGAATATCGGGTTAGCTTGCTCGTAGATCAAGTCTGCCATAAAATTTCCAATAGCAGTATTCAATTCGCCATCAGATTTTGAATAGGTGTCAACAGAATATGCTAAAACACTTTCAAGATCTTTATTTACATGATCTCTGTAAGGTTTAATAAATGAATCAATTTCAGAAATCGTCTCAAGGCTATCCGTTATATTTATATTTTCTGCTTTTAATTTTTGAGGGGCTGGAGGGTTCTTTTTTACAGGAAATAATAGCAAAACAAAGAAAGAGCAGCAATATAGTTTTATGATTCATTAATTTGATATTTTTTTAAATGTACTTTATTACATTTGTATCAAGCATTAAATATAAATGATTTTAAAGGGTTTTAAAGAGAAATCAAATCAAAAATTTATTAACAAATTAATTGGTTTTAGAAGTGTTCAAGTATCATCAAAAAGAATAGAATCTGTTGGTATTGTTCTTAATATGAGTGAATATAATGATTTTGAGACATTTCGAATTTTTTTCGAAGGTTTAAAACTAAATCCAAATAAAATTAAAATTGTAGGATTTGTAGAAGACCCCAAATTGATAGAATCATCTAGAGAGTTATTGTTTTCAGAAAAGCAAATAGGATGGAGGGGAAAAATTAAAAATGATGAATTGCTATCATTTTTAAATACACCTTTTGATGCATTGATAAGCTATTATAAGAACAATAATTTAGAACTCGATTTGATAACAGCTCTTTCCAAAGCTAATTTTAAAGTAGGAATTTCTAATAAAGATGAAAGACTTCATGATCTTATTTTAGATGTTCTTCCAAATCAGTTTAATGTATTTAAACAAGAATTTATTAAGTACTTAACCATACTAAAAAAAATATAGATGAAAGAATTAGTAGGAACAGGAGTTGCGTTGGTAACACCCTTTAAGAATGATTTATCTGTTGATCATAATGCCTTAAAAAAAATTGTAAATTTTAATATTGAAAATGGAACGGATTATCTTGTAATATCCGGTACAACTGGTGAAAGTGTAACAATTACTCAGCAGGAAAAGAAAGATATCATTAAAACTATAACAGAAGCCAATAATGGTCGTTTACCAATGGTTTTAGGTATAGGCGGGAATAATACTATACAAGTCATTGAAGAAATTAGAACCACTGATTTAAGCGATATGACAGCAATATTATCGGTGTCACCATACTACAGTAAACCGACTCAAGAAGGATTATATCAACATTTTAAAGCAATTTCCGAAGTTTCACCTATTCCAATTATTTTGTATAATGTGCCCGGGAGGACATCTAAAAATATGGAGCCAAGTACCAGTTTAAAACTTGCCAAGGATTTTAAAAATATTGTGGCAGTTAAAGAAGCCGGTAATAATATTCCACAGTACCTTGAATTATTAAGAGACAAACCAGATGACTTCTTGGTTATTTCGGGTGATGATGATCTGGCATTAGGAGTAGTATTAGCAGGCGGTTCAGGGGTTATTTCAGTAATTGGTCAGGCTTTTCCAAAGGAGTTTTCTAAAATGATCCGATTAGGATTGCAAGGTAAAGCTAAGGAATCGTACGATTTACATTTTAGGCTAATGAAAATTATAAGTCTTATTTTTTCTGAAAACAATCCGGCTGGAATTAAAGCGAGTTCTCGCATCTTTAGGTTTATGTCTGGATAAAGTAAGATTACCATTAGTTCCAGCTACAAAAGAGCTTACAATAAAGATCGATACTTTTATAAAGCAGTATTAGATATAAGTATTAGTTAAATAAAACTTAATCATTGTATTGTGAGCCTTTCAAGCTTTATTTTAGCCAAAATAATAGTTTTTTAAATCCGTTATAAATGCTTAATTTTGCATCCTGTTTAAAATTTATGAAGAAATATTTTTACATATTGGTTTTAATTTTTGGGTTGAGTTCTTGTAGTGAATTCCAAAAAGCTTTGAAAAGCGAGAGCATAGCTGACAAGTTTAAATTGGGTACCCAGCTATTCGACGAAGGAAAGTTTGCCAAGGCAAATAGACTGTTTGTTCAAATAGTTCCTAATTACAGAGGTAAACCACAAGCTGAAAAACTAATGTATATGTATTCAAAGTCCTTTTATGAAATGAAGGATTACTATTTATCAGGATATCAGTTTGAAAGATTTGTCACTTCATATCCAAAAAGTGAAAAAGTTGAAGAAGCTGCATTTATTTCTGCTAAGAGTTATTATTTGCTGTGCCCAATTTATACTAAAGACCAGGAAGATACAATAGATGCAATTGAAAAATTGCAAGTATTTATAAATACTTATCCAGATTCAGAATATAATGAGGAAGCCAATAAAATGGTTAAAGAACTCGATTTTAAATTAGAAAAAAAGGCATTCGAGATTGCAAAGCAATACAATAATATTTCAGATTTTAAAGCTTCAATAAACTCATTTAATAATTTTTTACTGGAATATCCTGGTTCAGCTTTAAGAGAGGAAGCACTTGTTTTACAGATTGGATTCTGCCTATAAACTGGCGGTGAACAGTGTAGAATATAAAAAGGAAAACCGACTTAATACAGCTCAAAATTATTTAGATTCGTATTTAGGCAATTTTCCAGACTCAGATAGAACACAATTTGTAAAAGATATGTTGCAGGAAGTTAATGATCAAATTCAAAATTATAATTCAAAAAGTTAATAATCAAATAATATGGATTTCAAAAAAAGTAAAGCTCCAATAGAAACTGTTTCTTATGACAGAAATGAAATAGATGCACCTACACAAAACATTTATGAAGCAATTTCTGTTATTGCTAAACGTGGTGAGCAGATAAATTCTGAAATTAAAAAAGAGCTAATAGAAAAGTTAGAGGAATTTGCAACGTATACAGATAGCCTGGAAGAAATTTTTGAGAATAAAGAGCAAATTGAGGTATCAAAATTCTACGAGAAATTACCTAAACCTCATGCATTAGCTATTCAGGAATGGTTAGAAGATAAGATCTATTACAGAAATACAGAGGACGAAAATCCAGAATAAAGAACATGTCAATACTTAGCGGCAAGAACGTTTTATTAGGCATTACTGCTGGTATTGCTGCATATAAGTCCGCTTCCTTAGTTAGACTATTTATCAAAGCAGGTGCTAATGTTAAAGTCGTAATGACACCTGCATCTAAAGAATTTATTACACCGTTAACTTTATCTACTTTATCAAACAATCCTGTACATTCTTCATTTGTAGATCAAGATGAAGAAGATGCTGTCTGGGATAGCCACGTGGAATTAGGCCTTTGGGCAGATTTAATGGTTATCGCACCAGCTACGGCAAACACTATGTCAAAAATGGCTAATGGAGTTTGTGATAATTTATTATTAGCGGTATACTTATCTGCTAAATGTCCAGTTTATTTTGCTCCAGCCATGGATTTAGATATGTACAAGCATCCCACTACAAGAAGAAACTTAAAAATTCTGAATAGTTTTGGTAACACAATAATTCCGGCAGCAGAAGGAGAATTGGCAAGTGGTTTAGTAGGTGAAGGGAGAATGGCTGAACCTGAGGATATAATTACATTTATCGAGTATGATATTTTAAGTGCTCTCCCATTAAAAGATAAAAAATTTGTAATAACTGCAGGTCCAACTTACGAGTCAATAGATCCCGTTAGATATATAGGCAATCATTCCAGCGGAAAGATGGGCTTTGAAATTGCAAAAGCTGCTGCTAATCTTGGAGCTCAAGTATACTTAATTTCTGGTCCCACTCATGAAAAAGTAGATAACAACCTTATTACTGTAATACCTGTTGTTAATTCAGAGGACATGTACAAGGCAACATTGAAGGAATTTGATTCAGCAGATGTCGCCATTCTATCCGCAGCGGTTTCAGATTATAAACCGGAATATGTATCAAAATCAAAAATAAAAAAGTCTAATGAAGCGTTAACTATACAATTGGTTAAGACCAAAGATATTTTAGCGTCTTTAGGAAAAATTAAAAAAGACCAATATTTAGTAGGTTTTGCCCTGGAAACAGATAATGAAATGGAAAACGCTAAATCGAAATTAATTAACAAGAATTTAGATTTAATAGTTCTAAATTCTTTAAACGATCAAGGTGCAGGTTTTGCAGTCGATACAAATAAAGTCACATTTATTGATAAGCATAATAATATTACTAAATTTGAATTGAAACCTAAAGAAGAAGTAGCAAAGGATCTTATAAATGTCATTACAAAACAAATTAATGCGTAGTTTAATTTTAATAGTTTTACTTACGGTTAGTGGTTACAGTTTTTCTCAAGAATTAAATTGTGAAATAGTTGTAAATGCTCAACAAACAGGTAATGAAAATTTACCGGTTTTTAAAACACTGGAAAAACAATTAAAGGAGTTCATTAATAATACTAGATGGACCAATAAGCAATTCACACCACAAGAGCGCATTAATTGTAGCATGGTTATAAATGTTTCTGCCTATAATAATGATACTTTTGTAGCTAATTTACAAGTACAATCTTCCAGGCCAGTTTTTAATTCCACCTATGTTACACCGGTTTACAACTATAATGACAACGATTTTTCTTTTAAATATGTAGAGTTTCAAGACTTGATTTTTAATAAAAATCAGTTTGTTTCAAACTTAGTTTCTGTACTGACTTTTCATGTTTATATGATTTTGGGTATAGATGCAGATAGTTTCGCTTTAAATGGAGGAGACGGATATTACAAGCAGGCTGAAGTTATTATGAATTATTCTCAGCAGGAAAACTTTAAAGGTTGGAATCTTGCAGATGGAAGACAGACGAGATATATATTAATATCGAACATAGTATCACCTACATATAAAGAATACAGAAGTTCCCTTTACTCTTATCATATTGAAGGATTGGATAAAATGCATGAAAATCCGAAGCTAGCGAAAGAAAAGATTGCTAATTCTTTTAACCAACTAAAGTTAATGAACAGCAGAAGACCTAATTCTTTTTTATTACGAACTTTTTTTGATGCAAAATCGGATGAAATAGAACAGATATTCACAGATGGTCCAAGTATTAATATTACTGAAACTATTGAAACCCTGACGAAGATAGCACCTATGCATTCATCGAAATGGCGAAATATTTCCTTTTAGTGATCATTAAACAGGCACCTTATTTCAATTTTAATTATATTAGTTAATCCTAACTTTCTTTAGTTTGTTAACATCCTTATCCATAAAGAACTATGCATTAATCGATTATTTGTCGGTTAGCTTTAACAATGGATTGTCTATAATTACAGGGGAGACTGGAGCAGGTAAGTCTATATTATTGGGTGGGTTGTCTTTGGTATTAGGGAAACGAGCAGATTTGTCAAGTGTTAAGAATAAATCTGAGAAGTGCATCATCGAAGCTGTTTTTGACATTGCAAATTATAATCTAAAACAATTATTTTTAGACCAAGATCTTGATTATGAGCCACAAACTATTATCCGAAGAGAGATCTTACCTTCTGGCAAATCAAGAGCATTTGTAAATGATTCTCCGGTTAATTTAGATGCTTTACAGAATTTGAGTAATCATTTAATAGATATTCATTCACAGAATGAGACTTTAGAATTGACTAATAATCACTTTCAGTTTAAAGTAATAGATGCTCTGGCTAAGAATGGTGATTTATTGAATCTGTATGCCAACAAATTAGAAGAATTTAATTCTTTGCAAAAACAATTGGTTCAATTAAAAAGCTTTCAGTCAGAAGCAATAAAAGAGCAAGACTATAATTCATTCCTTTTAAGTGAGTTGGAAGAAGCCAACTTAGTTAAAGATGAATTACAAGTCCTGGAAGAAGAATACGAAACCCTTAACAATGTTGAGGAGATAAAGGAAAAATTGTCTTATGGTAATCAGCTTTTAAATGATGAACAGGTAGGTATTTTGTCGGCATTAACCGATTTAAAAAACACTATTCAAAAACTATCTGATTATTCTCCAAAATATCTGGAGTTATTCAACAGAATTAATAGTAGTTTAATTGAATTGGATGACGTTTTCAATGAGGTGGAAAGTCTTCAGGACCAATTAGAAGCTGATCCAAATAAACTTGCACAAGTAAATTCTAAATTACAAGTCATTCATAATTTATTTCAAAAACACAATACAGATAGTATTGAAGATCTACTGGAAATTAAAAATCAGTTAGCTGAAAAAGTTTCGATTACAGAAAATTTAGATTCCAAAATTATTGAGCTTGAAGAACAGATATCCAAAATTAGGATTGAAATTGTTAATAAAGCAACAGAAATACATAATAACAGACAAAAAGCAATTCCGAAATTGGTAGAACAGTTGAAGGAAATAACAGTAAAACTAGGTATACCAAATGCTCAATTTAAATTAGAACTAAATTTAAAAGAAGAGTTTTATAGTAATGGTAGTGATGAATTGTTTTTCTTATTCTCAGCAAACAAAGGGGCAGACCTTAATACACTTAAAAAAACAGCTTCCGGAGGCGAGTTATCAAGAATTATGTTGGCTATCAAATTTATCTTGTCAAAACACATTCAATTACCTACAATAATGTTCGATGAGATCGATTCGGGCGTTTCAGGTGAAATATCCAATATGATGGGTGAGATAATGCAACAGATGAGTAAAACTATGCAAGTCTTTACCATAACTCATCTACCTCAAATTGCAGCCAAAGGAGATGTTCATTTCAAAGTATTTAAGGAAGATATACAAGATAAAACAATAACAAAATTGGTTAGGTTAAATCAAGACGATCGCATTGTTGAAATCGCACAAATGCTTGGAGGTGATAAAATTACAGATTCGGCAGTATTACATGCTAAATCTCTATTGCAATAAAAACTTTATATTTGCCACTAATTAAAAAGAAACATAAGCAAATGCATAATTTATTAAAAGGTAAAAAAGGAATTATTTTTGGAGCGTTAGATTCAAAATCTATTGCCTGGAAAGTTGCTGAAAGAGCCCATAAAGAAGGGGCAAAATTTGTATTGACCAATGCTCCGGTTGCTTTAAGGCTTGGTTCAATTTCAGAATTAGCAGAAGAAACTGGTTCACAAGTTATTCCTGCGGATGCTACTTCTATTATGGATCTGGAGCATTTAGTTGATGAATCAGTGAAAATATTAGGAGGCAAGATAGATTTCGTTTTACATTCAATAGGTATGTCAGTAAACGTTCGCAGAGGAAATCATTATACGCATCAGGATTATAATTTCACTAAAACAGGATGGGATGTTTCTGCCTTATCTTTTCATAGATTGATGAGTGTATTATATAACAAAGATGTTATGAATGAGTGGGGAAGTATAATTGCCTTAACCTATATGGCAGCTCAACGTGTATTTCCGGATTACAATGACATGGCAGATAATAAGGCGTATTTGGAATCTGTTGCTCGTAGCTTTGGATATTTCTTTGGTCGTGATAAAAAAGTAAGAGTAAATACCATCTCTCAATCACCAACACCAACTACAGCTGGTAGCGGTGTAAAAGGATTTGATGGTTTTATTGCATTTGCAGAAAAAATGTCTCCACTTGGCAATGCAACAGCAGAAGAATGTGCTGATTATACAATTAGTTTATTTTCAGATCTAACAAAAAAAGTAACGCTTCAAAATCTATTTCATGATGGAGGATTTTCAAATATGGGTGTAAGTACTGCTTTAATGGAAGATTTTATGAAGGGTCAACCACTACCTCCGGAACCTGAAGAATCAAAAAAAGAATCCAAGAAATAATATTTCATTATTGATATTTAAAGAGTGATTGAGAAATCACTCTTTTTTTTGCTCAATTTTTAGCAAGAAATGATGTTAATTGTGATTAGCATTAAATTTTTGAAGCATGAGTTTTGTCATCATTTAGATTAAATATTTCAATTAATTTTGATGAATTATAAGAAATCTTCAACTAAAGAATTAATATGAGACCACTCAAAATTATTGTTCTGGCAAAACAAGTTCCTGATACCAGACATGTAGGTCCGGATGCTATGAGACCAGATGGCACGGTAAATAGACCAAAACTCCAAACCGTTTTTAATCCAGATGATCTTCATGCATTGGAATTAGCCCTGAATATAAAAGATCGGATACCAAAGACTAAAGTTACAGTTCTAACTATGGGACCAAAAAGAGCAGCCGATATTATAAGAGAAGGCTATTATAGAGGTGCTGATTATGGAGCTATGATATCCGATAAAAGATTTGGAGGAGCAGATACATTGGCAACAAGTTATACTTTAGTAAAGGGTATTCAAAAAATAGGAAATTTCGATCTTATATTAGGAGGAAGACAGGCAATAGATGGTGACACAGCTCAAGTTGGTCCTCAGTGTGCAGAAAAACTTAAACTGCCACAAATCACTTATGTTGATCAAATTGTTGATATCAATGATACGGAGATAGTTGCAAGAAGACGATTAGAAAAAGGTGTAGAAACAGTATCATCACCAATGCCTTGTCTACTAACAGTTCACGGTTCTTCTCCCGAATGCAGATCTCGACATGCCAAACGTGTTATGCAATATAAATATGCGAGAACGAATACAGAACTAAATTCTAAATCTACAGAAGAACTACTAAAATCCTTACATAAAAAAAGACCTTACTTAACTATTCCGGAATGGTCGGTAGAAGATCTCATGACAGATCTTGACAAAATCGGATTATCAGGTTCCCCAACAAAGGTAAAAAGTGTAGAAAGCATTGTACTCACTGCTAAAGAATCCAAAAAACTGAGTGGAAATGATTCTGATATCGAAATGATGATCAAAGAATTAATTGAAAAACATACTATTGGATAAAAGGTTAAATCTAAAAGAAAAAATGATGAAACATCTATGCTAAAATTATAATCACTCAAAAACTATTATTATTTGGATGTTACATGTGAACAATTAAAAACAATAAAAACTAACTCATGAAAAGTGTATTTGTCTATTGCGAAGTAGAAAACCAAAAAGTAGCAGAAATAAGTCAGGAATTGCTATCAGCAGGAAAAAAACTTGCAGAGAAGTTAGGATGTAAGCTGGAAGCTATGATCTTTGGTGATAAATTAAATAATATAGCAGATCAGATTGCACCTTTTGGAGTGGATAGGTTGTTTATTGCAGACGATAAAAGGTTAGAGCCTTACAGAACCTTGCCTCATGCATCTTTAGCTGAACACATTTTAAAGCAACAAGATCCACAGATCGTACTTTTTGGAGCCACGTCTGTAGGTCGTGATTTGGCACCTCGAATAGCCTCTGTGCTAAATTGTGGACTCACTGCAGATTGTACAATCCTTGACATAGGGGATCATTTTGACAAAAAGGAGAAGAAGGATTACAAAAATTTATTGTATGCAATGAGGCCAGCTTTCGGAGGAAGCATCATGGCAAATATTATTAATTGGGATATGCATCCGCAAATGGCAACTGTGAGAGAAGGAGTAATGAAAAAGGACATCTTTGATCCTAACTATGAGACAGAAATTATTGAGATTAATGTTGATGAAATTGTTAAAGAAGAAGATTTTGTGGTAAAAATTATTGAACGGCATATAGAAGAGTCTGGAGTGAATTTAAAAGAAGCGCCAATTATTGTTGCCGGAGGATATGGAGTAGGCTCAAAAGAAAATTTTCAGCACCTTGAAGATCTGGCAGACCTCCTTGGAGGAGAAGTAGGAGGGTCAAGAGCAGCTGTAGATGCTGGATATATAGATCATGATAGACAGATAGGTCAAACAGGAACAACTGTACGACCAAAATTATATATAGCAGCTGGGATATCTGGTGCTATTCAACACAGAGCAGGAATGCAGGAAGCATCAATTATAATTTCAATTAATAATGATCCAGAGGCACCAATTAACAAGATAGCAGATTATGTGATTAATGGTGATGTAGGTGAAGTAGTTCCTAAGATGATAAAATATTATAAAAAGAACGCTAAATAATTGATTCAATAATAAAAGACATAAAATGGATAATTTTTATAAAGATACTCCCGATTTTAGATTTCATTTAGATCATCCTATCGTAGAAAAGATAGTGAAGTTAAAGGAGAAAGATTTTAAGGAATCAGAATTGTACGATTATGCACCATTAAATCATGATGACGCTATAGATACTTACGATAAAATCCTTGATATAGTTGGTGAAATATGTGCCGAAACAATTGCACCTAATGCTGAAGAGGTTGATCTTGAAGGTCCACATTTGGTGGATAATGAGGTGATTTATGCCAAAGGAACTGATGCTGATTATAAAGCCTTATACGATGCGGGATTAATTGGTATGGCTTTGCCAAGAAAATATGAAGGCTTGAATTTTCCATTATTACCATATGTAATGGCTGCAGAAATGGTGGCAAGAGCAGATGCTGGATTTGCGAATATTTGGGGATTACAGGATTGTGCAGAAACTATTTATGAGTTTGGGTCTGAAGAGCAAAAAGCAGAATACTTACCAAGGTTTAATCGTGATGGTGCAACTGCAGCGATGGTTCTGACTGAACCAGATGCAGGATCTGATTTACAAGCAGTAAAATTAAAAGCCACATTCGATGAAAAAGAAAATATCTGGAAACTCAATGGTGTAAAGCGATTCATAACAAATGGAGATGCAGATATTTCATTGGTTTTAGCACGTTCTGAGGAAGGAACACTTGATGCAAGAGGTTTATCCATGTTTATTTACGATAGAAATAATCATGCGGTTCAGGTAAGACATCTGGAAAAGAAACTTGGAATTAAAGGCTCACCAACTTGTGAGTTGGTATTTAAAGATGCACCAGCAGAATTGGTAGGAAAGGAACGTTTCGGATTGATAAAATACGTGATGTCTCTTATGAATTCAGCACGTTTAGGTGTAGGCGCACAATCGGTTGGAATTGCTGATGCTGCTTATAGAGAAGCATTAAAATATGCTGAAGAAAGAGCACAATTTGGAAAAGTAATTGCGAAGTTTCCAGCAGTTTACGAGATGATTTCTAACATGAGAGTTCGAGTAGATGCCTTACGTGCATTATTGTACGAAACAACTGGTTTTGTAGATTTACAGAAGGCATATGAAGAAACCATGAAAACACGATCTCTTGAAAAAGAGGAACGAATGGAAATGAAAGCCTATGCTAAATTAGCCAATGTATTTACACCTCTTATAAAGTTAACAGCCAGTGAAGCGTGTAATGATATTGCTTACGATTCATTGCAAATTCATGGTGGAACAGGATTTATGAAAGACTTTCCAATAGAACGAATCTATAGGGATGCCAGAATTACTTCCATTTATGAAGGTACTACTCAATTACAAGCTATTGCCGCAATAAAAGGAGTAACAACTGGGGTTTATTTAGAGCAAATTAAACATTATGATACTGAAGTTTCAGATAAGAATTGTGAGATTAGAACAAAACTTCATAAAATGACCGAAGCTTATGAATCTATTACCAGTAGAGTAATTGATTCAGGAAATATCGAATTATTAGATTTTCATTCTCGTCGACTTGTTGAAATGGCTGGAAATATTATTATGGGATATTTATTGGTTATTAATGGTCAAAGAAATGAAAAGTTTATTAAATCGGCCAAGTTATTTGTGAATTTAGCAAGGTCAGAAAATCAGGAAAAATATGATTATATAAGTGGCTTTGCAATTGATGATCTTGAGTTATATAAATTAACAGAATTAGAAGAATTACATGAAATGTAATAAATTGGTCAAAGTAAGTTTTGTTAATATATTGTGCATTTCTTCGGATATATTTGCATTTAAACGATAAAATATGTAGGTTTGCTGAGTAATGAGTGTAAAAATATCATTCAAAAATCATTGTTAGCACCAAATCTATATAATATGAAAAAATTTACTTTGTTTTTTTTACTAATACTAATTTATTCTATTAGTATAAAC
Source organism: uncultured Flavobacteriaceae bacterium (assembly GCA_963768245.1). Lineage (GTDB taxonomy): Bacteria > Bacteroidota > Bacteroidia > Flavobacteriales > Flavobacteriaceae > Site-B1. The sequence goes on from CAVYHG010000010.1 coordinate 270,320, forward strand.
GCCCAATGCTTAAATGCACCAAATGGACAATATCCAAGTGGAGTAGGATTTATTCTTAATACCTGTGATTCATCAACACCAAATGAAATAAGGGCAGATTGCTGGGCAGGAGAATATTCACTTGTAAGTGTAGATGTTGGACAGACCTATGAGTTTCGTAGTTCTATTTCAACAGATTACATAACAATAAGCAATAATGATGGAACATTAGCCAAAGCCTTTGGAACAACACCAATTCTCTGGACTTCTGATGTAACCGGTGATATTAGATTTTACACTCATACAGATGCGGCATGTGGAGCAAACACAACTCAGAGATCAAGATCTGTAGTATGTGGTGCAGGTCTATTGACAAATGAGGAATTTAATATTCAAGATTTTAAATTCTATCCGAATCCGGCCGAAAACAAAATATCAGTCCATGCGAAAGATTTGATAAATCAGGTTTTAGTTTACAATTTAATAGGTCAGGAAGTAATAAGAGTTACTCCCTTTTCTCTATCTGATGAAATAGATATTTCAGGCCTTACAAATGGTACTTATATTATGAATGTGAATATAAATAATTCTTCAGGTAACTTTAAATTAATCAAAAAATAAGAAGCAATAATATAGCTTTAAAAGCCACCAATTTGGTGGCTTTTGTTTTTATGTTTATTTACCTTTGTCGTCATGGATTTTAATTTTTCCTTTATAATACCTGTTTATAACAGACCTCAAGAGATTAAGGAACTGCTGGACAGTTTTGTTAACTTGCATTTTAAGGATTGGTTTGAAATTGTATTAATTGAAGATGGTTCCACAAATACTTCAGAACAAATAGCAGAATCTTTCAAAACCAAGTTAAAGGTTAGTTACTATTTTAAAGAGAATTCCGGTCCTGGAGACTCAAGAAATTACGGAATGGCAAAGGCAAAAGGGAACTATTTTATAATTTTAGATTCAGATTGTATTCTGCCTGTAAATTATTTAAATATTGTTGAAGATAGTTTAAAAAAGGATTTTACTCATTGTTTCGGAGGGCCTGATACAGCACATCCTAACTTTACTAACCTACAGAAAGCTATAAATTTTTCAATGACCTCTTTTATTACAACCGGAGGAATTAGAGGGGGTAAAAAAAATAATAAATCTTTTGAACCACGAAGTTTTAATATGGGAATTTCTAAGGAAGCTTTTGAGAGTTCTGGAGGGTTTGGCAATATTCATCCTGGAGAAGATCCAGATCTATCCTTACGACTTAAAAAACTGGGTTATTTGACCAAACTAATTCCTGAAGCATTTGTATATCATAAAAGAAGAATTTCATGGTCTAAATTCTATAACCAGGTATACAAATTTGGGTTGGTGAGACCAATATTAAACAATTGGCACAAGGAAGCAAGAAGAATTACATATTGGTTTCCATGGGTTTTTACTATTGGTTTGGTTATAGCTTTAATTTTACTTGTTATAGGTTATAGATTTTTAATTTTAGTTTATGCTGCATATTTTCTTTTAGTATTTATGGTATCTTTAATTAAAAACAAGAACCTAATAGTTTCAGTTATGGCTGTTTTTGCTATGTTAGTACAATTTATTGGCTATGGTTCAGGTTTTATTTTAGCCACAGTTTATATTGAAATATTTAATAGAAAACCGAAGGAGGTATTTCCTTTTTTATTTTATAAGTTAAAATGATAAAATTTATTAGATCATCGCTACTTAAATCGATAAAAAGTAAACGAATAAATGTGTTCTTACTTTTTTTCCTGTTATCATTTTTGTTTTTACTATTAACTAAATTAACCAAAGACTATACTAAAACTTTAGTTTTTCAAATTAAGCCAATTAATGCGGTAGAAAATTTTGTAATTCTAAAAGACACTTCACATAGACTCGATATTACTTTGAGGACTTACGGATTTAAATTTTTAATATATTATTTATCTAATCCCACAGTTACGGTCGACCTGCAAGAATTAGACAGAAGGAACAACGAGTATATTTGGACAAATATTAGAGGGATGGCTCATTTAAATTCACAGTTTGGTGAGAGTGTTAAAATCATGGCGGTTAACCCAGACTCAATCATTTTTAATTTTGATAGAAATAATGTAAAAAAAATACCAGTAAAATTTAATTCCGATGTCACTTTTGTACCTGGTTTCGACCTTATTGGAAATTATGAATTAATACCTGACAGCATAAAAATTATGGGTCCGAAAATTCTTTTGGATTCAATTACATTTATTCAGACCCAAGTGCTCAGTGCTCAGGATATTAAAAGTGACCTTGATATGCCATTGAATCTGATTCTTCCTGATAGCTCAGAAAATTTAGTATATTCTCATAAGAAAATAATGGTTAAAGGAAAAGTGGATAAATTTACGGAAGGAGTCATTGAAGTCCCAGTTGATATTATAAATATTCCCAAAGACATGAAAATAAATTTCTTTCCTAAAGTCATAGGAGTTTCTTACTATACCAGTTTGGTAAATTTTAAAGATATAACCAAATCGGATTTTATCCTTGAATGTGATTTTAATGATTTAATCGAGGGCAGGACATATCTGGAACCAGTTTTAAGAAAATATCCTGAAAAGGTTAAAAATATCAGGCTTAACCAAAAAAGAATAGAATTTATTATTTCAGAATGAAAATTGTAGGATTAACAGGAGGGATTGGTAGTGGTAAAACTACTGTTGCTTACTTATTTAAGGAATTAAATGTGCCTGTATACATTGCAGATGAGGAAGCTAAAAAGTTAATGAATACTTCCAAAATTCTCATTCGAAAAATCACAAAGTTATTTGGTAAAAATGCATATAAAAATGATGTATTGAATAGACCATTTATCGCTTCAAAAATATTTAATGATAAATCCTTATTACAGGAAATGAATAGTATAGTTCATCCTAAGGTTGGAAAACATTTCAAGAAATGGTTGTCTAAACAGGTTCATTCTTATGTTATTAAAGAAGCAGCCATATTGTTTGAAAACGGCAGTTATAAGGAGTATGATTTTATTATCTCTGTGATAGCGGATACAGAAACTCGAATGGAACGTTTATTAAATAGAGATGATACCACAAAAGATAAAATTAAAGCTATCATGAAAAACCAGTGGAATGATGAAGATAGAATCAAATTATCAGATTTTGTTATCCATAATAATAAATTAATAAACACGAAAAAGCAGGTGTTGTCTATTCATCATAAAATATTAAAATTAAGTGAATAAATTGAAATTTTAACGTTTTTGTTAACGTTAGGTTAAATGGTATCACTTCTAAATGTTAAAATGTTAATTTTGAACGATGAGCAAAAAGTTATTCATCTTACTGGTGTTATTGATGAGCTTATCACTAATTGGTATCATTTTTGTTCAGGCATATTATATAAATAGTACGGTTAAGAACAAAGAAGAACAATTCTCATTTAGTGTAAAAAATACACTGGATTTTGTTGCGAAAGCCATTGAAGAGAGAGAAATCAAGACAATATTATTACAGATATCAAAATCTTATCAGTAATACGGAAAAGGCAGATTCGGTGGCAATTAGAGAGTTGTTTATAAAACAAGAAGATGAGGGTTTAAATGAAACTCTAATTTATAGAAATGGAATATTAGAAGAGAACTTTAAGCTCTCGACATCGCTCTTTGACATAGGTTTAGATACAGATAGTATTACATTAAAAAGGTTGACCAACAGAAGGGAGACTAAAATTTACTCTGGTAGTACTTTTGATAACGATTTGGAATTAGATCCAATAAAAAGTTTATTATATATAGGAAGAATGTCTGAAGTTGAAAAGTCTCAATTTGAGATCGCTTATAGAGATTTATTGAAGATGAAGCCAATTCATAAAAGAGTTTCTGAAAATGAAATAAGACGGTTAATAGATTTACGTCTTCAACAGGAAAATTTAGATCTGGAGTACGAATTTGCAATATACAGTAAAGATCTTGCAACTAAAGTTCAATCGGATGATTTTGAATTTAAAAAAAAATCAACGTATGGAACTCCAATCTTTTTAGACAACGATAGTCGTAGTGACTTTACATTGTTAGTTAATTTTCCTGGAAGAAAGAAATTTATATTGTCTTCAATTTTGGGCATGGCAGTATTATCAATCCTTTTTACATTGGTAATTTTTATTGCTTTTACGACAGCCATTTATCAGATAATTAAGCAAAGAAAAATTTCGCAGATTAAGACAGATTTTATTAATAATATGACTCATGAGTTTAAAACACCAATAGCAACTATTAATTTGGCCTTAGATGCAATTAGGAATCCTCAAATTATTGATGATAAGGATAAAGTAAAACGTTATTTATCTATGATAAAAGATGAGAATAAACGAATGCATGCACAGGTGGAGAATGTTTTAAGGATATCTAAACTGGAAAAAAATGAATTGAATATTAGTAAGGATAGAGTGGACCTTCACGACTTAGTCAAGGAGGCAATAGCTCATGTTGGGTTGATTGTAGAAGATAGGAATGGATATATTAAAAACAGAATTAGATGCTGGACATTCCACGATTCTGGCTAATCAAAGTCATTTTACCAATGTAATTATAAATGTTCTGGATAATGCTGTGAAGTATTCACCTGAAGAACCTAAAATAAAAATTTATACAGAAAATATTGGAAATAGTATTATATTAAAAATTAGCGATAAGGGTAGTGGGATGAGCAAAGCAGCACAGAAGAGAGTATTTGAAAAGTTTTATCGAGAGCACACGGGAGACATTCATAATGTAAAAGGTCATGGATTAGGTCTCGCTTATGTAAAAAGAATAGTAGAAGACCATCATGGTCATATAACAGTAGAAAGTGAAAAAGGAAAAGGTAGTACCTTTATTATAAAATTACCATTAATATCATAAGTCAATGGAAGAACAAAAAAAGAAAATATTATTAGTAGAAGACGATCCAAATTTTGGAACAGTCTTAAAAGATTATTTGTCTATGAATGACTATGATGTTGTTCATGCTAAAAATGGTATGGAAGGATTTGAAAAATTTAAAAAAGACGATTACGATCTTTGTATTCTGGATGTTATGATGCCTTATAAAGATGGATTTACTTTAGCAAAGGAAATTCGAGAAAAGAATAAGGACGTCCCAATTATTTTTCTAACCGCTAAAGCTATGAAAGAAGATGTTTTAAAAGGTTATAAAGTAGGAGCAGACGACTATTTAAATAAACCTTTTGATAGCGAAGTATTATTAATGAAGATAAAAGCCATCATTCAGCGTAAAGCTACTGATAGTGTTGCTGACAGCAAACAATTCGAGTTTGAAATAGGTGGATTTCATTTAAATTCTAAACTTCGTTTTTTAAGTTATAAAGGTGGAAAACAGGTTAAATTATCACCAAAGGAAAACGAACTTTTGCGTTTGTTGGCCTTACACGAAAATGATTTAATGCCAAGAGAATTAGCATTGACCAAAATTTGGAGAGATGATAATTATTTTACTTCCAGAAGTATGGATGTTTATATTGCTAAACTGCGTAAATATCTTAAACTAGATCCAAATGTTGAAATTCTAAATATTCATGGAGAAGGATTCAGGCTGGTAGTGAATCAAGGAGCTTAAATTAATTGAAATCAAAGTCAAAAGAGCTAGCATTTAAGCTGGCTCTTTTGTTTTAATTTAATATTCAATTTTATCTGGCTTATTTTGCCATGCTTTAAAAACTTTCATTGCTTCTTCTCTCATTATACATGAAAATTCTATGTGCCTGTCACCGATTTGCTTCTTAATCTCATCATAAATAAATTGATCGTCAAAGTCTATATTAGCAGCATCATCTCTTTTACAGGCAAAGTAGACTTTTTTTGGTCTTGCCCAATATATGGCTCCTAAACACATTGGACAAGGTTCGCATGAAGTGTAGATTACACAATCATCTAACTGAAAAGAATTTAGTCTTTTACAAGCTTCTTTTATAGCAACAATTTCAGCATGAGCAGTTGGGTCATTTGTGGAAGTAACTTGGTTAAATCCTTTTCCAATTATTTTATCATCTTTAACTATAACTGCACCAAAAGGGCCTCCAGAATTTGTTTCAATACCTTTTTTGGCTAAATCAATAGCTTTTTGCATAAAATAGCTATCCCTTTGAGTCATATTAATAATTACGATAAAACTTTACTGTCTACTTTATACTCAACAAGGCTTTGCATTCCTTTTGTAATGGCTTGCTCATTTAATGGGATTAAATGATGATAACGTTCAGGTAACGATTTTTTTAAACCTTCAATAACATTCTTTAATTCAACAATTGGTTTCACCTTTAAATAAGCTCCTAAAACAACCATGTTAAATATTTTTTTGTTACCCATTTCGGACGCTATTTTGTTAGCTTCAATCTGATAAATATTAATATCCGTTCGTTTTGGATGTTCATGGATCCCATTTGGTTCATAGAGTAAAACACCTCCGGGTTTAACACTTTCTTCAAACTTATCCATCGACTGTTGATTTAATATAATAGCCGTGTCATAAACTTTTAAATATGGTGAGCTTATTCTTTCCGTACTTAATATTACAGTAACATTAGCGGTACCTCCTCTCATTTCAGGTCCATAAGATGGCATCCAGCTTACTTCTTCATCCTGCATGATACCGGAGTAGGCTAAAATTTTTCCCATCGATAATACACCTTGTCCACCAAAACCAGCAATAATTATTTCTTCTGTCATATCTACTTATTTTAGTTTTCCATCTACTTTAATATCTCCGAGTGGGAAATAAGGAAACATGTTCTCTTCCATCCAAATATTAGATTCATTTGGTGTCAATTTCCAACCAGAATTACAATTTGATACGATTTCCACAAAGGATAATCCTTTTTTTAATCGTGTGTTTTCAAAAGCTTTTTTAATCGCTTTTTTAGCTTTTCTAACATGCTTGTGTGTATGAACAGATTGTCTTGTAACGTAATAAGTTCCGGGAAGATTAGCCACTAATTCGGTAATTTTCAAAGGAGAACCCATTGTTTCAATCTCTCTTCCATAAGGAGAGGTAGACGTTTTCATACCAGGAAGTGAGGTTGGAGCCATTTGTCCACCAGTCATTCCATAAATACCATTATTAACAAAAATTATAACAATATTTTCACCTCTGTTACACGTATGAATTGTTTCTGCTGTGCCAATAGCCGCCAGATCACCATCACCTTGATAAGTGAATACATATTTTTCAGGCCATAATCTTGAGATAGCTGTTGCCAGAGCAGGAGCCCTTCCATGTGCAGCTTGGGTAATGTCAATGTTCATAAAATCATAAGCCAAAACAGAACAACCAACAGGAGCTACACCAATGGTATCGGCAGTAATACCCATTTCATCAACTACTTCCATAGCTATATTATGTGCTGTTCCATGACCACATCCTGGGCAATAGGACAGCGTGGTATCCGTCATTAATTTTGATTTACAGAATACTTGATTCTCGGGTTTTATGATGTCGAGTACGTCCATTTTTTATTATTTTTTGTTCTAAAGCTTCTAATACTTCTTCTGGAGTATGAATTATTCCACCAGTTCTTCCAAAGTGTTCAACAGGTACTTTATGCTTGACAGCTAATCTAACATCGTCGACCATCTGACCTGCATTTAGCTCGACGCTTAGCATACCTTTAACTTGATCACTTAATTCAAATAATTGTTTCTTAGGGAACGGGAATAATGTTATCGGTCTAAGAAGACCAGCCTTAATTCCTTTTTTTCTTGCTAACTCTACTGCTTTTTGAGCTATTCTTGCACTTGAGCCGTATGCAACAAATATATATTCAGCATCATCACATTCTATTTTTTCATACCGTAGATCTTCTTTTTCCATTTGATCATATTTTTTTAATAATCTATGAACTCTGGCTTCCATTTTTTCTGGTTGAAGATCTAATGATGTTATTATGTTGCGTTCTCTATTTGTTTTACCTGTGGTTGCCCAACTGCCATATCTTTTAATTATTTCTTCATTTGAAATTCTCTGTTGTTGGTCTTTTAAAGTGACCTTTTCCATCATCTGGCCAATCAATCCATCAGATAGAATTAAAACAGGAGCTCGATATTTGAAAGCCATATTGAAAGCATCCTCTACAAAGTCTGACATTTCCTGCACTGAAGATGGAGCTAAAACATATAATTTATAATCTCCGTGTCCACCACCTTTAACCGATTGATAATAATCTGCTTGAGAAGGTTGTATAGTTCCTAATCCAGGACCTCCTCTTACCACATTCACGATAACGGCAGGTAATTCTGCTCCGGCTAAATATGATATTCCTTCCAACTTTAATGATATCCCTGGACTTGATGATGAGGTCATGACCTTTTTTCCCGTACTGGCTCCACCATAAACCATGTTAATTGCAGCTATTTCACTTTCGGCTTGTAACACAACCATCCCTGTTCTCTCCTCAGGTTTTTCAGTCATTAGGTATTCTATGACTTCTGATTGAGGAGTAATGGGATAACCAAAATAGCCATCAACTCCAGCCCTTATAGCAGCTTCTGCCAATGCCTCATTACCTTTCATTAATTTTATTTCTGACATTTTTGTTTACTTTTAATTTATTCGGAAACTTTTACTCTGTAAACTGAAATTGCCCTGTCCGGACAAACTAAGGCACAATTTGTGCATCCAGTACAGGCTTCTGGATTGCTCATGTAAGCATAATGATAACCTTTACGATTAACTTCTTTAGACATGCTAATAACGTCATCAAGGCAAACAGGTATGCAGACTTCACAACCTTTACATGTTTCGGTATCTACTACGATAGCTCCTTTAACTTTTGCCATTTTAATAATTTTATATGTAAATCTTGATAGGTAATTTAATTATCCTCAAAGTTATGAGTTATTCACTGCATAAAGTATGATAAATATCAACTTTACGAATTATTCAATAAGTTGTTCTTCAATGGTTTTGATTACAGAAGAGATTTCAGATTTATAATCAAACCAATGAATAGAAGTGTCTTTTCTAAACCAAGTAAGCTGGCGTTTCGAAAATCGGCGAGAGTTCTTTTTTATTTCAGAAATGGCGAAATCCAGAGACCAGTTATTATTAATATATTCGAATAGTTCTTTATAACCAACAGTATTCAATGCATTTAAATGTTGATGGGGTAATAATGATTTAACTTCATCAAGCAAGCCGTCTTTAATCATTTGGTCTACACGTTGGTTTATTCTATCGTAAATAATTTTTCTATCTGCTAATAAACCAATTGTTATAACTTTAAAATTTCGTTCTTGCTTATTCTTGTTAAGAAACGAGGAATAAGGTTGTCCAGAACCAATACAAACTTCGAGGGCACGAATAATACGATGTGGATTATCTATAGCGATCGTAGTGTATCCTTCGATATCCATTTCTTTAAGTTGTTCTTGCAAACTGCTTAATCCTGTATTTTTTAATTGATTGTTCAGTTTTTCTCTGATTTTTGGATCAACATCGGGGAAATAGTCCAAGCCTTTGGTAACTGCATCTAAATAAAGGCCAGAACCTCCAACCATAATTACAATTTTGTATTTATTGAAAAGTTCATCCAGAAGTTGAATAGCATCTTTTTCAAAAGCTCCAACATTATAATCGTCGTGAATAGATTTATGATGAATAAAATGATGTTTTGCGTGCTAATAATTCTTCAGTTGATAGGTGCTGCTGTACCAATCTGCATTTCTTTGAAAAATTGTCTGGAATCTGCAGAAATTATTTCAGTATTTAAAATGATTGGCTAATGTAATACTTAAGCTGTTTTGCCTATTGCAGTTGGACCAACTATTGAAATAAGCGTTTTATGAACTTGAATTGGTTTAATAATTTTAATTTAGGATTTTATTATTAATGTTAAGCTATTTCTGCACCACATACATGGCAGAACTTAGCTTCTTTTCTGACATCATCTGTTAAGCATGAAGGACAAGTTTTAACTTCGGACAAGATTCTGTATCTTCTGGAAATCTTATGTCTATTTTTACGAGTCATTTCAGCTGAAACTATGCCAGTAGGAATTGCTATTATTCCATAACCAATAATCATGATAGTGATGCTATTAATTGCCCTAATGGTGTATGAGGAGCAATATCTCCATAACCAACTGTGGTAATGTTACAATAGCCCAATAAACACTTCTTGGAATGCTTGTAAATCCACTATCTTGCTCACTTTCAACTAAATACATAATAGTACCAAAATAACACAAAGTATAATTACAAAAGAAATAAATACGGCTATTTTGGCTCTACTTGCTTTTAAAGCTCTTACTAAATTGGTTGATTCACCCAAGATATCGGGCTAATTTTAAAATTCTAAAAACTCTTAATAATCGTAAAGCTCTTAAAGCGACTAAAGATTGAGAACCAACAAAAAATAACGATAAATACTTTGGAATGGTAGAAAAAAATCTATAATACCATAAAAACTAAAAATATATTTTTTAGGATTTTTTTACTGATATAATTCTTAAAATATATTCTATCTAAATAATATGGTAATCACCCATTCAGCAATATTTAAAAAAGATGATATTTTGTATCAATACCTACCTACACTTTCCAGCATAACAAGAATAATACTGGCAATGATAGCTATTAAGCAAGATCAAATCAAATAATTTACCAGCAGGTGTATCTGCTCATAAATAATTTCATGAAGTTTAGATTTCCAATTTTGTCGAAGTTTCAATTTGTCCATCAGCATCAAATGTAATGAAAAGATTAAATATCTTTTATAGTTTTAAAATTTTTAGTCTTTTGTTCTTTCTAATATAATTTTGAATTATATGTTGAGTATCTCTGTTATTCTGCATGGGTGTTATAAGAGATTTTAAGACTTCAAAATTATTGATCTGATAATTGAGATTAAAAAATCCTAATCCTTTAAAAACACCATTTTCAATAAGTATTGCGCTTCTCTCATCTATCTCCCTTCCATGGTCGACAATTACCATGTTCTTATCCTGATAACTATTTTTTTCTAATAAGGACTGTACTCGATTATTATACTCTTCAGGTGTCTCTTTTTTAATGCAGGCACCTTCACAAGTATGCAATGAATAATTAAAGCAACTGCTTTTAGTATCATAAAGACCTGTTAACTTCTGACATAATTTATAGTCTTCAACAGATTTGAATAAAAAGCTCTTGGCACTTTGCCTATTACTAAATGTTGTTATTGGATTCTTTCGGCCATCAACTTTGTCAATTTTTAAATTTATATACCCATCGTTGTCACTATAACTATATAACGCATGTGTAAAAATGGTTCTTCGTAAAGCCCTGTTGTAAATGGGTTTATTTTTTTTAATTTCTTCACTTTCCTTTAACAGAGCAACCAATTCACTTCCTGTGTCTTCATAAGTTACTGCTGCAACGTTTAATTGTATCTTTTTTGATTTAGGACTTGAACTGGTAAAATGCTGATTTATTCGTTTCTTTATGTTTTTGCTTTTACCAATGTATATAATTCCTCCATCCCCTTTATGTATGTAATAAACGCCAGTTATTGAAGGAAGTTTTTCAATTATATCAATATGTCTGGGTTCTAATTGGTATTTTGGTTCTAATCTAATTGATTCCTGAATGATCTGTTTATGAGAATCTTTATCAATTAACATCTTAAACAGTTTAACTGTTGCTTGCGCATCTCCCGCAGCTCTGTGCCTGTCACTTACCGGAATTCCAAGTGATCGAGCAAGTTTCCCTAAACTATATGACTGCTGATTTGGTATGAGCTCTTTGGCTAATTCTACTGTACATAATGTTTCTCGTTCAAACTGAAATCCTAGACGTTTAAATTCTGTTTTTAATATTCTGTAATCAAATTGTGCGTTATGTGCTACAAGAATAGAATCTTCTGTAATTTCTACAATACGTTTTGCAACCTCATAGAATTTTGGTGCATGGCGAAGCATCTTACTATTGATTCCTGTTAAATTAACCACAAAAGGTTGTATATCTCGTTCTGGATTAACGAGACTTATAAATTGGTCCACTATTTTATGACCATCATATTTATAGATTGCAATTTCTGTGATTCCTTCTTCATTGTACTTACCACCAGTGGTTTCTATGTCTACTATTGAATAAATATTAATTCTCTTTTTATATTATTAATTTCTCTCACCAAATATACTACTTCCTACTCCTGACCATGGTACTTCCGCAATCTATTGCTAGTTGATAATCACCACTCATTCCCATGGAAATAATCTGCAGATTGCAGTTTGAAGTTTGCATTTTTTTTAACTCATCAAACGTGTTTTTTAAGTATTGAAATTCTTTTTTTATTTGTTTTGTATCATCAGTAAAAGTTGCCATTCCCATGACACCTTTTATTGAAACGTTTTTTAGTTCTAAAAATTCTTTTGATCTCAATATCTGCTTAGCTTCGTCTGCTACCATTCCAAATTTGGAATCTTCTGAAGCAATTTTTATTTGAAATAAGCAATCGATAACTCGATTATGCTTTTGAGCTTGTTTATTTATTTCCTTTAATAGTTTAAAATTATCCACTCCATGAATTAAACTCACAAATTCAGCCATATATTTTACCTTGTTACTTTGAACATGACCAATCATATGCCATTCAATATCCTTTGGTAGTTGTTCATGCTTTTCAACCATTTCCTGAATTTTATTCTCGCCAAAAATACGTTGTCCAGCATCATAGGCTTCTAATATATCAGAAACAGGTTTCGTTTTAGAAACTGCCACTAAAGAAACATGTTCCGGTATTTTGGATAAGATTTTATTAAGTTTTTGTTTTATAGACATTTAAAACTCGTAAATAGTAATTCCACTTCTTAATTTTGGTAAAATATAGGTGCTTTTTGGAGGCATTTTTAAACCATCATCTGCTATTTGTTTCATTTGTTCAACGGTTACAGGACACATGCCAAACCCAACTTTAAATTTTCCACTATCAACGCTGGCTTTTATATTTACAATTTCATCACTTCCATGCGTATGTGCATAATTAATACGATTATCGTTACGCAAATCATCTATTCCCAAGAATTGGTTTTAATATTGTTTTATATAAAATATAAGCATCTAAATAATCCAGTGAGTTTTTAAACTCATAGTCAGTTTTTCGCAAGTATAATGAATAAAATTCACCATCTAAATACATGCTGAAATGATGAGGTTTTGATGGTGTATATGGTATGTTTCCTCTGTTTTCAATTCTAAATGAAGCATCTAACTTTATTAAAAATTCTTTTTTGGTTAAACCATTTAAATCTTTAATTAAACGATTAAATTCGTGGATAACCAAATCAGATTCTGGAATTAAATAGGCCATAAAAAAATTATACGATTCAGTTCCATTATGTTTAGCATTGGCAGCTTTCTCTTCTTTATAGAGTAAATAGGATGAAGCAGATCTGTGATGACCATCGGCAATATAAATGGTATTCATATTACTAAATTCATTTTGCAAGGCTTTGATAATACTTTCATCATCAATTTTCCATAAATAATGCGTATCCTTATAAGTCATTGTAAACTCAAACTCAGCATGGTTTTTTTGAGTTTCTTTGATTATGTCTGCAATTTTATTATTATCAGGATAGGTTAGTAGCACAGGTTCTGCATTAAAACCAACTGTTTTTAAATAGCTTTTAAAGGTTTCTTCTCTGGATTCTATAGTATCTTCATGTTTTTTTATAATATCATTTTCATAATCTTCAGCACTTGTTGCAGCTATAATTCCATTAAAAGTTTGATTATGACGATTTACAATTTTATAAACATAAAAAGATGGTTTGTCATCTTGAATAAACACATGGTCTTCTTTAAATTCTAAATATCTATTTTTAACCAGTTTGTATCGTATCTTCTCCAGTAATAACTTGATCGTATTTATAACCAGGATTTACAATATGAAGAAATGAATATGGATTATATTCCATCCTTGACTCTCTTTCATCAATTGTATAACTTTGATAAGGACGAGATGCCACCAAACCTACAATAGCTCTTGTTGGTCTTACCGCTTTAAATGGAATTATTTTAGCCATTTAACCTATAAACTGTTTAGATACTTTCTCTGCTTTTCTGCTTTCTGAATAATCGTAAAAACCTTCTCCAGATTTTACTCCTAATTTTCCAGCTCTAACCATATTAACCAATAACGGACAAGGTGCATATTTTGGATTTTTAAAGCCATCATACATCACATTTAAAATAGATAGACAAACATCTAATCCAATAAAATCTGCTAATTGTAAAGGACCCATTGGATGCGCCATTCCTAATTTCATAACAGTATCTATTTCTTCAACACCAGCAACACCATTGTACAGGGTTTCAATAGATTCATTAATCATTGGCATTAAAATTCTATTAGCAACAAACCCAGGATAATCATTTACTTCTACCGGATTTTTACCAAGTTTTTTAGAAAGCTCCATAATAGTTTTTGTCACTTCATCACTTGTATTATATCCTCGAATAATTTCTACTAATTTCATAATTGGAACAGGATTCATAAAATGCATTCCAATAACCATTTTAGGTCTGGAAGTTACAGCTGCAATTTGTGTAATGGAAATTGAAGAAGTATTAGTTGCTAAAATTGTGTCTTCTGGACAAGCCTCATCTAATTGTTTAAAAATTTTCAATTTTAAATCTATATTTTCAGTAGCAGCTTCAACTACTAAATTAGCATATTCAACACCTTCAGAAATATCGGTAAAAATGGTAATATTATTTAAGGTTGATTCTTTATCAGCTTCAGTAATTTTTTCTTTAGCAACCATTCTATCTAAATTCTTAGAAATGGTTGTAATTCCTTTTTTAAGAGCATCTTCACTAATATCAATTAGTTGAACTTTAAATCCAGATTGAGCAAACGTATGAGCAATTCCATTTCCCATTGTTCCTGCTCCAATTACTGCTATATTTTTCATAGTAACTATACTCATTTATATTAAAACTGATTTATAATCATGGTTGCAACACGTAAGGCTTCAGTGCCATCGTAGAGTGTTACAATTGGTTTTGTGTTATTGTTTATGGCATCTGCAAAGGTTTCTAATTCATCTAAAATGGCATTGTTATTAGCTACTTCAGGATTATCAAAATAGATTTGTTTTTTAACACCTTCAGCATTTTGTAGAATCATATCAAAATCTCCTGGATCTTCAGGTGCATCTTTCATTTTCACAACTTCACATTTCTTTTCCAGAAAATCAACAGATATATAAGCATCTTTTTGAAAGAATCGAGTTTTACGCATATTTTTTAAGGAAATTCTACTGGCAGTTAAATTGGCAACACAACCATTTTCAAATTCTATTCTCGCATTAGCAATATCTGGAGTATCACTAATTACAGAAACTCCACTTGCAGATAGCTTTTTGACTTTCGATTTTACAACACTTAAAATAATATCGATATCATGAATCATTAAATCTAAAACTACAGGTACATCAGTACCACGAGGATTAAATTCTGCCAATCTATGTGTTTCAATAAACATAGGTTTCTCTAATTGTTCTTTAACCGCCATAAATGCAGGATTAAATCGTTCTACATGACCAACCTGACCTTTTAAATTATGTTCTGCCAATAATTCTCTAATATGTTCAGCTTCTTCAACTGTTTTTGTTATTGGTTTTTCAATAAAAATATGTTTTCCTTTAGCAATGGCTTTTTTTGCACATTCGTAATGGGATAGTGTTGGTGTTACAATATCTACCATATCAACTGCATCAATTAATTCATCAATGGTATTGAAATACTTGTAACCAAATTCTTCGGATACTTTTTTCGCATTGATTTCGTCTGCATCGTAAAAGCCGACGAGGTTGTATTTTGCCGATTGATCTAATAGTCGAAGATGAATTTTTCCAAGGTGACCAGCACCAAGAACACCAGCTTTTAGCATATTTTATTGTTTTAAACAAAAATAAGATATTTAAGTATTTTATGCCGCGTAAATACTAATTAAATCCCTGAATAAATATATTTCAGAAATTCTAAGAAATTTCATTTAACCTTTGGATACTTTGATTAAATTTAGCAATTAAAATTATGTATAAAATTGAAGGATACATTTAAGCATAAAGGATTACGACAACAACTTGTTAAAATTATTGAAGACAAGGGAATTAAAGATGAAAAAGTATTGAAAGCTATTGGGAGAATTCCCAGGCATTTGTTTATGGATTCTGGATTTATTGATCATGCCTATCAGGATAAAGCATTTCCTATTGCTGCCGACCAAACTATTTCTCAGCCTTATACGGTTGCATACCAAACCGAATTATTGCAAGTAAAAAAAGGTGATAAAATTCTGGAAATTGGCACTGGTAGTGGATATCAAGCTGCTGTTTTAATAGAATTAGGAGCAAAAGTATATAGTATTGAAAGGCAACAGGAATTATTTAAAAAAACAAGTAAATTTTTACCCAAACTTGGTTATAGAGCCAAAAAATTGATTTTTGGGGATGGATATATAGGTTTAGAGGAAGAGGCTCCATTTGATAGCATTATTGTAACTGCTGGGGCACCTTTTGTACCTAAAGCACTGCTTAACCAATTAAAAATTGGTGGCAGATTAGTAATTCCTGTTGGAGAAGATGTTCAAACAATGACCTTGTTCATTAGAAAAGGGGAGAAGGAATTCGAAAAACACGAACATGGATCCTTTAGATTTGTTCCGCTTTTAGAAGATAAAAATTAACTTTTATTAGTTTTCTTACTACTGCAAAATGTGATAAAAAAACAATAGGAACCACGCAACAAGGTAAATATACAAAGGGAAAGTATAATACGGCAATATTCGGTTGTTCTAGACCATATTGCTGAAAACTTGTCGGGATTGAAAGAATGGCATAAAAAACGATATTGGCTAATAGAAGCACCGAAATAATATTCCATAACAATTTAATAGTTTTTCCAATCTTATTTTTAATATAACCAAAATAGAATACTATTGGGGCTGTTAAACCTGCCAGAATATCAAAGTTTCTACCTTCAAATGTCATAATCTGAGGTATGGCTTTATAAAAAAATAACCACCATAAAATCAATTCCATTGGTATTCGTATCACATGTAGAATCGTAAGCATTTTTTCATCTAAACTATCCATAAATCGGATTCCTTTTTTTGTGATAAATAGGATGAGAATTAACAGCATTGGAGGCATTCCAATTAGGACTAATCTTGGTGGAAATCCGGTCGTATTCTGATAAAAACCTGAGAAAGCTAATAACCCTTGAAGTACTAACCATAGAATTATTATTATAAGAACAGTATTTGATTTACCAGTTGCCTTATAGAAAAAATAAATGCACAAAAAAACTGTAAGTCCAAATATGGAATAGATGTACCAAGGTAAAATTCCAGTTAATCCTGCTGATAAAAAAAATAAAGTATTCATCAACATAAAGTTAAAAGATTTTTAATTAGTCCTTTTGAACCGGTAAAAATTCCTTTATCGCGGCTAAGTCACTCACTTCCTGGTTCCATTTAAGGTTTGAAATGTACCAACGATTATTGTCTTCCAATAGATTAATCCTATTCATATCTTGATAGCTACCTCCAGAATAGTAGTTGTATTCATAGGTGCTTGACACACTGTTCATATGTCTAAATGTACTAATTGTTCTTTCAGTTTCTTTTGCATAAAACCCATTTTCCTTCAACCATTTTCCATATGTATTGATGAATTCATCAACTTTTAAATAGTATTTGGTTTTATTTTCTGTTGACTTAATTAAAGACAAAGTAATCTCGGCATCATCCGTAAATAAGAATTTAAAAAGTTCCCAATTTCGTTCTTTATCTTCTGATCCTGAAATAATGGAGTAAAGGGTTTTTATTGTGCTGTCCAAAGATTGGACTTTCTCGTTAAAATCTACTTTATTAATATCCTGAGCATTGACAATTGATATACTCATAAAAAATGACAACACTATTACATGATATTTCATAATCAAAGGTTTGGTTAAAGTTACAAACTAATTCCAAATACGAGGATATCGTTTATAAATCCACTTTTGTAAGATCTTAAATAATCTACTCGTAATATTCTGAATTTTCCCCAGCCAATATTACTTAAACCGACAGTATATTCTTGATAAGGTTGTTGATTTTCGGCTGACAAAGCATGAGCACCCAAAATCAAGTTGAAATTCAGTTTTTTTAGCAAGGGTATTTTATTCATTATATACCCATTAAAGTTATGCTCTGCATGGAATTCTGCATAAGCTTTGTTGGTGCTATATGTATAATATGCTAAATTATTGAACTTATCCAAATAATTACTGGGTCCAACATGAGTTTGGTTCCCATTAAAATGGTGAAAATCCATAAAAGCTGGCTCATCAGAATCAAAGAAATCTCCAGCTTTCAAATTATATGCAAAATTTCCTTTGTTACTAACATCAAAATTTTGGGTCATCCTTGCTTGTATCTGATTGAAATGATATTTGGAATTTGATGACCCAAATCCTTTTTTATAAGTTAAAAATACTGTAGGGTACTTATTATTGTTAATGGTTACTTTACTTCCCGGATAACTTAAATAGGTTTGTCCAAATCGAATTCTTCCTGTGAGATTAAGTTTGAATATGTTATGCTGAGCGAATGGAGCTATTCCAAATGCTGTTTCATCTAATGGGTTGTTACTTGTTAAAAAATCATCAGGTTCGTCTGTAACCGACCAGTTTGAATTATTAAATAGAGGTTTACGTCTTTCAAAACTCAGGCTTGAATAAAACCGAAATCCGTTAAATAATTCTTGAGAAAAATCTATTTGACCAAAAGATTTGTCATATAACTTCATGTAATTATCTTCAAAAAATAATGTACTAAAAGCATTGACTCGTTTTGAAATTGGTTCAGAACTATTAAACTGTTGTACTGCTGTTCCACCTGATAAAGAAAGAAATGGCCTGGAAATGTTGTTGAATTTATATCTAATGCTACCATTTAAACGATATCTTTTATCCGATAGACCATAGCTGTTTTTTATAGTAATATCTAAATACCTTCTGTATTCATCAAAGTTTTTTCTGAAATTCAAGTTAATATTCCCATTGTGACCTTGAACCGTGTTATAAGTAAAAGTTAGTAGTGGAGCACTTATCCCAATATTCCAGTCTTTAAATGAGTTGGTATAATTATATCCTGCAATCAAATATTGAATTTTGAATTTGTTTCTTTCTCTATCTACTGAATCCAAATAGGTTTTCGATTTTCTTACTATTTGAATGCTATCTTTTTTAAGGTAATCCGAGATTTCTTCTTTAGATAAAGGTACAGGTCTTAGGTTCTGCCAGTAGAGAGAGTCTTTTTTATTCGCCTCTTCTTCGAATGCCAAAAGCTCATTAGTAAATGACTTCCTTGTAAAATTTGGATTGAAGTTATAGTTGCTGTAAACTGCAGTAAATCTGCCATCTCCTTTAATCCCAAAGAGACTATAGCTAAAATCAATACTTTGAGAAATTAAGGCCCACAATTTGTCCGTTTTAGAATACGAAAAGGACTGTTTAAGTTTGATTGAATCTGCAGCAGGAATTTTGGCTTGCTGGCCTGTGACGGCCAATTCCAATGCGTAAATGGTCCACTGATCCTCTACTATATAGATGTAACCTGAAAATATTCTATCGTTATTGCGCTTAGGAATGACCTTTATTTTGTTGATTAGATTTCCATGGTCATCGTAGAAATCCCCTTCCAAGCTATATTTATAATAGTTGAAAGCATAATCTGATATTGGTGAGATAAGCTGGTTTTGTATTTCTATAGTATTGTTGTAAAAATTATAGTTAACATCGTTGGCATTATTAAAACTAAAGCCATTGTCATCTCCGCTAACCTTTGAAGCTATTATTTTTTCTTTTAGCTTATCGGGTTTTTTATAATCGATTTTTGATATGGTTTCGGATAAATAGATAATTCCACTTCTGGTTGAGTCTAAACCTCCACCAAGATCTCCTATATCCTGACCAAGAATTTTCTCAGGAGCATTTTTAATCCGTATTAACCCTCGAGAATAAAAATCGGCTTTAAAAGCATCATACTTTGATAAGTTTGTTTTCCTGTTTTTTATCGCATTTCTTACAATAATGTTTGCCGGATTGTCCTCTACATTTATAACTACTTCATTTAATGATACAATTTCTTCTTGCATTACTACATCAAGTTGAAAAGGTAAAGAAATAACATTGATGGATTTTTTTACCGTTTTGTAACCTAAGTACTGAAAGACCACATTGTAACTACTGGACTGAGATATTAGTAGTTCATAATTTCCTTCGTCGTTACTCGTACTTCCTTGATATGTATTTTCGATAAAAATATTTACAAAAGGAAGAGGTTCGTTTTTATCGTTTTTAACCGTTCCTATAATTTGTGAGAAAGATTGAAATGTAATTAATAAAAATAGAAACAGATAAAATCTTATTTTCATTAGTTCTTGTTAGAGTTTGGTTGTTAACGAATTAAAAAATAAATAATTGCAGTTTGTTGTCAGGTAAACCAATGTTTATTTATAGATTTTCTTAATCCTGTCCAGATTTCTTTTATTGTCTCTGTCTTTAATTGTTTCACGCTTATCATGGATCTTTTTCCCTTTAGCAAGAGCAATAATTAGTTTAGCAAGGCCTTTATCATTAATAAATAATTTTAAAGGGATAATTGTTAAACCTGAGTTTTTTACCTCTTTATGGAGTTTTTTAAGCTCTCTTTTATTCAACAATAATTTTCGTTCTGCTCTCGGTCTATGGTTATAATGAGTGCCATAAATGTATTCTTCTATGTACATATTAACAACAAACAACTCTCCATTATCATTAAACTCACAAAAACTTTCTGTAATAGATGCCTTACTGTTTCTTATAGATTTAATTTCTGTACCAGTTAATACAATTCCGGCAGTATATTTTTCGAGTAATTCGTATTGAAAACGAGCCTTTTTATTTTGTATGTTAATATTTTTCTGCATTCGGCCAAAGGTAATAATTTAACCCTAATTTAATATTATTGTTAAGTATTAAGTAGCTTTACGACCTATGAGTAATATGAAGATATTCCGAATTTTAGTTAGTAGCTTAATAATTGTTATTGCAAGTATAGGATGCAATGAAAAAAATAAAGATGAAAACAATGCTCAAGAAATAGTTAACAAAGCCATCGAGGTTTCCGGAGGAGAAAAAATTAAAAGTTCTGTTATTTCATTCCAGTTCAGGGATAGACATTATAAAGCGACAAGAAATAATGGAGAATTTATTTTGGAGAGACGTTTTCAAGATTCCACAAAGGTTGTCACAGACAGACTTTCTAATTCTGGATTCAAGAGGTTTATAAATGGACAACAGCAAAGTTTACAAGATAGTATAGCCGCTAAATACGGAAATTCGGTTAATTCTGTGCACTATTTTTCGGTACTTCCTTATGGCTTAAATGATGCTGCTGTAAATAAGAAATATTTGGAGCAAACTAAATTAATGGATAAGAAATATCATAAAATAAAGATAACATTTGATGAAGTTGGAGGAGGAGAAGATTTTGATGATGTATTTATTTATTGGATAGGAAAAGAGTCTAATGAAGTAGATTATCTTGCTTATTCTTTTAATGAAAATGATGGAGTAGGTATGCGATTTAGAAAAGCCTATAATGAGCGATATATTGAAGGAATCAGGTTTGTGGATTATGATAATTATAAACCAACTGACAAAGCCACTAACATATTAGAATTGGACAAGTTGTTTGAACATAATAAGCTTGAATTACTGTCGAAGATAGAACTTAAAAATGTTGAAGTAAAGCTTAATTGACCAATATAAAAGTTTAGTAATCCTGAATTCTTAACTTTTCTTTTTTCCGTAATCTTTTAATTTTTTTCTGGCTTGGTATTTTAAATCTCTCTATAGTTACAAAACGTTCATCCAGGCCAACATCAATTGTTTTTAGTCTTTTGAAGTTCAGTTTTAACCTGTTATTTTTAATTTCCAATATATTCCCATTTATGGATTTTAATTTAAAATTTCCATTATTATCTGTAGTTGCGAATTGAATGAAATTATCTTCTTTATCATATAATTCCATATTTACAGGTTTATTTTTACAACAAGTAAGGTCAATTTTTCCATCAATCATAACAATCTCCCTCTTTCTATCTATTGCTTCATATTTAATGGAGTCAATTGAAATTTGTAGAGCAACGAACTTATTTGTGTTTTTAGGAACTAACTTAATAGGAGCTTTAAAATAACTAACTTCTCCACTTATAGATGTTATTTTTACAGGAATCCCTTCTTCCTTAAGTTCAAGATCTATCCATATGGCTGGGTCCTGGTATTCTTTTTTTATTTGACCAAAAGAAACTGATAAATAGCTAATTGTAAGCGCAAGAAATATGATTTTTTTCATTCTAATCATGTAAGGATTAATACAGGAATATACTAAAAAATTATATCATTTCAACAACACAAAATTTAGAAGTTTTAAGAAATTGAGTTTTTAAGCTGTTTTGGAAATCCTATCTTGCGGTAGTAGTAACTGTACCATTTTGAGAAGATGCAAATTGTTCATCAATTTGTTTCTTGTAAACAACTACTTCTGCATTACGAGTATCCGCATTTCCATCGAAAGTCACGACTTTAGAAAAATTAAATTTAATTCTTCCTTTACTTATCTCCATCATATTCCCATTAATACTCTTAACCTTAAAGTTTCCCGATAAATCTGTTTTAGCCAATTGAACTAAATTATTTTTATGATCATAAAATTCTAAAGTAATTGGCGAAGGGTAACAACAAGACATATCTATTTTACCTCTTAGATAGATCATTAATCTATCTTTTCTATCATAAGATGCAGCAATACTTGTTATTTTTATTTCCATATTGGAAACGGTCTCATAAGTTTGAGTCTCCAATTTAACTGGAATTACATAATTATATGCTTGCTCGTCTCTATTAATAAATACAAAAGGTGTATCATCAAGATTAGAATCTTCATTTACATTTATAACTAAATCTGTTGGATAATCTTTAAAACGTATCCAATCTTCTTGTGCATTCAACAAGATTGAAGTTAATAAAGCGACTGAGAATAAAATAATTTTTTTCATGATTTTGAGGGCGTTTACCCCAAAGATATAAAAGCATATACCATGCCAAACAAAATAATAGACAAGCCGTATTTTTATTCGCCTAATGGACAAAAGATACAAAAAAATTCGGTAAACCGCTACTAATCAATTACTAAAATATGGTCAATTAAATACTAATTTTTATAAAACTAGGCCAATTCTAAAGCGATTTCAACCATTCCTTTAAAGGTAGTTTCTCGCTCCTTTGTAGATGTGCGTTCTCCGGTAACTAAAGAATCAGATATAGTCAAAATTGCCAGAGCATTTACATTATGCTTGGCTGCAACAGTGTATAATCCCGCTGCTTCCATCTCTACACATAATACACCAAATCTTGACCATTTCTTATAAGCTTCGAAATCGTCTGCATAAAATTCATCACTTGTGAAGACATTTCCAGCCTTTACTTCTATATTTTTCTCCTTAGCCGCTTCAACAGCTTTCAAGAACAGTCCAAAATCGGCTGTAGGCGCATAATCGGCACCTCCAAAACGTAATTCATTCACACCTGAATTGGAAGATGCTGCCATGGCTAATACCACATCTCTAATCTTAACATCTTTCTGATAGGAACCAGCACTTCCAACACGGATTAAATTCTTTACACCGTAAGCATTTATTAACTCATGAGCATATATTGATATACTGGGAACTCCCATACCTGTTCCCATAACGGAAACTTTTTTGCCTTTATAAATCCCTGTATATCCAAGCATATTTCTTACTTTATTGAAGCATTTTGGATCTTCGAAAAAAGTTTCTGCTATCCATTTAGCACGTAATGGATCACCAGGTAATAAAATGGTTTCGGCTATTTCTCCCTTTTTAGCTTCAATATGTACACTCATATCAATTTTTATTTTAAGATTCTGATTTTGATTTTATACACGAAACGATGGCAATTCCAGAAGAAGTACCAAGTCTTTCAACTCCCAGATCTATATATTGTTGAGCAGTCTTAGCATCTTTAATTCCACCAGAAGCCTTAATTTTCATTTTATTTCCTGCCACACTTTTCATTAATTTAATATCTTCTAATGATGCTCCTCTGGTTCCAAATCCTGTTGAGGTTTTTATAAAATCTGCTTTTGCCTTTAATGCCAATTCACTTACTTTAATAATTTCATTTTCATTCAAATAACAAGTTTCCAGAATAACTTTAAGCACCTTTTTAGACACTATTTTTTTTATAGATCGGATTTCATTTTCAACTTTTTTAAATTTTTGGCTTTTCAAGTCTCCAACATTAATTACCATGTCTATTTCTTTCGCACCATCTTTAATTGCTTTTTTGGCCTCATATACCTTTGCTTTAGTACTCATTGCTCCAAGAGGAAAGCCAATAACACTGCACACTTTTACTCCGGAGTTCTTTAATTGCTTTTTGGCGAGTGATACGTAGCTGCTATTAACACAAACAGAAAAGAATTGATGTTCTTTTGCTTCTTCACATAACTGAATAATGTCATTACTTGATGCTGTAGCTTTCAGCAATGTATGATCTATGTATTTGTTTAAACCCATAATACAAAATTAAGATTTTTAATAGGTATGACGGTTGATTTTGACAAGAATATTAAAAAAGAAAGCAACACTTATCTTCCCGATAGTTATCGGGATAAAGACTCGCATTGCTTTCCAACTAACCAACCATTATGAAAACGGTTTTGTGCGCCAATTATTACACACTTTATTTTATAATTCTTCTGTTACCAGATCACCTTGATTTCTAAAAACTAATTTGTCATCAAAGGCATCCAATAATATGATGCTGTCTGTTGTTATACGACCTGATAAAAGTTCTTTACTCAATTCATTTAGTACTTCTTTCTGGATCACTCTTTTTACAGGTCTTGCTCCATATTCCGGGTTATATCCTTTTTCGGCTAAATAAGCAATCGCTTCGGGAGTCGCATCAAAAGTGATTCCTTGCTGAGCAATCATTTTTGTAACACCTTTAAGTTGTAATCCAACAATATCTGTAATATTCTCTTTGCTTAAAGGCGTGAACATAATCGTATCATCAATTCTGTTCAAGAATTCTGGTCTTACGCTTTGTTTGAGTAGTGCTAATACATCTACTTTTGCTGCTTCAATAGCAGAATCAATATCCTTAGTAGCGCCAAAACGTTCGTGTATAATTTGACTTCCCATATTTGAGGTCATGATAATGATCGTATTCTTAAAATCGGCCACACGACCTTTGTTGTCTGTTAAGCGTCCTTCATCCAAAACTTGCAATAGGATATTGAATGTGTCAGGATGTGCTTTTTCAATTTCGTCTAACAAGACAACAGAATAAGGTTTTCTGCGCACAGCCTCAGTCAATTGCCCACCTTCTTCGTAACCAATGTATCCAGGAGGTGCTCCGATTAATCTGCTAACTGCATGACGTTCCTGATATTCGCTCATGTCTATTCTAGTCATGGCATTTTCATCATCAAATAAATATTCTGCCAAGGCTTTAGCTAATTCTGTTTTACCAACTCCAGTAGTTCCAAGGAATAGGAAGGTACCAATTGGCTTTTGTGGATTTTGTAATCCTGCTCGACTGCGTCTTACTGCATCACTAACGGCAATAATGGCTTCATTTTGACCTACTACTCGTTTATGCAATTCATCTTCCAGTTTCAATAGTTTTTCACGATCACTTTGAAGCATCTTCATAACTGGTATTCCCGTCCATTTAGCAACCACTTCTGCAATATCTTCATATGTCACTTCTTCTTTAATAAGTGAAGTTTCTTGTTGTTCCAGTAATTGATTTTGAAAGGTTTCAAGTTTCTCCTGAGCTTCTTTTATTTTTCCGTATCGCAATTCGGCTACTTTTCCATAATCACCTTCTCGCTCCGCTCGTTCTGCTTCTAATTTAAAATCTTCTATATTAGATTTAATCTGCTGAATATTGTCTACAACTTCTTTTTCGCTTTTCCACTTGGCATTCACTTCATTGCGTTCTTCCTTGAGGTTAGCTAAATCCGATCGTAATGATTTTAATTTAGATTCGTCTTTCTCGCGTTTAATCGCTTCTATCTCTATTTCTAACTGCATAACTTTTCTATCCAGTACATCTAATTCTTCTGGTTTGGAGTTGATCTCCATTCGTAATTTAGATGCGGCTTCATCCATTAGATCAATAGCCTTATCTGGTAAGAATCTGTTAGTGATATAACGTTGCGATAACTCGACAGCACCAATAATAGCTTCATCTTTGATGCGAACCTTGTGGTGTGTTTCGTATTTTTCTTTGATACCGCGTAAGATAGAAATCGCACTTTCGGTATCTGGTTCATCTACCATTACTTTTTGGAAACGACGCTCTAATGCTTTGTCTTTTTCAAAATACTTTTGATATTCATCCAACGTTGTTGCTCCAATTGCGCGCAGTTCGCCTCTAGCTAAAGCAGGTTTCAAGATGTTTGCAGCATCCATAGCTCCTTGTCCGCCTCCAGCACCAATTAAAGTATGGATCTCATCAATGAATAACACGATATCACCTTCGCTGGTTGTTACCTCCTTAATAACTGCTTTTAAGCGTTCTTCAAATTCGCCCTTAAATTTAGCACCGGCAATTAAAGCTCCCATATCCAAAGCGAATATTTGTTTGTCTTTAAGATTCTCTGGAATGTCACCATCTATAATTCTGTGTGCCAACCCTTCTGCAATGGCCGTTTTACCAGTTCCTGGTTCGCCAACTAAAATTGGATTGTTCTTGGTCCTACGAGATAGAATTTGAAGAATTCTACGTATTTCCTCATCACGGCCAATAACCGGATCTAATTTTCCATCCTTTGCTAATTGGTTAAGGTTTTTAGCATATTTATTAAGAGCGTTGTATGTTTCTTCCTGACTTTGGGAGGTTACACGATCTCCTTTACGTAATTCGTCAATAGCTGCTTGCAGACCTTTTTCTGTAACACCTTGATCTTTTAAGATTTGAGAGATCTTACTTTTTGTTTTAAAAATACCAAGTATTAAATGTTCGATGGATACAAAATCATCTTTCATCTTTTTTGCAACAATGGATGCTTCATTCATGGCTTTTCCTGCTTCACGAGACAGCATGATATCTGCACCAGAAACTTTTGGGAAGCTTTCCAGCTCCTTATCCAGAATTTGTTGAAGCATACCTACATTTACATTCAATTTTTTAAGAATGAATGGTAGTACGTTTTCATCTACAGTAAAAATGGCTTTAAAAATGTGCTCATTTTCTATTTGCTGATGCCCAAAGCCTTGAGCAATTTGTTGCGCTTGCTGAATGGCTTCCTGTGATTTTATTGTATAGTTATTAAAGTTCATATGTTCAATTTTTTTTTCTCATATCATATAGGACAATAATCTTACCATTACATTTAATTAGACAAAATGTCTTATAACCAGTACAATAGCGTGACTTTTAGTCAGATTGTAAGGAAGCTAACATTGTTTAGACTATTTTTGCGCCGAGTCTTTAAAGATTAAGTTTAATGAGTTTTATAAATAAACTATTTGGTGGTTCTGCTGAACCAAAAGAAGAAAAGGTATTGCCCTGGATTCCTTTAACCAGTATAGATGAACTAGATTCTATAGTTGATAAATCTAAAGTTAAAACTCAGGTTATTTTTAAACATTCTACACGTTGTGGCATTAGCAGAATGGTACTAAATCAATTTACGGGTTCCTACAATTTAACAGAAAAAGATTTAGATCTTTACTATTTAGATCTGTTGAGTTATAAGAGTGTTTCTGATGAGGTTGGTTATAAATTTCAAGTGATGCATCAATCTCCACAATTACTAGTTATTAAGAATGGAGTAGTGGTGGCTAATGATTCTCATGGGTCTATTAATAGAATTGATTTATTCCATTTCGTTTAAGTATTTCCATAATGATACTTTTAAAATACTATTAAATATTACTACTATAAGTAAAAAAAAACCTCCCAAACTGCTTTAGGAGGTTTACCCAATAAATTATTCTAACTAACTAAAAACCCAAAGAATTGCAGCAATAATGATATATAAAAATGTTAAAAATAGTGACAACCGATATTTTAGAATGATTCTAAGCATGATTATTGTTTCATAAGTTTAAGCGTTTCTTCTCTGTTTTCTGCTTTTATCTTGACAAAATACAAACCTGGTGATAAGTCTTCAATTATGTATTCATTCAAGTGGTTATTAAATTGTTTGGTAAGTTTTCCTTGTACATCATAAATTGCAATATCTGTAACATCTAAATTATTTGAAATTGTAAAGCTGTTTTTTGCTGGGTTTGGAGATAATTTTAATAATTCTTGGTTGTCTATTTCACTAACAGATAGAGCAGGATCGAAATATTTCCATAGCTCACGACCATTGGTAACATCTACCGCATGAAATAGCAACTCACCATCTACATCTACTAATGACCTAGGAAGGCTACCAGCTGCGCCCGGATTAATATCTGCAATCAAAACAGTTCCAGAAGCTGTTCCGTCTGTCATCCATAATTCCTCACCGTTTGTACCATCATTTGCTGAAAAATATAAATTGCCATTGTATTGCTGAAAACCAATTGGACTACTTGAACCTGTTGTATTGATATCTTTAAACAAGCCTATTCCAAAAACACTACCGTCAGCTCTCCATAATTCAATTCCATTTGTACCATTATCAGCACTAAAATAAAGTTGACCATTAAACACTTTAAAATTTGAAGGGTTACTACTTGCAGAACCTGGATTAATGTCTCTATAAAGTATCAAACTCTCTGAAGTTGTTATGTAATGAATTTCGTTACCCGAGTTTGAAGAATCCGCTGAAAAATATAACTTATTGCCAAAAACCGTTAAATTCTGGATATTACTATCGCTTGGCCCATTATTAACATCAACAACGAGCTGAGTGCCACTATCAGTACCATCAGTTACCCATAATTCTCTCCCATGTATGCCATCGTCAGCTGTAAAATATAGCTTGTTATTAAATACAACATAATCATCGGGATCACTATCTGACGCTAAATTTATATTTTTTACAAAACTAGTTCCTGATTGTGTTCCATCACTTATCCATAAATCGCCCCAGCCGGTGAAAAATATATTACCATTAAAAGCAAATAAATTTTCAGGGTAAGCACTAGAGCCAGGTGAGCCAGTATTTATAAAACCACTTCCACTAAAAGTACCATCGGAATATCCAAGTTGTGGAGGGTTTGATACAAGGTCAGTTCTACAATAAATAATACCATTCATCTCACATAAATACCTTGGATTACTATTCCAGCCATTTAAATTAGTAAAATCATAAACCAGGCTTGTTCCAACGGCAGTACCATCGCTTTTCCATAATTCTCTCGCTGAATTATCAGGCGGTGACGGACCAGTAGCCGAAAAAAATACTTCATTAGTAACAGGATTTAAGGTAAATTCGTCAGGTGTTGAGCTATTGCCTATTGCTCCAATCCTAATTGGAAAAGTACCTGTTTCTGTTCCATCTGAGACAGCGAGTTGACCTCCGAAACTTTTGAATAATATTTTGTCGTTGTATTTAAATAATTCGGTAGTTATATTAATACCGTTTGTTGATCCGACCATTATATCTTTTACCAAACTAGCTTGAGAAAAGCTGAAGATAAAACTAATTAATAGTGCAGTAGTAAGTAGATTTTTTTTCATGATTATATAATTTTAGATTTGGACTCAAAAATCATGATTATTCTTTCTCAGAATTATATTTTTATGAAAAGTGGGCGCTATGATTTAGTAACTTGTAACAATATGATTATTTTAAATGGGCATTGTGATTTATTGTCGAATACCTTAAAGGAGATAAGTGGTATGATTTATTATATAATTGGATGAATTACAAAAAGTGTTATTTGATTAATGTTTTATATTTATTAAACTAATTTGGGATTTGAAATACTTAACTATACTATTTCTTCTATTACCTAATTGGATTCAAGCTCAGGATCCCTATGCCATTAAATATAGCATTGAGGAAGGTCTTCCAACGTCTAATGTATACAGTGTTATGGAAGATGGTAAAGGCTATATTTGGTTTGGGACCGATGTGGGCGTTTTAAAATTTGATGGATATGAATTTAAACATTACAGTACTGATGATGGTTTAGCCGACAATGAAGTATTTAAAATTTTTGAAGACAGCCAAAACCGGATCTGGTTTATTACGCTTAATGGCAAACCATCATTTTTTAAAGATGGTAATTTTCAGAATACTAAGAACAACAAACTTTTAAAAGAAGCAGAGCATACAAAAATAATGGTAGATGTTTATGAACATGAGGGAAAACTTTGTGTTTTACATCGAGATGGTAATATTTCTAAAATTGATTTTGAAAACCAAAAAGTTACAAGATCGAATACAGACTCTGCAATTTATGGTTACTGGAATATCAATTCTAATATTCATTATTTGAATATCGATTCTGTTATAGATGCGTCTAACAACATTGAATATATTTTTGATGAAACGATGTACTCTGCTGGAAATTACCGGCTCACAACACATCAAGGCCGTTATCTGTTCTCTATTCATAATGTTTTGTATGAATTTAAGGATGGAAAGAGTGAACAGATCAAAGCTTATCAAAATGCCAAAGAGTTTATTCATTTATCATCCATTGATAATGAATTATGGATAGGTAGCAGGAATGGATTGATAATAAATTCTGGAAATGATTACCATCATTATTTTAAAAACCTCGCAGTTTCTTATTCCCTTAAAGACTCGGAAGGCAATTACTGGTTAACTACGTTAAATGACGGGATCAAATTCATTCCAAATTTTAATATCAAGACTTATGCCTTATCTAACGGAACAATGAAAGTGAATGCACTTCAGCAAGATCCCTATGATAATTTATGGATTGGTACTGAAAACGGCGTGTACTCTATTAAGAAACAACTTAATAGTTCATCTCCCAAATTCATTAATTCGACTAGCGATTATATAAAAAAAATAAGACATTACCTTGATAAAACTATAGCTGTTGGAAACAGTAGTATTACAATATTAGAATCAGGAAAGATCAGCACTTTCGATTTTGGTGCTAATGATTTTTATTATGACGGACAGAAATATTATTTCAGTTCGTCTGTAGTTTTTAAATATGAGGCCTCACAGCTTTATATGTTTCCATTATTGCGAAATTCCAATGCCAAAAGATCGAAGTTAATGTCTAATAATACCATTATTAGAAAACGGACAAATGCAATTGTACCGGTTGAGAATAATTATATTTTATTCGGAACAAGTACCGGATTATATAAGTATGAAAAGGATTCACTTTATCAGGTTACGCCTTCGGTTGAATCTCTCAATACTTCTATACAGGACATCTATTATGATTCTGAACATAATAGAACCATAATTGCGACAAATTCCAAAGGAGTTACTATTATTAGTGATAATAAAACTGATCAACTTACCAAAAAGCAAGAGCTATCCAGTAACACTTGCTACGCTATTGAGCCCTGGAGTGACTCTTACTTAATTGCCACTAATAAAGGACTGGATAAGATCTTTTTAAGAGATGGTGAATTTATAGTCGAAAATTTAAATCCACTTTTAGGAATTAAAAAAGGAAAGATAAATGACATCGAGATTATAGACTCTAACATTTACCTGGGAACGGATAAAGGCATGTTATCCTTTAACTCTAAAGCTTTAAAAGATACTTCTATAAAGCCGAGATTGGTTCTTGAACAAATAATGATAAACGATTCTATTTATTCTAATCTAAAATCTTTGGGGTATAAGCAGAACAATCTAAGGTTGGGTTTTACCGGAATTTCATTCTCCGATTATGGCGATTTAAGCTATGAATACCGAAGTAATTCCGGACCTTGGGTACCTATTGATAACCGTAATCTAGAGATTAAAAATTTGGCTCCTGGACAACATAATATTGAATTAAGAACTAAAGGTAGTTCGGACCTTTGGAGCGATTCAAAACAGGTCTCACTATACATAAAACCTCCTTTTTATAAGACAATTCCATTCTTGATCTTAGTTATAAGTATTATTGGTCTAATTATATATTTGGCAGTTGGGAAGCGAATAAAATCTATCGAAAAAGCCTTCAATAAGGAACGTAATATCTTTAATGCCAAGCAAGAGAAAATGACTTTGGAAAAACAGATGGTTGAGTTGGAACAAAAAGCATTACGTATGCAAATGAATCCTCATTTTGTTTTTAACGCTTTAAACACCATCAAAGGATATTATTCAGGAGGCGAGACTAAGGAAGCCAATAAATACATCAGTCAGTTTTCTAAGTTACTTCGATTGATACTTGAAAATGACAAACGATTAATAACACTGGAAAAGGAAATTGAAATTATAAGACTATATGTAGGCTTGATCCAGCTGAGGTACGTCGATGTGTTTTCCTTTAAAATAATCGTCGATCCTGAATTGAATGTAAGAGAAGTCGGAATACCAACATTGATCTTACAGCCTTTGGTTGAGAATGCCATAATTCATGGGTTGGCTCCAATGAATGAAAGCGGTGAGTTGCTAATAGAATTTGAAAAGAATACAAATAGGTTGGTATGCAAGGTTATAGATAACGGCATTGGTTACTCAAAATCATTAAATAAGAATCTTAATGGCAAAAAAACATCTAAAGCCATTCAAATAACAAAAGAAAGAATAGCTTTAGAAAATAATTATTCGGTTACTAATGATTTTATGATCAGAGACAGGCTAAATTCAAAGGGAACTGAAGTTGTCATTAATCTCCCTTTATTAAATTTCTGGTAGTATGAAAGCAGTTATAATAGAAGACGAAACACAAGCAATCAATGCTCTAAAACAAGAGCTCAAAGAGAACTGTCCCGATGTACAGGTTCTTGCCACAGCTTCTCAAGTAAAAGAAGCTATCGATCTTATTGCCAAAGTAAATCCTGAACTGGTTTTTTTGGATATTCAATTAAAGGATGGTAACGGATTTGATGTACTATCGGCTATTGGGAACTATGATTTTAAGGTCATATTTACAACGGCATACAGCAATTATGCAATTAAAGCAATAAAAGTAAGTGCAATAGATTATTTATTAAAACCAATAGATAGTATTGAGCTCAAAAAAGCAGTTGAAAAAGCTAAAAAGGCTAATCCTAATGACCTTAAAAACCAGATAAAAACCCTTATAGAAAACCATAATAATCCCTTGAATAAAAAGATAGCCATACCAACAACGCATGGTATATCTGTTTTTGAGTCCAATGAAATAATTCGTATCCAATCGGAGAGTAATTATTCTTCAATTTATTTTGCCAATGAAACCAAACTTTTGGTTGCAAAAACATTGAAGGACTTTGAGGAATTGCTTCAGGATAATGGGTTTATCAGGATTCACCATTCCCATATCATAAATCTCATGCACTTAAAAAGCTACAGTAACAAGGATGGTGGCTATGTGATTTTAAATAATAAAACAACTTTACCTATTTCAAAACGAAAAAAGGCCGATTTCATGTCTGTTATTAATGCAATGAATAACTAAAACTTACAATGTTAGTCTTGTTAAGAATTCGTTAGTAATTCACTCATAAATACATTGATTTTGTAGGAATCTTAAGCTAACTTAGCTTATCAATCGATAAACCGAATTAAAACTCGGGTTGATCTATACGTTTGCAACAAGCCAAAAAAATTAACATTTAAAAAATAAAACCTATGAAAAAAGCAGTTTCTATCTTACTTACTCTTTTTTTAGCGACAACAATTTTCGCTCACGAATATGTACTAATAGCATATAATTTTATTGTTAAAGAAGGTGAGAAATTAGAACTTCATCTTTTCGTTGCTGACGGATTTAACATCGAATTAGAAAGGCCTGTCCAAAAATCCATTACCAAAAAATTTCAGCTTATCAGCGAGAGAGGGGAAATCGATTTATTACCGAAATTGCAGGACGGAGCCTTACCGATTTTAGAATTGGACATTGACTTTAAAGGGTTGGGATTAATACATATGGAACGTGATTACGCAAGGATAACGATGCCAAATGATAAATTTAAGAGCTACTTAAAAGGAGATAACATTGAAAACATAAAGATTAATGATAGTACGAAAACTGAACAATCTGAAAGATATACTCGATATATCAAAACACTAATTCAGAGTAACCCAAAATCCAACGATAAAGTTTATAAAACCGTTGTAGGACATAATTTTGAGATAGTTCTATTGCAAAACCCTTACGAATTAAAACAAGGCGATTGGATTAAGGCGATAGTATATTTTATGGGCGAACCACTAAAAGACAAGGCAATCACTGCTCGCAATAGAAAGGGTAATGAACCAGCCATTTTTCAATATTCCAGAACAGATGAAAATGGGATTTGTTCTTTTAAATTAGAAAGGGAAGGCGATTGGTTTTTTCATTCAACACATATGGTTGAATCGCGTGATTTGAACGATACGGATTGGGAAAGTTTTTGGACTACCTTTAGTTTCGGATTAGAAGAAACCGAATAAAGCCGGTTGCCAACAATGTATAACCGCAATGACGGCAGATTCGACTACGTACGAATCCAATCGGAATTGCTAAAGTTTGTACCAAACCGAAAATTAACGCATATTATCCCGTAACTGACGCTTATACGAGACCGATAAGCGTAATTTCAAAAATCCCACATTTTTCTATTCTTAATACCTAATATCGCCTTTGTATAGTTTTTATATAGGTAATAGGTCTCCCATTTAAAATGTAAAAATGTATTTTTGAGAACAAACATATTTTAAATAATAGCTCATGCGTTCAATTTTACTCGTTTTTTTCTTTTTACTTTCTACCTGTTTTTATGGACAAACTGTTCAGGATGATTTTGAAGGCAGTGGGAATATCACAACCTGGTTTGGAGATAATTGTGGTTTAAATACCAGTTTAGTAAATCCGTTTCAGCAAGGGATAAATAATTCATCTACCGTTTTAGAGTATAGCGATACTGGAGGTCAGTATGCCAATGTGAGATTTGATGTTGCCACTAATTTTGACCTGACTACGTATAATACCTTTAAATTAAAAATATATGTACCAACAATTGGTCTTACTGGTAGTCAGACAAATCAAATCTCATTAAAATTACAGGATGGCACTTTAGGTGCACCTTGGTCCACACAAAGTGAAATTATTAAACCAATTGTATTAGATCAGTGGCACGAGGTTACTTTCGATTTTGAAAATGATAATTACATTAATTTAGATGGTGGCTCACCACCACCAATAACACGAACAGATTTTAATAGAGTTGTCATCCAGATCAACGGAGAAAACAATTATGATCATGTTTTAGGGTATTTAGACGATATTTTACAAGTCGAAGCTACTGCTGATCCTGTATTCGATAATTTGGTTTGGTCAGACGATTTCGATGGCACAGGAGCTATAAGCTCAACAAACTGGCACCATCAGACCCAATTACCAAATGGAACCAGCTGGTACAATAGCGAAATTCAGCACTATACTAATAGAACAGATAATTCTTATGTGAGTGATGGTACTTTAAAGATTGTTGCTAAAAAAGAAACATTTAGCGATCAAGGTCAAACTAAAGATTACACATCGGCAAGATTAAATTCAAAATTTGCCTTTACAAATGGTAGAGTAGAGGTACGCGCTAAGTTACCTTTTGGTGTTGGCACATGGCCTGCAATCTGGGCATTAGGTAAGAATGTTAACGAAGATGGTGGCTATTGGGATATTCAAGGCTTTGGAACTACAGGTTGGCCAGCTTGTGGTGAGATTGATATTATGGAGCATTGGGGAACCAATCAGAATTTTGTACAAAGTGCAATGCATACACCTTCCAGTTCCGGTAATACGGTAAATAAAGGAGGACAAACAATATCTACTGCTTCAACGGCTTTTCATGTTTACACTTTAGACTGGTTTGAAGATAAAATGGTTTTTAAGGTTGATGGTGTTGAGCATTACACATATGAACCTACAATCAGGAATAGTAGTACATGGCCTTTCGAAGATGATCAGTATATCTTATTCAATGTAGCAATATTACCAAGTATTGTTGGTACAGGTTTTACTGAAAGTGCTATGGAAATAGATTATGTAAGAGTGTACCAGGAAAGTGCACTGTCTGTTTCTGATCTGAATAAAAATGATATTAAAATATTTCCTAATCCAGTTGTAGATACATTGAATATAGATTTACCTACAGATCTAAAAGGATCAAAAGCAACGATTTATTCAATAAGCGGAAAGGAAGTGACTTCTTTTGCTCAAAAGGAAACCAGCTTTATTTTAGATGTATCAAACTTTCAAACCGGAATTTATTTTATCAGGTTTCAGAAAGATGGCAAAGTGACCACTTTTAAGATCCTTAAAAGATAAATCTTTTTAATCCTTAGAAATTATAGGAGTTGATGATATTTTTAAGTTTATATTTTAAGATCTTCGCCTGTATCGTAAACCATCTGCTCATTGGATGGAAAGGGCATCATTCTGTTATTGATGATCTTTCTGTCTTCATCTGTTAATGCTCTTTTATCACCTCTGAATGTTGCGAAAACATACTCAAATACAAATCCACTATCTATAGTAAATCTATCTAAATCCTGATTCGTAATTAAATCTGTATAAACAACATCTGCCAGAATCTGCGTCGATTTTATTTGATGAGATTCTAAATATCGAGCCCTTATATTTACAAACTTATCTACCTTTATATCATTGCCTAAGCTGTCTTTCTCTACATTACCATTACTGTCCAACTGATATTCCCAGCCATCCTTAATTTCTTTTTCTCTTAAAAACTCTTTTTCATGAACTTGTTCCGGTGAGATATTAATTTGTTTCAACTGTAACTGCATGGCATAATCGTAATCTATGTCATTATTTTGATTACCATGATATACTGTCCAAAATTTATTTAATCCATAGGTATCAAAATTCAATAAGTCATCCTCTAATCTCTCTGGAATGATCTGTTGGGTGTCGTTTATAATGGAGACCACCACATAATCGATTCCTTTAAAATGCGCTTCTTGTAAAAGACTCTGAGAATTCTTATAGTCCGGATTTATGTCATTTAAATAAGCAAGATCTTCATGTGCCTTTCTGATATCAACTTTATTATTGGATTTTAAAAGACTTAAAGCATTATCATATAGGTATTCTGAAGCCTTGTTCTTTGATTCGATCATATCAGACGTATAATCATTGAACTTGAATTTAATCTCACGTCCATCTAAATACAGTGGTAATACAGGTTCAATTGCTCGTTGCCTGGCATCTAGAGTGCTATACGTCTCAAAAACACGAACATGGTTTTGTGGATTGTTATCCTTCTTTAAGAAGGCGATATCTTCAAGATCTCTCTTTGTAATTCTATCATAGCCCTCTTTTAAGATGCTTATGAATTTTGATTTACGTTTTGCAGTTTTTTTAGATTGTAACTGTCGCAGTGCATTAGTTACAGCTTGATCGTAATTTCCTCTGTTAAGCTGTTGCTCAATTTGCTTTTTACTACTGCATCCCGCCAGTAGCAAAAGCATTAACGAAAAAAGTAATATTTTTTTCATAATCGTAGGTTTTGGTTATTTGAGTAATAATCCAATATTGATGCCAAAATTAAATAAAATAACCCTTACTCGGTTGAAAGTAAGGGTTTATTTGTTGAATTGCAGTATTTGTTATTTCTTTTTCTTCGGATTAAATATTGGAAGTAATTGTGTGCTAACTTGCCCAAATCCTATTCTGGTACCATCTTTTTCACAATGACCTCTCATGATCACTGTATCATGGTCGTTAATGAATTTTCGTTTTGTACCATCTTTCATTTTAACTGGTTTTTCTCCTTTCCATGTTATTTCAAGCATAGATCCATAAGAATCTGGAATGAGACCTGAAATGGTTCCGCTTCCCATCATGTCACCAGAATTCACAGGACAACCATTAATAGTATGATGTGCCAATTGCTGAGACATATTCCAGTACATAAATTTAAAATTTGATTTACTCACAACTGTTTCGCTGGCACCTTGAGGCCTTATAGCTACTTCTAATTTTATATCAAAACTTTTCTTACCTGAATATTTTAAATATGGTAATTGAGGTTTTAAAGGTTTTGGTCCTTCAACTCTAAAAGGCTCCAGGGCATCTAATGTGACTATCCATGGAGACATAGAAGAGGCAAAATTCTTAGAAAGAAATGGACCTAAAGGTACATACTCCCATTTCTGAATATCTCTTGCACTCCAGTCATTGAATAATACTAACCCGAAAATGTATTCCTCTGCTTCGTCAACAGGAATGGGTTCGCCAAGATCGTTTGCATCAGTGGTGATAAAAGCCATTTCCAATTCGAAATCTACTAATTTAGATGGTCCAAAAACGGGTACCTTTGCTCCATTAGGCAGTGTCTGACCTTGTGGCCTATGTATTGGTATACCTGAAGGTATAATGGAGGAACTTCTTCCATGATATCCGACTGGAATGTGTAACCAATTAGGAAGCAAGGCATTTTCAGGATCTCTGAACATAGATCCAACATTTGTTGCATGCTCCTTACTGGAATAAAAATCTGTATAATCTCCTATTTGGACCGGCAATTGCATTTCAATTTCATCCAAACGAAATAATACTATTTCTTTATGTTTCTTATTATTTTTTAAAGTCTCATTGGTACTTTCAAATATCTCTGCTATTCTTTTTCGAACAGCTCTCCATGTTTTTCTACCGTCCGCTATAAAATCATTTAAGGTATCCTGTAAAAAAATATCATCTGTTAATGGAATGCCTTCAAAATATCCTAATTGATGTAAAGCTCCAAGATCTATAGCAGTATCACCAATTCTTGTTCCTATGGTAATAATATCATCTCTTGTTAAAAAAACACCAAAAGGAATATTTTGAATAGGAAAATCGGAATTCTTATCAACATGTAACCAAGAGGTTCTATCAGGATCATTGGCTGTTATAATCATAATCTATGCTGGTTAATTATTATATATTTCAAACGTACATAAATTTTGATTTTAATACTAATTTATAGTATAAAATATGTATTCCCTTTTTTTAGTTAATAACCTATGGAAAAAGTACTGAGTTAATCTTTTTTTTATAGTGATTTAAAGTAATCTATTTACTATTTTTGAAAAAATTTAATCAAAAAATATGCAACGCGACGAACAGATTTTTGAATTAATTCAAGCCGAAAAAGAAAGACAACTTAATGGTTTAGAGCTCATAGCTTCAGAAAACTTTGTAAGTAACCAGGTAATGGAAGCAGCCGGTTCTGTTTTAACTAATAAATATGCAGAAGGGTATCCGGGAAAAAGATATTACGGTGGCTGCGAAGTTGTTGATGAAGTTGAGCAGATTGCCATAGATAGAGCTAAAGCATTGTTTGGTGCTGCCTGGGCTAACGTCCAACCGCACTCAGGAAGTCAGGCTAATACTGCTGTTTATGCTGCATGTTTAAAACCTGGAGATAAAATTTTGGGATTTGATCTGTCACATGGAGGCCATTTAACACATGGATCGCCTGTTAATTTTTCCGGTAAACTTTATAACCCTGTATTTTATGGAGTTGAAAGGGAAACAGGTGTTATCAATTACGACAATATTCAGGAAATAGCAACAAGAGAACAACCTAAGCTTATTATTGCTGGGGCTTCAGCATATTCAAGAGATATAGATTTTAAAAGATTTAGAGAAATTGCAGATAGTGTTAATGCTCTTTTATTGGCAGATATTTCTCATCCTGCCGGGTTGATCGCTAAAGGTATTTTGAATGATCCAATTCCACATTGCCATATTGTTACAACAACGACTCATAAAACCTTAAGAGGTCCAAGAGGAGGCATGATATTAATGGGTGAAGATTTTGAAAATCCTTTCGGTCTTAAACTCAAGAATGGAAATTTACGTAAAATGTCATCGCTTTTAGATTCTGCTGTTTTCCCAGGAAACCAAGGAGGACCTTTAGAGCATATTATTGCAGCTAAGGCCATTGCTTTTGGCGAGGCTTTAACCGACGAATTTATGCATTACATACTTCAAGTTAAGAAAAATGCAGCTACAATGGCATCAGCATTTGTCAAAAGAGGATACCATATAATCTCTGATGGAACAGACAATCACATGATGCTGATAGATTTGAGAAATAAAAATATTACAGGAAAGCAAGCAGAAGAGGCTTTAGGTAAGGCGGATATTACAGTTAACAAAAACATGGTTCCTTTTGATGATAAAAGTCCTTTTGTAACTTCAGGGATTCGAGTAGGTACAGCAGCTGTAACAACCAGAGGCTTGTTGGAAAACGATATGGAAACCATTGTTGAACTAATTGACGAGGTTGTTCAAAATTTTGAAAATGATGATATCCTAGCGGTAATTGCTGGAAAAGTCAATGACATGATGAGCAGTTTGCCTTTGTTTGTGAATTAGTTTATTTCTTTATTAGGTTTTAACCCATTTTATGTAATTGGTCTAATTACAGAAAGGATTCATGTTTAGAAGCCCCAGGATTCCCAATATTATAGCTGCGTCGCCTACAATTACGTTATAAGGCTTAATTATATTGGATATTTTAAAAAGAAATCCCCCTAATAATGGAACTTTTGAGAGTTGCTGAGGTAATAGTAATAATCCACACGCAATGCCAATAATGCCAAATATTAGGCATTTTATATTAATTAAGTATATTACACCAATTGCTAATGTGATAATACCTAAAACAGTATTAAAAGGTCTTAGTTTCTCGGCAACATTGTTAAAGAAATTACTTTTACCATCTAATTTATCCAAATGGGTTAAGGCTAATAAGATTCCTGCACAAATACAAGCAATCTCAAAAATTAAAATAAAAATCATTTTATTTAATGTTTAGTTTTTTACAATTTTTAATCTTCAAAAATAATGTGCTGATAAGCTCCAATATCTGGAGAGCTTGTCCTGTCATTATTTAATATATCAAAAGGAACTTGTGATGCAAATACAGAATTTCCCTGATCATTTGCTGCTGATTCTTGACCAATAATCATTTGGTTACTATCTGTGTTTAAAAAGTCCGGGTCTTGATTGAGTATACAATTTTCGTAAAGATCTATATTATCAAAGTCATATTCAGGCTGTGTGAATGTATTGTTCGAATTATCAAAACGTATCAAGCAATTAGTAAATTTAAAATCGTAAATCGTTTCACCCTCTTTTTCTAATATTAGTTCCGGGTTATCGTTTCCGTAAATTATACAGTTGTTAAAATTAGCTTCCGTCAAGTCATTAACCAGTATATTATTATCAGCATCTATTAAAAAATTATTTAACAAAACAGAAGGTAACTGTCTAAAGCTATTGCTCCAATAATTCCCAATAGTACAATGTGTAAAATTGTATTTTCCGCCAATAGTTCCAGCAAATGATGATTGTCCCGAATTATTTATAACCAGATTTTCACCTGTAATAGAAGTAGCTCGACCCAAAATACCGAAGTTACTTGAATTATAAATTTTTGAATTGGTTATAGTCAATTTATCATCCATTTCATCGGCATTCCCATCACTTAAAATACCAACTGTACCATTTTTTATAGTTGCATAATTAATAATGTTATTTACACTTCCCTCAAGAAGCCAAATGGTTCCCCATTGTCCTGGAACATCTTCAAAAAGAGGTTCCAATCTATCTCCTTCAATTATAACTTCATTCTCAAGGATTTCCTGATCTAAACTTAATTCACCATTAATATTTAAGGATGCATTTTGGGTAACAATTAACCCAGAATCGGCATGAAAATGTATTCTTGCACCAGCATCTACAACTAAAGTTTCATTTTCAGGTACAGCGGCATAGCCATAAATAACATAAGGTTTTTCGTTTGTAAAGGTGAATTCATCTGGTAGCAGATAGCGACCTTGAATTTCTGTATCTACAGGTTCGCCGTCAATATTTAGCGTAAGAGTCTCTATAATACCTGTGGTATTATCTCTATCAGGATAGATAAATTCAGCATCTTTTACTAAAGTCACTAATTCTACTTTTTGAGAATTCGTTCCGTCACCAAACTCAATAAAATCTGTATAAAGGAATTCTCCATTTAAATTAGGTAAATTATCTATATCAATTGTTGTTTCTATAAAAACGAACATGCTATCCTTGGCCAATAGTTCTACATTATCAAAGATTTTTCCGGAAATACCATCAACATTTAATCTATATTCTGAAGGTTCGCCTTGCCCTAATGAGATATTGGAAATCAAAATATTTTCATCAGAATCATTATAGACCTTTAAGTTGTAGGTGCTGGAACCTATATTTGTGAAAACAGTATCTAAATAGACTGTATCTTTAGAAAATTCCAACTGAACAGAACTTGCTGAAAATTCCAGATCGTTTCTACAAGAACTCCAAACGCTTACTAAAAATAATACTAAGAGAAAACTGATAATACGATTCATAAGAATAAAATATCGAGACAGCTAAATTATAACTTTTGGATTTACAAATTAGTATGTCTTAAAAATAAAAGTGAATATTTTTTACGTCGAAAAGCTCTAATAGTTTTATAATTAACAAGATTACTTTTCTATTATCTCTACTTCAAACAACTTATCCCATCTTTTGCCTGTTACGAAAAGTGTTTTGGTTAGCGGGTTATATGCAATACCATTTAAAACATCTAATTTTTCATGCTGCTTGACCTTTTTTTTCAAAGGACTGAAATCCACCACGCCTTCTATGGCTCCATTAATTGGATTTATAATTGCAACACCATTTTTTTGGTACCTGTTAGCGAATATTTTTCCGTCTATCCATTCTAACTCATTTATACCAACAATCTTTCCTTTATTGGTATAGGTTTGAATAAATCCGTTTTCCTCTAAGGATTCAGGATCCAGCATCCAGATCTTTTCTGTTCCATCACTTTTATAAATCACTTCCCCATTATTACAAATTCCCCATCCTTCTTTACTTTTGCCATATTTGAAGCTACTTATTTTCTCCAGAGAAGTTGCATCGTAAACAAAACCAGTATTCTTTTGCCAGGTTAACAGATAAACTTTGTCGTTTAAGATAGTCAGTCCTTCTCCAAAATACTCCTTTGCCAAATCCACATTAATTATAACCTCTCCTGTTTTATAATCTACTTTTCTGAGTTTTGATTCGCCTCTCTGTCCTGTGCTTTCATACAATTCGCCGTTGTAGAATTCTAATCCTTGGGTATAAGAAGTTATGTCATGTTTATATTCATTTATTATTTTGTAGGAGTAAACCTTAGGAGCAGAACTGTTTAGAACAGTTATTTTTTTTGACGTTTTTTGCTGATTTCCTTCGTAATATACAGTGGCTTCGATTTCTTGCTTGCCTAGCTTAGAATCTTTTAAATTTAAACTGTTAGTTACCATTTTTCCATTGTAGATATAACTAACTGAATCTATGGCATAGTTTTTTGGATTATCAATTGAAAGGGTCAATACAGAATTTAAATTTAATTTCTTTTCGCTTGAGTTTGTAATGATTGAAAAATCGCTTTTTTTCTGTTTGGAATTGGTACCACATGATATGAATGTAAGCAATACTAAAAAAACTGAAATATACCTTAGGGTTTTCATTTTAAGTTGAAATTTTTAGCAAGATATTTATTAAAATTCAGTTTAAAAAACCATTGCGAAAAATTTAAAAGGTTGTATCTTTGCACTCGGCAAGTCCTACACAACCAGCTCCTGTTGAATCCTCCAGGGCGGGAACGCAGCAAAGGTAAATGGTCGTAGCGGTGTGATGTAGGTAGCTTGCCTTTTTTTTATGCATTATTTTTCTTCGCAATAATTAATTATTTTTGGTCTAAACAGATAGTTATATGTCTAAAGTTGTTTTAATTACTGGAGGATCTTCAGGAATTGGAAAATCGATCGGTGAATATTTATTGGCAAAAAATTATAAAGTTTTAGGTACAAGCAGAAATCCTGATAATTATAAAGACAGTAAGTTTCCAATTTTAGCTCTGGATGTTACCGATAACACTTCCATTAAAGAATGTATTGAATTAACATTAAAAAAAGAGGGTAGGATAGATGTACTCATTAATAATGCAGGAGCTGGCATAACAGGTCCTATTGAAGAAATTCCAGATAAAGAAATAAAAAAGAATTTTGAAACAAATTTCTTTGGCCCTTTAAATGTTATAAAAGCTGTTTTACCGACTATGAGAAACCAAAATTCCGGTTTAATAATTAATATTACTTCTATTGCCGGTTATATGGGATTACCTTATAGAGGAATTTATAGTGCAAGTAAAGGAGCTCTTGAGATTATAACAGAGTCTTTTAGAATGGAGATTAAAGATTTTAATAT
Organism: uncultured Flavobacteriaceae bacterium; assembly: GCA_963768245.1. Lineage (GTDB taxonomy): Bacteria > Bacteroidota > Bacteroidia > Flavobacteriales > Flavobacteriaceae > Site-B1. The sequence continues at coordinate 314,759 of CAVYHG010000010.1, forward strand.
AAAAATGACCAATGTTGCGCCAGGTGATTTCGCAACCAATATTGCAGCTGGGAGATATCATGCACCTGTTATTGAAGATTCTCCTTATGGGAAGTATGAAGAAGTCTTAAACGCTATAGATGAAGATGTTAATAAAAGCGCAGATCCAATTGCTGTGGCGAAAGTCATTCACAAAATAATAGAGACAAAAAATCCTAAAATACATTATAAGGTTGGTGCTTTTATGCAGAAATTCTCAATTGTTTTAAAACGTATTTTACCTGATAAAGTTTATGAGAAGTTACTTGTAAACCATTATAAATTGTAAATCTAATTTCGTTTATAAGTTCTAATAATATGTTTATAAGAATCTGAATCGGGTTCGGAATAAATTGTAAATTCGCTCCAATATTTATTTAAAAATCAAACAAATTATATAATGAAATTTTTTATTGATACGGCTAATTTAAATCATATAAAAGAGGCTCAAAATATGGGTATTCTTGATGGAGTAACGACCAATCCATCTCTAATGGCAAAAGAAGGTATTACAGGTAAGAATAATATTTTAAAACATTATGTGGATATCTGTAATATTGTTGACGGCGATGTAAGTGCAGAAGTAATCGCAACCGATTTTGAAGGTATGGTTAGAGAAGGAGAGGAGCTTGCCGATCTGCATGACCAGATAGTAATCAAATTGCCCATGATCAAGGAAGGTATCAAGGCCTGTAAATATTTTGCCGACAAGGGCGTCAAAACCAATGTAACTTTGGTATTCTCTCCAGGTCAAGCTTTATTAGCTGCTAAAGCCGGAGCAACATATGTCTCTCCATTTATAGGACGCTTAGATGATGTGTCAACAGATGGATTAAACCTAATTGCAGAAATAAGACATATTTATGATAATTATGATTTTGGTACAAAGATTTTAGCAGCGTCTATCAGACATACTATGCATATTGTGGATTGTGCTAAATTAGGTGCAGATGTTATGACTGGACCTTTAAGTTCTATTGAAGGTCTTTTAAAACATCCGCTTACGGACAACGGATTAGCTAAATTTTTAGAAGATTATAATAAAGGAAATCAATAAACACTAATGATTAAAAAGTCGCATTAAGCGGCTTTTTTATTTGTTTAGCAAACCTAATAAGAGTTCTTCAAATCGAGCACTGAACATATTAGCATTTGGATCGGCAATTATACCATTTCTCTCCACGATCATCACTTTACTAATTGAATTAATTACAAGATCTTTTCGTGCTTTAGAAGGATCCGTAAACTGATACTCATTCTTTACAGGAAAATTATATTGCTTTAGGGACCTTTTCCACATGTCATGCTCGTCATTATTAATATTAATAGCAATAAAATTCATATCAGGATACTTCGATTTCAATTCATTGATCTTTCTGTGACTATCCTTAAAATGTGATTTTATATTATAGGACCAAAAATATATAACCGTTGGTTTTTCTAGAATTGAGGCCAGCTCCATGGTTCGGTTATCTGAATTGATAACAGATACCTTTGGGAATTTTGTCCCTGGTTCCAATTGCATGACCGATTTAGCTAATGTTTCCATCATATTCTTATCCTTTTCATTAGTACATCTTGTCAGGTAATCTGCCAGCAAGGATTTTGTGTTGTAATTACTTTTGCTCTTATAGATGTATGGAGCTGCAGTATACTTAAGAAGATCATTTTTAATAGAATCATGCTGAATTAAGCTGTCTATAAGTGATAATTTATCTAAATTATAATGCAAAGATTTTCTATCAAAAACACTATCGTTGGTATGCTCGAAGTATTGATTTAAAGCAATATTGTTAAAATGAGTTTCTAAGAATCTATAATACTGGAAGAAGGATCGTAAATTGAATTTGTTGTAATCTATATCCTTTCTATAATTATAGAAGTTAGCAGGAAGTGTTTTTAAATTTTTTATTTCCTTTTCACCATAATATGCAAAGGGATAGATCTCTTTATTAGCGTAATAATTATAATTTATCTTGGCCTCGGCAATTTCTTTGAATAAAGGGGTGCTATTCAATCTTTCTGCGAAAACTTCTAATTTTTTAAGCTGCCTATGTCTAATCGAATCTGTCTTTCTTTCAAATTCATCTGGCGATAATTCACAATAGTCCAATATTTTAGAATTATTACTTTCATTTTCTAAAAACAGATCGATTAAATAATTATTCTTCTTTGCACCTTTACCTGTAAAAACAAGTGATTCATCAAAATCCATGGTATTCAGCCTAAACATCAGGCTATCATTTGGTTCTAAGATCATTACTTGGTTTTCCGGATCATGCTTAAAAAAATAAATGCCAGGTTCTAAATTTTCAATCTTGTACAGAAAACGATTTTCGGTGTCTAATTTAATGGTGTCGAGAGTCCTTTTATAATTTGAAATAACAACATAATCGTTGTTAGGATTAATAATTTCCCCACCTAGATAAGAATAGCTGTATTCTTCTGCAGATTCATTTTTGCAACTAAAGAGTGTAATGAGTATTATTAAATAACCTAAATAACGCATAGTAATATCAGCCTATAGTTTTTGGGATATTTGCCGATCACTACAAAAGTATGTTTTGAATGTTAATTGTGTTGTTAAGGCGTTGTTAAATTATTAAGCACAAATATATTTCGCTTTATAGTTTCCTTTTTCTACTTTTGCGCAAAATTATTTAAGACCATGTTATCAGTTTCAAATCTTTCGGTGCAATTCGGAAAACGCATACTTTTTGATGAAGTAAATACAACGTTTCAAAAAGGAAATTGCTATGGAATAATAGGAGCAAATGGAGCAGGAAAATCTACATTTTTAAAGATATTGTCGGGAAAGCAAGATCCAACATCAGGGAGTGTACATTTAGAACCAGGTAAACGAATGTCTGTTCTGGAACAAGAACATAATCTTGTATGATGAACATCCGGTTCTGGAGACGGTAATAATGGGTAACAAACCACTATTTAAAATAAAAACCGAAATCGATGCATTATATGCGGATTATAGCGATGAGAATGCCGATAAAATAGGTGAGCTTCAAGTTGAATTTGAAGAGATGAATGGTTGGAATGCAGATAGCGATGCTGCAGCCTTACTATCAAACTTGGGTATAAAGGAAAACCTTCATTACTCTTTGATGAAAGATCTAGACGGTAAACAAAAAGTACGTGTACTCTTGGCTCAGGCTTTATTTGGAAATCCAGATGTCTTGATCATGGATGAGCCTACCAATGATCTAGATTATGATACTATTTCGTGGTTGGAAAACTTTTTAGCTAATTATGATAATTGTGTGATTGTTGTATCTCATGACCGTCACTTTTTGGATTCTGTTTGTACTCATATTTCTGATATCGATTTTGGTAAGATCAATCATTATTCAGGTAATTATACCTTTTGGTACGAATCCTCACAATTAGCAGCCAGACAACGCGCACAACAAAATAAGAAGGCGGAGGAAAAGAAAAAGGAATTAGAAGAATTTATAAGACGTTTTTCTGCAAATGTTGCTAAATCTAAACAGGCTACAAGTAGAAAGAAGATGATCGATAAAGCTCAATGTTTCAGAAATCAAGCCATCAAGTCGACGTTATCCGGCAATAATTTTTGAACGCGAACGTGAAGCTGGAGACCAAATTCTTCATGTTGAAGGATTAACAGCATCGCTTGAAGGTGAGATTACTGTTTAAGGATATAGACATTAATCTTACAAAAGGAGACAAAGTTGTTTTATTCTCGAAGGATTCAAGGGCTACAACAGCCTTTTATGAGATTCTGAATAAGAATTTAAAACCGGATTCAGGCAAATTTGCCTGGGGAGTTACAACGTCTCAATCTTACTTGCCGTTGGATAATAACGAATTTTTTAACAACGATACTGTCTTTGGTAGATTGGTTACGACAATGGGCAAAGACTGAAGAGGAAAGAGAAGAGGTTTACGTTCGCGGTTTTTTGGGAAAAATGATATTTAGTGGAGAAGAAGCTCTTAAGAAATGTAATGTATTATCCGGAGGTGAAAAAGTGAGATGTATGTTGAGTCGAATGATGATGCTAAGAGCCAATGTTTTAATGCTCGACGAACCAACAAATCACTTGGATCTGGAAAGTATTACAGCATTTAATAACTCCCTAAAAAACTTTAAAGGAACAGTATTATTTAGTACACACGATCATGAATTTGCCCATACTGTGGCAAATCGTATCATTGAGATTACACCAAATGGTGTGATAGATAGATATATGACCTTTGAAGAATACATGGAAAACCCTAAAATTCATGTACAAAGGGATAAAATGTATGAATTAAATACCGCTAAGATCAATCAGTAAGTTAAATTTAGTCTTTTACAGCAGTAGTTCGAGAAATAATGTCTTCAACTATTGGTATTGCCTTATTTTCTTCATCTTTATGAACATAGACTTCTATAAGGGACTGGTAATCGTCAACCATTACTGCCGTTAATCCTGTCTGATTATCATCTTTTAATATAGGATTTATTCCAATTTCATCAAGTTTATCAAAAATTAACTGCGCAATGATAAAACTTCCGGCATAAATTTTAATATAGTTGCTTTCCAACATTGTTAATAATTTAACTTAAATATACAAAAAAATTGCCAATTTTTCCTTATATTTAGGTAGTAATAAGGGATTAGTAATCAATAATTTAGGACATCATGAAAAGGGAAAGTTATAAAAAATGGCTTTTTTGTATTGTTGTTTTATGCTTTACAACCAGCATAATTTCGCAAGATAAAAAAGTGGATCAATCTGACGAATCCTCTTTAGCTGAGGTAGAAGTAAATCAATCTTTAACCATTTCGAAATACCTACAACTAACAGAACGTTATGCAACTTTTGTTAAAGTACTAAAAGAGTCTGATGCATTCTCTCATTTAGAAGACGGTACCGACTTTACGGTCTTTGCACCAGGAAATAGTGCTTTTGCACAAATGCCTGCAAATGTTTTAGATCAATTATTCAGAAGAGAAAATCAATTTAAATTAAAGTCCATTGCAGAATATCATATAGTAAATTCTACTCTTAACTTAGAGGAGGAATTATTTAAATTGAATGGATCTACCAACATAGTGGCAATGAATAGCGAAATTATTCAAATAACGGTAGGTGCAGAAGATATGTTGTTAATTCAGGATGCAAACAATTACCCAATAGACGTCATGGAAAAAATAGTACTGTCTGATGGTGTAATTTATAGAATAGATGCCGTTTTACTTCCTCAGGTGGATGTAAAAGTGGTATTGCGATAAAATATAAGAATATTAATATAAGGTTATCTATTAGTTAAAAGAAAGAGGTTTATTTAGAGGGGGCTTATCAACTTGTTATTGATTACAGAATAGCTTTATTTTCATTCATGATAAGCTTTATTAGATTTTGGGGATTTTACATATAGGTAACCTTTATTTTTATCACTTATACTTCAAGTGTCAAGCTCCAAAATGTTTCTTTTGAGGTCTGAAAAATCAATATCTGTTACTTTAGGGATTATTCAATCCATGGTGGCACTGTCGGCAATTCCTGCAGGATTGCTTATGATAATACAACCAGATGGTACTAAATTAGGAATTCCGATGGAGGTGTTGGACGCCTCACCGTTTTCCGATTTTTTAGTTCCAGGTCTTTTTCTATTCTTAGTTAATGGATTAGCGCAAGGCTTTGCCGGGATATCCTCCTTTATGCAATATAAATTTTACAGAACTTTAGGCTTTATATTAGGAATAGTATTGGTTCTTTGGATCATGATTCAGGTTTACTTTATAAACCCGATCCATTTCTTACAGGTAATCTATTTTATTATTGGTATTGCAGAAGTGGTTTTATCCCTTTATCTTCTTAGCAAAAAAAAGATTTAAGCATTAATATACTTGCTATCCCAAATAGCGTAGTTAAAATTCTTACCTGCCGCAAAAGCATAATAAATTATGATCCCTATTACAGATTTAAACATAAACAAAAACAGGATAAAGAAATTTAAGGGTGAATCGTTATAATTCGCCTGTGAATTTGGAATAATCATTGTTACCAGTAGGCTAAATAACAATGCCGAAACCAAAAGCGTCTCAAAATTCCTGAAAGGCCACATGAGCCATTTTCTAAAAGTGCTAAGATCCCTACCCCATTTATGTATCAAATAATAGTAGTCATTGCCTATAGGTATAAAAAGTAGCGGATCGTCATAATTCTTTAGTTTGAATAACTTACTGGGAGCCATAATTTTATAACCTTTTAAGGATACATTATGAACTTTTTCCAATTGTTTTATTTTATGGATAGCTTCTCTTGGAATTTCTGCTTTAAATAAGCTGCTGTCTAAAAAACGCAGCCTGTAAGTGATGCAAATAGATTTAATATCTTCTAAATTGAAGATCCTATCAGTTTCGAGCAAATCAAAATTAAAATTGTTTTCTTTTATATTTTGTGAAATAGATAGATTAGATTCAATTGACCTTACATGTTTAGTGTCTTTTTCCAAGACCATGTAGACCTGATCAAGAATGTCTGAATCTAACACACGTTTCCTCCTGTTGTGGAGGAGTTTCTTGTTTAAGTTAACTCCCATCGCAATTTTTTTGTTTTAAAAATAATAAAAATGAAATACAAAATTAACTTAGATTAAAATTTAACAATATTTACCCTTAATTTTAAAAGTGATTTAACTAAAAAGGACTTTTGTATGGGTGTTGACTTTGTTTGACTTAATGCCCAATCTCGAATTGATCAACAAGAATTGTGTTAATGATTTCGCAAATTTAAATGCTTCAATTTCAGAAGTCAGTAGGAAATAAATATTTAAGAGATTTAAGTCATAGTACTATCAATGAGCTTATTATAGTATTCTTAAGAAATAGACAAATTGAGGTATGAATTATTTGTCGTTGTGTAAGAAAAAATCGTAATTGTTGATAATCTTTTAAATCTGACACTTTAAAACGAGCCTACGATACCAATTAGGTTTCCATTAAACTTCAAATTCCAGGATATAGTTTTTTCTTTTACAGGATAGTCATAAGCCTTCGTCCTGTTTAAAAAAGCATCAATACTGTCTACAACAATAATACTTACAGCAGCACTAAATGCGATGTCTGTAATCCAATGTTCATTGTCAATTAATCTGCTTATAGGCGGAATTGCTCCAATTGTATAAATTCCTGATTTCACCCAAAAATTATCAAACTGTTTGGCAATTGCATGTGCCATGGTAATCGATAATATGGTGTGACCGGAAGGAAAGGAATGAAAACGAGCTTGTTTAGAAAACGGTTTAAAATAATAATTTCCTAATCCTGAACTGGGTCTTGCTCTACCAAAGGCATTTTTGCTAACAGATGCAATTAAACCAGTAGTAACTGATGAAGATATGATTAGAACACTTGTTTTCCGAATTTTTTCGCTTTTAGTAAGGAGGCCAATACTATATAATCCTACATTGGCCATAAGATAGTTTTGTGGACTTCCAAAGTACCAGCCGAAATCTCTAATTACTTCTGGGAAATCATCGTTATGACGTTGCGCAAAACGATTGACTTCATCGTCGGTGAAAGACAATAAAACTGTTCCTGCAATTAAAGCCCCTAATTTTGTATAATCCTTGCCTTTCCAGTCTTTTGGTCTTAAAAGTGAATACTTAACTCCATCAAAAGTTTTTTCGGCGTCGTACTTTAATAATTTCCATGTATTTATACTGTCAAATTCAACGTTTTGAGAATGACTTGTATATACTATAAATACAACAAAGAATAAGAATGAGATTTTTAAATTATGCATAAAACTACCTTAACTCTGCACCAAGTTGGTTTTCGAAACTTTGTTGCAGCTTGCTCATGATTTTGTCGATCTGTTTATCGTTCAAAGTCTTGTGCTCATCCTGCAAGGTAAAGCTTAATGCATAGCTCTTTTTACCTTTAGGTAAATTCTTACCTTGGTATACATCAAATAAATTAATGTTCTTCAAAAGCTTTCTTTCGCTTTGTTTAGCCAGATCATAAACCGACTCAAAACTCACAGATTCATCCAGTAATAATGCAAAATCACGACGCACTTCAGGGTATTTTGGTAAGTCTTTAAAAATTATACTATTCTGTTTTGCGACCTCAATGATATTATCCCAGCTAAAATCGGCATATAGAACTGGTTGCCCAATACCAAAATACTTTAATACTGGTTTTTTAAGCAAGCCTATACTAACCAATTTTGCTTTTCCCAAACTCATTGTTAATCCTTCACTAAAAACATCATCTTTTACAGGTTGTTCTTTATAATTTGGAATTCCAAGCCGCTGCATTACCGAAGTTACAACACCTTTGACATAAAAGAAATCGGAAGTTTTATTAATTCCATTCCAGGATTCATTTGTTCGGTTTCCGGTAATTAAAAGGCTTAGGTGCTTTGGCTCTTCACGCTTGCCGTTATAATCGTGATAGGATTTCCCAAATTCAAACAATTTAAGGTCAGACTGCTTACGGTTTATATTATAAGCAATAGCTTCCAATCCAGAGAATAGGAGGGATTGTCTCATGACACCCAGATCCTGGCTTAAAGGATTCAGCATTAAAACATTATGTTCTTCATTTAATTGGCTACTCAACTCAGTATATTTAGCTGTTGTTAAGGAATTGGCCATAATTTCATAGAACCCTTGCGCAACTAATTGATCTCCAATAACATTTCGTAGCTTATAATCTTCAAATTTATTAGAGTTCGAAATTGAGGCGTTTAACTTTTCTGTAGTTTCGATGTTATTGTAACCATAAACCCTAAGAATTTCTTCTATAACATCGGCTTCTCTGGATACATCGTTCCTGTATGCAGGAACCATTAATCCCAGACCTGTTTCAGTTACATTGTTAACCTTTATTTCTAAAGATGCCAATATTTTCTTTATAGTTTCTTTAGGTATCTCCTGGCCGATAAGATTTTCTGCATTCTCAAAACTTAGACGTACTTGTGAATCTTCTATCTTAACTGGGTAGGAGTCAAAAATATCACTTGTAATTTCACCTCCTGCAATATCAATTATCAAGAGCGAAGCTCGCATTAATGCATATTCTGTGATATTAGGATCTATTCCACGCTCGAATCTAAACGAAGCGTCAGTATTCAATCCGTGTCTTTTTGCAGTTTTTCTAGTGCTAATAGGATTAAAATATGCACTTTCTAAAAATATACTCGTTGTTTCTTCTGTGACTCCAGAGTGAATACCACCAAATACACCAGCAATGCACATTGGTTTTTCTCCATCGCATATCATAAGATCATCTTCGTGGAGCTCGCGTTCTACCTCATCAAGGGTAGTGAATTTAGTTCCTGCTTTTAATGTTTTTACTATTACTTTATTGCCTTTTATTTTTGAAGCATCAAAGGCATGTAGTGGTTGACCTAATTCATGTAATACGTAATTAGTAGCATCTACTATATTATTAATTGGACTTAAACCAATAGCTTTCAGTCTGTTCTGCAACCAGATTGGTGAATCGGCAACTTTAATATCTGAAATTGTTACACCGCAATAGCGAGGTGCTTTATCAATATCTTGAACTTTTACATCTATTTTCAGACTTCTATTATCCAAATGATAAGAACTGGTAGAAGGTGTTATAAGTTCTAAATTTATATCATGTTGCATTAATCCAGCTCTCAGATCACGTGCCACGCCCAGATGACTCATGGCATCTGCTCGGTTTGGTGTCAAACCAATCTCAAACACTTTATCGTTCTCTATCTCAAAGATTTCCGAAGCAGGCGTTCCAACTTTAAGACTTTTATTCAAAACCATGATACCATCATGACTTTGACCCAAGCCTAGTTCGTCTTCGGCACAGATCATTCCATGGCTTTCCTCACCTCTGATTTTTCCTTTTTTTATGGTCCATTCCTCACCTTCGACACTATATAACTTTGTGCCGATAGTAGCCACTGGAACTATTTGTCCTTTGGCAACGTTAGGAGCTCCACAAACAATTTGAAGCGGTTGATCTGCGCCAATATCAACTGTGGTTAATTTTAACCTGTCTGCGTTTGGATGTTGTTCACATGTAAGCACCTTACCTACAACAACACCTTCTAAACCACCTTTAACAGATTGATAATCTTCAATACCTTCAACCTCTAAACCTAAATTAGTAAGTAGTTCACCGGTTTTTTCTGCATTCCATCCGATATTAATAAATTGTTTAAGCCAATTATAGGAAATTCTCATACAATAAACTGTAATTTTATAAAGTTACAAAGATAGAACTTTGCTAATAGTAGACAAGGTCACTCTACTGCAAATATTAATAAATAAATTATAACATGAAAACCGTATTTAAACTATTAATGGTATGCCTCTTAATAGGTGTTTTTTCTTGTAGAGACACTAAAAAGGAAGAAGATGAAACTAACGCTGCCGTAGAGCAGATTGAAGCTATTGAAACTGAAGCTGAGGAGATCTCAAAAGAAATCGAAAAAGATGCTGAAGAATTAGAAAATGATTTAAAAGAATTAGATAATATTTAAAACCATGAAACATTTAAAATTGATATTAGTATTAGTTGGATTATTATTCATAGGAAGTAATCAAGCAACATTTGCTCAGGGAAAATCTGATAAGGCAAAGGAAAAGATGGAAATGAAGAAGGAGAAAATGAAGGAAAAAGGACTAAAGATGTCTGAGGAAGCAAAACAAGAAATGCAGGAGATGAAAGAGAAAATGAAGGATGCAACTCCTGAAGAAAGAGAAAAAATGAAAGCAGAAATGAAGGAGAAAATGAAATCTCGTAAAGATGAAATGAAAGAAGAGCATAAAGAAAAAATGAAAGATAGGGATGATGATGACAAAGAAGGAGATCATGACGATGAAGATGATGATGGAAATAAAGAAATGAAAGATAATAAGGAAAAGAAAGACAAAAAAGATAAATCTGAAGTTGACAATGATGGCAATGCTTATGGTAAGAAAAAAGGTGATTTAAAGGGTAGAGAGTTTGGACAGGCAAGGGCAGAAGAAGCAAAAGCTAAACTAAATGAAAAAGAGGAACGCTTAGCTAAAAGAGAAGGTCTGGTTATAAAAAGCAGAGAACGAGTTGCATCTGCAAAAGAACGCCTGGAAAAAGCCAAAGCAGAAAAGAAATTAACCGCAGAGGAAATAAAAGTAAAAGAAGAAAAAATAGCTAAAGTTGAAGAAAGAATTCAAAAACTTGAAACATCCTTACAAGAAGGAAAGGCAAAGTATGGCAAACAAAAAGAAAGACTATCTAAAGTTTACCAGGAATAATCATTGTGAGACTATAGTTATATGGTGTTAAAGGAATAAAAGGCGTTGTTCAAAACAACGCTTTTTTTATGAAATATAATTCCAGATATTCTTGTATTTACTTAATTGATTATAGGTGTGTAGTAAAATCTTATTTTCAGGATTTTGTAATGTCAGGATCTTTAAGAAGTATTTTTTTAGCATAAAAACGAGCATGTTGTAAAATGTCATTATCCTTTACAATATCTGCAATTTTAAGATTTAAAACACCACTTTGTTGAGTTCCCATGATATCTCCAGGACCACGCAAGCTTAAATCAACTTCGGCAATTTCAAAACCATCATTGGTTCTTACCATGGTTTCCAAGTCGAGTTTTACTGTCATTGCTTAATTTATGACTTGTCATAAGTATGCAGTAACTTTGTTCAGCACCACGACCAACACGACCACGTAATTGGTGTAATTGTGATAATCCAAAGCGTTCGGCACTTTCAATGATCATTACAGAAGCATTTGGTACATTAACACCAACTTCAATTACTGTAGTGGCAACCATAATTTGAGTTTCACCTTTTACAAAGCGTTGCATTTCAAAATCCTTATCTGCAGGTTTCATTTTCCCATGAACAATGGAAATTTGATAATCTGGCATTGGGAAATCTCTTGACAATACTTTCATAACCATCCATTAAATCTTTATAATCCATTTTTTCACTTTCCTGAATTAAAGGATAGACAATATAAATTTGTCTTCCTTTAGCAATTTCATCTCTAATAAATTTAAAAACTTTTAATCGGTTTTTATCATATCGATGAACCGTTTTTATGGCTTTTCTTCCAGGAGGTAATTCGTCAATTACTGAGATATCTAAATCACCATAAACAGACATGGCTAAGGTTCTTGGAATTGGTGTTGCAGTCATCACTAAAATGTGTGGAGGAGAGGTGTTTTTTTTCCAAATTTACTTCTTTGTGCAACTCCAAATCGATGTTGTTCATCAATAATTGCAAGTCCTAAATTTTTGAATTTTACCTTATCTTCAAGTAAGGCATGAGTGCCAATTAGGATCTGTAATTCGCCATTTTCTAAAGATTCATGAATTTTTCTTCTTTCTGAAGTTTTAGTTGAACCAGTTAGTAATTTAATACTGATATTCAATTCTTTACATAGTTCATATAATCCATTATAGTGTTGGACTGACAAAATTTCAGTCGGAGCCATTAAACAGGCTTGAAAACCGTTGTCAAGTGCTATTAACATTGACATTAGAGCAACTATGGTTTTTCCCGAACCAACATCACCTTGTAATAATCGATTCATTTGTGCATTGCTACCTAAATCTTGTCGAATTTCTTTAATAACACGTTTTTGTGCATTGGTTAATTCAAAGGGTAAATGTTCTTTAAAAAATGTATTAAAATAATGTCCAACTTTTTCAAAAGGGAATCCTTTTATTTTTGATTTATGAATTAAATTTTTAATAATTAATTGCAATTGAATATAAAATAATTCTTCAAATTTTAATCGAAATTGTGCCTTGGAAAGTAGCTCTTGATTTTTCGGAAAATGAATATTAAAAAGTGCTTCAGTTTTTGATATTAATTTCAATTCTTTTAATAAATTATTCAGATAGTGTTTCAGTAAATTTTCCTTTAGTTTCTAAAAATAATTGTTGCATTATTTTACTAATCACACGATTTGAAATTCCTTTATTTGTTAATTTTTCTGTTGAAGGATAAACAGGTTGCATGGCAGAACGCAGATTTTTTTCATGCTCTTCCATTAATTCCATTTCTGGATGAGGCATACTAAATTTACCATTAAACCAATTGGTTTTTCCAAAAATCACATAAGGTTTATTGAGTTTTAAACTTTCTCTAATCCATTTCTGACCTCGAAACCAAACCAATTCCATAGTTCCAGTATCATCTTGAAAGGTTGCAACTAATCGTTTTCCTCGTTTTTGAGCAATTTCTTTAACATCCTTAATGGTACCAATAATTTGAACATCTGCATTATTTCGTTGTAATTGATTTATTTTATAATATTGAGTTCTGTCTATATATCTATTTGGAAATAAATTGATAAGATCTTGATATGTGTGAATACCTAATTCTTTGCGCAGCAAATCAGCACGATTTGGTCCAACACCTTTTAAATAATCAATAGGAGTTTGTAAGTTGGTATTCATAGTAACGAAAATACTATTTTTAAACTAATATTAGTTTGGATTTAGTTCTTAAAAAGTATAAATAGCTTAACTTTGGTCTAACCTTTGCTATATTACTACTTATGAAGTATTTCCTTACTTTTCTATTTCTTTTTTTAAGCACATCTTCATTTGCTCAACAAACTGCAATATGTTGATTTTAAAACGGCTAATGTGGATTTGATCCATTCAATCCTGATAAAAAGTATATTGTCTGGAAAAGTCGTATACACTTTTGAAATTTTAAAACCTGTAGACTCTATTTTTATTAATGCTAAAAACTTATCGTATAAAACACTTTTATTGAATAATAAAGAATTTAAGTACTATAATGAGGGTAAAAAACTATGGATTATAAATGATTTTCAGCCTTCTAAAAACAATGTTTTAAGTATAGAATATGAAGCATATCCTAAAAAGGCGATGTATTTTATTGATTGGGAGAAGGAAGCTCCAAATCAGATATGGACTCAAGGACAAGGAAAATATACAAGCAATTGGTTGCCAAGTTTTGATGATGTGAATGAGAAAGTGGAATTTGATTTAAATAATTCAATTTAAAAAGATATCAGGTAATTAGCTAATGGTAAGTTTTTAGATATGGAAAGATTGGATCATTCAGATTATTATGTTTGGCATTATGATATGCAACAAGCCCATGTCAAGTTATCTGTTAGCTATTGCCATTGGTAAATACAATAAAAAAGTTGAATATTCTAAAAGTGGAATTCCTCTAGAAATGTATTATTATCCTGAAGATTCTTCTAAAAGTAGAACCAACTTATCGTTACACCAAACAAATGTTTGATTTTTTAGAAGAGGAAATTGGAGTTTCTTATCCATGGCAAAATTATAAACAAGTTCCTGTACATGATTTTTTGTATGCAGGCATGGAAAATACGAGTGCTTACTATTTTTTCTGATGCTTTTGTGATAGATGAAACAGCATTTGTAGATAAAAATTATGTAAATGTAAATGCACACGAATTGGCACATCAATGGTTTGGTGATTTTGTAACTGCAAAAGTGGCGAACATCATTGGTTACAAGAAGGCTTTGCAACCTATTATGCATTATTAGCTGAAAGAGAAATTTTTGGAGAAGATTATTACTATTGGAGACTATACGAATATGCTCAAGAATTATTAGAGCAAGATAAAGCAGGACAAAGCACATCGTTGTTAGATCCTAAATCAAGTAGTACTAACCTTTTATAAAAAAGGCGCTTGGGTATTGCATCTGTTTACGTGAGAAAGTAGGAGATAAAGTATTTTAAAAAAGCGGTAAAGAATTATTTGAAAAGCATCAGTTTAAAAATGTTGAAACAAATGATTTTTTAGAGTGAAGTAGAAAAAATCAGTGCATTAAGACCTAACAATCTTTTGTAACTGATTGGCTGAAACAATGATATTCTTCAATAAGGAACAAGCATACGCTTCTCTAAGATAAAAATGAAAATACGAGAGCCATATTAGCAAATTAAGGATTTAAATAATATTAGTGATCATATCAAAACACTTTCCAATAATGGTGATTCTATGAATTCTGAAATATTCTACTCGTTATTACAGGATTTAAATTCAAAGAATAAAGATACTATTTCACTAAAGGTTATCAGCTATATAAGAATGCATTTGAAATCAAGGACACTAAAAAAAGACAGGCTGTTGCTCTGAATTTAAAAGAAATTCCATTAGCTCTGAAAAAAGATTATGAAAGTTTATTAAATGATGAGTCTTACATAACAATAGAAGCAGCTTTGTTTAATTTATGGAATAGTTTTCCACAAGATCAAGAGGTGTATCTTGAAAAAACAAAAAATATAGTTGGTTTTAGCGATAAGAATATAAGGACACTCTGGCTCACTCTGGCTATATTAACAGACAACGACAGCCTTGGTGATTTGCATGAATACCTTGAAGAGTTAACTAATTATACATCTCCGGATTATAGTTTCGAAGTCCGTCAGAATGCATTTAGATATCTGAGATGGATCAGGTCTTGTGAAGAGACTTGCCAGGAAAATATAAAAGATGCTTCGACACATCATAATTGGAGGTTTCAGCAATTTGCAAAAAACTTTATAAAAAAATATAAATTATGAAAGCATTGGTTATTTCAGGAGGTGGAAGTAAAGGTGCTTTTGCGGGAGGTGTAGCACAATATCTTATAGAGGGCGAAGGTAAGAACTATGATATGTTTCTCGGTACATCAACCGGAAGTCTTTTGGTACCACACTTAGCTGTTCATGATTTAGGTAAGTTGTATGACATCTTCACCAATGTAAGTCAGAAACATATTTTTAGTATAAATCCTTTTATTACTAGAAGCAAAGGAGATAGGGAATATGTTACTATAAACTATTTTAATACATTTTTACAGTTTGTAAAAAGGAAAAGGACCTTTGGTGAGAGTAAAGCTCTAAGGCGGAATATTAAACGGAATTTCACAAGGGAAGAATTCAATAAAATTAGGGCAACAAAGGAAGATGTTATTGTAACGGTTTCTAATTTATCTAAAAACAGAGTTGAATATAAGTCTATTAAAGAATTTGATTATGAAGACTTTTGCGATTGGATATGGATTTCATGTAATTATATTCCCTTTATGTCCTTAGCAACTGTAAATGGTCATGAATATGCAGATGGTGGCTTAGGATGCGTTATTCCTATTCGAGAAGCTATTTTAAGAGGTGCTACCGAAGTTGATGCCATAGTTTTAGAGAGTGAGAATATGGATTACAACAAAGTACTTGGAAAAAACCCATTTTCACTAATGCTTAGTTTATTTGGTCATTTGTTAGATCAGGTTGAACGCGGAGATATATCTATTGGTAAATTGGCTGCAAAACATAGAAATGTTAAATTAAACATCTATTACACGCCTACAAAATTAACCGAAAACTCACTAATTTTTAATCGTGATTTAATGATGAAATGGTGGGAGGAAGGTTATAATTATGCTCAGTCCAAATCAATAAAAGAATTAATTCCAAAGGTCTGATACTTCATTTTTAATATATGACAATCCAGCATCACTAGGTGGTCTTTTCTCCATCATTTCAGTTAATATAACTTCTCTAAGTTTATTTGCAGTATCAGTTTTCGGAAGCAAACTGGCCTTTCTTATAAGTTGAATTGTAGCATTTTTAGATGCCGATATTATGCTCCAACATTCATCACTTAAATAGATCTGCTGAGATAAATTATGTTCAAATTCATGTTCAATAGTTGCTATAAGTAAAGTTTCATAAGCTTCTTTATTAGAGGATGTTGGAGCAATTCTAATAAGTAATTTTGCAGGAATAATTCGCTCTAAAAAAAGTGCCATTCTTTCATAGGCCTGTAAACGAATTGGTAAAGCATGCTTTTGCAGATCTTTCTGCAGTAAAAAATTTCGTCTTCTGTCTTCATTGCTTATAAATTGCTTAAAGAAGTAAAAGGCCAGAACTCCAGTTATGACTGCTGGAACTATATAAAGGAAAAAGTCAAGTATTTTCTCAGATTCCATAAATTATTGTTTAAGGAGTAAACTTAATTCGATAATAATTATTGTCCAACAATTTAATTAATAAAATAAAACATTGGGAGATAATGTATTATACTTGAAATATATTGGAAGATTAGTCTTGGATTATTTTTAGTTTATATTAGGTAAAAAGGATAATAAATATTGTTTATAATTAATCTAAAAAAGCTTAAATTAAAAGCCTAACAATAGTTAATTTCACGCTTTAATAAATAGTGAATTGGAGAAGTATTTAAGTCAGTTAAATGAAGCACAGTTGGCACCAACCTTACAAAAGGAGGGTCCAATGATTGTCATAGCTGGAGCAGGATCGGGTAAAACCAGGGTGTTGACTTTCAGAATAGCTTATTTAATGAGTCAAGGAGTAGATGCTTTTAATATTTTGGCTTTAACCTTTACTAACAAAGCAGCGCGTGAGATGAAAGATCGTATCGCGTCCTTAGTTGGTGGTGAGGCTAAAAATCTATGGATGGGAACTTTTCACTCTGTATTCGCTCGAATTCTCAGATTTGAAGCAGATAAGTTAGGCTATCCCAGCAATTTTACCATTTATGATACTCAAGATTCTGATAGGTTGATAGCATCAATAATTAAAGAAATGAATCTTGATAAGGATGTCTATAAGTACAAACAAATCAGATCTCGAATATCGTCATATAAAAACAGTTTAATAACAGTTAAAGCATATTTCCAGAATCCAGAGTTAATTGAAGCAGATACAATGGCAAGGAGGCCTAAAATGGGTGAGATCTATCAGAATTATGTAGACAGATGTTTTAAAGCTGGAGCTATGGATTTTGACGATCTCTTGTTAAAGACCAATGAATTACTAACTCGATTTCCAGATGTATTGGCGAAGTATCAGGATAAGTTTAGATATATTTTAGTTGATGAGTATCAGGATACCAATCATTCTCAATATTTAATTGTTCGAGCCTTATCAGACAGATTTCAGAATATTTGTGTTGTTGGAGACGATGCTCAAAGTATTTACGCCTTTAGAGGTGCTAATATTAATAACATCCTAAATTTTCAAAAGGATTATGATGATGTTAAATTGTATAGGTTAGAACAGAATTATCGGTCGACTAAAAATATTGTAAATGCAGCAAATTCGATTATAGAAAAGAATAAATCGAAAATAGACAAAGTTGTTTGGACAGCTAATGATGAAGGACAAAAAATAAAAGTTCATCGATCCCATACAGATGGTGACGAAGGTCGTTATGTAGCAAGCACTATTTTTGAGACTAAAATGCAAAATCAGCTAAGAAATAAAGATTTTGCTGTGCTTTACAGAACTAATGCACAATCCAGAGCTATAGAAGATGCACTTAGGAAACGTGATATACCTTACAGAATATATGGTGGATTGTCATTCTATCAGCGCAAGGAAATAAAGGACGTGTTATCTTATTTCAGGTTGATAGTAAATCCTGCCGATGAGGAAGCTCTTAAACGGATCATTAATTTTCCGGCGAGAGGTATTGGCCAAACAACTATAGATAGATTGGTTGTTGCTGCCAATGGATATGATCGATCTATTTTTGAAGTGATTCAAAATTTGAATAAGCTTGAGGTAAATATAAACTCTGGGACAAGAGCTAAACTGCAAAATTTTGCAACAATGATCGAAAGTTTTCAGATCATGAACCAATCGGCAAATGCATTTGAACTGGCAGACCATGTAGTTAAAGTAACCAGATTAATCAAAGAATTCAATAAAGATGGTACTCCTGAAGGCATTGCTAAAATGGAGAATATTGAGGAATTACTCAATGGTATAAAAGATTTTGTTGAAGAACAGAAAGAATTAGTGGATACAACAGGCTCGTTAACAGAGTTTTTAGAAGATGTAGCCTTAGCAACGGATCTGGATAATGAAGAAGGGAATAAGGACAGAGTAGCATTAATGACAATTCATTTGGCCAAAGGACTTGAATTTTCGCATGTATTCATTGTAGGTTTGGAAGAAGATCTGTTTCCCAGTGCTATGAGTATGAATACAAGAAGCGAATTAGAAGAAGAAAGACGGCTTTTTTATGTGGCATTAACTAGAGCCGAAAAACAGGCCTATTTAACATATGCTTTATCACGATATCGTTGGGGAAAATTAATTGATGCCGAACCAAGTAGATTCATTGAAGAGATAGATGATAAATATCTGGATGTAATAACACCAATAGAGGAAAGACGCATAAATCCTATGTTATCTGCTGATATTTTTGGTGATGTAGAACCAAACAAGATCCGATTTAAAAAGCCTGTACAACAAAAATATCAGAGAAAAGCAACTAAGAAAGAACCTGAAAAATTCCAGATCAGTACTCCTAAAAATTTAAAGAAAGTAACATCTACTAATGGCAATACAAATTTGTTCGATAGTAAACTGACAGTCGGGAACATTGTGAAACACTTAAGGTTTGGAAAAGGTGAAGTTAAAAAGATTGAAGGAGTAGGAGCAGATGTTAAAGCTGAAATAAATTTTGAAAACGGCGGATTAAAAAAGTTATTATTGCGATTTGCAAAATTGGAAATTCTCAAATAAATGGCAGAACTAATAAAGATATACGAAGAGAATCCGAACCCTAAGGCCATTAAAAAAGTTGTTGATGTCCTGAGAAATGGCGGATTGATCATATATCCTACAGATACGATTTATGGGTTAGGCTGTGATATTACCAATTACAAAGCAGTACTAAAAATTGCACAGATTAAAGGTGTAAAACTAGAAAAGGCAAATTTATCGTTCATATGTCATGATTTGAGTAATTTAAGTGATTATGTCACACAAATAAATACAAGCACATTTAAAATATTGAAACGAGCTCTACCCGGACCTTATACATTTATACTTCCTGGCGCTAGAACATTACCAACCGCATTTAAGAAAAGGAAGACAGTTGGAATTAGAGTTCCTGATAATTCCATTGCGTTAGAAATAGTTCGGGAGTTGGGAAATCCAATTGTTTCGACATCAATAAGAGATGAAGATGAAATATTGGAGTATACAACAGACCCTGAATTAATTCTTGAAAAATGGGATAAACTAGTTGATCTTGTAGTTGACGGTGGTTATGGTGGTAATGAACCATCAACTATTATTGATTTTTCGGAAGAAGAGCCTGTAATAGTGAGAGAAGGAAAAGGTAGCTTAGAGATATTTTAAAAAAAGCCCAATCTTCCGATTGAGCTTAAATTTATATTCTTTAATTAAACTTAGTTTGGACTGGCTGATAGACTTTTCATTTCTTCTTCTATCATTTCGTAGAACTGATCTATTTTAGGTAATACTACAATACGTGTACGTCTGTTCTTTGCTCTATTTTCTGCAGTATCATTATCAACTAAAGGTACGTAATGACTACGTCCTGCCGCAATTAACTGACCAGGATTAACTCCTAAATCCTGTAAGACACGAATAATTGATGTCGAACGTTTTACACTAAGATCCCAGTTATCCAATAGAACTCCACTTTGATAAGATCTGCTGTCCGTGTGACCCTCTACCATAGCTTCGAAGTCTGGCTTACTGTTTACAACTTTAGCTACTTTGGCTAAAACCTCTTTAGCTCTGTCTGTTACATTATAACTTGCTGTTTTGAATAATAATTTGTCAGCAATTGAAATGAATACAACACCTTTCTCTACATTTATTTCAATATCAGGATCGTTTATTCCAACTTCTTTCTTTAAACTGCTAACCAATGCTAAAGTCACACTATCCTTTTTATTCAAGGCATCTTGAAGTCTGTTGATCTTAAGATCTTTTTCTTTCAAGCTTTCTAAAGATTTCTCAAGGTTATCTGCACCTTTTACAGTTAGTGTTGTTAGATTTCCTTTAGTATCGATTAAATCCTGATTTGTTTTACGCATATCTGCTAATTGCTCTTTCAAGCCTTCCAATCTGGCTGAAGCAGCAGCTTCATCTGCTAAACATTTATTAAGTTTTACAGTTGCAGTATTAAGTAAATCTTGCGTGTTTTTGTGTTTTTCTTCCAATGCAGTGTATTCCTTTTTAGACACACAAGAACTAAGAAGTAATAATGCTGAAAAGCTAAATAAAATTAATTTTTTCATAAGTATTGATTAATAATGGATTATAACATCAAAAGTATATAAAAATCTATAGTAAAAACAATGATTAACAAAACTTTTACTAACTAATTTATAAACGATTGAAATTGCGCTTTTTTCTTATAAAATATAGCCAGACTACAGAGTCTATCGTAAAATATCTTTTAGATTGAGTTAGTCCTTTTCGTTGTCTGATTAAGGTAGATAAGTGCCCATAAAAACTTAAATGAGCCTTTAAAATAGACAAAAAATGAAGGATTTTAAATTGAAAAATAAATTTTATTCCAGCAATTCCATCAAGGATCAATCGTATTAAAATAAGAAAGATTAAATTTCCTTTTGCATTTTTAACCAAGTTATACAAGCTATTTCTAAAATTTAAATAGGTTTTTTTAGGATGTGAATTCTTTAAGGTGGCACCACCAACATGATAGACTGCCGCTGTACCAACATACCTTATGTTATAACCTAAATTTTTGGTTCTCCAGCACAAATCAATTTCTTCCATATGCGCAAAATAGGCTTCATCTAATCCGTTTAGTTCTTTAAAAACTGAATTTCTAATAAACAAACAAGCACCAGAGGACCAGAAAATATCTGCAATATCGTTGTACTGTCCTTGATCCTTTTCTATAGTATTAAAAACTCGCCCTCTGCAATAAGGATATCCCAATCTATCAATAAATCCGCCTCCGGCGCCAGCATATTCAAAATAATCCCTTCTATTGTAATCTAATAATTTAGGTTGAATAATAGCCGTATTCAATTCAGATTTAAAGGTATCTAATATGGGTTCTAACCAATTTTCGGTTACTTCTATATCACTATTTAATAAACAAATAATCTCTTCATTAATATTTTTAAGAGCAAGGTTATACCCTCTTGAATATCCACCATTTTCATTATTCTGAATAATGTTAATAGTGGGAAATGCAGCTTTTACAAAACTCACAGAATCGTCTGTAGATGCATTATCTGCCAAGTATATATTGGCCTTACTGGAATGTTTAACAACTGAAGGTAAAAATTTATTAAGTAAATCTTTACCATTCCAATTTAATATGACAATCGCAATTTTCATTCTGTATATTGAGGAATATCTTTCAAGAACTCATATTTTTCGGCAGATCGATCCATTAAACAATAGTAATGATTAATTCCGTTTGTTACCATTAAAAATTTTGCATTTATAGATAAATTATATCTAGCTATTTGGTCAAATACAGATTGATCTATTTTAACTTTAAACGACTTACATTCTATCATTAAATGAATACTTCCATCATTATTGTAAACAACTATATCATATCGCTTCCGTAAATTGTTTATTTTCAATTCTTTTTCAACATTAATTAAAGATCTGGGATACTTTTTCTCCTTAATTAAAAATTGAACGCAATTCTGTCTAACCCATTCCTCTGGTTGCCAAACCACAAACTTTTTACGGATTTCGTCAAAAATAAGACGTTTATTTTCGCTATTTTTGAATCTAAAGGAATATGTAGGGAAATTTAGTTTCTGCACACCACAAATTTGATGATTTTTTTTTAATGGACGAAGTCAAACAACTTGTAACTGATATAAATAAGGGAAATATTAAACCTATTTATTTTTTAATGGGAGAGGAAGCTTATTACATTGATAAGATTTCTGATTTCATTGAAGATAATGTTTTGGCTGAAGAAGAGAAAGGTTTTAACCAAATGGTTTTATATGGTCGCGATGTGACCATAGAGGATATTGTTGGTAATGCGAAACGGTATCCCATGATGGCAGAGAGACAGGTTGTTATTGTAAAAGAAGCACAAGATCTTTCAAGAACGATCGAAAAATTAGTGGCATATGCAGAAAATCCTCAGCCAACGACCGTATTGGTTGTAAACTACAAATACAAAAAAATCGATAAACGTAAAGCATTATATAAGACTTTAATTAAGACAGGTGTTGTTTTCGAAAGTAAAAAACTTTACGAAAATCAAGTTGCAGATTGGATTCGAAAGGTGTTGGCTTCCAGAGATTATAAAATAGTACCTAAAGCAGGGCAGATGCTTGTAGAATTTTTAGGAACAGATTTGAGTAAAATAGATAATGAATTAAAAAAACTGCAAATTATTTTACCCAAAGGAACGCAAATAACACCAGACCATATCGAAGAGAATATTGGTATAAGTAAAGATTTTAACAACTTTGAACTTAGGAAGGCTATTGGTGAAAAAAACACATTAAAAGTCCACCAAATAATTAATTATTTTGCCGATAACCCAAAGGACAATCCAATGGTAGTAACTGTTTCATTGCTATTTAATTTCTTTTCTCAGCTTTTACATTTTCATGGAATGAATGATAAATCTCCCCGCAGCGTTGCTTCTGCATTACGCATAAATCCATATTTTGTTAATGAGTATATGATCGCAGCAAAAAACTATCCTATGAAAAAAGTAAGTACTGTTATTGCAATTTTACGTGATTTTGATGTAAAAAGTAAAGGGGTAGGTGCAAATGCTTTGCCCCAAAGAGACTTACTTAAAGAATTGGCTGTAAGAATACTTAATTGAAAAAGTTGAGTTAACTATACAAATAGCCTAGTAAACAATTATTCTTTAATATTTTCCAATGCAAACATAGCTGCACCAATAATACCAGCATCATTAAGCAATTCTGCGGGAATAACAGGTGTATCCAGAGTAATATATTTTTTAAACTTATCCATTTTCTTGCTTATTCCACCTCCAATAATAAATAGTTCCGGATGCATGGTTTGCTCGACATGTGTTAAAAAGAAATTTAATCGTTTACCAAATTCTTTGTAATCTAATTTTTCTCGTTTTCGAGCAGAATCGGCCGCAAAGGATTCCATAATATCTCCTTTCTTTCCATAAATTCTGCCTAATTCGAAATTAGAAAGTAATTGTCCGTTAAAAAATACACCGGAACCAAGTCCAGTTCCTACTGTGATCGTAATTACAAGACCATTTTTACCTTTGCCTGCACCAAATTTCATTACAGCCATAGCTGCAGCATCAGCATCATTTAATACATAAAAATCCTGGTTACAATGCTCTTTAAAAAGTTTATCAATTTGAGTATTCTTCCAAGATTTATGAAAATTACTATGTCCTAGGGCTTTACCATTTTTTATTATAGTAGGAAAGGATACTCCGACTGGACCTTCCCAATTAAAACTTTTAATAAGTTCTTCCACAATATCGGCAACAGCATCAGGTTTAGAAGGTTTGGGAGTTGGAATTCGTTTTCGATCACTTACCAATTCACCAGTTTCAGCATCAACTATTGCTCCTTTAATTCCTGAGCCTCCAATGTCTATTCCTAATAATTCCATATAAAATTTATAAATTAAAACGAACTTAATAAAAGTTAGTTAAAACCACAATATAATCAGCATTATATGCCTTGATAGTCATTTTATAAAATAGGAAATCAAAGATTGCCTGTATTAATTTGTTAACTTTAGGTAATTAAAAATATTCTGCTATGAAAAATTATATACACTTTCTATTCACTACTATCTTATGCTTACCTCTATTAATAGGTTGCAACAAAAAAGATGAGGGATTCGAAAACACAAGGAGTCTTCAAGATGTAATTAATGATTTTGCTCAATTAGAATTTAATGAGGGTATCAATGATATTTCTATGGAGGGCCCTTTTAGTAGTACCGTTTGGAGGTTTAGAGTAATTATTCCAGAAGGAACAAGCGCTTTGAATAAGAGACCTTTAGTAGTATGTTTGCATGGTGGTGCAACTATACCGGGATCTGATTTTCATACGTTTACAGATTGTTTAGAAGAACCAGGTTTAATCAATCTAACACCAATTTTATTATGTCCTAATAGTGGAGGTGGTATCTGGTATAATATACCTGAACAGGAAGAAAAAGTTTTGACGCTTACCAACTTAGTTAAGCAGAATTTACCGGTCGATCTCAATAAAGTTGCCGTTATGGGTTATAGTGACGGAGGAAATGGAGCCTGGTTTTATGCTCAATATTACCCGGATGAATTTTCTGCTGCAATAGCCTTATCTAGTTCTTATAATCCTGTTAGACTGGACAATATACCAGTCATGATCGATATACCAATTTATGTTATTCATGGTGAAAATGATCAATTATTTCCTTTAGAATTAACTCAAAGCTATATTAATACATCAATTGAGGCGGGAACGGATATTGAGTTTGTGATCGCAGAAGGTCTTGAACATTATAATTCATGTTCATATGTCCCTTATTTATTGGATGCTGCTACTTGGTTACAAACAACAGTCTGGGATTGATTATTAGCTCTTAATTAATGGATTAAAATAATTTCACTTTAAGTTATTTAACTCAAAATTGTAGTCATACTGTAAATCTTCATGCAATGCTTTAATTTTATTCTTAATGAATAAAATTTGACGTTTATACAAATTAGAAAGTGTTACATTATTTAAAATTGATGGTTGGAA
Source organism: uncultured Flavobacteriaceae bacterium (assembly GCA_963768245.1). Lineage (GTDB taxonomy): Bacteria > Bacteroidota > Bacteroidia > Flavobacteriales > Flavobacteriaceae > Site-B1. The sequence goes on from CAVYHG010000010.1 coordinate 340,296, forward strand.
TTCTGCTAATTTTGAACAAAAATAGAGCAGAAGTTCAACTTCAGTTTCTTTATTTAGTGAGTATCTGATATACTTTTTTAAATTTCGTAATATTTTACGAACACTTTTTTTAATGTAGAAATAGCTATCCGTATTTATCTGCATGAACTGTTCATCAACTTCCTGCTTTATAGACTCTATATAAGCTTGTTCGTTAGAAGATTCAAAAAGCAAGTAGGTGAGTAGTTCCTTATTTTCTTTTTTAAATCTGGATAGCCTTAAGCATAAATTCATCAATTCCTCCTGAGAAGAATGACTAAGTTCATCTTTAATGTGTTTAATCGTTGCGGCTTTCATCTAAATTCTTTTAAATGTATAAAAAAAGCTCATAAAAATATGAGCTTAATCATTAAAATACTTTTTTAAAGGCTTATTGAAATAGATTTACAGTTTTGTTTTCGTCATCTGATCCGATAGTAACGAGAAGCTTATTTAAACCTATTGGATTAACTCGATATACTTTAGTACCAATAGTCCAGTTTTCTTTTCTAACAGCGTTTGGCATCATAGGGAATCCATAACCAAAATTAGAACCATCTGGTTTTGGACCAACAACTTTAAAATTAATCCGATTTAAAGAGTTATTTTTAATCTTAAATTTTATATATACAGCATCCGTATTTTGAATTTTTATTTCTTCATTTAAGCTATATGCATTTCCACCTTTTTTCTTTGTAATGTCTAATTTTTTAGGTTGATTGACATATAATAATTTGCCATCGTTGGAAACATTGGCCCAAAGGGTATTAATAACATTTACTTTTACAGTTCCCCAACTCCATAGATTCACTAATGCATTTTCAGCTAACAATTTAGTTGCATCTATTTTTGATAACTCAGATCCAATTCTTAATTCTTTGGTTTTTCCTTCAATTATAACATTACCAATAGGTGCATTAACCTGTAACTCATCGTTGTCAACATTTATAATTTTAGTAGTATCATGAGTTCCGGAAATAATACGTTTCAATTCTGGAGCTCCTATATGAATTATCATGTTTTGGGAGGCTTGAATCCATTCCTTTTGATCTAGGTATAAGGTATTATTGATTACTTCTTTTTCAATGAGATCAAATAAATTTGTATCGGCGGTAATTGTTAATCCTTCTCTTGCAGATTGGTCAATTGTTACCTTTGCATAGAGATTAATTTTGATAGTCTTTATATTCTCTATTTTAAAGGTTCTGGTCTCAATATCTTTGTTTCCCTTAATTTGTGCTAAACCACAAAAGCTTATAAAAAATAGTAGTAACGTTATCTTTTTCATTTTAATCTTTTTTAGTAATATTAATTTTCTTCGTATCGTTAAATACACCTTCATAAATAATTATCTCCGGTTTATATTCAAATTCAATACTTCTATTGTTTTGATCTTGCAATTCAAATTGGTCATTTTGATTTACAAATTTAAATTCAACACGACTATGTGCAGTTTTTTGAGAAAGGGTTCCTTCATATATTCCATCATTGTCTTCATCTGAAAAGAAAATGGTTTTTTCCCAAGGGTTAGAGGTAAAAGAACCTCTTATTCCAACTTCTGAGACGTTTTCAATACCATTCATATCTAATTTGAAAGTAATGGTTTTAAGATGAGTTTCTTGCACACAACTTGTCATAATTAAAAGTATTGTTAGTAGTTTTATAAGTTTCATAGGATTATTTTTTGGTATATTTATATTGATGTCTAACAAAGCGTTCATTTGAGTTATTAAACTCTACTTCCTTAATTACAGAATATGAATTGGAATTTAGCTCATAGGTAATGTACATCGTTGCTTTTTTATTATCATCCTTACCTTCATATTTTGTTACAATTTTAAAGGAGCCATCTGGATCCATAATTTTTTTAATAACTTCTTGTTTTCCCAAGTACCTTCCATTTTTCTTAATTTTAGTTTTTGAAAATATATTTTTATCAGGCTCGTAAGTATATTGAAGTGCTCGTTCAATTGCTTTATCTGTTAACTTAATTTGCATTGTTGTTGGTATGGAAATTTGTTTGCCATCTTGATAATTTTTATAAGTTAAATTACCTTCCCAAGATGTATTATCAAGGATTTTGAAGTCTGACAAAGAAATTTTACTCTGTGCATTAGTATTAAATGCTACAAAGAGAATTAATAGAGTGGTGAATAAAGTTTTCATGCGATTTTTTTTAAGATTTTATTTTTTTACTGATTAAATAGTCCAAACCGAAACGACCTGAACCAAAATATAGGTTGTAGAGTGTTATCCATAAAAAGCCCAAAGCAGGTAACATACCCCAAATTCCTTGTCCCCATTTTTGTAGAAAAATTGCAACAAACATTGTGCACATGAGTAAGAACGAAGCAATGCGAGTTTTTAATCCGAATGCTAAAAACAGTCCACCAACAGCTTCACTAAATGCTCCTATCCAAGCAAAGAATATTGGAGCCACGGCAAAAATTCCTCCATAGGATGCAACATCTTCCGGGAACCAAGCCGCAACTTCAAAAAGTCCAAGGTTTTGACCTTTTTCCGTCCAAGGCATTCCAAATTTACTTGCTCCGAAATCCAATGCCAAAAGCATTCCGCAGATAAAACGAACAAAAGCAAAGATCAAATCTGCAAACCAATGTTTTTGTATAATAGGTGTTATTAAATTTTTTAAAATTGTTTTCATGATGCTAAATTTTTATTTCTGTTTGATAAAACAAAAGTGCATCAAGATTCTTAGTTGAACGACTTAAAACGTTTTGTATGGTCTTAAATACGATTTGAGACGTCTTAGTTTAATGTTGAATTAAGATATTCGGTAGGTGAGTGGTTAGTTAATTTTTTAAATACTCTGTTGAATGTTGCTTTACTATTAAAACCACATTCTTGGGCAATTCCCAACAATGATAGCTGTTTATGTCGATCTTCTTTTAGCATATCCTTAAATGCTTCAACACGATACATATTTACAAAATCATTAAAATTCTTACTAAATCCAGAATTTATAATTTCAGAAAGTTGTCCTCGAGATATATTGGCTTGTTCAGCAAGATCAGATAAATTCAACTCTGGATTAAGATAAGATTTTTCTTTTTCCATTAGATTTTTTACTAATTCAATATCTGCTATCGAAATATTTTTTGGTTTTTCGCCTTGAGTAATTTCAGGAATTGCATCACGATTTGGAGAAAAACTAAAATTCAACTTCTTCAGCTTTGTAGTATCCGTGAAGTATCCTTTAATTCCTACATATAAAGTTATTAGCGCAGCAAATAGATTTAACCACCATCTCTGTTCATAATTTAAATCGGTCACAAATGTTCCAATAATGGTTTGAATTGTATCATACAGAAACATAAGCGAAAACAGAATTAAAAAACTTAAAATCCAATTCAACTCAAGTTTATAGGTATTTGAGAAATACTGAGTAATTCTATTTCTGTAATGGTAGAACAATTGAAGCGTAAAAGCCAAATACAGGAGCATAAATGGAAACTCAATAAAGCCCATTGTTGGTTGGATTATAGCCTCATCCAAACTAATTTTCAAGACACCATTTTGGGTTTCGCTAAATCCAGGTTGTAAGGCATCATAGGTAAAAATAGATAACCTGTAAATCACAAAAGCAATAGCAAATGCAAAATGCCACCAATCATTTTTTCTAAATTTAAAATTTGAAGTCGTAATTGATTTTACATAAAAGAAAATCAATGGCCCAAGTGCGATGGCTATATTATATAAAAAGTAATTTATCTTGGTGTTTCTATATTCGTCATACCAACCCATAAATCCTATTGTATAACATGTTTGAGAATAACAGGTAAGCAATAGAATAAGACCTAAAAACAGATCTGAGATATTCCCTTTATTTTTATATTTATAAAATAATAGTATAGCAAAAATTAATCCTTGTAATGCAAGAATTAATAGTGGAGTGCTATAAATATTAAAATCGGGAAACAAGGAAAATGCAATTTTAAGAAACTAAAATAGCACTATTATCTCAATTTAGGAAAATCAATAGGACTCATTTCGTGCATAACATCGTAAACTCCCTCAAAAATATCTTCTGCTGATGGTTTTGAGAAGTAATCTCCATCTGTTCCATAAGCAGGTCTGTGCTCTTTAGAAGTAATTAATTTAGGTTGACTATCAAGATATTGATACCCATTTTGATTATTTAATACTTCGTTTAAAATATATGCTGATGCTCCACCTGGAACATCTTCATCGATTATTACTAAACGATTTGTTTTTTCTAAACTTTTACTAATGTCATGATTGATATCGATTGGCACTAAAGATTGAACATCAATTACTTCAGCATCTACACCAACTTCCAGCAATTCTTTTGCAACTTGCTGAACGATGCGAAGGGTAGACCCATATGAAACCAATGTCATGTCTGTACCTTCCTTCACTGTTTCAACTACTCCAATAGGAGTTGTAAATTCACCCATATTAGAAGGAAGATTCTCTTTTAATCTATATCCGTTCAAACATTCTATAACCAATGCCGGATTGTCTCCCTTTAATAAAGTATTGTAAAAGCCTGCAGCTTTTACCATATTACGAGGAACGAGAACGAATATACCTTTTATAAGATTTAAGATTCCACCCAACTGAGATCCTGAATGCCAGATTCCTTCTAATCTATGGCCTCTTGTACGTATTATTAATGGAGCTTTTTGACGTCCTTTTGTTCGGTAATGCAAAGTTGCAAGGTCATCACTTATAATCTGTAAAGCATACATTACGTAATCCAGATACTGAATTTCAGCAATTGGTCGAAGGCCTCGCATAGACATTCCAATTCCTTGACCAACAATAGTTGCTTCTCGAATTCCTGTATCTGAAACTCTTTCAACACCAAATTTTAGTTGTAATCCTTCCAGACCTTGATTAACATCTCCAATATTTCCGGTATCTTCTCCAAACAATAGAAGGTTGTGATATTTTTGAATTAAGACTTCAAAATTGTCTCTAATTATAATTCGACCATCAACTTTATCAGGTTTTTCACTATAAATAGGATCAATTGGATCAATATTTAATGGATTATTCTCAGATTGACTGTATAAGTGAGAACTGTAAAGAGGTTGGATATCTTCAAAATATTTTTTCACCCAATTCTTTAATTCCTCTTTTTCTGATGATTCTTCATTTAAAACATAACGAAGCGCTTTACGTGCTATTGAGATTACATCTTTTCTGCCAGGTTCCTTATAATTCTTGAGTGCTCCAAATAATTTATCGATAAAAACTTTATTTGAACTTTTATGACTCAGCCTATCTAATATGGTTTCAAGCTCCTTTTTCTCCTTTATTATTGGTGCTAAAAAATTATTCCAGGCTGCAGTTTTTCCCTCTCTTACATTCTTTTTAATTTCTCTTTCTATTTGGGTAAGATCTTCATCTGATGCAATATCATTTTCAACCATCCATTCCCTCATTTTCAAGATACAATCATTTTCTTTTTCCCAATCTAATCGTTCTTTAGATTTATACCTTTCATGACTACCAGAGGTTGAATGACCTAGAGGTTGGGTTAATTCTTCCACATGGATAATTACTGGAACATGCTGTGATCGAGCAATTTCTGAGGCATTTAGATAGGTTTGAATTAATTCTACATAATTCCAGCCTTTAACTTTTAATATCTCGTATCCTTTTTTGGTTTCAGTACGTTTAAAACCAGTTAAGGCTTCCGAAATACTTTCTTTAGTAGTATGATACTTTGCAGGAACCGATATACCATATTCATCGTCCCAAATACTCAAAACCACAGGTACTTGCAAAACTCCGGCAGCATTAATCGTTTCAAAGAATAACCCTTCACTTGTACTGGCATTACCAATTGTTCCCCAGGCGATTTCATCACCATTAACCGAAAACTTGGCACTATCAATCTCCTTAATCTCCCGATACACTTTTGAAGCTTGTGCTAATCCCAATAACCTTGGCATTTGCCCTGCAGTTGGAGAAATATCTGCACTTGAATTCTTTTGTTTAGTTAAATCTTTCCAATTTCCATCTTCGTCTAAGCTATGTGTTGCAAAATGCCCACCCATTTGTCTTCCTGCGGACATCGGCTCTTGCTCTAAATCTGTATTGGCATAAAGACCTGCAAAGAATTGTTCTATAGAAAGTTCTCCAATACACATCATAAAAGTTTGGTCTCTGTAGTACCCAGAACGAAAGTCTCCATTTTTAAAAGCTTTAGCCAAAGCTAGTTGAGGTATTTCTTTTCCATCACCAAAAATCCCGAATTTAGCCTTTCCAGTTAATACTTCACGTCTTCCCAGAACACTACATTCACGACTCGTTACAGCAATCTTATAATCATTTAGGACTTCTGTTTTAAAGTCTTCATATGTTATATTAGCTGTTAACTCAGGATTATCTTGCATAGCTTTTTGTTGAATAAGGCAAATTTAGTTAATATTTGTCCGTTTTGCAATTGTATAAAAAGTTAAATACCTTATATAATAGTTAACAAATATTACAATTATTACTGATAATGTAAAATAATATTTAAATATTACAAATAATTTGCTAATTATTTAATTAAATGGTTTGAATCAGATGAATTTAATTCTATCTTGAATACTCCTTATTCAAGAATTTAATGGCAGTCTGTTAGTACCATCTTCTCGAAAATAATCCAAATAATGTCTTAGGATCAACGGTCAGAACAAATCTAATTTTTTCACTGTATTTTGGTTGCCCAATTTCCCATCCAAGATTAGAATAGACCGGAAAGTAAACTTCGAAATAATCTTGCACCAGGTTTACCCTTATACCTGAATCGTAAACGAATTTTGCACCCTGATTTTTATTTTTTACTAAACCAATGTCTCCATATGCCTGAATATAGTTCCATATAGATGAACTGACATTAAGTGTTGATATCCATTGATTTGCGAAAGGAGTATCTAGTTTAGATTTAAATCCTCCTTCGGCAATTATTATTTGTTGACTAAATATTCCAGTGTCTTCAGATCGTCCTAAATAGTTATAATCAAAAAGGTAATCTGTTGGTCGGTCAAGGGCAAAGCTGAAATAGTCTGAACTTGGATCGTTCTTATTACTCAAAAAAGCACCGGCAAAAAGCCTGATGTTTAATTGTCTATTGCTTTTAAACAATCTTCTAAATTCATAATTTAACGAAATCTTACTAAAAGTTTGTGATATTTGAAAATCGGCAAACCAACTTGAAAAATTTACTAATCCAGGATTACTGTTAATATACCTGATATTATAGACACCGTAATTAGGCTCTGAAGCATCTGCAATTTTATTAATATCTTCATCTCTGTTAATATCAACATATCTGAAATTTAGAATTTCTCTTTTATTAGACCTTAAGTCTTTATTATCTCTAAAGTAAAAACTGATATTTGGTGTCAATATCGTTACAAATAAATCTTCGGCGTAACTTGAATAGCTGGACCCTAAACCATAGTAGATCCGATATAAACGATCATTATCCTGAAGGTATTGATTATACTGTACTACTGCAGAGCCAGTTAAAGATCTTGAATTAGTGGAATATTGTGGTGCAATTTTATATATAAAGGCTTTCTTTAAAATGGTTTTATTGTAAACCTTCATTCCTAGTCGCAGGCCATCATAAATGTTCTTGTATTCTATAAGTGGCATTATAAATACTTGATTATAATCCGGATCTTCAACATCTTTAAATAGCCTTACTTGGGGAGGTTTGTTAAATAAAGACGGATTTAAAGATTTTGTATTGTTCCTTAGATTTATTTCCGGAATGACCTTATTGTCATTTAGAACTAACCTGTCTGCTCCTTCTTTAGGGATTGTTATGGTAGTTTTGTCCTTAACATTTGAAATCCAGGTTCTTGACAAAATGGAATCTTCTTTCATTGAAAACAAAGAAATCGGTACATTACTATTTCTCTTGTTTTTTATTGTAACTCTAAGGGAATCTTCAGATTTGTCTACATTTATAATTTTAAAATCGATTTTTTTTGTTGTCTTCAAATAATCGGTAAAAAACCAATCTATATTTTTAGTTGTTTTCGATCTTAGCAGATTTTCAAAATCTGTTGGAGATGTGGGTTTTAATTTATTATTGGCTAAATATTCTTTAATAGTCTTATCAACTATACTATCTTCTACATAATCATCTAAATACTTCAGTCCAATTCCAGCTTTATATTTGTTGGCAATATTTTTATTGAATTTTAATAGTGAATCTTTTTGCATTGTTAAAGGCTGGTCGAGATTAGCTCTTGCCATATTCATGTATAAAAATGCATATTGATCGTTAAACTCCAAATCGGCGGCATGAAAAGATTTGATACCCCAAATATTAGATAGAGCACCCATAAGCTTCATGTTAGGGTAATGCTCATCTATATATTTCATTAAGAAATAAACCTGTAAGCCATCTAACAACCAATGATCTTTTCTCGGATTTAATTCTAATGTATTAATCAAATAGTTCCTTAAAGCAGTTTTTAAAATCTTTAATTCATATTGAAAATGATCGGGAAACGGACGAATAAAATCTGGTAATAAATTTAACCCATAAATTGGATCCTCTTTATATTCTACGTTCGACAGCATTAATTTTCTATGAGGATATCTTCCCAGATTATCATGCAAAAACTTAGCCATCTTATCTGTAATGATAGCTTTATCCATGGCTCCTAATCCTTCATCTTCGATATTCGTAACAACGGTAAAAAAATCGGTTTCAACCATTTTAAAAGAAGGAATTCTTGTAAAGAATAGTTTGGTGTCAATTCTATTCTCACCAAATAACTTCATTACCTGGGTTACATTTTTAAGAGTTAGATCAATAATGTCCAATTCAGAAATCAGTAAATAATTTCTTGGGTATTCAATTTCAAAATTAAGAGTTGATTTAGGGAGGTAAAGATCGTCTAAACCCTTATTGCTATAATAATTCCACTCACCATTATAAATGGCTGGTGTGATGAACCAATTCTTTAATTTAAAATCCAAATTATTCGTTACACCAAACCTTGTAAAAGAATCACTTGGTATTTGTACAATATAATTTAGACTTATTTTATAAGATTCTTTAGGAGGAACAGGTTCCTGCAACTCTACTTTAATTATATCTATTTGACCTGCAATTCTAGTGAACTGAAGTTCAGAGTTATTTTGATCTTTTAAAGAAGTGACAACTGTAAAACCTCTTTGTTCATTTTTGGCAAAATGAAATTTATTGCTAAATTCTTCTGCAAATCTTTTGGCTAAAGGGGTGGATTTAGTTGAGTAACTATTACTCCAATCATTAAGATATATTATTTTTAAAGAATCATCCGAATCATTAAAATACTCTATTGTTTGATTAATTCTGATCTGTTTATTTTCAATGTCTAAATACGCGTTTAAGTCTATCTTATTTTGACTAAAAGAGTTATTACAAATCAATAATGTTAAGATAATATTTATATAGCGATATTTCAATTTGTTTTAATAAACTTTAAAGGTTTTGCAGATTCATAACTATCCGGAACTAAAAAGTAAATTCCATTTGCTAAAGGGGAAATATCCTCTAAAATCAAGCCTGAATTATCGATAGCAATTGTTTTTACTTTTTGCCCCAATGTATTATAAATATTTATATATTTTAAAGAAATTAATCCAAAATTAACTTTTAAGTTTAGCTGAGATCTAACCAAATTTCCATCAAGAAACGTAATTGCGTTATTAGAAGAAACTTTATCTAAACTTAATGTTTGATTGGTTTGTAATTGTATAGTGACAGGAAGATGATCACTAAAATTATAAAGTGCATTTCTTATATCAAAAGAAAATTCTGAACCATTGCAGGAAAAAGAGTTAATTTCTTGATTAAAGCATGAAGGGTTGTTGTTATTGCCATAGGCTTTATACGAATCTGCTACGTAGAACAATTCTGAATTTGATAACATATTTTCTGAAGTCATTATAAAATCAAAACGGTCGTCAAATCCTCCAGTTGATCCACCTAAACTTGATGAGGTTCTTGTAGATTGTGTGAATACATCCAAATAACTCACGTTCGTATGCCAATTTCCAATTCTGTTGGCAGGATCTGAAAAAGTGATTGTATTCGTATTATCAATTAATTCCTGAAAAGCAGGTTCCGATGATGAATAAACGTTAAAATCTCCTGCGAGCATTATAAAGCTATTGCTATCAAAGTTATTTAACGGGTTGTTTAAATAACTTTGCAGATCATTCACCATTTGTAATCTTAAATTTTCGTTATCCACTCCATCTGAAGCTTTTAAATGGCAAACAAATATCTCTAAATATATTGGATTAGTAATTTGTTCTATCGTATTAAGTTTAATTGTATAACGATTAAAATCTCTGAATACAGTTGTGACTTCATCCTGAGATTCTAAAATAAATTTTGAGCTATCATAATAGATCAGATTTTGAAGATCGTTTTGATTACCTATAGTATCATCAGAGGTATTCAGAACAAAATTAGCCATTGTGTAATCCGAATTGATGTTCTGCATAGCATTTAAAATACTGGTAGCTCCATCGGAATTATTTAATTCACAGACCATGAAGATGTCTGGTTGGTAATCGTTTAAAATAAAATCCAGATGTTGAATTCTGCTTGGTGGTTCCTGTAAAGGAAAATTCAGCAAATTATAGAACATGACTTTAAAAGTTTCCTGAGAAAAACCTAAATAACCGGACAGTAGAAAAAAAAATAGGATAGAAATTGGGAATTTCATGATGAGATTAAAAGTTTGGACTTAGATCAAATTCCTTATAGAAAGAATCCAGAATATAGATTACTTCATCGGAAGTATCTACAATATGAATGAGATCCAGATCTTTCGGACTAATATTACCGTTCTTTTCCAGGAGTGCATCTTTTATCCAGTCAAACAACCCTTCCCAAAAATTTCTTCCAACCAAGATAATAGGAAACAGTTCAATCTTTTTAGTTTGTATAAGCGTTATAGCTTCAAACAATTCGTCTAAAGTGCCAAATCCACCTGGCATGACAACAAATCCCTGGGAGTATTTTACAAACATTACCTTTCGCACAAAGAAGTAATCGAAATCCAAACTTTTATCAGAATCTATATACGGATTATCATGCTGTTCAAATGGAAGTTCAATATTTAATCCTACAGAGGTACCACCTCCTAAATGAGCACCTTTATTACCAGCCTCCATAATTCCGGGACCACCACCAGTAATGACACCATATCCTGCTTCTACTATTTTTTTAGCAACTTCTTCAGTTAGTTCATAATATTTTTGTCCGGGTTTTGTTCTCGCCGATCCAAATATAGATACGCATGGTCCTATTTGACTAAGCTTTTCATAACCATTGACAAATTCTCCCATAATTTTAAAAATTGCCCAGGAATCGTTTGTCTTTATTTCATTCCAACGCCTAAGATTTTTTTCTGATCTCATTTAATATCTTTATTTGTACAAATTTAATTCTTTTTTGAGGAACTCTGCAGTATAACTTTTCTTATGTTTTGACACTTCTTCAGGCGTTCCAATAACAACAATTTGTCCGCCTCCCTTACCTCCTTCGTACCCAATATCTATAATATGATCTACAGTTTTAATTACATCTAAATTGTGCTCTATTATGACGACAGTATTGCCTTTGTCGACAAGCTTATTCAGAACAAGCATAAGAACTCTAATGTCTTCAAAATGCAGACCTGTAGTTGGTTCGTCAAGTATATAAAATGTATTTCCAGTATCTCGTTTACTTAATTCAGTAGCCAGTTTAATTCGTTGTGCCTCACCTCCGGATAGTGTTGTACTCTGTTGCCCCAAAGTTATATAGCCAAGGCCGACATCTTCTATAGTTTTTAATTTATTGTATATTTTAGGAATATGTTCGAAGAAATAAACGGCTTCTTCTATAGTCATATTCAGAACGTCGCTAATAGATTTTCCTTTGTATCTAATTTCTAAAGTCTCTCTGTTGAATCGTTTGCCCTGACAAGTCTCACATTCTACATAAACATCAGGAAGAAAATTCATTTCTATAACCCTTAAACCGCCACCTTTGCAGGTTTCACATCTACCTCCTGCAACATTAAAGCTAAATCTTCCTGGCTTATATCCGCGAATCATAGCTTCCGGAATTTTAGCGAATAAACTTCGTATCTCACTAAATGTTCCAGTATAAGTAGCTGGGTTACTTCGTGGAGTCCTGCCAATTGGCGACTGATTTATATCAATAACCTTATCTATATTATCTAAACCCTTAATACTTTTATAGGGCATAGGTATTTTTACCCCATTATAAATATGAGCATTTAAAATTGGATATAAGGTTTCATTTATTAAGGTTGATTTGCCACTACCTGAAACTCCAGTGACGCCTATCATTTTTCCCAAAGGAAGTTCGACAGTTACATTTCTCAAGTTGTTACCAGTACAACCTTTAAGAATGATGGATTTACCATTGCCTTTCCTTCTTTTTTTTGGAACTTCTATATTTTTAGTTCCATTCATATAATCGGCGGTTAAGGTATCATGTTCTTTAAGTTCTTTTGGAGAGCCCTCGCTGATGATTTCTCCTCCATGTTTGCCAGCTCTAGGGCCAATATCTATAACGTGGTCAGCTCGCTCTATCATTTCCTTGTCATGTTCTACGACTATAACCGAATTTCCGATATCCCTCAGAGAAACTAGAGAGTTAATTAATTTATTATTATCTCTTTGATGTAAACCTATACTCGGTTCATCTAATATATAGAGCACACCTACCAGTTGAGATCCAATTTGAGTTGCTAATCGTATACGTTGTGCTTCACCTCCGGAAAGTGATTTGGAACTTCTATTCAGAGATAAATAATCTAATCCGACATCTAACAAAAACTGAAGTCGGGTTTTTATTTCCTTAATAATTTCTTCTGATATTTTTAGTTGTTTTTCGGAAAGATTAGATTCTAATTCATTAAACCATTTTGCAAGGTCTATTATATCTTTACCTGCTAAATCGGCTATGTTATTGTTGTTGATCTTGAAATAAAGAGATTCCTTTTTTAATCTTGAGCCATCACATTCATGACAAATAACATTATCCATGTATTCTTTAGCCCATCGTTTTATGGATGTGGAATCTGAGGTTTTAAATTGATTTTCGATAAAATTTGCTACTCCTTCAAAATCGATTTTATAATTTCTGGTTACTCCTAATGTTTTACTATCTACTGAAAATTTTTCATTTCCACCGTATAATATCATTTGTTTAGCTTCTTCAGGAATGACCTTATATGGATCACTTAAACTAAAATTATAGCGCTGAGCAATTAATTCGAATTGTTTAAAAATCCAGCTACTTTTTTCAGGACCATGAGGCGCCAATGCTCCATTTTTTATTGATATAGATGCGTCTGGAATAATTTTATCCTTATTTACCTGGAATAGATTTCCAATTCCATTACATACCGAACATGCCCCTTTAGGCGAGTTGAATGAAAAATTGTTCGGTTCTGGATTAGGATAAGAAATACCGGATGCAGGACACATTAAACTGCGACTAAAGTACCGAGATTCATTGGAATCCTGGTCGATTACCAAAAGCACGTCATTACCATGGTACATTGCCGTATTTATGGTTTCAGATAATCTATTATCCTTGTCTACATTTTCATCAATTTTTAAGCGGTCTATGACAATTTCAACATCATGTGTTTTATATCTGTCCAGCTTCATTCCTTTAACCAGTTCCCTTATTTCACCATCGGTTCTGACCTTAACAAATCCTTGTTTAGCAATTTGTTCAAACAACTCTCTGTAATGTCCTTTTCTGGACCTTACTACAGGAGCTAATATATTTATTCGCTTTTGATCAAAACTTTCTAAAATGAGGTCTTTAATTTGCTCATCACTATAACTAACCATCTTTTCTCCAGTGTTATAGCTGTAAGCATCACTAGCACGAGCAAACAATAATCTTAAAAAATCATATATTTCTGTAATGGTTCCAACCGTAGATCGAGGTGATTTACTTGTTGTTTTTTGCTCTATAGCAATAACTGGTGATAAACCATCAATTTTATCGACATCGGGTCGTTCGAGACCACCTAAAAATTGCCTTGCATAAGCAGAAAATGTTTCGATATAGCGTCGCTGTCCTTCCGCATATATGGTATCAAAAGCCAAAGAGGATTTTCCACTGCCAGACAAACCGGTAATAACTACCAGTTTTTCCCTTGGAATAGTAACATCTATGTTCTTTAAATTATGAACACGTGCACCTCTAACCTCGATATTTTCTTCAAATTCACTCATAAATACGCAAAGTTGCAAAGGTACGTTTTTTAGACTTAAAAATGAAGCAGAGTTATTCCTGATTAACTTGTTGAATGTAAAAAGTTGAGGTGTTATAAAGTAGTTTTGACATCATTAATTTCGATGCCAAAAAACAAAAACTTATGAAATGTAGGTAGTTGGGCACCACTCTCTGTAGTGATCCAATCCTCCCAGGAGGCTTCTAATCCTTGGATTGGAAGAATAGATGTCCACATTTTAAAGCTCTTTGGTCGGTAAGAATCGTCCAATAACCATAAATAGGAATCACCTGGTGTAGACCCTCCTGAAGTATAGGTAACTAATAACGCTTCTTCACCAGAATCGAGTGTAACCAATCTACGCTCTGTGCCAACATCAAAAACTTTAAATGGAGCTACTAACCAAAAAGAGTCGTTGTTAAAATAACTTATTGCCTTGTTGATTAGACCTTGAGCTTGGCGGCCTTCCACCCGAAAATTATGAATAAAAGCTTTGCTTTTCGAATAATCATCCAAATCAAGGTCTACTTTAAATTCTTTCCAATAAACGGTACAGACATTTTCATTTTTTTCCCATTTAAAATGATGCCGTTTTTTAAAGGTCCATTCTATAAATTTTGTCTTTTTGAAAGCCTCATAATCTATACTTCTCATCATTTTAGTTGCTAATGAATCGGCTTTAGCACCTTGAACACCAAAAGGAATTTCTTCATTATATTTTAAGTATAAACCGCCATATAGCAAAAGTGTTGGTAGAGTAAGAAATACTACTGTACCAGCAATCCATTTTAAAACTTTTTTGAGGTTCATATAAATTTTTTTATTGCTGCAGCTAATAAATTTGACGATTCAGGGTTGTTTCTGAACCATAATTCAGGTTCAATTAATTCGAGTTCAGAAAGTGCTAATATACCATCATTATCTTTAAAAACATCTACTCTGGCATAGATAGGCTTATCAATGCATGCTTTTACAGCATTTTCAGCAAATTTTATTTCCTCCAAAGAAGCATTATAAGTTTGCACAGTTCCACCAAAATCATCCTGAACCCTAAAGTCTCCTTTTTTTGCAATTTTTAGCACAGCATGAGTAAATTTACCATCAATTACCATTAAAGAAACTTCACCTTGTTTAACAATATTTTCTTGAAATGGTTGAAGGATCATAGCTTCATTGGCTACTAACTGTTTAAAAACGTTTTCATGGTCTTTTATATTGTTTTTATTTAATCTATAGGTATGTCTGGCTGCACCAGAAATGCAAGGTTTTAGAACTGTCTCTTGCCAATTTAGTTTTTCGTGAATTTCATTTAAACTCATTTGCTCACCTTGTTCCAAGAAGTAAGATTTTGCAATGTGAATCCCTTTTCGTTTTAAATCTAGCAGATAGTGTTTATCAATATTCCAACGAATTATTTTCTCTGAATTTAATAATTGAGTTTGTTTAGATACCTGACTTAGCCATGAAGAAAATTCATCAAACCTTTCAAAATAATCCCAGGTAGTCCTAAATAAAGCAAATTTGGTATCAGACCAATTAAATGTTGGATCATCCCATGCCATTCGTAATACATTTAATCCTTCATTCTTCAAGGCATTTACAACTAATTCATCTTCATAAAAAACATTGTGCTTATATAGATCCGTTGTCGAATCTTTTATATATCTCTTATCTGTGAGAACAACTATATCGATCATTTACCGTTTATATGTTTAAGTGCTTCTTTTTGGCTCAATGATGACAATTGATGTGAATTTACAAATTCCTTTACAGATATCGGATTTACCTTAGCATATTCACGTAATGACCAACCGATTGCTTTCCTGATGAAGAATTCATTTGAAGGAGCATGTGCTTCGCATAAACTGAATAACAAATCGGAATTAGTTTTTTCTTTGTACCCAAGCTGAAAAAGTATCGCACTTCGGTTTAACCACATATTTTTACTAGAAGAATATTCTGAAATAATCTCTTTAGTTTTATCAGGATAACAAATTAGATAATTACCTAAAATGTGTTTAGCTATAAAGTCGACACTATCCCAGTGAGAGTAAGTACAAATCAAATCTTGAATTAAATCTATATCATCAATTTTATAATTATTTTTTAAGAATTTATCCATTATTTCCATGGCACAATAATGAAATTCTCTTTCCGGTAGTTCATATAGTTTTTTAACAATTACTCTACACTCTGAATTAAGATTTGATTTATTTTCATTTATAAATTGTTTTAGAAGCGTTTTCCTTTCAGATGATTTTATTCCTAAGAATTCAAACTTATGCTTCATATAAGCCTCCATTGGAGATTTATTATTTGCATCGGAATGTTCTTTTAGTAGTGATATTAATTTGTTTACTAAATCCATTTAAAAACCAATTGCAGTATCGTCACCTCTTTTATCTGCACCTCCTTCTAATTGACCGTTTTCCATTACCAGAATACCATCTACTTTGCCAATTATTGGAGAATGTTCTTCATTAGTCTTATAGCCTTTTTTCTGAAGCTTATATTTTATGGACGGAGAAAATGAGTTAGGTTCCATTCGTATTTCATCAGGTAACCATTGATGATGAAATCGGGCAGCATCTACAGCTTGCTGCATACCCATTTTATACTCATGAACATTTAATATAGTTTGCAAAACAGAAGTAATTATTGTCGAACCTCCAGGAGATCCTAAACTCATGAATAAATCACCATTTTTTTCTATAATTGTCGGTGTCATAGAGCTGAGCATACGCTTTTCTGGTTCAATACTATTTGCTTCTGCACCTATCAGTCCAAACATATTGGGCTCTCCCGGTTTACTGGAAAAATCATCCATTTGATTATTTATAAAGAAGCCTAATTCTGAACAATAGAGTTTAGATCCATATGCGCCATTAAGTGTTGTGGTAGCAGAAATGGAATTACCGAATTGATCAATAATAGAGTAATGAGTAGTTTCATCACTTTCTACAATTTCAATGTTTCCGTGGGAAATGTCGCTTGATTTTGTTGCATTTTCAAAACTAAAAGACGCCATTCGTTTCTTTAAATATTTACTACTCTTAAGAATGGAGTCTGGAATAATAGTAAAATCCGGATCTCCCAAAAAGTAACTTCTGTCTGCGTAGGCACGTCGGGATGCCTCCGTAATAAGTTGAATTGCTTTAGGGGAGTTATGACCAAAACTATGGATATCATAAGGTTCGATCATTTTCATTATCTGAGCTAAGCAAATACCACCACTTGAAGGAGGTGACATAGAAATTATGGTCAGATCATCATATTTAAAAATGATGGGTTTTCGCCATTTTGCTTCGTACCTACTAAGATCTTCAAGAGTAATTATTCCTCCATTGTTTTTTATAAATTCAACTAATTTAACTGCTGTTTCACCTTTATAAAATTCATCTCTTCCATTCGTTAATATTTTTTGCAGTGTTGAAGCCAATGATAGGTTTTTTATCGTGTCATAAGCTTTCCAATTGTATTCAAATTGTATAGAGTCCTTATTTACTTTTTTAAACAATGGTTGATAGGTTTTAAGTCTTTCTTCTTGTTTTGTCGTTACTATAACTCCCTTTCTAGCTAAAGCAATAACCGGTAAAATGATATCATGCAACGAAATAGTTCCAAATTTTTCGTGAACTGCAAATATTCCTGCAATTGTACCTGGGACTCCAACAGACAGTCCACCGAATCTACTTCTTTCCGGATCCACATTACCACTTTCGTCTAAATACATATTTTTATTCGCTGATAATGGTGCCTTTTCTCTGTAATCTAAAGCTCCATTTTCCCCATTTTTTAACCTGTATACCATAAAACCACCACCTGCAAGACTTCCCGCAAAAGGATACGCCACAGCAAGTGCAAGTTCAGTACCTACCATTGCATCAAATGCATTTCCTCCTTTTTTTAGTATTTCCAGTCCAATTTCAGATGCTTCAGCTCTTGCAGAAACTACCATAGCTTCATTAACAATCACACCTCTAGAGGAAGATTGATCCCTGTAATCCTTGACTGATCTACAAGAAATAATAAAGAAAAAAACACCAAAAATGAATATTAATCTTTTCATAATTTGAGATTTATTTCTTGTATTTTGTTATTGGAAAACGCCATAAGTTCTTCAAAAAACGATCTAAATTCATTTTCAAACAAGGTATAATTTTCTTTGAGTTCTTCAGTAGCAAATTCCATATTAGATTTATACTTAGTACGTTTGTTCATTCCTTTTAATACTCTGCTTATACCATCAATAGTTGCATAACTTAATAACCAATTATCTTTAATCAAATATGGTGATTAAGTTTTGAACTCTTGCTGGTAATAGATCATATTTATCTAGTAAAACTTCATAAAATTTTATAGTGTATTCTTCTAAAGATTGATCTGAATATAATTTCCAATTTTTAGCTAAAAAATGATCATAAAAAATATCAACAATTACTCCGGAATAATGACCATAATTTTCATGCAATCGCTTGGTGCTTTTTCTGAAAATTTTATGAGCATCTGTAAACGTATCAATGTTACGATGCAGCAAAATGCCTTTCTGAATTCCTATGGGAAATGATTTATATTTATTTCCTCGAACACTATCGGAAATAAAATTTCCAATTGCTATTTCTGTCATCTCCGGAAAAATAAATATGAGCTAAAAAATTCATTTTTCTAAATTACAAATTCAGGTTAAACAATACCATTTTGGTATAGTATATTTGTCAAAATTTAACTTAACAATGACATTAATAAAATCAATTTCAGGAATTCGAGGAACTATTGGAGGAACAAGTTGGAGATAATTTAACACCAATTGATGCTGTTAAATTTGCAGCAGCTTATGGTATTGGGTAAAACAACAACGTAAAAAAGAAACTTATAGAGTTGTTGTTGGAAGAGATGCCAGAATTTCTGGAGAAATGATTCAGAATTTGGTAATGAATACTTTAGTTGGATTAGGAATTCATGTTATTGATTTAGGTTTGTCTACAACACCAACTGTTGAAATTGCAGTACCTATGGAACATGCAGATGGAGGAATTATTTTAACGGCAAGTCATAATCCAAAACAATGGAATGCTTTAAAATTATTAAATGAAAAAGGTGAATTTTTAAATGGTAGAAGACGGAGCAAAGTATTTTAGATATTGCTGAAGATGATACCATAGATTTTGCTGAAGTTGATGATTTAGGAAAAATAACAAAAAATGATGCTTATATCGATATACATATTGATGAAGTTTTAGATTTACCATTAGTAAATAAAAAAGCAATTGAAGAATGCTAATTTTAAAGTAGTTGTTGATGGTGTAAATTCTACAGGAGGAATTGCAATTCCTTTATTATTAGAGCGATTAGGAGTAGAACCTGTAAAATTATATTGTGAGCCTAATGGTCATTTTCCACATAATCCAGAACCTTTAAAAGAACATTTAACAGATTTATCTGAAGCTAGTTGTAAAAGAACAAGCAGATTTTGGAATTGTTGTAGATCCAGATGTAGATCGATTAGCATTTATGGATGAAAATGGTGAAATGTTTGGAGAAGAATATACATTAGTTGCTTGTGCAGATTATGTTTTAAGTAAAACACCAGGAAATACAGTTAGTAATATGAGTTCTACAAGAGCATTACGAGATGTTACTGAAAAACATGGAGGCACATTATGAAGCAAGTGCAGTTGGAGAAGTAAATGTTGTTGAATTAATGAAAAAGAATAATGCTATTATTGGAGGAGAAGGTAATGGTGGAATTATTTATCCAGAATTACATTATGGACGAGATGCTCTTAGTTGGTGTTGCTTTATTTTTAAGTTTATTGGCCGAAAAAAAAATGTCTGTAAGTGAATTACGAGAGCAGTTATCCAAGTTATTTTATGAGTAAAAAGAAAATTGAATTAACACCGAGTTTAGATGTTGATGCTATTTTAAAAGAAATGGAAAAACGTTATCAAAATGAAGAATATAACAACTATTGATGGTGTAAAAATTGATTTTGCTGAAAGTTGGGTACATTTACGAAAAAGTAATACAGAACCAATTATTAGAATTTATACAGAAGCAAAATCACAGCATGAAGCAGATGCTTTGGCAGATAAAATTATTGCTGAAATTAAGGAAATAGCTAATATTTAGTAATTTAGTAAAATAATTAACCGATTATGATTTCAACAGAAAAACTAAAAAACTAAAACATACTGAATTAGAAGACTATTTCAACCAGTTTAGAGAACATATTGTTGGTATTGATCAGGAATTTGAATCTCCTTATGGTGACTCAAAAAATAGTCTATACAGATTGGACAGCTTCTGGAAGGTTATATAGACCAATTGAAGAAAAGATTATGCAATGAATTTGGTCCTTTTGTAGCCAATACACATACGGAAACAACAGTGTCTGGAACAGCAATGACAAAGGCCTATCATAAAGGCAAAGGACATTATAAAGCATCATGTTAATTGTAATGAAGATGATGTTCTAATTGTTTCAGGAAATGGAATGACAGGTGTGGTGAATAAATTTCAACGAATTTTAGGATTAAAAATTCCAGAAAATATAAGAAAATATACTAATATTCCTGATGAGATTAGACCTGTTGTTTTTATTACACATATGGAACATCATTCTAATCAAACATCATGGTTAGAAACTATGGCAAGGTTGAGGTGATTCCACCAGGTCCAGAATGGTTTGTTTAGTCTGGAAAATTTAGAAAAATTACTTGATAAAGTATAAAGATTGCACCATTAAAAATAGCTTCTGTTATCGGATGGTTCTAATGTTACAGGAATTCAAATCCCATATCATGAAGATTGCAAAAGTAATGCATAAACATGGTGGTGTTTGTTTTGTGGATTTTGCTTGTTCTGCACCTTATGTAGATATTAATATGCATCCTAAAGATGAAGATGAATAATTAGATGCTATTTTCTTTTCACCTCATAAATTTCTTGGTGGACCAGGAACATCAGGTGTTTTGGTTTTTAATAAGAAACTTATATCATAACATGATTCCTGATTGTCCAGGTGGAGGTACTGTTAGCTTGGACAAATCCTTGGGGAGAACATAAATATTTTGATAATATTGAAGATAGAGAAGATGGTGGAACACCAGGATTCTTGCAGACTATAAAAACTGCTTTGGCTATTAAGTTAAAAGAACAAATGGGTGTTGAAAAGATAATTGCAAGAGAGAACATGAAATTATGGAAAAACTTTTTGATGTTTTTACACAACATTTCGAAATCTTAATATTCTTGCAGCCGACAGCATAAAGATAGATTAGGAGTTATTTCATTTTATATTGATGATCTACATTATAATTTAGGTGTTAAATTATTAAACGATCGATTTGGTATACAAACACGTGGTGGTTGTAGTTGTGCCGGAACTTATGGTCATTATTTATTACATGTGGATTACAAAACATCTCATGAATTAACAAATGAAATATCGTTTAGGAGATCTTATCTAGAAAACCAGGTTGGATTCGTATGTCTATTCATCCAACAACTAACTAATGATGAGATTGATTATGTATGTGAAAGGTATTAAAGCATTAGCCAAAAACCATGCAGAATGGGCAAAGGATTATGATTATGATAAAAACACCAATGAATTTACTACATAAGATCAGAATGATGAATAATTCCAGTACTGAATTGATAATTGGTTTAAAGCTTTAATTTATTTAAATTCTGCTGGTACTTTATCTCTGTGTTTCCAGCGTTTATGTGTCCATAAATAGTATTCTGGAGCTTCATAAATTTGTTCTTCAACTAATTTAATAAATATATCTGTAATCTTATAATCTTTATAGCTCATTTGGATTAATCAGTAATGTTTTAAATGTGGTTTCGTAATAACCACGTTTAACTTGTTTTACACTAAAAAACACAACAGCCATATCCAATTTTTTGGCTAGCATTTCTGCTCCAGTATGAATAGGTACTTTTATACCCATAAATTCATTCCAATGAAATGCTTTATTGACTTTTGGAGATTGATCTGAAACAAAGCCATTAATAGTTAATTCACCTTGATTCTTTCGATTTAGTTAAATACTGGAATGGTTTCTTTAGTGGTAATTAAGATATGAATTATATTTTGCTCTAATACGTTTTACCAATCTATCAAAATACTTGTTTGCCAATTTTTTATAAATGGCATAACCTTTATGGTTAATATATTTTTGAAGTATAAAGATCCACTCCCAACTACCGTAGTGCCCACACATTAAAACAATACTTTTATTTATTTTTCTCAAGTTTATGAATTTCTTCAACATTTGTAAAAACAAATCGTCTTCTTCATTTCTGATTCTGAAATGGTCATCGATTTAATGGATTCTACAATCATATCACATAAGTGATGATAAAATTTTTTTGTAATCTTCTTTTTTTCATTATTCTGATTTTTCAGGAAATACTAGATCTAAATTTTCTTTAACTGTTTTTTTTCGGTAACCAAATACCTTATAAATAAAGAATATAGAAAATCAGAGAAAGCATATAATAATCTAAATGGTAAGTATCGAAATTAACCATAGAAATGGATAAATAAGAATATAGACTAATAAATTGCATTAAATTTGTTAAACTTTTAAAGGTGCAAAGATAAGTTTTAAATAATAGTTATTTTAAATTTTAAAATAATTACAAGTATATTCGTTATCATTTAAAATTTAGTAAATGGGAAGTTTAAATATGGTAACATTGGTTTTAATAGGAGCTAATGTAATAATATCTTATAAAGGGTTTAATGATTTTAATTTTTTCGAAAAATATAAATTCAATATAGGTGGTTTAAGACGTAAAGAACAAATAAGGATGTTAAGCTCTGGTTTTTTACATGCAAATACCATGCACCTGTTTGTTAATATGTTTGGCTTATACTTTTTTGCAGATTTTGTTGTTAGAGGGCTGGGAAATTTTAATTTCTTAATGATTTATTTTGGAAGTTTGTTAGCCGGTAATTTACTGTCCTTTTATTTTCATAAAGATGAATACCATTATAGTGCAGTGGGTGCAAGCGGGGCAGTTACAGGAGTTCTTTATGCAGCTATTATGTTAGAGCCCTCACAACCCTATTATTTTTTGTTTCTGCCTCCTCGAATAGGATCAATGGATCTTGGTATTCCAGGCTATATATTTGGAATTGCTTATTTGTTATATTCTATTTATGGTATGAAAAGACAAGCAGGTAATATCGGCCATGATGCTCATTTTGGAGGTGCTATTGGTGGTTACGTCCTAACGTTAATATTTGCACCATGGTTATTTAAAGAACATCTAACCATTATATTATTATTAGCTATTCCAATTGTATTACTATTTGTATTGCAACGGACAGGAAAATTAAACTAAAAATTACTATTAAATTAATTTAACAATTCCGAAATTTTTTGTTCTAAAGCAGAACCCCTTAAGTTTTTTGCAATAATTTTACCCTCACTATCCAGTATAAATGTTGCAGGAATGGCATGTATGTTATATTGCTTTGCAACAGGACCACTGAAATAATTTAGATTTGACACCTGATGCCATTTAAGTCCATCTTTTTCTATAGCATCTAACCATGCTTTTTTAGGATCTTTTTGTCTGGAGTTGCCATCTAAAGAAACACCAATAATCTCTAAGCCTTTATCATGATATTTTCATAAATTTTACAACATTAGGGTTTTCTTTTCTACATGGACCACACCAGGCCGCCCAAAAATCAATTATTGTCACTTTTCCTTTTATTTCGTTTAACGAAATCTGTTTACCATCTGGATCAGGTGCAGTAAAGTCAGGAGCAATGGCTCCAATTTCTGTTGCCATGTCTTAAATTAATTAGTTTTTTAATTCTTATACCTGCTACTGATTTTTGTACATCTTTGGCCAAAGAGCTAAATAAATTATTTGTTTCATTTATTTTAATAGCTTATTGATTTAATAAATTTTCTAGAATAAGTACCGCGAATAATATTGCACTATTTGCTTTAATAAATTCAATATTAACTTGTTATTATCTTTTCGAAGTTCCTGTCTTTTACTATGTATTCTTTAAGAAATAGTGTATCTCTTTTCTGTTTGTGCTTCACTATATTTATTTTCTTAGTGCATCTTTCCATTTCTAAATTTAGCGTACAGCTTTCATATAATTTTGGCAATATCATTTTCTTCACTACCATCGAATTATTGAAACGTCCCAAACTATCCTTATACATTGTAATGTCTAACTTTTTATTTTCCAAAATAAAAGGAAGCGCACCTTTAATACCTTCTACTTGCAATAAATGAATATCAGGATTCTTAATTGATCCATTCAATTGAGAATTTTCCATACTTAACAAAAGTTGTTTGGACTATCTAAAGGTTTTCCATCTTTAAAGGTTTGCAAAGTTACTTTTTTTCCATCCGGTACTCCATCAATTTTAGCATGATATGAGGTATTCATTTGATTCCTTTTGACAAGATGATAATAGTGAAAACTATGGCCAGAATTTTAAAAATGTTTTTCATAAGATTTTTTAATTTAATAATCCAGCAAATATAGTAGATATAATTATTTAAAAATATAGAATAATATAAGATTAGGATTTTTTTGTTATCGGTTGATTGCCATTTTATTACTTTTGCCTCATGATTCCAAAGGATACTATAATAGCTTTAGCCACAGCTTCCGGAGCTGGAGCAATTGCGTTATACGATTATCTGGTAAAAAGGCTATTGTCATTAGTTGATGCTCATTTTAAATCTGTTTCCGAAAAACGATTAAAAGACCAAAATTCTCATACAATTCATTTAGGACATATTGTTGATGGCAAAAGAGAATTAGATGAGGTTTTAGTATCTGTATTTAAAAACCCAAACTCCTATACAGGAGAAGATGTTGTTGAAATTTCTTGTCATGGAAGTCCATTATATCCAGCAGGAAATTATTCAATTATTTTTACGTAAAGGATGCAGAATTGCAAATCCTGGTGAATTTACACTTCGAGCTTTTTTAAATGGAAAATTAGATCTTAGTCAAGCAGAAGCAGTTGCAGATCTTATTGCCAGCGATAGTGAAGCGTCTCATCAAATAGCGATGCAACAAATGCGTGGTGGATTTTCATCAGAAATAAAACAGTTAAGGGATGAATTGCTGAATTTTGCGAGTTTAATAGAATTAGAATTGGATTTTGCAGAGGAAGATGTAGAATTTGCTAACAGAGATCAATTCCAGGATTTAATAACCAGAATCACGAATGTTTTAAAGCGATTGATTGATAGTTTTGCTGTTGGGAATGTGATTAAAAACGGAATTCCAATAGCTATTGTAGGAGAACCTAATGTGGGAAAATCGACTCTTCTCAATGCTCTTTTAAATGAAGATAGAGCAATTGTTAGTCATATAGCAGGAACGACCAGAGATACGATTGAAGATGAAATAATAATAGGAGGTATTAATTTTAGATTCATTGATACTGCCGGAATTAGAGACACTAAAGATGAGATTGAAACTATTGGTATCAAAAAAACCTTTGAAAAAATTACTCAGGCACAAGTGGTTGTGCTTTTACTTGATGCAAAAGAGTTAAAGGTTAAAAGTGAAAAGTTAAAAGTTGATATCGCTCAAATAAAAAATAAATTCTCACAGAAACCACTTTTGGTTATTATTAATAAGGTTGATGAACTTACCAGTGAAGAAAGAAAACAACTTACTGTCATTTCGAGCGAAGTCGAGAAATCTGATTTACTCGAACTATCAGCTAAAACAGGAGAAGGTATAGAGATATTAAAATCAAAACTACTTGAATTCGTGAATACAGGTGCCTTGCGCAATAACGATACTATTGTAACCAATTCTCGTCATTATGATGCTTTAATAAAGGCATTAGAAGAAATTAAAAAAGTTCAATATGGTCTAGATTCTGGATTATCAGGCGATTTGTTAGCGATAGATATTAGACAAGCGTTATATCATTTTGGTGAGATTACAGGAGAGATTACCAGTGATGATCTTTTGGGTAATATTTTTGCAAATTTCTGTATCGGGAAGTAATTAATATTCTGTTATTTTCAACAATTTTTTAATCTTATTTGTAGTCTTTTTAATTTTTTTTAGTTTAAACATTAACAATTTTGTTATTATAACGATTTTCAGACAAAATAATTAGTAATTCTTTACTAAAAAATCATAATTCGTTTACATTTGCACTTTATTTTTAATAACCTATTTTATGATAACAGATATAAAAACAAAAGATATAACAAAAAGTAAATACAGCAAATGGCACCATCCATACAAGCCCGCCAAGGAATATAGTAAGAAAGTAGCCTACTTTAGTATGGAATTTGGAATCCATCAGGCTTTAAAAATATATTCCGGAGGATTAGGGTTTTTAGCTGGATCACACATGCGTTCCGGCTACGAACTAAAACAAAACATGATTGGTATTGGAATGTTGTGGAAATTTGGTTACTATGACCAGGCAAGAAATGAGGACCAAACCTTAAGAATAGATTTTATTGAAAAGAGTTATAATTTTCTTGAAGATACTGGGATAGAAGTGGAGGTTCAACTTCACGATAACCCTAACGTAAAGGTTCGAGCTTACATATTAAAACCTGAAATCTTTGGAACTGTTCCTATCTATTTGTTAAGTACAGATGTTCCAGGAAATGATTATCTATCAAGAACCATTACAAATCATTTATATGATGCCAATGAGATGACTCGTGTGTCACAAAGTATTGTTTTAGGTATAGGTGGAGCAAAAGTAGTTGAAGCCTTGGGAGGAGCAGATGTATATCATTTAAATGAAGGACATGCATTACCTGCTTTTTATTATTTAAAAAATAAAGGCGTTAAAAAAAGCCAGATGGTTTTTACAACACATACTCCTGAAAAAGCTGGAAATGAAGAAAGAGATGCAAGACACTTAAACAGATGTGGGTTTTTTGGTAAAACACTTACCGAAAAACAGCTTCAGAAAGAAACTGGTTAATGGTGGTATGATAAATTATACTGTTTCAGCCTTAAGAATGGCTAAGAATGCCAATGCTGTTTCCAAATTACATGCAAAAGTAGCTAATGAGATGTGGAAGGATTTTAAAGGTGTTAGTAAAATAATTCCTATTACTAATGCTCAAAATCAAAATTTTTGGCAAGATAGCGCAAATTAGAAAGGCCTGGACAAAGAAAAATTCCAGGGCTTATAATAAAAGAAAATTGGAATTAAAAAGTGAGTTATTTAATGAAGTTGCGAATCAAACAGAAAAAATATTAGATCCTAATGTTCTTACTTTTGTTTGGGCAAGACGTTTTGCAGGATATAAAAGAGCAGAAATGCTTTTACATGATTTGGAACGCTTTAAGAAAATGATATCTAATGCAAAATATCCTGTCCAAATAATTTGGGCAGGAAAACCATATCCATACGATTACTACGCTATTGATATTTTTAATCATTTAGTACATTATCACAAAGCATAAACCAAATCTAGCTGTATTAATTGGTTATGAAATAGATTTATCCAGAAAGTTAAAATGTGGTTCTGATGTTTGGTTGAATACACCAAGAATTACTCGTGAAGCTTCGGGAACTAGTGGAATGACTGCTGCTATGAACGGATCAGTCAATGTGTCAATCAATGATGGATGGATTCCAGAATTTCAGAAAAATGGTAAAAATTGTTTTGTTTTACCTGAATTAGATCACAATCTTCCAGTTTGGGATCAGGATAAAATGGATGCAGAAAATCTTTATGAAGTATTAGAAAATGTAGTAATTCCAATGTATTATGACAATCCTAAAAAATGGCAGGAAATTGTTTTTAATGGTATGGATGATGTCATTCCGGAATTTACAAGTGCAAGAATGGCACATGAATATTACAAACATTTGTAATTCTAGAATTTAGAAATAAAAAAGCCCAAACATATGTTTGGGCTTTTTTTTGTTTTATAAAGTTGGACTATTCTTCTAATGTTTTCATATAATGTACTACTAACCAAGCATCTTCTTCACTCATTTTCTTTTCAAAGTTAGGCATATCATCTCTGTCCAATGTAACTTTTGTAAAATAATAGCACCATCAGATTGAGCTTGAAATTCAGAAGATGAGAAATCTCCTAAATCACCTTCTACTTCATCAGCTTTTGGTCCATCACCATAACCTTCTTTACCATGACATGATTTACAATGTTTTGAATATAAAGATTTTCCAATTGCAATATTCTCTTTTGAAGCATCTTCAGGATTTGTCATTTTTTCGTATTTCGCAGGAACTTCCCATTCGTCTTGTTCCAATTGTAGTAAAAGCTAAAAAGCCTAAACTAACTATTCCGATAAGGATTAAAAATTTAATTGTTTTCATGTTATTGTTTTAAAGTTGTTGTTAATGATAAATATAAATCAAAAATGATACCAATTCTCATTTTTAAGTTAATTCTTTGTTCTCTGATTCTATTTCTTTTCCTTCTTTTTTTATTTTTAAGAGGTTTCTAATACTATATATATAATTAGCCCAAACACCAATTAATAATATAGATAAAACCACATACATCCAAATTGGTGCAGCCTCAGACCATAATGTATTCGATTGTTCTACATTTACTTTATCGAATACACCCCAATTTACTGTTTTTTTCTGAGTTACATTAGCCAAAATCATCGTGATCCTCTAATAGTAACAAATACGTCGATATCACCTTGAGCATTCACCTGGAATATCATTAGGAAATTCAAATTCATATTCACCATCCTCTAAAGTAGCTTCTTCAATAGGCATTTTGGAGATCATTCCTCCGACTGAAAATACAACATCTAATTCTTCAACTGGGATTTTTGTTTGTAAACTATCTAAAGTAAAGGCGTTTAAAACGACTGTCTTCACACTATCAATTTCTGTAAGATCTAATTCAAAGAAAACATCTTTTACCGCAATTTCATCTTCTTTAGATTTCAAACCATCCGTACCTTCAAAAACAGCCTTTAAATTAATATAACCTTCTTCATCTGTTAAATAGGTTTGATCTGCAGGAACTGTTAATTGTGCAATACCTTCCTTATTTGTTTTTGCAACACCTAAATTCAACTTCTTCATCATTTAATACATTATAAAATTCTATATCAGCTTCATAAATGGGAACTTTATCTTTTCTATCTTTTTTGTTAGTTGCCTATAAAATCGACTTCCAGTAATCTGGAATTATCAGCTTGTTTATATGTATTAAAACTGAATTTAAATCTATAATTCTTAATTTCAAATTCCTGAGCAAAACTATTTGTAGTAATCAAAAACCCAATTAATAGCGCTATGATATTTCTATGTAAAAATTTATTCTTCATCATTTCTATTTTTGAGTTGCTAATTTCGGTTTCCTTTTCAGTTCTCGTTCATTATCAATAATTCCCGACATTGGAATAATTGGAACTAATCTCATTATCAGAATAAAGAATAAGATAAATGCAGCAATTCCTGCAAAACTTAAGAGCCCATTCAATCCAGGTAGCTGAATAATTCATAAATTCTGGTCTTGTATCTTGAATTGGTAAATATGGTGTTTCCAAAGTAGGAACAACTATTAAATATCTATTAAACCATAAACCTAGAACAGCAATAACAGCTGCAAATGTTATAGATTTTATTGTTCTGAATTTTTTAAAGAAAAGTATAGCAATGGGAACTAAAACACCAATATAATTTGCAAAAATAAACATCCAGAAATATCTATTAAATAGTGTATCTAAGTAAATTGATATCATGTGTTTTATGACTAAACCATCTTGAAAAATATTCACTAAATGTAAAATAACCAAAAAGCAAGGAAATTACCAGTAGAATTATTCCGGCACCAATAAAATGTACTTTTCTAATATAATGTTCTAAGTGATAATATTTTCTGATTAAATACATTGCAATAATAATTACTCCAACACCTGAATATAATCCGGCAACAATAAAATATGGTGCAAAAATAGTACTGTTCCATCCAGGTTGAACAGTTAAACTAAAAATCCAGGCCAGTACGGAATAGGCAATTATAGCCATAGCAATTATCATGGCAGACATGGTTCTGGTTATTTTATGGAGTTTTTCTCTTTGCGTTGGTGTATCGTAATATCCAATCGCTAAAGTTTTATATAATTTTTGTCTCCATTTAGAAGTATTTTCACTATTATCTCTTAGAATTGCAAAATCAGGAATAAATGTTAAGTATAAATAAATAAAACAACCAATTAAATCGGTCATAATTGCAATAATATCCCAGGTAATTGGTGATTGAATTCTTGGATAGATGAATAAATAATGCAATCTATCTAATCTACCAATACATAATAAAATAAATATTGGACCAACTATTAAGGATAATACTGTAATGATTTCAACAATTCTTAAGACCGAATTCTTCCATGGTGTTTTAAAGAAATGTAAAATTCCTGCAATAAATGCACCTGAATAACTTAAACACACAAAGAATATAAAGTTGATGATATAGATACCCCAAACTACATTATCTCTCATGCCTGTAACTACGTGGCCTTTGCGAAATTGTATTACAAATGCATATAGTCCAACTAAAACAATTGCCGCTAATATAACAACCCAAATTTTAGACCATTTAGTCGGGTTTTCTACCATTGGTAGAAAACTCTTTAACTAATTCTTGTTTTCTTTTTTTAAAATCCATAATTAAGAACTATTAGAGTTAAATTTTATTCTGTTTTTTTAATTCCTGTACATAAGGAACATCTTTATATCTCTCAATAACTTCCTCATCGACATCAAATCCACGTTCTAATGGGAATTGTCTGTTTACAGCTGGTAGATAATATACATTTGGTTTTGTTCCTAAATGTTCCAAATGTCTGTAGCCACCACGATCATTGATCAATTCAGAGAATCTAACTGTTTCTTCACCATTTGTGACGATATCTTCATTTTTGTCACCAAAATAAATAACTCCCATTGGGCAGGATTGTGCACAATGAGGTAGTTTACCTTGTCTCAACATATCAGGACAGAAATCACATTTCATAACGGTTCCTTCAGCGGCAGGAATACTTGTTTCTGGTGAATATGGTTGTGATGTATCATCGAATTTATCCTTATGTCCCCAATTAAATTGGCGAGCAGAATAAGGACAACTTGTAACACAGAATTTACAACCAATACAACGGTCGTTATCTATAAGAACTATACCATCATCACGCTTAAAAGTGGCTCCTGTAGGACAAACAGTTACACAAGGAGGTTCGTCGCAATGGAAACATGGTTTCGGAAACCAATATGGCTCTGTTTCTTCATTATTCTGAATTAACTGTACTTTCATAAACTCTTCATGGTAATCCAGTTTATGAGCTTTTTGGCAGCTTTCCACACATTTTCTTGCATTTTTGCATCTCGCGAGGTCAATCACCATGACAAATTTTCTGTCTGGTATTCCTTTTCTGGCCTCTTTTGGAGTAATGTGAGCATCTGGATATTTGTTGATACTCTCGGCATCTACTTCAACCATTTTTCCATCTGGGGTTAATAATCTAACTTTTTCTCCAGAAGAAATTTTTTCATCCTCTGGTACTAAGTTTGAGATAATTGATGCACCAGCAACTGCAGAAACGCTTGACATTAATCCTAGCTTTAAAAATTTCCGTCTATTTGTGCTGCTATTATCGGGTTTTTTGTCGTCCATAATCCTTGAGATATATAAATGTTTACATCAAATTTTGCATCTATAAAATTAGATATTCATGTTAGGAATTATAATGATAAATATCATGTTTTGTAATGTTTGTTACATTTATAAAGACATGCCATAAGTACTGATTTTATTGAGAAATCTCAATTTTAATAAATTGAAAATAGTATTTAAAGTACAGCTTTAAATGATCATGTATTTATTGAAAGAATAATAGTTGAACCCTTTTCTTAGAATGGTTGCAATAATTAAAAAAAAAACTACATGTTAGGAAAATTAGGAACGGGATATTTTATAAAGACTAAATATTAAGAATACAATAATACCCCAAATTCCAAACGTTACTATATTTGGTACAATTAGCAGGAAAACAGGTGTTTTATTTCTTGGTGACCACATGGTTCTATCATCAAAGGTAGATTCTTTTCTTATTTTCACACCAATTGGAGCGTCAAAGGACGTCTTCACTGTTCCATAATCATCATTGTCTTTGAGTACAACTTCCAAGGTAAGAATACCGTCAACTCCTGGAATACCATTTTCTACAGGTACCATTATACTGCCTTCTTCATCAGAATAATTAAATTCTTCTCCGATTTTTAATGGTCTGAATAAACGTTTAATCTGAACGTTTAACGATTCTCCTTCAATTAAACTATCTGTTGCTTTGTCAAAAAGAGTGGCAGAAACATAATTGACACTATCTTTTGTAATTAAACTGGCCTCAATTATGGCATCTTTAAAACTTACACTTTTTGAAGCTTTTTTATAGGTATCGTTCCCGTTAAAAACAATATTGATATTATAAACATTACTGGAATCTGCCTTAAGAAGATTAAAATCTTTTATTACAAATTTGCATTCTCCCTTCATATTTGTTTTAACAGAACCCAACTTAATTATTTCGTCATAATATTCATTTTCGATGGATAACTCAATGTTCGAAACTGAAACAATTTCCTTTTCTATTCTAGATATGGCACCAATTTGAATATAATATTCACCATGCATTTCTTTAAAATAATCAGCTTTTAATCTGACTTTATGTTTTACATCATCCTGACTGTAAATTTTATTGAATGAAGTAGTGATTAGAGTAGTGCTAAACATAAACAGGAACAAGCAATAAGAGTTTATTGAATTTTTCATAGCTCCTTTAAATTAGATTCTTTTAAGGCTTCTTGCTCATCTGCAGTTCTTTGAATAGGAATTATAGGGAAATACCTTACCAGAATTGTAATGATCAATAAGGCCATGGCCAATGTACCAAATGTAATTATCCATTCATGGAAACTGGGGAAGTAATGATGCCATTTTTCTGGAACGCCTTGAATTGGTAAAAAAGGTTGCAATAATGTTGGGGTTACAATCAGGAATCTTTTCCACCAGGAACCAAGAACTACTAACAACCCCATAATAAACATAGGTAAAGGTTTTCGCCCTTTTTTAAATAAAAGAACGACTATTGGTAGTATTAAACCTCCAATATTTACTAAATAAAATAGAGGTGCGTACTGTCCGGAATACAAGTGATTCAAATGTGTAATTTCTTCTTTTTTAGAAGTAAATTCAGGAATTACATATTCGTTGATATTAAAGTACAAGTAAATTAAACAAAGTAACACCAAAAATTTGCCCAGTTTGTCGAAATGATAGTTTGTAATATAATCTTCCAATTTATAGAATCTTCTTATTACATAAACTACTGTTACTAAAGCACCTATCCCGGCTACGGAAGCACCTGATATAAAATAAGCACCCATGTTCGTGCTATCCCAACCAACTCTAAATAAAGTAGAAAATAACCAGGCATCTATAGTTTGTAACATAAAAGCTGCGGGTATTATTAATACAGTAAGAATTTGAATAGATTTTAATTGAATTGTTTTTTGGCCCAAACTTCCAGTCCAGTTCAATGATAGTTTACCATATATTTTACTAAGTTTTGGTTTGGTCTTTTTAAAGTGTTTTTTAAGAATTGCCAGATCAGGAAGCAAAGGAAAATATAAAAGGAGTAAACAAAGCACTATATATGTAGGTATTATTATCACATCCCAAATTATTGGAGATTGCATTCTGCCATGAATAAACAGATACAACAACCTATCAGGTCTCCCCATATCTATCATAATGGTCAGACCAGCCATAATAATGCAAGCTAAAGAAATTATTTCTGCAATCCTGACAACAGGAGTTCTCCACGCATTTTTAGTCAGTCTTAAAACTGCTACTGTAAGTGCTCCAACAAAGCTCGTGGCTACAAAAAATACAAAATTGGAAATATATATTCCCCATAGTGCATAATCATTCATATTAGTAACCATCTGTCCCTTAATAACCTGATCTATATAGGCTATTATTCCGGCAACAGAGACAACAACTAAAAAAATAGTCCAGATCACTCCAATTTTTCCAAATTTTTGTGGTACCAGATCGTTAATTAATTTATCGGAGACGTTCATCTTTATTCAGGTTTTTCTACTGATATGTAATTGGTGAACTTATTTAAGCCATCTTTAAAAGGAACCAGTCGATCTACTGGTGGCAGATAGTAGACACTTGGTTTTGTTCCCAATCCTTCAAAAAGTCTATATCCACTTTTTTCCTTGATCAATTCAGATAATCGTACAGTTTCTTCTCCATTAGTTACCGTATCTTCATATTTATCGCCAAAATAGAAAACACCGTTTGGGCAGGCGGTAACACAATGCGGTAGTTCATTATTCTTTATGGTATGTGGACAAAAATCGCATTTGTCAACTGTTCCTTTCACACTAGGCATTCCTGTATATTCAATAGAATTATGGTCATCATGATGCATTTCCATAGCCATGGTTATTTCACTAGTTTCGCCATATTCAGGTTCCTTCCAATTAAAAACTCTGGTGGAATAAGGGCAAGCTGCCATACAGAAACGACAACCGATACAACGCTCATTATCTATGAGTACGAGGCCATCTCGCCTTTTAAAAGTGGCATCAACAGGACATACAGTAACACATGCAGGATGATCGCAGTGCATGCAGGTTGTAGGCATCCAGTAAGGCGCAGTATCTTCTTCTTCCTGCATTTTATAAACCTTTAACCAGGCATGATCTCCTGTTATATAATGGTGCTTATTACAGGCACTTTGGCAACTTAAGGCATTTTTGCATTTTGCGAGGTCTATGACCATAACAAATTTCCTATTCGGTATGCCTTCTCGTAAATTATATTTTTTATTGTGGTCCTGTGAATGTTTTACTTCCATTACTTCAGAAGAATCCACTTCTACCAATGTGCCGTCAGTGGTCATTAGTTCCATAGTCTTCCCGGAACTATCATTGGTTTTTGCATTTAGTTTAGATGCAATTTTGGAAAGCCCAAACCCTCCTAACACAGCGGCCAGACTTAATTTTATTCCATTGTTAAGAAAATAACGCCTTGATTTGTCCTTGTTATCTTCCATAATAATCGAATATTATAATTAGTTTGATTACTGTTTTTTACCTAGCCAATTAAGAAATGAGGAATTTGAAATATTTTTTTTAACGACTTTGGAGTTTTTTAAGGTACTGGCTTTAACTTTTACAATAGTACCATCTGGTTTTAACAATGTTTGATATTCTTCTCCATTGTCAATATTTTTTTCTTTGTCAATTGTTTGTTCTGGGGTAGTTTCACCAAATCCTATTAATGGTAGAAAGAAAGTAGATCCCAATACAGGAAGGAATCTTCTTCTACTGAATTTTCTTTTATTTTCTAATGGATCTGTCATTTTGTTAAAATAAAACAGTAAAACAAAATGGCTAGGGGATTAGTAATATTTTGCTTTACTGTTTTTGCTAAAAGTGAATAAAAGTTAAATTGTTTTAGAAATTATAATTTCTAGTTATATTAAATCCTATTAAATACTGGCCACTTTCGCCATTAATGCCATTATTTTTATCATTGTACATGTAATTATGTTGAGGGACTATTCCCCAAAGGTTAGTGACAAACACCTGAAAGACGTGTGAAGAGGTTGCAAATTCAGCACCTAAACTTAGTCCGGCAGGAACCTCTGTATTATCTTGATATTGAGTAAGTGGCTGACTGTAATCAAATACAATTGCCGTGTTTGGGCTGATCTTGTAACGACCACCCAAAGCAACTGAATACATGTCATTCTTTAAAGCTTCATCTACCTTATTGAAGTGTGAAATGCTAGGTGCTAGTTGAAGAGAAAATTTAGGACTGAAGCGTTTCGCAATGATCAGCTGGTGGAAAAAGGAATAACGATCTTGTATATTTACAAAATAGCCTTTATCTTTTTGACGCGCATCGATCACAAAATTTCCATAATAGGAAACACTTACTGGGATAAAATTCTGACGTGTTTGTTGTAACAAGGAAACTTTCCAGTTGAAGTCTTGATAACTTTTCAGTTTAGAAGTTCCATATCCGAGGGTTAATCTATCATGAATAGAATAGGCCAATGCTATTCTAATATTCGCTGCACCATATAATCCTGCCAGATTGTTGTCCTCAAAATTAATTTCGTCAAACCTATGTTGCATCATAACTTCCAGAGTATTCTTATCGAACACAACATTGGTAGGATTATCTATGAGCCAGGCACCTTCAAATGCAGGACGTTCTGGTTTTTCTTTAACTTTATCTTTATCCTCTTCCTGTGAAAAGACTGACAGAGGTAAAACAAATAAGGCAAGAAGTAATATTTTAAAAATTTTCATATCTGTTTTCATTAAAGTTAGTTATTTAGTGCACCACTGTTTATCCATAGTTCAATACGTGCCAATTCCGCAGTACTGATATTACCATGACCCCCACTAAGTACGGAGTAAAGTTCACTATTATCAGCATTACCTTGGGTAACATATTCTGGAACAAGAGAATTATATGCGTTCTCTGCTCTAAGATCTGGATCTCTGTTAGCATTATGACATTCAACACAGTTTTGCGTGAATATTGGTTGAATATCCGCTGCAAATTCAACGACTGTGTCAGGTGGTAATTCGACTTCTTCTATTTGGTCGTAATAACAGGAAGTCATACTTAGTGTAAATACAACCAGTATTATAAATCGGATGTGTTTTTTCATTATTTAGATTTTTTATTAAATAACCTTAGTCTTTTGTTAAAAGTGCAGATCTTTATTTCTGCACTTTTAACAATAAGATCAATTTATAATTATCATGTTAAGAAGGCTGTTAATCACCTAATGCTTCAAGTGAGTTTGTAAGTAAAGCTTTGGCATATTCCGGGTTATGAACACCCTCACTTTTATCTTCCAATAAAGTTCTGTAATTCCATAATGCTTGAGCTACATTTGCCGGATAAGTCCCAGGGATTGGTCTGTCATTCTCCTGTATTACACCAAGTGCAACTAATTCAGCTTTTAAGGCTAGAAAATCCTCTTCGAAGCCATTCACTTCAAGGTTTTCGATAGAAATTGCATGACATTGAGCACATGCATTATCTGTCGGAATGAATGAATGTGCACCATCACCACCATCGGTAGTCTCTCCCATATGACAGCCTGTACAAGATACTGCGGCATGTGCGCTGCTTCCTGCTTCAGGATAAGGCAATGAACCTGCTACTTCTGCACCAAATAAACCAAATACTACTGTAGATTGCGGTCCGTGATGAGGTCCAAATCGAGAACTTGTATTTGTATAATCATCAACTGGTCCTGGCACAGTATACGAATTTCGTGGTTGGTGACAATTAACGCAAGTGTTACTTAATCCTATATCTATTGTTACTGAAGGATCAATCAATAACGTTGCTGGTCTAAAGCCTTGTCTTAAGGCCATATCATTACCATCGTTTTCAAAATCAAAACTACTGTGGTTGTTGTGACATGTTGTACAACGTATTTTAGCAGAATTATTAAAACTTTCATTCTCAATTAAAGGAAGACCAAATGTAGGTGAGTCTGGGTCATTATCTAATACAAGCGTATCATCAGAAGGGTCATCGGGTGTATCATTGTCATCTATTACATATGCTGGGGGCCCAAAAGAATAGTAACCTCCAGGTTGTACAAATCCTCTTTCCAATACGTCAACATAACCGTCATTTGAATGGCATTGAGCACAAGACTCACGGGAACCATAATTTCCTCCTGTATGTGTGCCTAGGTTATGTCCAGATAGCAAAAATGAGCTTTCAATCGCTTCTCTATGCGAATTTGCATGACAAGCAACGCACTCGGCCACACCAACACCATCTACACCATTTACCCCATCGACCCCATCGAGTCCTTCAACGTAAATAGGTTTATCGCTTGTACATTGTAAAAACATAAAACCTGATATTAAAATAACCAAGTAACTTAATAATTTAACTTTTTTCATGATATTATAATTTAATAGAACATTATTACTGATAAAATTACTTACTCAAGGCAATAATAATTATGACAATTGTCATGTTTGAATATTTTTTAATTATATGACTGTCAATTAGATAACAAATTTTGGATATTTTTAAGAGATATTTTTTAAAATTCTACAGTTACTTTTGATACACAAGAAGGTAATTTTTGTTACATAAAAGATCTAAGTGAAGTAGATTCCAATCTTCCATAACAAGAGTAAAATAATTATAAAATAATTTTTTCTATTTGAAATAATTTTGGGATAGATACATTCCAGTTGTAAGAATCTTTAATCTTGGTCTTGAATATTTCCAAGGCAGATGTTTCACCATGAATTAAGTAAACCATTTCCGGAATGTTTTTTATGCTGTTTAACCAGTTGAGTATTTCATTTTGGTCAGCATGAGCCGATAGACTTTCAATATGTTTAATAGTAGCTTTTACAGGATAGTATTTACCAAAGAATTTTATTTCATGAGCTCCATCCAGAAGTTGCCTACCTCTGGTTCCTTCGGCTTGATATCCAACCATTAATATAGTTGTAGACTCTATATCAATTAATTGCTGTAAATAGGTTAAAACACGTCCTCCTGTTACCATGCCACTTCCTGCAATTATTATTTTAGACAAGGGATTGTCAATGGTTTTCCAGGTTTCTTTATAGGATTGTACAATGTTTACATGGTTGCACATGGCTTTGTATTCATTATCTGATAATTTATGCCATTTTGGGAATTGTTTAAAAACTTCCAAAACGTTATTCCCCATTGGGCTATCTACAAAGATTGGAATGTTCGGAATTTTATTTTTGTTATATAGTTTCCAAAGTGTATACATTAGGGTTTGTAAACGTTCAACAGCAAAGCTTGGTATTATTAAATTTCCGTTTTTATGAATTGTTTCTTTTATTAATTCTGATAGCACGGTTTCAATATCTTCTTTAGGATGTAATTTGTTGCCATAAGTACTTTCTATAAACAAAAAATCTGCCCATTCAGGTTTCTTAGGATCGTCGAGAAGATAATCATTTTCTCGTCCAATATCACCGGAAAACACAAATCGTTTTCCATCAATATCTAATTCAATAAATGTTGCTCCTATAATATGTCCATTGTATTGAAATCTGTAGGATATTTGTTCAGAAATATTAACCCATTTGTCTTCCATTTCTGTACTGAAATGCTCTATTGTTTTTTCTGCATCTCTTATTGTATAAAATGGAAGTGCTGGATTATGCTTCGAATAATTTTCTTTATTCGCTTTTTCTGCCTGCTCTTCCTGGATTTTGGCACTATCTAATAAAATAATTCTAGCTATTGCCAAAGTTGGAGCAGTCCCTATTATTTTTCCTTTAAAACCCTGTTTTACTAGTCGAGGTAAGTAGCCAACGTGATCCAAATGGCCATGAGTTAGCAGCACAACATCAATAGATTCTACTTTAATTGGTAAATTGATCCAATTCTTTTCTCGCAATTCTTTCAAGCCCTGAAATAAACCACAATCTATCAATATTTTTTTATTGAAGGCTTCTATTAAAAACTTAGATCCTGTTACTGTTCCAGCAGCACCTAAAAAATGAATTTGGATTTCTCTTAACATCAGAATTTACTTATTGCAAAGCATTTTGATTTCATTTAGAATCTTTTCTTTTCGTTGCTCTGAAACTCCCAAATGATCCAAATAAAAATGATCGTCGATTAGATCTCTGCATAAAACTATATTTCTGTTTAGCAAAAACTGTTTTTCTCTTTTGGTTAGCAGTATGGATACCGTTATGGGATACAAGCCTAACCTGTCAATCCGTTCTTTTAGTCCGTTATCTTTAGGATAATCCCAGCTTAGTAAATATAAACCACAACATTTACCAAATTTTAAAGCATCTTCAGTAAAGCGAGTGTTTGTGACTACCCAACCTTCTGTTAATTGTGTTCCATTCTTTGGACTAGAATTCCAGAATTCCTTGACGTCTTTGTAACGCGAGTTAATATATAGCGGAATTTTAACATTACATTTTAATTTAGGGTCACCATGAAATTTACACTCAATTATAGTTGTTTGACCATTTTTATGTGCTATAACATCTATTTCATGAGTAACACAAATACCTTGTAGCGTAGAATTGACCTCTGTTTTGTAACCAGAATATTTTAAAACTTCTCCAACAAAGCGCTCAAAAGGAAATCCGGTAGGACCTAGTTCATAAATAGCTTTTTTTAATTTATATTTTGAAGCTAAATAACTTTTTTTCTTTTTAAGTAAAGAAAAAGCTCTGTTATATATTTCTTTTGTCGAAATACCTTGATATAGTTCTTGGCTAACTATTTTTATTATTTTATCTATTGTAATATTATCTGCTCCTGTCCTGGAAAGAGATTGACGCAATTTTTTCACAGAAAATTCGACTATTTCACCAGAATTTTTGACAATATTAATCTTGTCTTTTTGCATAAATGCGATAATAGCGTATTATTTTTAATCTATAAGAATTTGTAATACTTCTTGACTAAAGCAACTATCTGATTACTGGTCATACTATCAGATTTTTTGACATCTCTAACCTTATTCCCTATTGCCTTATATTTTTGTTGTAATGTTTTATATAATTTTTCGTTGGTACCTGCAGGCCCAAAAAGAACTATCTCGTCTGATTCATTAAGGTGAGAAGCAAGCTCTTTAAAGTAATTTTGTAACTGATGTTTTTTACGTTCCAGATATTTACTGTCCTGAACTACGTCTTGTGGACCACCTTTCATTTTGCTTCCAGATCCTCCTGAAATACGAAAATCTTCTACATTGGATTTTACTGTAATTAAATTTTCTTTCCTTCCTTCACCCTCAAGATTTACAATCAATGCTTTCTTTTTGTCTAACCAAATTCCAGTTTTTTTCATAATGACAATATTTAATATGAACTTATTAAATGTAAATTTTTAAGTTTTTGCAAACAATGATATTAATCAGATTAAATTTTAAATCAAGAAGAATTTATATCAAGTAAAAAATTTATTTTAACCCGTAGAAAACTAAATGTATATTTACGGAATTATTTATAATAAATGAAAGAAGAACTAGAAATTAATTATGGTTACTTGTTTGAAGATGAGTTGCTAGATGAGATAAACACTGTTGGAGTCTACCGAGAAGTTTCAGAAGGCTCAAAATTAATAGAGATTGGAGATTATATCAAGTCAATGCCATTACTAA
Organism: uncultured Flavobacteriaceae bacterium; assembly: GCA_963768245.1. Classification (GTDB taxonomy): domain Bacteria; phylum Bacteroidota; class Bacteroidia; order Flavobacteriales; family Flavobacteriaceae; genus Site-B1. The sequence continues at coordinate 381,824 of CAVYHG010000010.1, forward strand.
TAAGTGGCGCGATTAAAATTTTAAGGGAGGACGATAAAGGTGATGAACTCATTCTATATTTTTTAGAAAGAGGAGATACCTGTGCCATGACCTTGACATGTTGTTTAGGAGATACCAAAAGCGAAATAAGGGCAGTTGCAGAAACTGATGCTAAACTTGTAATGGTACCGGTTAAGAAAATGGAGGAATGGATGAGTAAATATAAAAGCTGGCAAAATTTTATTCTTTCTAGTTACCATGAAAGAATGTCTGAATTATTGGAAGCCATTGATACGATTGCATTTTTAAAAATGGATCAGAGATTATTTAAATATCTTAAGGATAAAGCCATGGTTAATCACGATGATGTTATTCAGGTTACCCATCAGGAAATAGCCCATGACTTACATACTTCCAGAGTTGTTATTTCAAGACTTCTTAAAACTCTAGAAATAGATGGAAAAATTAAACTAAACCGTAACAGTATAAAAGTTCTGCAACTCTGATTAAATGACTGTAACCATTGTTACATTTAAAGTTATAAAACATACTTACATTTGTTTTGTTGTTTAAGACTTAATTGTTTTAATTGATTTTGAAATGTTTAATTTTGGATGTTCCACATCCTGGAAAACATAAATAGTATACCTTTAATTTAAAGGTAATTAGTTGGTTAGGTTGAAAAAAGAGTAGCAATTTTGCTACTCTTTTTTATGTAACCTTGGTTACGTAACAATTATGTATTACAAGTTACTTTTACATATCATTTTAATATAATTAACAAATTGTATCATGTCACTATTAAGTATGCTATTTGGAGGATCTCCTACAAATGAAAAAACAACATTGTTATCTCCGGAAGAGTTTAAAGAACATATCTCAAAGAAAAAGGTTCAATTAATTGATATTAGAACACCCAGAGAGTTTGGATCCAGTCATATTAAGGGAGCCAAGAATATTGATTTTTATTCGGGAAGTTTTACTACTGAGTTCAACAAACTGAATAAAAATAAACCTGTATATATATATTGTAGAACTGGTAGTAGAAGCAGACATGCATCCAATAAATTATATGAAATGGGATTTGCCGAGATTTATGACCTTCAAGGTGGAATTGTAAGATGGAAATGATCATGAAAAAATTACTTATTCTTTTAACTGTTATTCTATTTTTTAATTGTAAATTTTCCAATAAGACAGATGATAATGTTTTGTTGGCACAAACTATTACAATTACTGATCATCCGGGAAAAAAGTTAATGGAGATAAATTGTTATGCTTGCCACAATCCTTCAACCGGACATGATGAAAGGATTGCACCTCCAATGATTGCAATTAAAAAACATTACATTTCTAATAATACAACCAAAAAGCAATTCATTTCAGATGTTCAAGAATGGATCAAAATGCCAAGTGAAGAAAAATCTAAAATGCCTGGAGCCATAAGAAATTTTGGATTAATGCCATATGCATCTTTCCCTGAAAAAACCATCTTTCAGATAGCAGACTACATGTATGATAATGATATAGAACAGCCCGAATGGTTTGAAGATCATTTTAATAAGGAAAGGGTTAAGGGTATGGGCAGAGGAAAAGGAATGGGAAAAGCAATGGGTCATGGCAAAGGAAAAGGTATGATGATGAAACAAGGTCAATCGGTAAATTCAGAGTTAAACTATGAAGATATTGGATTAAAATATGCCTTATCAACCAAAACTCAACTCAGTAAAAACTTAATGGGAGCCATTAAGAAAAATGGCACTAGACGAGCAGTAACATTTTGTAATGAACGTGCCTATGCCTTAACTGATAGTATGGCGAGAATCCACAATGCTAAAATAAAACGGGTTTCTGATAAGCCTCGTAATCAAAATAATAAAGCAAATGCAGTGGAATTAGGCCATATTAAAACATTTAAGACTTTGGTTTCTAAACAGCAAGAAGTAAAAGCAATAGTTGAAGAACAAGGGAATAAAGTTAATTTCTATTATCCCATAACAACAAATTCTATGTGCCTACAATGCCATGGAACTCCTAATAAAGAATTAACATCTGAAACTTATAAAACAATAAAAGGATTATATCCTAACGATAAAGCTATAGGTTACGATGTGAATCAGGTTAGAGGTATTTGGAGTATTAGTTTTGATAAATAAACTATGAGCAGTTTTTCAGAAATAATAAATCAAAACAAACCTATCTTAATCGACTTTCATGCAGATTGGTGCGGACCCTGTAAAATGATGGCCCCAATTTTAAAACAGGTTAAGGATGAATTAGGTGATGATATTTCAATCATCAAAATTGATGTTGATAAAAACCAGAAGTTAGCTTCTAAATATCAGGTTAGAGGTGTTCCAACTTTAATGCTTTTTAAAAATGGCAAACAACTTTGGAGACAATCTGGAGTGCTTGAGAAGGATGAAATTCTAAATATAATTAATAGTTACAACTGATGATTTGTAACTTTTGTTACATGCCTTTTCAACTCAAATATTTATTTTGGTTACCTCTTGTCTAACTAACTAAATTCTTAATATATGAAATTAAATCATCAAGTCCTTATTATAGGAGGTGGAACTGCTGGAATTATGGTTGCTGCCCAATTGTTAAAAAAGAATTCAAGCCTAAATATTGCACTAATTGATCCTGCAGACACACATTATTACCAGCCAGCATGGACTCTGGTAGGAGCCAATACGTTTAATTTTGACAAAACTGCTCGGAGCATGTCTTCTATCATGCCAAAAGGTGTTAAGTGGATTAAAGAATATGCAGATAAATTCGATCCTGAAAACAATAAAGTAACCACTAAAGAAGGTAGCGAAATCACTTATGAATATTTAGTTGTTTGTCCTGGCTTAAAAATAGCTCCCGATATGATTGAAGGGTTGCAGGAAGCCATGGATAAAGGTGTAGTTTGTAGTAATTATACAAACCCTAGTCACACATGGGAAACGCTTAAGAAATTTAAAGGCGGGACTGCCTTGTTTACACAACCTGCAACACCAATAAAATGTGGTGGAGCACCTCAAAAAATCATGTATTTGGCTGATGAACATTTTAGAAAATCTGGAGTTCGGGATAAAACCGATATTGTTTTTGCATTGCCAAGTGGAGTTATTTTTGGTGTAAAAATTATTGCTGATTCGTTGATGAAGGTTGTAGATAAAAAGGATATCAACGTACGATACTTTCATACACTTGTAAAAGTAGATGCAGATAAAAAAATTGCCTGGTACAAATTAGAGAAGGATATTAAAGCTGGTGGCTGTATTACTATTACTGATGGAGAAGAAAAGTCATTAGACCATGATATTCAATATAATTATAAAGATGTTAAAGTGACTAAGGATGGTGATCTATTCGGTATTCACTTTGATATGATGCACTTAGCACCACCGCAATGCGCACCTGATTTCATAAAAAATTCTAAGTTAGCTTCAGAAACCAGCTGGGTTGGTGTAGATAGCCAAACACTACAACATGATAAATATAAAAATGTATTTGCATTAGGTGATGTTTCTAATTTACCAACATCTAAAACAGGTGCAGCGATAAGAAAGCAGGCACCAGTGGTTGTGGCTAATGTTTTGAAGTTAATTGAAGAAAGTAAATTATCTAAAAAAAATTATAATGGCTACACATCTTGCCCATTAGTAACAGGTTATGGTAAAATGGTTTTGGCAGAATTTGATTACGATCAAACATTTATGCCAGACCCTAAATTAAAGAAATTCCCAATGATGATTAGCGATTCTTCAAAAGAACACTGGAGGTTATGGGTACTTAAAAAATACCTGCTTCCATATTTGTACTGGAACAAATTATTAAAAGGAAAAGAGGTTTAGATAAAAATCTGATTCATGATAATTGTCATAATTTTTTATATTCATGCACACTATTTTTGGGATCGATAAAATAATTAAAACTTAAAGTAGAATAATTAATTCCCAATTATTTGTTGATTAATAGCAAGAAGGAAAGTGCTCTCGACTAAGAGCACTTTTTTTTATTCATATATTCCAATTTGTTATTGGCTTCACACTAAAAGTTGTAAATTTAGATTATGTAATAACACCATCCGTTTAAGTAACAATTGTTACAATCAAAATTAATGGTGTTAATTAACTTTGAGAGATAACTTATTTTTAACTATTCCAACTTAAAAATATATGAAATACGGATTTATTATTGACAACCGAAAATGTATTGGTTGTCATGCTTGTACAACTGCTTGTAAATCAGAACACGATGTTGCGGTGGGAGTTAACAGAACCTATGTTAAGCAAGTTGAAAAAGGAGAATTTCCTAATACCAGACGAATTTTTTCCGTTATGCGATGTAATCACTGTACAGATGCTCCTTGTGTGGAGATTTGTCCTGTTGAAGCTTTATACACTCGGGAAGATGGTATTGTAGATTTTGACAATAACCGATGTATAGGTTGTAAATCATGTATGCAGGCATGTCCTTATGATGCATTGTATATCGATCCGAAACAATACAGCGGCAAAATGTAATTATTGTGCTCACAGAGTCGAAGTTGGTCGAGAACCAGCGTGTGTGACTGTTTGTCCTGAACATGCCATTATTGCTGGTGATATGCACAATCCTGAAACTGAGATTTCTCAATTATTAGCACGTCAAGCGGTTAAAGTTAGAAAACCGGAAAAAGGAACTAATCCAAATCTGTTCTATATTGATGGAGATGAATCATCCTTAAATCCTGAAGCTACTGCTAAATCTGGTCCAGGATCTATGGAATTCTCAGGCAAGAGGTGTTGGTCATTTTGCCAAAGCTGCAGAAAAAATGATGCATACTAATGATGATGTAGATTTGTTACAAATGAGTATTGATAATGAAATGCAGGCGGCATATCAAAGAAAAGATTCAGAAAATCCTAATTATATTGATGTGTTAACAGGTAAAGCAAGACGAGTTTATGATACACCAGACAAAGGAATTCTTTGGGGTTGGGAAGTGTCGGCTTATGTATTTACTAAAGCTATTGCAGCAGGCGCATTCTTAATTCCATTTTTAGCAATTCTTTTAGGTTATGAAGTATCTAATACTGCAAAACTATGGTCAGCAGGAATCTCATTGGTTTGCTTAGCTTTAACAGGATTATTCTTGGTAATGGATTTAGACAGACCAGATAGATTCTTAAATGTTTTACTGCGTCCACAATGGAATTCATGGTTAGTAAAAGGTGGTTATACAATTACAATATTTGGTTTATTAGTAACCGTTTGGGGAGCTAATACCTGGTTTGATTTAGGTATTCCTGAAACACCATTATTATGGGTTACAGCAGTATTTGCAGTATTGTTAGCAATTTATACAGCTTTCTTATTCGCACAAGCAAAAGGTCGCGATTTTTGGCAAAGTCCAACATTACCATTACATATGTTAGTGCATAGTGTTATGGCAGGAGTTGCAATTTTTGTATTGGCATCATTAGTTTTTGGAAATGAAAATTGGATGTCTATTTTAGATATAACCTTAATTATTGCTTTAGTTGTGAATTTATTTTCTATGATAACAGAATTAACAATAACACATCCAAGTACTTCAGCTCATACTGTAGTTGAAATGATATAAAGGAAGATATAAAGTATCTGTTTTGGATTAGAGTAGTCTTAATTGGTAATGTAATTCCCTATTGATATTAATTATTCATCCGAATTTAATTAGTTGTTGCTTCGGTACTTGTTTTAATAGGAATTTATGTATACTGAGAAAATTTGGGTAGAAGCACCACAAAGAATTCCATTAGCTTAATTTAAAAGAATATAAATCATGGGATATAAAAAACCATCATTTATAGAAAATATAGCAGAAAAATTAGGAATCATTCCAAATCTGCATAAAGAAAACTATCAGGAATTTCACGACGATATGCGTCATTTTACAGATGAAGAAGTAGCTGAAATGTATGAGAATTTTCCTCCACCAGAAAAATGGGATAATTGGATAGAATACGATCCTAAAGTTTGGCCTAAAAAGGATAAAAAAACCTATCAAATTGTACCAACAACTTGTTTTAATTGTGAAAGTGCTTGTGGCTTAACGGCTTTTATTGATAAGGAAACACAAGAAGTTAAAAAATTTGAAGGTAATCCTTATCATCCAGGAAGTAGAGGAAGAAATTGTGCAAAAGGACCTGCAACAATTAATCAAATTACAGATCCAGATAGAATATTATTTCCTTTAAAACGAAAAGGAAAACGAGGAGATGGAGAATGGGAACGTGTTTCCTGGGATGAAGCCTTAGATACTATTGCTACACGAATTAGAAAAGCAATTAAAGAAGATCGACATAACGAAATAGCCTATCATGTAGGAAGACCGGGAAATGAAAAATTCATGAATTGGATTCTTCAAGGTTGGGGAATTGATGGGCATAATTCACATACTAATATTTGTTCTTCAGGAGCACGATTTGGTTACAATTTATGGTATGGTTATGACAGACCATCACCAGATCATGCTGAAGCAAAATTTATTTTATTAGTTTCTGCACATTTAGAATCAGGTCATTACTTCAATCCACATGCACAACGTATTATTGAAGGTAAAATGAAAGGAGCCAAATTAGCTACCATGGATCCTCGTTTATCAAATACAGCATCCATGTCAGATTATTGGTTACCATCGTATCCAGGAACAGAAGCAGCCGTATTATTGGCAATGGCATTGATTATTTTAGAAGAAGGATTATACAATAGAGACTATCTTGAAAATTGGACAAACTGGAAAGAATATCTAAAAGCAAGACATCGTGATAAAGAAGTAACTTTTGAAAATTATATTGCTGCAATGATTGAGGAGTATAAAGAATTTACTCCTGAATTTGCTGAAAAAGAATCAGGTGTAAAAGCTGATATGATCGTTGAAATTGCACATAAAATTGGTGAAGCAGGTGAACGTTTTGCATCTCATAACTGGCGAGCAGCAGGAGCTTCAAATCTTGGTGGTTGGTGTGTTGCACGTGCTTTACATTTCTTAACTGTGTTAACTGGAGCTGTAGGAGCAAAAGGAGGAACATCTCCAAATTCTTGGAATAAATTTAAACCAACACAACCAAATCCTCCAAAACCTCAAAAGAAATGGAATGAATTACATTTTCCTAAAGAATATCCTTTAGCATTTTTTGAAATGAGTCAATTATTACCACATTTCTTAAAAGAAGGAAGAGGTAAAATGGATGTGTATTTTTCAAGAGTATTTAATCCTGTTTGGACCTATCCTGATGGATTTACATGGATGGAAATGTATTCTGATGAAACTAAATTTGGATTGCATGCAGCATTAACTCCAATTTGGAGTGAAACTGCTTTTTATGCAGATTATGTGCTTACCAATGGGATTAGCATCAGAACGTCACGATTTAAATAGTTATGCAACACATGGAGGAACTTGGGTAGCTTTCCGTCAGCCAGTTTTAAGAGAAGCGGCAAGAAGAAATGGAAAACCAGTTAAATTTACTTATGAAGCAAATCCAGGTGAAGTTTGGGAAGAAGATGAATTCTTTATTGAATTGTCCTGGAGAATTGATCCGGATGGAAGTATGGGAATTCGAAAACATTTTGAATCACCATACAGACCAGGAGAAAAAATTACAATTGACGAATATTACCAATATATTTTCGAACGAATAAAAGGATTGCCTGAAGCTGCAAAAGCAGATGGATTTACTGGACAATTTGCTGCTTTAGAATACATGAAAAAGTATGGTGCCTTTGAAATTGAAAAAGGAGAATCTTATAAAATGAATGAAAATTTATTGAGCAAAGAACAATTAAAAGGATCTAAAGTAGATCCAGAAACTGATGTTATTACCAAAGATGGAAAAGCAATTGGTGTTATGGTTAACGGAAAAGCTATGTGTAGGTTTCCCAACACCATCACGTAAAAATGAGTTTTATTCACAAACCATGGTCGATTGGAAATGGCCGGAATATGCAACACCAACGTATATTAAAAGTCATATTCATAATGATGTTTTAGATAAATCTAAAGGAGAATATGTTTTGGTTCCAACATTCAGATTACCAACATTAATTCACTCACGATCTGGAAATGCAAAATGGTTGGTAGAAATTTCTAATAGAAATCCAATTTGGATGCATCCTGATGATGCTGCAAAATGGGGATTTAAAACAGGTGATTTGGTGAAAATGAATACTGATATTGGTTACTTTATAGATAAAGTTTGGGTAACTCAAAGTATGAAACCAGGTGTTGTTGCTTGTTCACATCATATTGGACGATGGAGAAGACCACAGGATAAAATAGGAAATCGTTGGGCAACCAATACGGTAAATATTGAAGGTGATGGAAAAGGTGGTTGGAAAATGAATACTATTTCCGGAATTAAACCTTTTGATTCACATGATACTGATTCAAAACGTATATTCTGGAAAGATGGAGGTGTTCATCAAAATATAACACATGCTGTACATCCAGATCCAATTAGTGGAATGCATTGCTGGCATCAACGTGTTAAGATTGAAGTGCCAGGAAAAGATGAGAAATATGGAGATATTTTTGTAGACACCAATAAATCTCATGAAATATTATAAAGAGTGGTTAGCAATGACACGTCCAGCTCCTGGACCAAATGGTGAAAGAAGACCGCTGTGGTTTAAAAGAGCCTTTACTCCGGACAAATCTCCTGGAGGTTGTTATTACATTCCAAAAGACAAAAAATAGATTTAAATGAGTATTCCCGCGAAAGCGGGAATCTTGTTATATAGCAAAATTAAAATAATTAAATTAGTAGATGCTTAATAAAGTTTTTCCTTTTCTAACTTGGTTACCAACAGCAAAACATACAATTAAGGATGATATTATTGCAGGTATTAACTGGGACTATCATAGTAATTCCTCAAGCCGTTGCATTTGCAATGATTGCTGGATTACCTCCAATTTATGGATTTTATACGGCTATGATTACTCCAATTATTGCTGCCTTATTTGGATCATCCTATCATTTAATTTCTGGACCAACTACGGCAATATCAATCGTGGTGTATTCAACTTTAATTAAGTTTGTAAATCCGGAAACGGATTTAGAAGGCTTTGTATCACTAGCTTTGGTATTAACCTTTTTAGCGGGTTTCTTTCAGTTAACCATGGGTTTATTGCGAATGGGAAAACTGGTGAATTTTGTATCACATTCGGTAATTATTGGCTTTACAGCAGGAGCAGGAATACTAATTGCATTCAAGCAGTTAAAGCATGTCTTTGGAATAAAAGTACCACAAGGGAGTACTATTTTGGAGATAGTAACTTACATCACGAGTCATATTTCGGAAACTAACTGGTATGTGTTTATTGTTGCTTTTGGTACACTTTTAATTGCTTTAATAATAAAGTTATTTATAAAACCTATATCCAGATACTATATGTTGATTGCTATGGTTTTAGGAAGTGTTATTGCAATTTTGTTGGGTGGTGATGTTAATGGTATTGAAACAGTAGGAAAGATACCATCAAACTTACCTCCTTTTAGAGTTCCAGATTTGAATTATAATAGTGTCAAATTATTGAGTTCCGGAGCCATGGTTTTAGCTTTATTAGGTTTAATAGAGGCTGTAGCAATAGGTAGAGCTATTGCACTACATACGCATCAAAAAATAGATGGTAATCAGGAATTCATAGGTCAGGGATTATCGAATATGATTGCAAGTTTCTTTTCGAGTTATGCTGGTTCAGGTTCATTTACGCGTTCTGGAGTTAATCATCAAGCAGGAGCAAAAACACCAATGTCGGCAATATTTGCTTCGGTATTTTTAATGGTTGTCTTGTTGTTGTTTGCTAAATATGCTTCGTTCTTACCAAAAGCTGCTATGGGAGGAATTATTTTATTAGTTGGATATAATCTTATTGATTTCCATCATATTAAACAAGTGTACAAAAGTAGCGGAAGAGAACTAATTGTTTTATTTATTACTTTATTTGGAACTTTATTCTTCGATTTAGAATTTGCTTTATTAGCTGGCATTTTAACATCCTTTTTCTTTTATATGGAAAGAACGTCTAAACCTAATATAGCAGTTTTGGGAGCCGACAGAAATGGCCGATTAATAAATGTAATTAGGGATGATGGAGCTCTTGAATGTTCGAATTTAAAAATTGTTAGAATTGATGGGTCCTTATATTTTGGATCTATTGAAAAGATTTCGGATTATTTTTCTAATATCTATGATGCTAATAAAATCCAACATGTACTGATAGCGGCAGATGGCATTAATTTTATAGATCTGGCAGCAGCAGAATGGTTGACTAATGAGATTAATAAGTGGCAAAGAAATAGAGGAGGGATTTATTTTGCAGGCTTAAAGTTGGTAAGTCAGGATGTACTTCAAAAAGGTGGATTTGTAGATAAAATGGGTAATAATATCTTCTTTAAAGATAAAAAAACAGCCATTGCAGAAATTCATAAAAAAATAGATAAACCTTGTGAGTTGAAGGTTTTTAATGAATGTGTACTATAATTAATTCAATGAATATAAAATCATTTTTACCAATTCTAGATTGGTTTCCAAATTATAATAAAAAGTGGCTCAAAGGAGATATTAGTGCAGGTTTAACTGTTGGTGTGATGTTGATCCCTCAGGGAATGGCTTATGCTTCTATTGCGGGATTGCCAGCAGTTTATGGTTTATATGCTTCAATTGTACCCATTTTAATATATGCGATTTTTGGAACTTCCAGACAGTTAGCCGTTGGTCCTGTTGCTATGGTGTCCTTATTAACTGCTACAGCTATTGGATCATTTGAAGGAATCACAACAGAACAATATATCTCGTACGCAATAGTACTGGCATTACTCGTGGGTGCAATCCAATTTTTACTTGGAATTTTGAGGTTAGGATTTTTAGTTAACTTTTTATCTCATCCCGTTGTAAGCGGTTTTACCTCGGCAGCTGCTTTAATAATTGGCTTGAGTCAGTTAAAGCATTTATTAGGTGTAGAAATTCCAAGAAGCCATCATGTGCATGAGATTTTAATTAATGCCATTGACAAAATAGGTGAAATTAATTGGATTGCACTGGTGATTGGAATTATTGGAATATTAATTATAGTCCTATCGAAAAGAATAAAGAAATCACTTCCAGGGCAGCTATTTGCTGTAATATTTGGTATTCTAGCTGTCTCCATCTTTGGTTTAGGTCAAGGTGCAAATGCTGTAAGCATCGTAAAAGACATTCCAGATTCCTTACCGAATTTCGTAATACCGATTTTCGATATGAACGTATTTGAATTATTGATACCAATGGCACTTACGATCTCGTTGATAAGTTTCATGGAAAGTATTGCCGTAGCTAAAGCAATTCAGACTAAACATAGAGACTATAAGGTTGTAGCAAACCAGGAACTGATCTCTTTAGGACTTGCTAATATCTTTGGATCATTTTTTCAATCTTATTCTACTACAGGAGGTTTTTCCAGAACTGCTGTCAATGATCAGGCAGGAGCAAAGACCGGATTAGCATCAATTATTAGTGCGGTATTGATAATTATTACCTTATTATTTTTAACACCTTATTTCTATAATTTACCAAAAGCAATATTAGCATCCGTAATTATGGTTGCCGTGTTTGGTTTAATTGACTTTAAGGAAGCCATTCATTTATTTAAAAGTAATAAAACAGATTTTTGGACTTTAATAGTGACGTTTTTATCTACGCTCTCATTTGGAGTAGAAATTGGAATTGGTGTAGGTGTAATTTTATCATTAGCAATGGTATTATTTAAAACAACAAATCCGCATACAGCACAATTGGCTAAAGTACCAAATTCTCACTTTTACAGAAACATCAAAAGATTCGATAATTTAGAAGAACGTGAAGAGATTTTAATTTACAGATTTGATGCTCAACTTTTTTTTGCCAACATCAATTACTTTAAAGATAAGCTGTACGATTATGAAAGCCGGAAAGGAGATAAACTAAAAGTCCTTATTATTGATGGTGAAAGTATTAATAATATTGATAGTACCGCGTTGCATGCACTGGAGGAGATACAGGAAGATTTTAATTCTCGAGGGATTGACATATTCTTCACGGGTATTAAAGGTCCTTTAAGAGATAAAATGATTCGTTCCGGATTTATGAACAAAGTAAAAGAGGATCATTTCTTTATGAGTATTCAGGAAGCAGTCAACGCCTATGACTCTATTATGAATATGGCAGAAAAAAGCGGTAAATTCAAAAAATATGTTAAACAAACTAATAAATAAAAGTTAAATTCGTAACTTATGTAACACAAGTTACATATCCAGCTCGTGATTTTATATAAATTGAAAAAAATTAAAAAAATTAAAAAATAATACTAAAATGAAAGTTGAACAATTATTTACAGGATGTCTTGCAGAAATGGCCTATTATATCGAGTCTAATGGTGAGGCTGCAGTGATTGATCCATTGAGAGAAACCGAACCATATTTAAGAATGGCAGAAGCTGACGGAGCTAAAATTAAATATGTATTCTTAACTCATTTTCATGCAGATTTCGTGTCTGGACAATATGATTTAGCTCAAAAAACTGGGGCTAAAATAGTTTTTGGGCCTAATGCTACGGCAGAATATGATATTTATAATGGTAAGGATGGCGAAGAATTTCCTTTAGGAAAAGGTAAAATTACTTTATTACATACTCCTGGTCATACAATGGAATCTTCATCTTATTTAATTACTGATGATAAAGGTAATACACCTTATGTTTGTACAGGAGATTGCTTATTTATAGGTGATGTTGGTCGTCCGGATTTGGCTGTAAAACAAGGTAAATTAACTGAAAAAGATTTGGCAGGTCATTTATTTGATTCTCTTCGAAATAAGATTATGACTTTACCTGACGATATTATTGTTTATCCTAATCATGGTGCTGGTTCTGCTTGTGGAAAAAATATGAGTAGCTGAAACTTTTGATACGCTTGGAAATCAAAAGAAAACAAACTATGCATTGAGAGCAGATATGACAAAAGAGGAATTTATTGTAGAGGTAACAACAGGTTTAAAACCACCACCACAGTATTTCCCTAACAATGTAAGAATGAATAAAACTATCAATACAAGTATTGAAGACATTTTACATAAAGGCACAACACCATTAGACGCTGCTACATTTAAAGAAATGAGTGAGCAAAAAGATGTTTTGGTTGTAGATACTCGAAGTAAAGAGTTATATGCGGAAGAAGGCACGGTTCCCGGAGCTTGGTATATTGGTATTGATGGCAATTTTGCACCTTGGGTAGGTTCATTAATTAAGGATATAAATCAAAAAATAATATTTATCGCTGACAGTGAAAATAGAGTCAATGAAATTGTAACTCGCTTCTCAAGAGTGGGCTATGACAATACTTTAGGTTATTTAGAAGGTGGCATGTCAAACTGGAAAAGCCATAAGTTTGAAGTAGATTATATTGGTTCTATATCCGCATCTAAATTTGTGAAGAAACTTTCGAGAGGAGAGATGGAAAAACCTGTTGACGTTAGAAAAGAGTCAGAATATCAATCAGAACATGTTGTAGGAGTAGAGAATTTCCCACTTGATACTATACACCAAAATTTTGCAGAAATTAATCCAAATAAAGAATACTTCCTGCATTGTGCAAGTGGATATCGTTCTTTAATTGCAGCATCTATTTTCATGGCTAATGGTGTTAAAAGAGTAACAGATGTTAGAGGAGGTTTCAACGATATTAAAGAAACTGATGCAAAATTAACTGAGTATGTTTGTCCGACTACTTTATTGTAGTGAAAATTAATAAGATTAAAAGATTAATTAGAAAAAGGGGAAGATTATCTTCCCCTTTTTTGTTTAATTATGATATATATCATTACTTATAACTTCTGCCATTCCTTATGATAAATCAAATTTTCGCTTTGTACAATTGGAATAATGCAATAAAAATGATTGGTATTTTTGCACTTGTATGTGTGATTTTAATTGCTGCCCTTATTATTTTATGAGTAGCGACAAAAAGAAAGAAGATTCTCAATTAAAAAATAGAATATTTAAAAAGAGAACTGAAATTAGTTCTCTTTTTTTATTCACAATAAATTAGTTGCATATGCAACTATCTAAATATTTTGTATACATTTGCAAAATGAAATTAGGAGTGGATAAGGTCGATTTTGAAAATTCAGTTGGTCCATGGCTCGGTAAAACTGTTAAAGTACTTGAGTATTTTATGCAGGAGATGTTCAACGATCATGACCTGGATTTAACTAAAGAGCAAATGATTGTTCTTAAAAAACTTCATGATAACGATGGGTTAAGCCAAAATGAATTAGCTTTTTTAACATTGCGCAATAAATCCTCACTAACTCGCTTGCTTTCTAAAATGGAAAATAAAAAGTACATATCTAGAAAGCAGGATAGTGAAGATAAAAGAGTAAACCATGTGTATTTAACTGAATTTGGAAAAGATATTTATAAAAGAACCAAACCGGTAATCAGGAAAATGATTTCAACAATGGAGCAAAATATTTCAGATTCAGAGAAACAGCAGATAATTAAAATTTTAAAGAAAATTCAATCTAATTTCGATTCTAACGTAGAATCTCTATAAAAAATAATAATGAGAAAAATAATTTCGATAGCACTAGGAGTTTTACTATTAGCAGGAGCAGTATTTATTGCTAAATATTTAATCGATAATAAAAAGAAACCAAAACCAATATTCGATAAAGTTGTCAAAACCGTTTTTGTGGACGAAGTTGTTAATAGGGATGTGCCTATAATTATTACGACAAGTGGTCACTTAGTAGCTAAACATAAAATTGATCTGTATGCCGAAGTTCAAGGTGTTTTAAAACCATCTTCAAAAGAGTTTAAAGCTGGAACATCGTATTCTAAAGGCGAAAATATTATCGCAATTAATAGTGATGAGTTTTATGCCAACTTGCAATCGCAAAAAAGTAATTTCTACAATAGCATAACTTCAATAATGCCTGATATTCGCCTGGATTATCCTAATGAATACCAAAAATGGCAAGCCTATTTGAATAGTTTTGACATAAATAAACCGACACCGAAATTACCTGAAATCAAATCAGACAAGGAAAAATTCTTCATTTCGGGCAGAGGTATCAATACAGCTTACTACAGTGTGAAGAATCTGGAGGTAAAATTGGCTAAATATAATTTACGTGCTCCTTTTAATGGTATTTTAACAGAAGCTTTGGTAACTCCGGGTTCTTTGGTTAGAGTCGGACAGAAGTTAGGTGAATTCATCGACCCAAGTGTGTATGAAATGGAAGTATCAGTCAATGCAGAATTTGCTGATTTATTAAAAAAAGGCAATATTGTGAAACTTCATAACCTTGAAAAAACAAAAGAGTATACTGGTAAGGTGATCAGGATTAATGGAAAAGTTGATGCAACTTCACAAACTGTAAAAGCCTACATTCAGTTAGCCCATCAGGACTTAAGAGAAGGAACCTATTTGGAAGCCAATTTATCAGCGAGAAGCGAAAAAGAAGCCATAGAAATTTCCCGAAAATTATTAGTAGATGATAAACAATTGTTTGTGGTAAGAGACTCAATACTTGATCTAATTGAGGTTGATCCTGTTTATTTTTCGGCAGAAAGTGCAGTTATAAAAGGTGTTGAAAACGGAACTCTCATGTTATCAAAACCTACTCCAGGAGCGTATCAAGGTATGCAAGTAAAAATCTTTGAAGATAAGAAATAGACTATGAAACGAACAAAAATAAATTTAAACAGCAAATTCACCATTGGGGATGTATAAATTTTTATTGAGAGAACGAGTGAAGCGAGTGGTTGCACTCGTTCTTAAATTTAATAATAATTTGATTTTATCAATTATAAAATTTTAAACGTGTGAAAAAGATAATAAGTTATTTTATAAAATTCCCTGTTGCAGTTAATGTAACTATTTTTGCATTTATTGTATTTGGATTTATAGGAGCAAGGTCAATAAAATCCTCATTTTTTCCATTAACAGATTCCAAATTAATCCAAATCAATCTGATTTATCCAGGAGCTTCCCCAGCTGAAATGGAAGAGGGCATTGTTTTAAAAATAGAAGATAATCTTAAAGGAATTGTTGGTGTAGAGCGTGTAACTTCAGTATCTCAGGAAAATTCAGCATCAATTAGTGTTGAGACTATACAAGGTAAAAACATTGATGTAGTTCTCCAGGATGTGAAGAATGCTGTAGATAGAGTGCCCTCTTTCCCGAGTGGAATGGAACCACCAATAATAGCAAAAGTAGAGACCATTAGACCAACAATTAGTTTTACTTTAAGTGGTAATAATATTTCATTGGTAACACTTAAGCAATATGCCAGAATAGTTGAAAATGATTTACGTGGGATAGAGGGAATATCACAAGTGTCCTTATCTGGATTCCCGGAAGAAGAAATTGCTATTTCGGTTCGTGAAAACGATTTACGAGCATTTGACTTAACGTTTGAAGATGTAGCTAATGCAGTAAGCAGAACTAATATATTAATCACCGGTGGAAATATTAAAACAAGTGAGGAAGATTATCTTATTAGAGCCAGAAACCGGTCTTACTATGGTAATGAATTATTTAACATTATTGTTAGGGCAGAACCTAACGGAAATATTATCAGGTTAAAAGATGTCGCAGATGTTCAGGACGCATGGTCAGAAACTCCGGATCGAATCTTTTTTAATGGTAAAAAGGCAATTGATATTACGGTAAGTAATACCAATAGCGAAGATTTGATAGTTTCTGCAGAAGATGTTAGACAATACATTGATAAATTCAATCAGCAATATGACAATGTTCAATTAAATGTTGCGAGCGACTCATCTATTACGTTAAATCAGCGTACAGAATTATTGGTTAAAAATGGCATCATGGGAGTTGCCCTTGTATTATTGTTTTTAGCAATCTTTTTAAATGCGCGTTTAGCATTTTGGGTAGCAGCTGGGTTACCTATATCATTTTTTGGGATGTTTATCTTTGCTGCTCAAATGGGAGTAACCATTAATATACTGTCACTCTTTGGAATGATTGTCGTAATTGGTATTTTGGTGGATGATGGTATTGTAATTGGAGAAAATATTTATCATCATTATGAAAAAGGTAAATCACCAATACGAGCAGCTATTGATGGTACTATTGAAGTTTTACCTCCTGTAGTTTCTGCATTATTAACAACAATGATTGCTTTTTCAACATTCTTTTTTATAGATGGAAGAATTGGAGAATTTTTCGGTGAAGTTTCGACAGTCGTTATTTTAACCCTACTGGTCTCTTTAGTTGAAGCACTAATTATTTTACCTGCGCATGTTGCGCACTCAAAAGCATTACAACGGGAAGATAGACATCCTAATAAAGTCAATGCCTTTTTTATTAAGTTAAATAAAGGTGCAGATAAATATTTATTATTATTCAGAGACAAAATATATGTTCCATATTTAACTTACTTCTTGAAGCATAAATTTTTAGGTTTTGCTATTCCTGTTGCCTTATTGATATTCAGTATTGGAGCAATTGGCGGTGGAATTGTAGGTATGTCATTCTTTCCAAGAATTGCAAGTAATACAGTGTCTATTAGCCTTAAAATGCCACAAGGCACAAATGAAATGATTACAGATTCAATTATTTCCAGCATTGAGGAAAAGGTTTGGATAGTTAACGATGAATATGATAAAAAGCAATTTGACAATCAAGCAGTGGTTCAAAATGTAATAAAACGAATAGGACCCGGAACATCTAATGCCTCTTTAACGGTTAATTTATTGCCGGGAGAATTAAGAGGTGATCTATCCTCTCAGGAAATAACCAATAAGATACGTGAATTGACAGGAAGAGTTTATGGTGTTGAAAGTTTAACGTTTGGGTCAGGAACAAATTTTGGTGGTAGTCCAGTTGCCATATCATTATTAGGTAATAATATTACAGAACTTAAAGCTGCAAAGGATGAATTGAAAGCTGCATTAATTGCGAACCCAATTTTAAAGGATGTGTCAGATAATGATCCTGCAGGAATCAAGGAAATTCAAATTCAATTGAAGGATAAAGCCAATATTTTAGGTTTGAATTTGGAAAGTGTTATGAGTCAGGTGAGATCAGGGTTCTTCGGATTTCAAGCTCAGCGATTTCAGCGAGGTCAGGATGAAATAAGAGTTTGGGTTAGATATAAAAAAGAAGACCGATCCTCTATCAAGGATTTAGACGATATGTGGATCAATACACCATCGGGAAGTAAAGTGCCATTTTCTGAAATAGCCACCTATAAAATTGAACGGGGAGATATTGCAATTAATCATTTAGAAGGAAAAAGAGAGATTCAGATCACTTCTGATTTAAGATCTCTAGATGACAGTGCATCTGATGCATTGGATGATATCAGGAGTAGAATAATGCCCGAAATATCATCGAAATATCCCACTGTTTCTGCAGTTTATGAAGGTCAGAACAGAGAAGCTTCGAAAACAATTAATTCAATGAAATTGGTTGGCCCTATAATTTTAGTATTAATTTACATGATCATCGCTTTCACATTCAGAACATACAGCCAACCACTGCTGTTAATGCTAATGATCCCGTTTAGTTTGATTGGAGTTGTCTTTGGCCATTTTGTTCATGGATTTATGATAAATATTTTATCATGGCTAGGCATCATCGCTTTAATAGGTATTATGGTTAACGACGGATTGGTACTAATAGGTAAATTCAATGGTTATTTGAAAGAAGGAATGACGTTCAATGAGGCTCTGGTACAGGCAGGAAAGTCCCGTTTTAGAGCTATATTTTTAACATCATTAACTACTATCGCTGGATTAGCACCATTGTTATTGGAAGGCAGTTTGCAAGCACAATTTTTAAAACCAATGGCAGTTTCAATTTCCTACGGAATTGGTATTGCTACAGTTTTAACTCTAGTAATGTTGCCATTGTTATTGTCTGTTTCAAATTCAGTGAAAGTTTTCTTGAAGTGGATGAGAACTGGAAATGATATTACTAAAGAAGAAGTTGAAAGAGCGATTATTGAATCAAAATATGAGAATGATGACTTACATTAAAAGAATTAGCTTAATGGCGCTTGTCTTGTGCACTTTTGAAGTTGTTTCACAAGATATTTTAACAAAAAAAGAAGCATTGGAAATAGCTTTGGAGAACAACTATGGTGTCAAGGTTGCAACTAACAATGTTAAGATTGCAGAGAATAATGCCAGTGTATACAATTCTGGATTTCTACCTTCTATTTCATCCAGTGCAGGAGCTAATTATAACAATAGTAATCAGGAAGTAGAATTTCAGGATGGTACTGAAAGAAAAGTTGATGGTGCAGAGACCAAATCGTATAATGCTTCCATAGGATTGAACTATACTTTGTTTGATGGCCTGGGAAGATTATACAATTACAAACAACTCAAGGAAACCTATAATTTAACCGAATTACAAGCCAGGGAAACCATTGAGAATATGTATTTGCAAATGTTCAGTACATATTTTCAGATTGCCAGGTTATCCGAAAATACAGATAATCTATATGAAGCATTAGAGATATCGAAACAACGCTTGGAACGTGCTAAATATCAATATGAATATGGACAATCTACAAAGTTGGAATTGTTAAATGCGGAAGTTGATGTCAATAACGACAGCATAAATTACATTAACTCAAAACAACAATATTTCAATGCAAAGCGAAACCTCAATATTATTTTAGGGACTGAAAAGGGAATAGCTTATGAAGTTGAAACAGATGTTAATTTTATCACGCTTTTGTCTTTTGATGAATTATTCAGAACAGCAATCGACAATAATGTGCTTTTAAGACAAGCAGAGCAGAATATAGCTATAAATGAATTAAATATTAAGCTTAGCCGGTCTGATTATTTGCCAACATTAGGATTAACAACGTCTTACGGCTGGAACAAAAGTGTTAATCCACCAACCTCTTTTTTGGCTGGTGCCACTTCAACAGGAATAAATGCAGGATTAAATCTGTCCTGGAATTTGTTTGATGGAGGCAGTACCAAAACACGAGTAGCAAACGCTAAAATAGCCTTAGAAAATCAGCAGATTTTAAAAGACCAGCAATTGGAAGTGTTGAAAAACAACCTAAATAATGTTTATGATTCCTACAATAACGCCTTATTCGTACTTCAGGCTCAGGAAAAAAATGTGGTAACCAACCAAAACAATTTTGACAGATCTGAAGAACGTTATAAACTTGGTCAAATTACCTCTATTGAGTTTCGTCAGGCTCAAATAAACCTGTTGAATTCTCAAACAGCACTAAACAATGCTAAATATGATGCGAAGTTACTGGAATTGGAATTACTCCGATTAAGTGGAGAGCTTTTGAATGTTGATTTTTGATTTAATATCTGAAATTTTTGTTGCAGTCTTATTATTAGGTCAGTGTAAAGTTTAAATCATCAAAAAATTGTTCTGAAAATATAAGTCTTTTAAATTTAATGTTATTTATAATATGTTAAAAAGCAGCTATTTAGCTGCTTTTTTTATTTAATGTAACATATGTAACATTGCATAGATACCAATGTTACAACTGCACGGTATTTACTAACCTACTTTTGTGCCATCAAATCAAGAATAATGAAGAAGTACACATACATTTTAAGTTTTGTTCTTTTGTTTGCTACAATGTTGGTTAATGCACAACAGGTTTTGCCAATATCAAAATCTGGAGTATTGACTAAAGTCTCTGAAAACAATGCGTCCTTAAAGATTTCTGAACAAGAATTTAATGAAGCCAGAGCAGATTATAGGCAAACCAATGCAGTGTTTTTGCCTAATATTTCTGTATCTCATACAGGAATTGCCACCACTAATCCGTTAATGGCGTTTGGTTCTAAATTGAATCAGGAGATTTTAACACAAACAGATTTTAATCCAGCGTTATTGAACGACCCTTCACAAATCCAGAATTATGCAACCAAGTTCGAGATTCAACAACCACTTATTAATATGGATGGTATGTTTCAGCGTAAAGCTGCAAAATCAAAAATGCAAGCCATGCAGTTGCAAACTGAACGAACTGAAGATTATTTAGAGTTCGAAGTTGATAAAGCGTACATGCAATTACAATTGGCTTATAAAGCTGTCGATGTTTTAGAGAAAGCTTTGGAAGCTGCCAATGCCAATAAAAGATTAGCTGATAATAGTTTTAAACAAGGTTACTTACAACGTTCTGATGTGTTAGCTGTTGAGGTTCGAGTCACAGAGGTACAAAACCAATTACAATCAGCAAAAAGTAATGTAAAAAATGCATCTAATTACTTATCATTTTTAATGAATGAGAATCAGTATGTGGTTTATAAACCTTCTGATAGTTTAACGGTTTCTACATTTAGTATTGAAAACAAAACAGTTTCAGAAGAACGTTCAGACATCAAAGCAATGCAATTAGCTTCAGATGCTTATAAGAACATGAACAAAGCAGATAAAATGGCTTTTTTACCACGTTTAAATGCTTTTGGAAGTTACGAGTTATATGATGATCAAATTTTTCAAGGCGATGCTAATGGTTATTTATTTGGAGCACAATTAAGTTGGAATATTTTTGAAGGATCCAAACGTTTTGGAAAAGCTCAAAAAAGTAAAGCAGAATTCGAAAAATCGAAGTTACAATTACGATCAATATGTATCACAAAGTAATTTAGAATTAAATAAAGCAAAACGAATGATTGTTAGATGCTGAAAACAAATTGAAATTAACTGAATTGGCATTACAACAATCTGAAGAATCTTTAAGAATAAGAACTAACAGATTTAAAGAAGGCTTAGAAAAAACATCAGATTTATTAATGACAGAAACACAATTGCTCAAAAGCAATTAGAATATTACCAAACCATTTTTGAATACAATTACGCACAATCATATTTACAATTTTTAACTAAAGAATAATTGATGAACATGAAAATAATATATATACAATTAGCAATTTTCATCAGCTTTCATTATTCATGCTAAGCTGTGGAGGCGAAGACAAAAAAGCAGTTGTAGACAATTCTACTCGCAATTGCTGTAAAAGTTAGTCAAGGTAGAATCCAATGGCAACAATCCGTTTTTATCTGCAAGTGGAAAAATTGAAGCTGCTAATAGTGCTGATTTAAGTACCAGAATGATGGGTTTCGTTAACAAAGTCCATGTAAAAGTTGGTGATAAAGTTCGTAAAGGACAATTATTAGTATCTATTAATAATACTGATTTACAAGCAAAACGAGCACAAGTAAATGCAGGTATTACGGAAGCTACTGCAGCTTTTAACAATGCTCAAAAAGATTATAATCGTTTTAAAAATTTATTTGCAGATAACAGTGCATCTCAAAAAGAAATGGATGATATGACTGCTAATTTCGAAATGGCAAAAGCACGTTTAGAAGCGAGCTAATCAAATGAAGAATGAAATAAATGCACAATTTGCTTATCAGTAATATTACAGCACCTTTTAGCGGAATTGTTACCAGTATAAATTTATTGAAGCTGGTGATATGGCAAATCCAGGAATGCCTTTAATTAGTATAGAAACACCTGGAAATTTTGAAGTAATGGCTATGGTTCCAGAAAGTGAAATTTCTCAAATAAAATCAGGAACTACGGTTGATGTTTTAGTAAAATCTATTAAGCAAAACCGTAAAAGGAAAAGTTACAGAAGTAAGTACTTCTGCAAAAAATACAGGAGGACAATATTTAGTAAAAATAGATTTAGATAAAACGGATGCAAACATCTTATCAGGCATGTTTGCAACAGTTCAATTTCCTGTGGAAGAAAACTACAGAATCGAGCATGGTTTTAATTCCAAATAGAAGCAATTGTAACTAATGGTCAATTATCTGGAGTTTATACTGTAAGTCAAAGCAATACAGCCATATTACGTTGGTTACGATTAGGTAGAACTTTTGGAGATCAAGTAGAAGTGTTATCTGGTTTAAATGCAGATGAAACATACATCGTTTCAGCTGAAGGAAAACTTTATAATGGAGCAAAAATTTCAATTCAATAACTAAAAA
Source organism: uncultured Flavobacteriaceae bacterium (assembly GCA_963768245.1). Lineage (GTDB taxonomy): Bacteria > Bacteroidota > Bacteroidia > Flavobacteriales > Flavobacteriaceae > Site-B1. The sequence goes on from CAVYHG010000010.1 coordinate 404,813, forward strand.
GTCGCGTTAAGGATAGCAGCGGAAATCCTTTTCTTGTTGTCATGCTGAGCTTGTCGAAGCATCTCTTGTACAAAAAGAAAAGATTGTAACGGATAGCCTGTTAAAACGCCCAAAAAATAAATAATAATGAAAGAAGGATTAGCAGGTAAAATTGCCAAAAGTCTTTATGACAATCTAAGCTAACTGTGCTTGTTAATGATTGTGTTTATGGTTATTGGTGTATACAGTTCATTTTTAATTCCGCGTGAAGAAGAACCACAAATTGATGTGCCAATGGCAGATATTTTTGTGGGTTATCCAGGAGCAAGTCCAACAGAAGTGGAGTCGCGAGTTATAAAGCCTTTAGAGAAATTAATTTCGAATATTAAAGGTGTGGAATATGTGTATTCTACTTCCATGAAGGAGCAAGGAATGGTCATTGTACAGTTTTATGTTGGTGAAGATATTGAGCGTTCATTTGTGAAACTGTACAACGAAATCAATAAGCACATGGACCAAATGCCACAAGGTGTTACTTTTCCTTTGGTAAAAACACGTGCTATTGATGATGTGCCAATGTTGGGATTAACCTTGTGGAGTGAAAATTATGATGATTACCAATTGAAGCCAAATGGCTCAGGAATTAGACAGATGAAATTAAAAAGGTAAATGATGTTGCGATTACTCATAAAATTGGAGGTAGAAACCGTCAGATTACGTGTGGTTTTAGATAAAGATAAATTGGCCGCAAGTGGATTGGATTTCTTGTCTGTTTCTGAAATGATTAAGGCCAATAATCAGCCAATTAAATTCTGGAAGTTTTGATAAAAATGATACGGAATTTCTTAGTAAATACAGGAAAATTTTTGGAATCAGTTGAAGATGTTGAAAATTTGGTAGTTGGTGTTCAACAGAATCAACCAATTTATTTAAAACAAGTTGCAACAATTATTGATGGACCAGAAGTACCACAAAATTATGTGTCTTTAGGTTTTGGACAAGGCAAGTGAAAAAGCTCAGAACTTATAAATCGGAATATCCTGCAGTTACCATTTCGGTTGCCAAACGAAAAGGAGCAGATGCCATGAAAATTTCTGATATCATTATTGATAAAGTTGAGCATTTACGAACGAACTTTAATTCCTGATGATGTACATGTGGAAGTTACCAGAAATTATGGTGAAACAGCATCTCAAAAAGTATCAGAATTATTATTGCACCTTATTGGTGCTATCTTTGCAGTTACACTTGTGGTGATGCTTGCTATGGGTTGGCGAGGTGGATTGGTCGTGTTTTTATCGGTTCCAATTACGTTTGCTTTGACCTTGTTGAGTTATTATATGTTAGATTATACCTTAAACAGAATTACACTTTTCGCTTTGGTATTTGTAACAGGTATTGTGGTTGATGATTCCATTATTATTGCCGAGAATATGCATCGGCATTTTAAAATGAAACGCTTGCCTTTTAAACAAGCTGCTTTATATGCTATTAATGAAGTTGGAAATCCAACGATTTTAGCAACTTTTACTGTAATTGCATCGGTTTTACCAATGGCTTTTGTATCTGGATTAATGGGTCCTTATATGTCACCAATGCCAATTGGAGCATCTATTGCAATGATTTTATCCTTATTTGTAGCATTAACAATTACACCTTATTTAGGTTATATTTTCTTACGAGAAAAAGATAAAAAAGGGCAGAAGAAAAGACCAGAAAAAGCCTTTGAAGAAACATTTATTTATAGAATTTATAACAAGTTTGAAAGACCTTTATTAGAAAGCAAAACAAAACGTTGGTTGTTTTTAGGAGTAACATTTCTATTGCTAATTGGTATCTGATGGTATTGTTTTTTACCAAATCGGTAGCTGTAAAAATGTTGCCTTTTGATAATAAAAATGAATTTCAGGTGGTCATTGATATGCCTGAAGGAACAACTTTAGAACGAACAGCTGTTGTAACACAAGAAATTGCTCAATATTTATCGTACAAGACCAGAAGTGGTGAATTATCAAAGTTATGTAGGTACTTCTGCACCTATTACTTTTAATGGTTTGGTACGTCATTACGATTTACGAGGTGGAAGTAATATGGCAGATATTCAGGTAAATTTAATAGATAAAGAATGAACGAAATGCTCAAAGTCATGATATTGCAAGTACTTATTGCGTCCAGAAATTCAAAAAATTGCAAGCAAAATATAATGCAAATGTAAAATTGGTAGAAGTACCACCAGGACCACCAGTATTATCAACCATTGTTGCAGAAGTTTATGGACCTGATTATGACGAGCAAATTAAAATTGCTAATCAGGTTCAAGAACATTTTAAAAAATACTGATGATGTGGTGGATGTTGATTGGATGGTAGAAGCAGACCAAACCGAATATGAATTTGATCATTGATAAAGAAAAAGCCATGCTTTATGGTGTTGCACCACAACAAATTGCTTACACTATGAATATGGCATTGTCGAACAGAGCCATTACCAATTTATATGATGAAGATGCTCCAACCAAGTTGGATTGGTATTGGCTTTGGATGAAAAGGAAAAATCGACCATCACAGATATTTCACAATTAAAAGTAAAATCGAAACAAGGGTAATATGATTCCTATTGGTGATTTGGTAGATATTAAAGAAAACCACAGCAGCAAAAAGTATTTATCGAAAAAATCAAAAACGAGTGGTTTATGTGATGGCTGATATGGCAGGAGAATTAGAAAGTCCTGTATATGCTATTCTTAGGAATGGAAGACAAATTAAAAGAAATTCACATTCCGGAAGGCTATAAGATTAGATGAACTGTATTTAGATCAGCCAGATTTTGAAGATGATTATACTGTAAAATGGGATGGAGAATGGCAAATTACACTAGAGGTCTTTAGAGATTTAGGAATTGCCTTTTTAGGTGTTATTATCTATCATTTATATTTTAATTGTAGGATGGTTTCAAAACTTTAAAGCACCAATTGTGATGATGGTTGCTATTCCATTATCCTTAGTCGGAATTGTTCTAGGACATTGGATTATGGGTGCCTTTTTTACTGCAACTTCTTTTATTGGAATGATTGCTTTAGCAGGAATTATGGTTCGGAATTCGGTCTTGCTTATTGACTTTATTAACTTAAGATTAGCAGATGGTATTCCACTTAAACAAGCAGTAATTGAAGCAGGAGCAGTTCGAACAACACCAATTTTATTAACTGCAGGAACTGTTGTTATTGGAGCATTTGTTATTCTTTTTGATCCAATTTTTCAAGGATTAGCAATTTCATTAATGGGAGGAACTATTGTTTCTACAGTACTGACCTTATTGGTTGTACCATTGGTGTATTATTTAATAGAACGTAAAAATTATAAATAATATAACGTCACTTCGAGTGATTTCTGAACATTGTATCGAGAAGTGTTATAGAGTTCTCGATACAATTCGAAAGTTTCAATCACTTGAAGTGACGATAAAACATACAAATATGAAACTAGTTATAGTTACAGTAGTTGAAGAGTTTCAGAAAGATGTTCAAAACTTTTTAAAAAAGCAAATATTGAAAATTTTAGCAGCTTCAGATATTGATGGTTACAAAACATCGATCATCTGTTTTTAATGGCTTCTAATTGGTTTCCGGGTGAAAAGGAGGTGTAGAATCCAGTATGTTTTTCTCTTTTACAGAAGATGAAAAAATTGATAACTTATTCAATTTAATAAAAGAATTTAATCAAACATTTAGAAACAAACAATCCCATTAAAGGCGGTTGTAGTTCCTATTGAAAAATTTATTTAAACATAAAAATTATGAAAAACAGAATTGTAAGAGCAGTAGCAGGAACTTTTATTCTAATTAGTTTGTTACTAGCCATTTATGTAAATATAAATTGGTTGTGGTTTACAGCCTTTGTTGGAGCCAATCTATTGCAGTCATCCATTACAAAATGGTGTTTAATGGAGACTATTCTAGAAAAATTTGGTGTGAAGGATTAACTAATATTTGTGTAACATTTTCTTGTTTCATGCGTCTTATTAGTATCAATCAATACATAATCATCATGAACCGAGCCTTCATGAATTTTTGTTTGAAAGATGAACTATTAAAGGCGAACACATTTTTCAAAAATTTAAAATATTAACGCAAAATGAGACAAGACAGACAATTATTAGTTATAACACATTTGAGCCAGTTGCTTTGCTTTATCACTGGCTTCGGAAGTTTAATTGTGCCATTGATCCTTTGGGCAACTCAAAAAGAAAGAGTTTATCAGATGGATGAACAAGGAAAGGTTCTGGACGCGACAAGCTGCACAATGACACCACAACCAGTGTCGGCACCGAAACGGCCACACTTGAACCGCTAGATCAGAGATCTGTCGCACGTGCAGCACGTCGCCGCGTAGGGTCGGGGTGCACGAGCAACCGGGGAGGACGCACGATGGCGCAGTCCATGATGGTCTACAAGGGCGAAGCCACCGACATGGGAGACATGACACCGGAGCAGGGCGCGGCCGTCACGGCGGCGTGGGGAGTGTGGATAGAGCAGGTCGGTCCCGCGCTCGTCGATGTCGGAACGCCATTCGGCGGGGGCTCGTCGATCATCGACGACGGGTCGGACGGAATCGCCGCCGCGCTCGATGGGCTACTCGATCGTCGAAGCCGATGACCTTTCGGCGGCCACCAGATTCGCCAACGATCATCCGTTCCTTAGCGACGGCAAAGGCGATTTCGCCGTCGACATCTACGAGATAATGCCGGTCCCCTTCGACGATTGACGCCGGGGCGCATACGAAGGGGCAACCCCGCGCGGAACGCGACAGCGCATCGGTCTCGCGCATCCGGCTGGAACGGTCAGCGCCCGCTCGTCGATGTTGATCCAGCATCCCACCAGCGCAGGACGCGACCGCGCCCGCAGCGTGTTCCATCGGCCGGCGACTCGTCCCGGTTCGAGGGGGAAAATCGTCTTTCCGGTGTACTGGCTGCCCTTCCCCCATCGCCCGTCGCGCCGCTCACCGGCGCGCAGCACAGCGATCGCTTCGCGTGCGCGTGGATCCGGAGAAGCGCCGGCGTCCGCCAGGTGATCGAGCCCTCTCAGGATGTCATAGTGCCACCGGGGAGGGAAATGGGGCACGGTCCAGGCGTCGTTGATCACTTCGCCCGTCCGGTGCGATCGGTAGAGACGGTGGTCGAGGAGAAACTCGTGGCCTCCTGCAATCGCGGCGTCGGCCTCGGTTGCACCGGTCACACGGCTCCATTGCAGCAGCGCCTCGAGGACCGAGATCGTCGTGTGGAACGAAGAGTGAGTCGCTCCGCGACGGTCTTCGCAGTTCCAACCCCCATCGGGCATCGCCGCGGACATCAAAAGCTCGGCGATCGAGTCGACCCGCGGATCGGTCATCTCGAAGTAGGAAGTGATGGCGAGAACCATGCCGTTGACGCATCGTTCGGCGTACTGGTGGCGCGCCCAGTACGACACACCCCCCTCGTACCACTCGGCGTCGTCGAGCAACCGTCGACAGCCGATGTGGCCCTGTTCGTTGGCGGGCGCAAGGCCCAGTCGACGGAGCAGCAGAAGGGTGTAGGTGGTCGAGGTCCATTTCGGGGTGTAGATGCCGCCGCCCCAGGTGCCCTGCTCATCCTGTTCTGCAATCAGTCGGGCTCCCCAGCCATCGCGAGCAATTGAAGCACGCGTCGCCTCCCACACGGAGGGCGGTGCGCCCATGAGGTCCCGCTCGGCCTGCCAACGGATCGCCGGGTCGCCGCGCATCAACCAGTCGATGACTTCGTCTGACACACCAGCATGATCGCCATACAGCGACGCTCCGGCAAGCCGCCGCGTCGATTTCGTCTACGTCCGGTCTCGTCGCCCCACAACCTGGAGGTTCGCCGACTACGGTCGAGAAAGGAAGGAGGACGCATGGCAGATGCCCAAAGACCCACGAACGAGCAGATTGTCGACCTGCTCGCGCAAGCACTTCAGCAGATCAACGAGCTCGCCGAGGGGCAGCGCAGGATTGCCGCCGATCTCGAGCGAATCACGGCTGCGACCAGCAACTGATAGGGGCCGCGCCTAGAGCAGCCGATGGCCCGGGTCGACCTGTGATCGTTGAATGATCGACGGCCACACCCCACCAAGCGGATCGCCCGCGTAGGGTTGATGAGGTGGAAGGGGGCGGGGAATCGACGAGGCAAGGAGCTGCGACGATGTACTTCGTGACGACCTACACGTTCACCGGGAAGCGTACGAAGAAGAAGACCAAGAAGCTGCTCACGCTCTTTGGCGAACGAGGGTCATCGCCGGGAACCGTCGCTCACTACGTGTTTGCCGACGGCGGAGGCGGCTTCCTGGTCAATGACGAATCTGGGTTGGCAAGGCTCTACGAAGACGCTCTCCACTACGGCCCATGGATGGAACTGTCGACGCGCCCCATCCATTCGATCGAGGACTCGCTGCCGATCTCGGGCGCATGGGCGATGAGCTAGCCGATCACCCGCCGCGGGAGGACGCCGGTCGCGCTTCCGCAAACCGCATCACGAGAATGCGCTCGGACGGGTCCATCACCTGGATCAGCGACAGCGTCAGCCTGGCCAGATCGGACCGCCCGGGAAGAACGTTGCGTAGTCGGACGGGAACGCCGTGAACGCCGGTAGCCGGTTCAAGTGCTGATCGGCAAGCGGACCCGAACAACCGATCCCCAGGAATGGATCGAACGTCGTGCCCGTCGCAGTGTCGACCAGAAGCCCGTCGCTCATCATCAACTCGACCACGGCGTCGTCGAGGCGCCTGGAGAACACCGCCCATCGGCCCTCGTCGGCGGGATCGGCAACCACCGCGAATTCGACATCGGCAACGACGGCATTGACAACACCGGAATCACGCAGCGCGGGTATGCGGTAGGCAGCAGACTCGGTGCCGAGGTCGACCACGACGGCCATTCTTCCGGTGGTAGCGCGACGTCTGTCCATGCTCTTCACAACGGCGGTTGCGCCCAGGGGATTCACTCGTGATCGGTCGTGCGACGACTTGGCGGGTCGGGTCCCCTCTCACAGGGGATTGATCAACACGTACCCGACAAACAGGACAATCGAAATGACCGTGTAGAGGCTGAGCGCGTTGTTCACGTATCGCTGCTCATCCGGCATGCCCGGCTTCATGTAGAGCGGGATGATGAACGGCGGAGGGAGGATGAGGAGTGTGAACAGCGCGGCCTGCGAGTATTCGTTCCCATCGAGGAGCGAACTCGCAAGGAGCACCGGCAACAGCAGAGCAAGCGGGAGAACGATTGCCAGCCGGACCGAGACCGGAACGATGGCCTCGCTCACGCCCTGCCGATCGAGCCGGATTCCGTAGCCGACGATCAACAGGATTAGCGGAACCGCAAGCGCAGCGAGGAACACCAACGTGTTCATCACCCCGCCAACGATCGGGCCGTCGTACAAGGCGTCGCGCAAGCCGAGGAGGCTCGCAGCGATCCCTGCGAGGATCGCGATGATCACCGGTGACCGGATGAACGCACCGAAGAGTCGGCTTGGAGTCTGGATCCCGTCACGCCTGGCCAAGAGGAGCGCAAGGAAGACAAACCAGATGAAGAGCTCGTGGCCGAGATCGACCACGGCGAAGTACCCGACCTGGCTCAGGCCGTAGGCGCTGGCGAAGAGGCTGATCCCGAGCATGCCGGACTCGAAACCCGTTGTCAGGAACGGGAAGTACTCGTGGTCGGCGCCAAACCGCGGCTGGAGGGCTCTGCCAATTCCGTAGAGCACAACACACAGCAGAAACACCGCAACGACGATGGCGGCGTCGCTCCCGTCGAAGTCGATCTCCAGGAACGCCGTAAACAGGACCGCCGGCAGCGCAAGGTTGACGACGAGCTTCCGGAGATCGGCGACCGTGCTCTCGGAGATGAAGGCGCTTCGCCGTAGCCAGAAACCCATGCCGATGAGCAGGAGAATCGGTAGGACTCGGCTGACGATGTCGGTCATCGCGTCGGCGCTCCGCCCCCATCATGGCCTGGGCGGGCCGGAGATGAACCTGTTCCCCGTTCTTGCGTAGATAGTGGAAGCCCGCTTCCACTATCTACGCAAGAACGGGTCATCGTCGACCACCGGCTCCGATCCACCCTGGTCGAGGCGGAACGGCGGATAGCGATCGGTCATCAGGAACACATAGGCCGCGACCCGCAGCACCCAGCGGTTGAGGCCAATGATGAGATCGAACAGCGGCACCGGGTAGCGCGCCGTGAAGAGCAGGATCACGGCGGCGACGAGCACCAGGATCCCGAGCAAGCCGCCGGTCCACACGGAACCGCCCAACCGGCCACCGGTCCCCCAACCGTACGCTCCGCCAATGAGGATTCCGACCACGATGTAGTGGGGGATCGCGAGCAACCACGACTTCACCAACACCAGTCCGCGTGACAGACGCTCTGGATACACGACATCGAAGTGGGCCGGGTAGTCGGGCACGTCGTCGAGGGTGAACGGCGGATACCGATCGGTCCCGAGACCTCCGGTGCTCGAGTAGTACATGACGCGCCACGTCCATCGCAACACGCCGACGTTGAATCGAAAGAGCCCCTCGGGATAGCGGGCCGTGAACAGAATCGCCCACCAGGAGATGAACGTCAGTACGAAGAACGCGATCCAGAGGAACGCCAGAACGAAGTAATGCGGGATGGCCAGGAACCACTTGACGAGCCACAACCACTGCGAGAGCGGCTCATCGATCGAGGCCTCAACGAGGACTGGTTCGGGCGCGGCGGACAGCGCCTCGGTCGTCGCAGCCCTCGTCTCTGCGGGACTGCGCCCGACGACTGCTGCGAGGACGATGATCACGATCGCTATGACGAACAGCAGGAAACCGAAGGCCAGCAGCGCGATGCCGATCGGAAGGATGGCCGTGGATTTCGCGCCGACTGCCACATCCGCCACTACCCCGGGGGACCCGTCAGCGTTCATGAGAACGACGACCCAGCTTCCCTCGCTGACCTCCCACACCACTTCGAGCGGCCCTGATCCGGCAGCTGCCGCCGTCCAGAAGTCCTGATCGACGGGTGGCTCGATCGAGCTCGTTCCGGGGAAGCTGCGGTAGTCGACCGGTTCGCCCGGACGAATCTCCCGGACCTGGTCGTACGCGACCGATCCGAGGTATTCCTCGACATCCGACTCGCGGCCGATACCGAGGAAGACCGGGTTGTCGGATCCCGCAACGCGGAACCGCAGGGAGAAGCCAATCGAATCCCAGAGCCACCCGGGGGGTGCGGGTTCGGCGACCAGATCGGCTTCTTCAGTTGTCACCGCGACCGTCGCGGTGCCGAAGCGTTTCGGCGACGTATCGAAGTACCCGTCGTCCTCGGCGGTGACGGCATATCCCACCGTCAGGAACGTGCCGGCGATCAGGAATCCAATGGCGATCAAACCGACCAAAACCCCGGCAATGATGGCAACGACCCGTCCTGCGCTCACGATTCAGCCCTTCCCGCGATCGATCCATCCATCATTGCCCGCCGTCGTCCGTCGGACCAGGGCCGAACGGCGGTTGGACGAGCAACCGCCCGGCCTACAGCGCTCCGGCGATGACCTCGCGAAGCGATCGACCGGCATCGTCGGCATACCGTCCGGTGGTCCGCCAGAGGATTCGGCCATCGGGCACAACAAGCATCGGAACGATCTCGTCGACCGAGTCGATGCCGAGATCGAGCGCGAAACTGCTTCCGATCGAGGTACATCGTGATGGTTGCATCCCGAACAGCCGGATCGGGGATACCGGAGCGCATCCCACCGTCGATGAAGCCGGAGGCGGGACGGTACATGCGGGAGATCACCGGTAGCTCGTAGGCCCGGAATGCCGGATAGGTGGTCGCAAGCTCTGTCGCAGTGGGGAGCCACGTGTCGACGTCCTTCTGCTGCCACTGCCGGAACGCAATCAGCAGGAGATTCACATCGCCGGCCAGCGTGCCGGGAAGACGATGCTCCACCGCCGACAGGCTCGCACCTTCGACTTCGGGAAATCGTTCGGTCATGCTCCGATCGTACTGCAGTCGTCCTCGCACTCAGTCGGGGACACGAATCCGCTCGGCGGATTCGCGTGAGAGCGGCCATCGGCAGCCTTGGCTACCGGCGGGGATCTGCGACGATGCTGGCCCCGAACGGGATCACGACACGATGACGACGCCAACCGAATCACGCAGAATCCTGTCGACGTCAGAGGGCATGAACCGCGGCGCCTTCTCCGTGCTCGACTGGACGCTGTTCGTGTCGATCTCGCTGATTTGGGGCTCGTCCTTTCTCCTGATGGCGATCGGCCTCGAGGCCTTCGAGCCCGGTTTGATCACCCTGCTTCGGGTGGGCCTGGGCGCTGCTGCACTCTGGCTGGTCCCGGTGGCAAGGTCCACGAAAGTCGACCGCTCCGACTGGCCACGGCTTGTCGCTCTCTCGATCGTGTGGGTGGCAGTCCCATTCACCCTCTTCCCGATTGCACAGCAGTACATCAACTCCGCCATTGCCGGCATGTTGAACGGGGCCATGCCGATCTTCGCAGCCGTCATCGCGGTCATCATGCTGCGTCGGCTCCCAAGGGCAACGACGCTCGTGGGCCTCGTGATCGGGTTCGCCGGCGTTGTCGCCATCAGCGCCCCGTCGATTCGGGAAGGAGGCACCGAAGCGCTCGGTGTTGCCCTCGTGGTCATCGCCACGGCGTGCTACGGACTCGCAGTGAACATCGCGGCACCGATCCAGCAGCGGTATGGATCGATCCCGGTGATGGCCCGGATGCTCGCTCTCGCAACCCTGTGGACGGCTCCGTTCGGTCTGATCGGCGCCGCGGGGAGTTCGTTCGCTTGGGGACCGTTCGTCGCGATTGCAGCCGCAGGCGTGGTGGGTACCGGGATTGCCTTTGTAATCATGGGGAGTCTTGTCGGTCGCGTCGGGTCGACGCGCGCGTCGGTCATCACGTACGTGATACCGGTGGTTGCGCTGGTGCTCGGCGTCGTCTTCCGCAACGATCAGGTAGCCCCGATCGCGCTGTTGGGAGTTGCCATGGTCATCGCAGGTGCCGCGATGGCCTCGCGCCGGGACACGCAAGACCGGTCTTCCCGGGCGAACGCCTGAGCGGATACGACGCCTGCCCGCTGAGACGTCCGTAGGATCCATGGCACGCGAACCGGAGCATCCTTCTGGTGCGCGACAAGCCAGGCCCGCGAGGTGCAGCGATGTCAGAGCCCTACCGGTTCGCCAGTTTCCCGAGCTTCTGCGGTGTTCCGAGCGCACCCATCGACGATCTCAACGCAGGCGGCACCGACGTCGTGATTCTGGGAGCGCCGATCGACTGGGGCGCCACCTACCGCGGCGGCGCACGATTCGGTCCAAAGGCGATTCGCGAAGCGGACTACCTCGATGCCGACGCCCATCGGCCCCATCTGCCCACTGGAATCGATCCGTTCGAGCACTTGTCGGTGGTTGACGCCGGCGACATCGCCGTCGCCCCCGGCTACCTCGAACTTGGGCTCGAGACGCTCGCCGACAGCGTCGAGCAGATCGCGGCGACGGGCGCCATCCCGATCGTCCTCGGTGGTGACCACTCGGTCACGTTCGGCAACGGCACAGGCCTTGCTCGCGTCCATGGAGACGGTTCGTTCGGCCTCGTCCACTTCGACGCTCACGCGGATACCGCAGCGACGAACGCCGGTCAGCTCCACGGGCACGGCACGCCCATGCGCCGACTCATCGAGTCCGGAGCGGTGCCGGGTCATCGCTTCGTACAGATCGGGTTGCGCGGGTACTGGCCGGGACCAGAAACCGTTGCCTGGATGGCCGATCAACGTATGGAGACCTACCTCATGACCGAGATCACACAGCGAGGCCTTGGCGCAGTAGTCGATGACGCGGTGGCATCGTGCTCACGAGGCGACACGAAGGGAATCTTCATCTCGGTCGACATCGACGTGGTAGACCCGGGCATGGCCCCGGGGACCGGAACCCCCGAGCCGGGCGGCATCACCTCTCGTGAACTGCTCGACACGGTGCGGCGGCTCGCTCGGGAACTGCCGATCATCGGCGCCGACGTCGTGGAGGTCTCGCCGCCGTACGACGGGCCGGGCCAGATCACCGCGTTCCTGGCCAATCGCGTAGTCCTCGAAGTCCTCAACGGAATGGCCGAACGGAAGCTGAGCGCGTAGACGCCCGCTTCCGTCCCTTCCGATTGGCGGAGACAGAAGCGGGCGTCCTGCGCACGTGGTCCTACTGCTTGGCGAGGATGCAGTACCCGCCTGCGAGCACGATCAGGATTCCGCCGATCACCATCATCCAAATGATCGGTGAAAAGGCCACCGGCTGGATGGTCTCGTAGTTGTCGAGGTTCATGGCGAACACCCCGACGAACGCCTCGAATCGAGGCAGCGACTCCGGCATGCTCTGCATCGCCGCGGCCGTGGCCGGGAAGTTCTGTCCCAGGAACGCGTTCAGCTCATCGGGCGACATGCCCATTTGGGTTGCAAGATCCGGCAGCATCGTGTTCTGCATCTCTTCACCCATCGCACCGACAACGGCGAGCGACCCCGTGGCGCCGTCGATCAACTCCTGGGTGTAGATCGGTGTGAGCTGCTCGTTCAACTCGTCGGCATCCGCTGCCTTCTGGGGCAGACTCAACGCGAACGTCGAGATCAACAGAGCAGCGCCGAGTACGGTGGCGACGATCCCCCACACCCGCCCGGGCATGAACAGCATCACGCCGGCTGCGATGGCCAGCAGGCCCGAGATCGTGATGATCCACGGCACCGTGGTTGCCGGAAGGTCGTCGCTCGGTATTGCGTCCGCCGAAGCGAACAGGTCCTGCTGGCTCTCCAGTGTGTCGATCAGTCCGGAGAACGTTGCGGTAATCTCGGGAAGCGCCTGCATCCCTCCCGCAACGGCCGGGTAGTTGCTCTGCACCATGCCGCCGAACTCTTCAGGCGTCATACCCAGGGCCTGGGCCATGCCCGGTGCGACTGCAGTCTGGAACTCCTGCCCCGCCGCATCGAGGACGGCGATGTCGGCCCGAGCGGAGTCGAGCGACTCCTGGCTGAGCAGTGGCCGGAAGTCGGTGATCATCTCCTCGAACGCCGGTCCGACGGCGAACAGATTGTTCGCGATCGTGACAACGATGAAGACAATCCCAACGAGAATCACCAACCCGCCCGAGATCTTGCGAGGCGTGCTCACACTCCCGAAGCCCGCCGATGCCTGAGCACCGTTCCCTGCCGCCATGACCCAACCTCCGCATTCGTGGCTACCGGCGCGGGAACTGCCATGTTCCCGGTTCGCAGGAGCCTAACGATTCTGAGGGCCGCCCGCCGTTTGGAGGGCCTCGCCGCTGCGCTCGCTCTACTCGTCCGCGTCGCCGATGACGGCTGGTTTCGAGAGGTTCTGGAGCCGTACCTGGCCGCGGGCTACGACCACGTCGTCCGCTGCCCGAGTCACCTCGACCTGCCAGACCTGCTGGGTTCGGCCCTGGTGGAGCGGAGTACCCGTTGCGAGCAGCCGTCCGGTTCGGTGGGAGCGATAGAAGTCGGTGGAGTTGGAAACGCCCACGGCACCGGTCATTCCACGCTCCATCGCGGTGAGAGCCGCCCCGATCGACGCTGCGGTCTCGACGAGGGTGCAGTAGGTGCCTCCGTGGACGAGGCCGTAGGGCTGATGATGCCGCTCATCGACGTCGAGGCTCAGCACCACGCGACCGGGGCCGGCTTCGACATACTCGATGCCGACGAGACCGTTGAGTCCGGCCGACGGATCGTGATTGACGTCCACGAGTGGAAACCTCCGGGCTTGAATGCTCGCCACACCGTACTGCGGACTCCGTTCGCTCCGCAGGTGTCGAGCACTAGTCGGCCGTCCCGATGACCTCACCATGGAGAACGACGAACCAGCCATCGTCGCGCCGGGCCCAATCGAGCCAACCCGCGGCCAGCTCGTCAAGCTCGGCCGCCGACGCGACGGCGTGTCCGATCGCGTGGTCCGCGAACGTCGACATCCGGATGCGATCCGCCCATAGGCCGCCCCACCAGGCGCGTTCGGCCGGCGTGGCAAAGCACCACACGCTGGCCGACGAATCAATGTTGGTCAGCCCGGCCTGCATCGCCCACCCCAGCAGGTGCCGGCCGGCATCCGGTTGCCCCCCGTTCGCGGCGGCCACGCTCCGGTACACGCCCATCCATCGGTCAAGCCGTGCGTCTTCGGGTGCCCAGGCCATGCCCGCGTAGTCGGCATCGCGAACAGCCACTAGTCCGCCCGGTCTGCACACGCGCCGCATCTCGCGCAACGCAGCAACGGGATCATCGAGGTGCTGAAGCACCTGGTGCGCGTGAACAATGTCGAAGGTGTCCGACTCGAACCCCAGCTGGTACACATCGGCCGTCTGAAACTCCACGATCGGGTGGTTCGTCGCGGCATCGCGCCGCGCCTTGTCGACGATGGACTCGGCGACATCGACTCCGATGACCCGGCCGGGATCCGTGAGTCGGGCGAGGTCCACGGTGAGGGTCCCGGGACCGCACCCCACGTCGAGCAGAGTCATGCCCGACACAATGCGTGGCGAGAGGTAGGCAGCCGAGTTCTCGACGGTTCGCCATCGATGCGATCGCAAGACACTGTCGTGGTGCCCGTGGGTGTACCTCGCCATCGTGCTGACCATAGCTGTCGCTTGCGCTGATGGAATGGGAGCTTGTCCCCTAGCCCTTGGCATCCGCCGGCTTGAGAATCGCGCCAAGCAGATCGGAGGTTCCGTGTCACTGCCGACCACCGCAGACGAAGTCTGGCCGTACATCGAGAAGTGGCCATTCGCGGTGATCAGCTTCGTGACTCCCGATGGCCGGGCCCGGGCGGCGGGCGTGATGTACACCGTTCGCGATCGCGTGCTGAACGTCGTCACGGGTCCCGACACGTGGAAGGTCCGCCATATCCGATCGAATCCCAACGTGTCCGTCACCGTTCCGATACAGCGCCTTCCGGTGACGGTCCGCCGGATGCCTCCGGCCGTCATCACCTTCCCCGGCACCGCGTCGATCGTCGGCATCGAAGATGTGGGCGCCGATTTACGCGCTGACCTGACCAAGGGCCTTGATGACCGAATCGGCGAGATGTGCGTGATTCAGATCGAACCCGTTGGCCGCTTCGTGACCTACGGGATCGGCGTAATGCCGATGAAGATGCGGAATCCCGATGAAGCACTCGCCCGGGTCCCGGTTGACTAGGGCCTGCAGCAGCGGCCGGATTCGCCATCGACGGCACAAGAAGGCTCGATTCGATCCCGCATCGTCCAGACTGCGCCCTCATTCGCCAAGGGCTCCGGCAACCGCCGCCGCAAAGTCGGCGTCGCACTGCACCAGCTCGAGCCGGGCGACGGCTGACCTCACGCGTACCCAGGGTTCGCCATGTCCTATCCGGCGTTCTGGCGTCATCTGCGCACAGAACGAAGGACTGAAGGGGTGCCGGGGGTCCGACCGCCGGCTACGCGCCGCGCGGTCCGCCCGGATTGCGCCCATTCCCGTCGAGAGCAACACTGCATCGCCGAGGCGAGAATCCGCACGGTGGGACGATCGTGCCGAGCCAGACCGTCCAGATTCGTCGCGCCACAACGCGCACCGGTCGGGCGGTCACTGCCGCTAGCCCACTTGGGTGCCTCCATCGTCCGGTCATCTATCAGCCTCCGCTCGGATGCCAGTCTCGCATATCGCACCGGCCGGTGCGCGGCTGCGGGCCACCCTCTGACCCGCGATATCCGCGCCCGGACACCAACAGGGACGTGGTTCGGCTGCCGTGCCCGGAGGATTCGAGCATCATGTGGCATCGGCGCGATGACCTGTCGCGTCGGTCGCAGAGAGGGGCGAGCATGCGGCAACGATCTTCCGGCGAATTCGAGATCCCGCTTCCGATGGCGCGAGCGATGACATGCTTCACACCCGAAGGCGAACGGATGTGGGTTCCGGGGTGGGAACCCGCGTATGCCACGGGACAGGCGAGTGAGTCCCCCGGCACCGTCTTCACCACCGTTGTCGACGGGGTCGAGACGATATGGGTCATCATCGGCATCGACCGCGTTGCGGGAAGGGCCGCGTATGCGCGGATCACCCCCGGCCACCATGCAGGCACGGTTCGTGTTCGCTGTTCCGAAGCACCTTCTGGGCGAACGGTGGCGCGCGTCGACTACGACATGAGCCCGCTCAGCGAAGACCCCGGCGCCCTCGACCACTTCGCGGAGCCTGAGTTCGGCCGCATGCTGCGCGGGTGGTCGGCACTCATCGCGGAGATGATCGCACGGCAGTCCGCTTGATTCGGCAGTAGGAATCGAAGGCCGGCGCTCTGATTCCACCGATCGACCACCCGCACGACACCACGCGCGGCCGGCGCGAGCACGTCCCGATAGTGTTGTCCCGATGTCCCACGAATCGCTATCACTGCGGTCGGCGCAACCCAAGACGGATGAGGGCTTCGCCTTTGCCGGCTATCTCGACACTGCCGCAGGCGGGAGATTCCCATTGATGCTCGGTGGCGCTTCCCAACGAGTGTTGACGTCCGCCTTCCTGTCCACCGGGCACGACCTCTCGTACGAGCATGTCACCTTCGTCGAACTCGACGGCATCGCCGTTGGCATGTCCTCCGACTACTCCGCAGGTCAGCATCGCAACTCGTCCGACGGCCCGCTGGTGAGAGCTGCCGGTTGGCGAGTCGTTCGGATGGCAGCTGTTTCAACGATTGAACGCGTCTCTTCCGGTTCATCGACACCGTCCCAGAGGGCGACTACTACCTCCAGGCGATCGCGGTCGTTCCGGGCGCCCGCGGAGGGGGCATCGGCACCATGTTGCTCGACCGGGTGGAGGATCGGGCGCGTGCCGCTGGGTCCGAGCGCCTGGTGCTGGACGTGGCGGTCGAGAACAAGGGTGCCCGCTTGCTGTACGAACGACTCGGCCTTTCGATTGAAGCAACGTCGCCTCGCGTGTACCTCGGTCCCGGAAGCCGGGTCTACCGGATGGCGAAGCCGCTCTGAAGGCCCGGTATGACAGGACCGTCCGGTCGGTTTCCCCCAGTGAGCCCGGTTGCGCCGAAGAATCCAAGGGCGCCGGCCGAACCTGCGTTAGTCCGTGCTCGATCCGGTGGAGCTCCGCTTCGGGAGCGGTGCTTTCGACAGATCGCTGCACGCTTCGCAGACGGAAGCCGGCACCAGCCCCACCGACATGAGCACCGCGAAGATCCGGCAGCCGATGCAGAAGGCGAAGACCGATTCGAGCGTCGCCGCGCCTGCGATCAGGGCGACAAGCACTGTTGCGAGCGGATTCAGCCCCGCCAGAGTGGAGCCGAGGGCGCCCACCGAGAGGACGGCGCCGATGCCTTGGGCGAAGCGCTTCGGCGGTCCGGGAACCGGCTTTGCAGGAACCGACAGCCACGGCAGGAGGATCCGATTGACGAACTGTGCGAGCGGCGAGAACGAGGGGCCGGCGAGCACGCGAGCGACGAACCCGTATGCCAGGAATGCCAGCAGGACAACGTTCGCAGTCGTCAGGTAGGCGACCGAGACCAGCACCACGCCGCCCGCGATCAGACGAGCGGCGTTCTCGTCGACAGTGTTGGGATAGCGGAAGCGATCGCGGATCATTGGAGAGGAAACGCTAATGCGTGCCGTGCCATTCCAACCACGGGTTTCTTCCGGACTCTCGCATCGCTCGGAGCGATGGTCGCTGGGCCTCAGTTCACCATCCGAGCGCTGTACCGGTTTCCAACGCGGTCGACCCGCAGGTTCTCCTGGTAGCACTCGCTCAGTGATGCACCGGTGAGCACCGAAGCAGTAGGGCCGTCAGCAATCAGTCGCCCGCCCGACATCATGGCGACATGGCCGAAGCTGGGCGGTATCTCCTCGACGTGGTGGGTCACGAGCACAGCGGCCGGGCTCTCCGGGTCGGCGGCCAGGTCCGCGAGCGACGCGACCAGGCGCTCTCGAGCGCCGAGGTCGAGCCCCGTCATTGCCTCATCGAGCAGGAGCACCTCTGGATGCGTCATCAGGCTCCGTGCAATGAACACTCGCTGCTTCTCCCCGGTCGACAAGGTGCCATAGCGACGGTCGGCAAGATGATCGGCTCCAAACCGGGTGAGCAACTCGCGGGCGAGTTCCCAGTCCCTCTCGCTGTACTCGTGCCAGCGGCTGTCGACGAACGAGGCGTGCTTGCCGGTGACGACGATCTCCACAGCCGGAAGCCGATCTCGAATCATCCGAGCCGGTCCGGCCCCGACATACCCGACACGTTCGCGCAGCACGCGAACGTCGACCTTTCCGTGCGTCTGACCCAGGAGGCGCACCGTACCGCTGGTGGGACCGAGGTAGGTCGAGGCAACCTGCAACATCGTGGTCTTCCCTGCGCCGTTCGGGCCCAACACCGCCCAGCGTTCGTGACGGTGGACGCTCCAATCAATATCCTGGATGAGCGCCCTGCCCTCGCGCACCACCGAAACCCCCTCAAGGCCGAGGACTTCCGATTCGTCATAGATCTGTGGTTCGTTCACAAGACGGTCCTGCTCGTCGGTCGGCACGCCGGGTGCGGGGATGGTAGGCCCCGTCTATTCAGCCAACGCCTGCTCCACCCGCAGGAGGTATCGTGAACAAGCACTACCACAACCCGCAGCCGCACAGAGGAGGACCGGGCATGGCCGAGAAGAAGAGTTGGATGGACACGGTGTCCGAGAGCGTGGAAAAGGCGACCAAGGCGGCCAGTCAGGCCTGGGACGACACAGCCGACGCCCGCAAGGACGCTTGGGAAAAGACCAAGGCAGCCGCCGGCAGCGCCTCGGATGCCCTCGACGCCGGGGTGGAGAAGGCGAAGACCGCCTACCGGGAGGGCGCATCCGACGATGCCGATGCGACCGAGGAGCCCGTCGAAGTCGTCGATGAGGCGATCGACATCGAGACAGTGGAAGAGCAGCCGTCACCGGACACCGACGACGAGATCGAAGTCGACGTCGACGTGGATCTCGACGCCGAAGAGGTCGACGCCATCGATGATCTCAAGGAGGACCTGGGCGACGCCGGATGAGTCGGGTGCGAAAGGCGTAGCTATCAGGTCCGCTCGCCCCAATCGCGGGCTGATCCCAGAGCCGGACGCACATCGAGATTCTGGTCGACCAGCACGACGGTGCAGAGGCCCGTCCGGTCGCCTTCGTCCCACCCGCCTTCGGTCGGCAGGAATACTTCGATCCAGTAGCGAGAGTCCTCATAGGGCTCGCCGACATAGGCGGGGAACTGCTCCTCGCATCGAGCGTTGACCCAGGAATACAAAGGGTCATCGCCGGGATAGTCGCCATCGAAGGTATCGATGGTCACCTTTGCGTAGAGCTCTGAACTGTGGAGCTCCGAACAGTCGATGATGGGAACGGTATAGATCTCTGTGGCATCCCCGGAATCGAAGCAATCACCCACGGCGACGTCCTCGATCGATTCGCGCCCATCGAGCACAGAGGTGAAGAATCCAATGCTGAAGACGGCAAACACGATCAGGGAGATCACCGGCTTGATCCATGACGTCGACATCGACTTCGTTGGCTTCGTCTTCGCACGCGATTCCCATTCGTCGCTGGGTGTCGACCAGATATCCCGCTCCCCGGGTGGAGGCGGTGGTGTCTGGAGCGACGGTGCTTCAGCGTCGGGCGCTGCGGCCGGCTGCCCCTGTTGCATCGACAGCATGCGGATGCGTTCGGCAAGCGGGCTAGAGGCTGCCACCGCTCCTACGGTCTCGGCCGAGTGGTCTGGCTGCGGGCGTGTCGGAGCATCGTCGTCAAGGGCCCAGTCGGGCAGCGTCGTCATACCGGCAAGGGGTTCTGTACGGCGTTCCTCCTGCGACGGTTCCATCGCCGGTTCGTCGGCCGGCTCGGGTTGCGGATTGGGCTTCTCGCGTTCCTCCGACAACAGCTCCGCTATTTCGACCGCCGACAGGTCATCGGCCCCGTCGCCGTTGTCGTCCGATTCGGAAACCTCGGGAGCGTCGCCGTCGCCGTCGTACCGGTCGTCGTCGGGCGGCCGAACGTAGTCGTCCGAGTAGAGCTCCCCGTCCATGACACGCTGGCGTGCCAAGCGCAGTAGGTCGTCGCTCGACGACGGTCTGGGTCGATCCTCAGCCATCTTCCTCTCCCACGACTGCTACCGCTTTATCGGTCGCTGAGAGCGGTGACCAAAACGGAATTTCATCGGCATCGTGGATCTGGGAAAACGCGACTCCCGGCTGCCATCAGATACGCACGCTGTGCGGTCAGGCCAGCGAGCTGACCCAGGCTGGGTAGCCGCTACTGGCATCCCTCATGAACGAGAGATGGTCCGGCAGGGGCGTATCGGCCAAGAACGCGCTCAGGCCAGCCTCAAACGCGTCACCCCGCAGCTCCGGATTCCCGAACGTCTCGAGACAGAGCGTCCACGCAGCCTTGCTGCCGGCGGCGATCGCAGCCAACTCGATCTCGCAGCCGGCGTCGGCCGCGTCGAGTGCCAGAGCCGCATAGCGTCGGGTGATGATGTCCTTCTCGACGGGGAAGTGGCACACCGCAGGCGTGCCTACCTCGCCGTCACGCGGGGTCGTCACCTTGAGCCAATCCTCGACCTCGCCGGCCATGCGGGGCGCAAGATCGTCGATCGCCGTTCGCGAGACGAGGAACTTGGCCTCGATCTCCTCCGAATTCCTCCGCTTCACTCCGACGCCGTCTCGGGCGAAATCCGCGTCATACCAGTCGACCCGCCGTTCTCGTTCGATGCCCGTTGCGCGCTCCGTGAACCACTCGCGCACGACGGCCGGCAACTGACCCGGAAAGAACCACCGCACCTCGCGAGTGACAATCACGTCGAGCGTAGATAGGCGAAGGTGGACCATTTCGCCACCCTAGCGAGCCGGACGCGTTCAGGTCTTGGGCGGAAATCAACGGCTCACCGGACGACAACATCGCCGGCCGACGGCAGGCCGCGCACGAGAGCCCCCTATGGACCCACGAACGCCTCCGGTGGGAGTTCTCGAGCGCCGCTCTCGATCCCGCCGACAATGATGCCGGCGACGTAGGCAGGATCGAGCCCTGGGGGCATCGCAGGAGCCGTCCCGGCAATCGGACGCTGGGCGAGGCCGGTTTCGGTGTGTGGCGGGCGAGCGTCGAGCACCGCAATCCGCGCCCTGCGAAGCTCACGGCCGAGTGCCAGGGTCGCCGCGCTCAGGCCGGCCTTCACCGCTGAGTAGGCGGTCATTCCCGCAGTCGGATGCTGGGCGACGACGCCGCTGATGTTGACGACAAATCCGCCCCCAAGGTGCGGGATCGCCGTACGGATCACGCGAAGAGGACCGACCAAGTCGGTGGCAACCAGTTCATCGAGTTCCGCGTCGTCGAGGTCTTCGAGTGGCCCGAAGGCGACTACGCCGGCAGCGTTCACGATTCCGTCGAGCCCTCCGAGGCCGGCGACGGCAGTGTCCACGACATGCTCAGCGTGATCGGGCTGCCGGAGGTCGAACTCAACCGACGCGACATCCGACCCGAGGGCCGTCGCTTGCTCATGAAGCCGACGTCGGTCGCGACCGGCAAGCATCACCGTTCCCCCGTGCTCAAGCAGCCGTCCGGCAATCAGGCCGCCCAGCACACCCGAACCCCCAAGCACGAGCGTGCGACTGCCATTGAGATCTCGTTGTGTCATGGGCCCTTGATAGTCTCCGCCGTCCGACTACCGGGACCTCATCCTTCCGGGGCTTCTCCTTCATCCCTCCAGGGCCTCGGCTCCGAATACAGAGAAACAGGAAAGAAAGCTAGACATGAACCAGTCGACGAGCGCCGCATCAACCAGCCAGCCCAGCCTTTGGAGTCGCGTGACGCCCTACCACAAAGCGAAACTGGTATTTCTTCTCGCCGCCTTGTTCTCGTTCTTCCTCTCCGTCACGCTGTGGTTCCTCGTAGACCGTGAGATGGGCCTCTTCGTCGGCCTGTGGGTCCCGAGCCTCCTGTCGCTCGGTGCTCTCGTGCTCGTCGGTGAAGACGACGCACGATGAGCGAAGCACTCCTCTTCGGAATCGGGTCCGTTTTGTTCATCTTCGTGAGCGCCGCGATTCTCATGTTTGGCTACGCCCGATTCCAGGACATCTATCTGCGAGACCAGGCAGCGGGAGACAATGCGCTGAAAGCCTCCCCTGAATCTGCCGCCGACGCCGTGCCGAGCAGCGAAGGCACCTGAACGCGGAGGCGGCCTGCTACGTCATGCGAGGCGACCGCATACGAGTCCGGCTGCCGTCTGCCCGGAGGTGTAGGCACCTTCCACCCGAGCCCCGGAGAACAGCTCACCAGCGAGCACGACCGGGGCCGGCGCTTGCAGCAGCCATGCCCCGTCCTCGCGAGTGGAACGCGGCTCGGCATACCGCCATCGGTGAGGGCGCACCTCAATGACGTTGCCTGCGTAGTGCGGTCTTGCCGCCGCGAGCAATTGCCCCGCCCAGCGGCTCGGTTCCGACTCGAGATACTTGGCGGCAAACGCCGCAGACGAGTGCAACGTGAGAGCCGGGACGGCCGACACGCCCTTCTGCTGATTGTCGGCGATCCACGCCACGGGACCTTCGGCGAAGGCTCGGTGCCCATCAGGTAGCTCGGCCGGGGCGTCCAGAACGGCCATGACGGCAAGCGTGGCGTTGTAGGCAACGTTGGCAAGTTCGGCGCCGATCGTCCCAAGCGGCACCCCGCTGCGCCGAAGGAGGTCGAGGATCTGCGGAGCCGGAGGCGTCAATACGGCTGCGTCGGCCGACGCCACGGCTGCCCCACCGGCGAACGCGGTGACCCCGGACCCGTTGATCTCCAAACGATCGACGACGGCGCCGGTGACCACGCGAAGCCCTTCAGCGAGCGCCTCCGGGATCCGACGCATCCCACCCACGCCCACATACCGATCCTCGACTCCTCGTTCTGGATGTGTGACGCTCTGCGTGCGGAGCCAGACTCCCGCGGTACCACGCTCAACGAGATCGTGGATCTCCCGAGCGAAGACGTCGGTGCGAGCGCTGACGTGCTGGGCGCCGTGATCAAAGGTCGCGGCTCCGATCCGTCGGGTCGCCATTCGACCTCCAACGGCCCGTCCCTTGTCGACAAGCGTGACATCGATGTCCTCGACCGCAAGGGCGCGACCTGCAGAGAGTCCCGACATGCCGGCACCGATGATCAGAACGGACGGTCTCATGGCCGACGAGCCTAGGTGTCCTAGGCAGGGTTCTCGGCGTCTTCGCCGCACCCGGAATCTGCAGCGGGCTACGGTGAGCCGGTCCTGCGGTGTCGGCTCACGCGACGGCGGAAGCCGCCACCGACATGCCTGCGAGCCACGAACCGGCATGCCAAGCGCCACCCGGTTGCCATAATCGACGCATGACTCGATTCGATGCCGTAGTGGTTGGTGCCGGTCCCAACGGGCTGGCAGCCGGAGTGGAACTCACCCGATCCGGGAGACGGGTTCTCGTTGTCGAGGGATCCGACGTCATCGGTGGCGGCACGCGAACGGAGGCCCTGACGCTCCCCGACTTCCGACACGATGTGTGCTCGGCGATTCATCCACTCGGTATCGCCTCACCGTTCTTCGCGTCGGCAGGAATCGGCGACTGGATCCAACCGGACATCCCGGTAACGCACCCGCTCGACGGTGGGCGAGCGGGTGTTCTCTATCGAAGCCTCGACGAGACCGTGCTCGCTCTCGGCGCGGATGGTGCACGCTATCGGCGACTCGTCGGCGGACTCGTCGACCATGCCGACGATCTCGTCGCGCAAGTCCTCGGACCGGTACCCGTGCCCCCTCCGAATCCAATCACCCTTGGCCGGTTTGGCCTCCCGGGTCTGCTGCCGGCTTCAGCGATCGCGCGTGGCCTGAAGACGGACAAGGGTCGCGCTCTCCACGCCGGGATGGCAGCTCACGCCATCACCCCGTTCGATACACCCCTCACCGGAGCTCTTTCGACGTTGTTTGCGGTCATCGCACACGCATACGGCTGGCCGCTCGAGCGCGGAGGTTCGCAGCGCCTTGCCGAGCAGATGGCATCCTTGATCATCGACGGCGGAGGTGCAATCGAGACCGGACGTTCGATCGCGTCAATCGACGATCTTCCGCCGGTACCGATCACGCTCCTCGATGTCATGCCCGACGCAGCGATGCGAATCTGCGGCCGTCGGCTTGATCCTGGGGTTCGTCGACGGTTCACCCGGTGGCGCACCGGGCCCGGCGTCTTCAAGGTCGATTGGGCACTCGACGGCCCGATCCCGTGGACGGATGATGTGAGTGGACGTGCCGGCACCGTACACGTCGGGGGCACCTACGAGGAGATTGCTGCGTCAGAAGACGAAGTCCATGCCGGCCGGCACCCCGAGTGGCCGTTTGTGATCGTGGCCCAGCAGTCTCTCTTCGATGACACCCGGGCACCGGAAGGCTCCCAGACCGCCTGGGGCTACTGCCATGTTCCGGCCTTCTCAGACCGGGACATGACTCAGGCCATCGAAGCCCAAATCGAGCGATTCGCCCCCGGCTTCCGGGATCGGATCCTTGCACGGCATACGATGGGCCCGGCCGCCTACCAGCAGCACAATCCCAACTACGTCGGCGGCGACATCGCCGGCGGTGCATTCGCTATTCGACGATTGCTCCACGTGGCGAGGGTGAAGCCGTATCGGATCGGCACCGGCCTCTATCTGTGCTCTTCGGCGACACCGCCGGGCGCCGGTGTGCACGGCATGTGCGGATTCCACGCTGCACGGGCGGCGCTGTCCGACGTGGAGTGATCGGACGACACGCGGGAAGCGTCGGTGCGCCGGATCGATGGGAATCAGCGGGTCACGCTTCGGGTTCTAGCCCCCATGATCAACGGAACGGCCCTCGTGCTGGGTGCGGGCGGAGCCTACGGATGGGTATTCCACGCAGGCGTCCTTCGCGGTATCGAGCGCGCTTTGGGCAGGTCGGCCGACAGCATCGATCTGATCATCGGTACGTCTGCCGGAGCCGCAATCGGCGCTGCGGCACGGGCGGGCGTTGATCCGCAGCAGCTTGCCGAGGTGGTGTCGCGACCGCCGAGCGACGAGGATCGGAAGAGGATGGCGTCTGAGATTCGCGGCGCCCGGAAGTCTCTCAAGCCGTTCGCTCCGCACCTCGCTCGGCCGATCCCGTCGACAAGCCGTCGAGGAATGGTGCGTGTCGCCGGATTGCTTCCAGCCGGAGTCTTCCCGACCTCATGGATTGCCGAGTTCCCGGGCATGGACCGTCACACCACCTGGCCCACAGGCCTGTGGATTCCTGCAGTGTCTGCTACCACCGGAGATACCGTCGTGTTCGGCCGCGACCGTGATGACGTCGATGTGCACCGAGCGGTGCAGGCTTCATCGGCGGTCCCCGGCATGTTTCAACCGCATGCGATCGACGGCACGCCCTACTTCGACGGTGGCGTGGCCTCGCCCACGCACGCAGACTTGGCCGCCGGCATACGCCCGAGGCTTGTCGTGATCTCGTCCCCGATGACGCGCCCCGGACGGCGATTGACCGCCGGCCACGCTCGAAGCCGCCTGGCCGAGGAGGTCGCAGCGCTGGAGCGCACGGGTGCGCGTGTGGTGGTCATTCAGCCCGACACCACAACCGGCGCCCTCGCCGATGGATTCCCCCGCCGATCGGGCTCCAATGCGCCGCTCATTGCCGCGGCTGCCGCCGACGCTGCCGAGCGGTCCATCGCCGAAGCTGGGCTTCCCAATCTGATCAGTATCTGAGCGTCGCACTGCGGATGTGCCCCATGGGTTCGCATGGTCCGCTCTTGGTGCTCGCTAGCCGCTCCTGCCATCATCGTCACCACGCGGGAACCGCGCGCGGACCGTAGGAAGAGCACTGTGAGCAACGACCACTACCCGTACAGCGACGGCGAGGACTTCACAGAATACGAGAGTCCGCGCTACCCCGAGCGCGAGATGCGGGATCGCGCCGCGGCGTTCCACGACCTCATGGCGAGACGGCGCTCGATCCGCACGTTCAGCAACGAGGCAGTCCCGCGGGATCTGATCGAGCTGGCGATCCAGACGGCCGGGACGGCACCGTCCGGGGCCCATCAGCAACCGTGGACGTTCGTGCTCGTCGGCGACCCGGCCACCAAGCGGCGCATCCGGCTGGCAGCAGAAGAAGAGGAGCGCACGAACTACCTCGACGGTCGGATGCCTGACGATTGGAAGGACGAGATCGCCCGGCTCGGCACATCGTGGCAGAAGCCCTATCTCGAATGTGCACCGTGGATCGTGGTGCTGTTCGAGCAACGCTTCGGCGTCAAGCCCGACGGCGAACGCACCAAGCACTACTACGTGAAGGAGTCGGTCGGCATCGCAGCCGGCATGTTCATCGCTGCACTTCACAACATGGGGCTCGCAACCCTGACGCACACTCCCAGCCCGATGGCGTTTCTTGCGACGCTGTTGGATCGGCCGGACAACGAGCGCCCGTTCATTCTCTTCCCGGTCGGCTACCCGGAGCCCGGTTCGGTCGTGCCGGAGCTGGAACGCAAAGCACTCGATGACATCGTGGTGCGGTACGAGGGTTGATTCACTCCCCCGCCCGGGTCTGCGAGATGCCGCCGCCTTCCCAGAGGAGTTCGCCGTCCGCTGCGCCGCAGCCTCGCGCCAGCGGCCGGCCATCTGGAGGGCGTACGGCGTCTCCGGCCCTGCGAGCGTGTCGCACGATGCCGGTCGCCGCGCCACATCCAGAACGCGAGTTCGTCGGTGATCCACGGCTGTCGCGCCGCCATCGCGAGTCGGTACGCGTCGGTGATCGCAGTGCTGATGCCCTCCGGCATCGTCGCGCAGCCAGGCCAACTCGGATCGGGCGACGGCAACCGGGGCGATCCTCTGGAGTTCGCCGGTCGGTTCGACGAGCTTGCCAGGCTTCGTTCGATCGTCGCTTCGACGTCCGGATCGCCACGGCGAACGTGCAGCCGAGCCAGCGTCCGCGAGGGCCGGCATGTTCGTGATGCCCGGCTCCTCCGGCTGGCTGAGTACCCAGCGGGCATCTCGTTCGGCCTGACGTCCATCGGCCGCGCTCGAAGCCCAGCCGGGCGCGCTTCCGCCGTTATGTAGTAGATGTTCCCGGCGAGCTCCCTGCTTCTCGGCGTAGGCGAGCCCCTCTTCGATGTACCGCTCTGCCTTGTCGTACTGGCGGTAGTCGAGGCGGTCCAGACGAGATTGGCGTACGCGCGGCCGGCGTGGTCGTCGAACTGTCTCCCGGACTGCGATCTCGAGGCTCTCTTCGAGCAGTGCGAATCCCGCATGGTCGCCCAGCCGCAACCTCGTGCTGCCGAGGTTGTTCAACGCGTGGGCGAGCGTGTTCTGATCGTCGAGCTCTCGCGCCAAGGTGATCGCCTTCGTCGCCCACGTCCTCGGCCGCATCGGCTTGCTGAGCCAGCATGAAGACCTGCGCCAGATTGCTGTAGGCCATCGCCAGCTCCGTTCGAACGGCCGACCGAGGCGAGCACTTCGACCGCGGCCAGACCGGTGGACACCGCCTGCTCGCTGTGCCCCAGCCACCAGTACAGGCGAGACAGCCAACGCAGCACGTCTCCCTCTCGAATGGTGACGTCAAGGGCTCGCCACAGTCTCGAGCGCCTGGTAGGCCGCCGCCAGTCCCTTCAACAGCCTCATTCGTGAGGTAGCACTCGACGGCATAGTCGGTGAGCAGTTGCGCTCGACTCTTCCACCGAGAGATTCGGCGGCGTACTCAACGGCGAGCCGGAAGTGGGCCAGGGCCTCTCGATGTGCCGCAGCGCGGCCGATGCGCCGTCGAGCCGCCAGCCGGCGCATACCGGGCAATGGCGTCACCATCACCGGCCTGGCGGGCATGATGGACGATACGGGCAATGTCCGCGTCGCGGCTTCGCGAGACGCATCGACACGAACGCATTGAGCGTTCGACGCCGCACCGGCGTGCAAGCGACTCCTCCATGGCGCCGCGCACGAGCTCATGGCGATACCAGGCATTTGCGCCGTCGAATTCGATCAGCCCGCGCTGGCGGCACTCGTCGAGCGCCTCCGATCGAACTCGGGAAACTCCTCGAGCAACCACCGTTCGGTCTGGCCCGGCACGACCGATACCAGATCGGCGACCGCCTGCCCGGTCGGCGACAATCGAGAGGCTCGGGTTCGCACCGCGTCGCGCACGTTGGCGGGCACGTCGCCGCCGGGGGCCATGAGCGCCTCTGTGACGAGGAACGGATTCCCACGAGTCATGCGCGAACAGGCTCTCGACGGATCCCTCATATCCGGCCGCGAGCTCTCTGACGGCGGCCCTCGACAGCGGCGCCGGACGCACTCCGATGCACCGCGGACGCCGGCAGATCACCGATCATGAGCATGAGCGGATGGTTGTCCGGCACCTCCTCGTCGCGGTAGGTGAGGACGAGCGTCACCGGCACTCGATCGATGCGTCGCCCGAGGAACTTCAGGACGTCGAGGGTGGCCCCGTCGGCCCAATGCACATCCTCGACGATCACCGCGGTCGGGCGGCTTCCGTCGACAACGGCGTCGAGGACCGCGTCGAACACCTCGCCGCGTGTTCCCTCGATCACGGCGTCCTTGAGGGCCCCGTCCACCTGGCCGGCAATGTCGCGGAACGGCCCGAGCGTGCGCGGCGTGGAGAGGTCGTCGCAAGCACCCCTGTGCGTGTCGACCTGCGATGGAATCCCCACCGGGCTGGCGACCGCCGCCTCCCCTACCCTTCAGTCGAACCGGAGATCGGCGTTTGCATGAACGAGAATCGCACCAGGAAAGAGCTCGAACGGCGCGGGCTGCGGCTCGAGTACGCCACGATCGCCTGGAACGCCGTCGAGATGGTGATCGCAATCGGTCTCGGGATCGCGGCCCGATCGCTGGCGCTGGTTGCGTTCGGACTCGACACGATGGTGGAGCTGTTCGCTTCCGGCGTCGTCGTTTGGCACCTCCATCACCCGGGTCGGGAGAGCGATCGAATCACCGCGCGTTCGCTCCGTTTGGTTGCCGGGGCGTTCTTCGTGCTCGCCGTTGTCGTCGCCGCCGGCGCGGTGTGGGCGTTGGCGGCACAGTCGACTTCCGAGGAGTCGCCGCTCGGCATCGCGTACCTGGCGCTGACCGCCGTCGTCATGCTGTCGCTCGGTGCGGCGAAGCGAGCTACGGGCGAGCGGCTCGGGAGCGAACCGCTCGTCGCAGAAGCCCGAATGTCGATCATTGACGCCGCCCTTGCCGCCGGCGTCCTCCTCGGGCTTGCCGCCAACGCGCTGTTCGGCTGGTGGTGGGCCGACCCGATCGCCGCGCTCGTCGTCGCTGCGGCGGCGGTTCATGAAGGAATCGAGAACCTCGAAGAAGCGTCCGAGCTGTTGGAGTCCGCCGACTAGCGAGGCCGGACGGAAGAACTCAGGATTGCGCGTCGGCGGCCGGATAGAAACGCCCTCGGGCCCACAACGCGACGTAGACGAGACCAACGAGTGCCGGGACTTCGATCAGCGGACCGACGACGCCGGCCAGGGCCTGACCCGAAGCGATCCCGAACACGCCAATGGCCACGGCAATCGCGAGCTCGAAGTTGTTGCCGGCCGCGGTGAAGGCTACGGCCGTGTTCCGCGGGTAGGTGAATCGCAGGCGAAGACCGAGGGCGAAGGACACACCCCACATGATGGCGAAGTACGCGAGCAGCGGCAGGGCAATCCGCACCACGTCCCAGGGCGCCGCGGTGATGGCCTCACCCTGATAGGCGAAGAGCAGCACGACCGTGAAAAGCAGGCCCCAGAGTGCCACCGGACTCAGCTTCGGGAGGAACACGTTCTCGTACCAAGCCAGACCCGCGCGTCCGCTCGCCCCACTGCCGAGTGAGGTAGCCGGCAACCAGGGGAATACCGAGGAAGACGAGCACGGCTCGGGCGATCTCCCACATCGACACGTCGAGCGTCTCGGTGCTCAAGCCAAGCCAGCCGGGTAGAAGGTTCAGATAGAAGTATCCGAGCAGGGCGTAGGCGAGGATCTGGAACACCGAGTTGAGGGCAACGAGCACCGCTGCGACCTCACGATCGCCGCAAGCAAGATCGTTCCAGATGAGCACCATGGCGATGCACCGCGCGAGGCCCACGATGATCAGACCCGTCCGGTAGGCAGGAAGATCCGGGAGGAGCAGCCAGGCGAGGGAGAACATCAGCAGTGGACCGACGACCCAATTGAGGAAGAGCGACGTGCCGAGCAGGGTGCGATCGGCAGTGACGGCGCCAAGTTGCGTGTACCGGACCTTCGCGAGCACCGGGTACATCATGGCGAGCAGCCCGATAGCGATCGGTAGCGACACCGATCCAACCTTGAGGGCGTCGAGGGCATCGTTGAGTTGGGGCACGAGCCGTCCCAGCGCGAGGCCGAGCACCATGGCAAGCCCGATCCACAACGGGAGGAATCGATCCAGGGTCGAGAGCCGCCCGGCAACCGCCCGGTCGGCGTCTGCCGCCGTCATCGTCGCAGCCTAGAAGCCATCGAGGCGGATGTTGAGGTCACGCCGTCGTGGCGTTCGGGCGAGTGTTCGAATGAGAGTGGCTTGTGCACCATCCGACCGTACGAACGGACCGGTGCCAAGTCAAGATCAGGCGCCGGCGCCACGGGTCCCGTCAGTCTCTGTCGGGCGACGGAGCTCGCAGCAACGTGAACCGTGCTTGGCTACGGTCGAGACAGGAGGATGACCCCATGGGCGAGGCCAACCGCACGGCGATGCGGATCGGGTGGCGATTGCACAAGCTGGTGTGGAATGCGACGGGCGGCAGAGTCTGGCGCACCGTGTCCGGCATGCCGGTCCTCGAACTCGTGACGATCGGCAACAAGTCGGGGGAATCCCGTCAGATCCTGATCACCTACGTCGACTTCGAAGGCGCCCCTGCCATCATTGGCACGAACGCCGGGCGCGACACTGACCCCGCGTGGGTCAGGAACCTGCGCGCCAACCCGGAGTCCAGAGCCCGATGGGACAGCACCTGGCACGACGTCACAGCACGGGAACTGTCCGGAGACCAGCACGACCAGGCCTGGCAGGCAGCGGTCGAAGCCAACCCCGGATACGCCGACTACGCGCTTGGCCTGACCCGACCGATTCCAATCATGGAGCTCACGCCCCGCTGAGTGAGACCGCATCACTTCGGACCGACGTGGTTCAACCGGATTTTGCCGGCGCTACGCGTTCGAACCCTCGGCGGCCATCTTGAGACCGTCGGCGAACTGTTCGAACGAATCGGACATGTCCGGGATGGACTTCGTGATGAGGCCCGCTAGGGCCCCGCTGTACTCCTCCGTCATTTGGAAGTCGGTCGAGTCACCCTGCTGATTCAGGGCGAAGGTTCGCACACCACTGAAGAGACCCAGGGGCATACCGCTCGACCAAACCATCCGGTACGGCGCGCTCATCTCGGTGACCTTCAGCTTGAAGGCTCGCTTCGGGTTCACCGTCGATACCAGGGAGATGGTCTCACCGGGGGCGATGGTTCCCTCGAGACTGACAATCGTGGGGTTCCAGATTGTGTATCCCGAGGCATCGGCAAGCAGGCCCCACACCACTTGTATCGGAGCATCGATTGTGCGAGAGACGTGGAAGCGCTTTGCCATCAGAATGCCCGCATTCGGTTGTTGCGGGCATTGTGCTCGACCTCAGCGAGTCCGAGCGCTTCGAGCACCGGGGGCACGTAGTTCCCGAACCGGCCGCGCAGGCCCTTCTTCAGGCCATACCAACCGCCGACCGGGTTCTCGGGTGAGCGACCCCAGGCCTCGACGGTGTCGGGCTTGGCTTCCTTCTGTTCGTCGGCGTTCCCCAGCAGCATCCAATCGCCCCGATCAGCAAGCATCGCGTCGAGGTCGTCGATGCACCGCAGGTAGTAGCGAAGCTGGGTAGCACCTACCTGCACGACAAGCGCCGGCGGGTCGGCATCCGGATCTCGATATGCCTCATACTGCGATTTGCCGGGCGGTGTCAGAAGAACCCAGGGGTCCTCGGCTGTTCCCGAACCATTGACATCAAGCGTGTCCATTTGCCTTCCTCCCTACGCGAATGGGTTGAAGCCTGCCAGATCCCGCGCCGGTGCTCAAGAGGCAATCACTCGATGGGCTCCAGTTCGGTGACCGCTACGCTCGCACCATGTCGATCGAACTTGGTGGTCAGGTCCGCGCGGTGTGTATCGGATCGGTTGGAACGCTGCCGCACGCCCGACGCGAGATCGAATCGGCCTACATCAAGCATCCCGTCGACGGCCGCGTTCGACTCGGCACGCTCGGTTTCCCGGGCGACGAACACGTCTATGAGGGCCACGGCGGCCCCGACATGGCCGTCCTCGTGTATCCGTACGAGCACTACGCCTCCTGGCGGAACCTCGGCCTGGACCTCCCGAACGCCGGCGCTTTCGCGGAGAATCTCACCGTCACCGGCCTCGTCGAAGGCGATGTTTGCCTCGGGGATGTGTTCGAGGTTGGAAGCGCCGTCGTCCAGATCACGCAACCGCGGATGCCGTGCTTCAAGGTCGCCGCTCGCTACGGACGCAAGCAGCTCGCCGTCGAGGCGCAGGAAGCCGGCTTCATCGGATACCTCCTTCGGGTACTTGCCGAAGGCGACGTCGTTGCCGGCGACACGATGCGCCTTGCCAGTCGCGAGTCACACGGCGTCACCGTGGCGCAGGCCGGTCGCATTGCAAACGTCGATCGCAACGACATCGAAGGTGCACGTCGCGTGCTGGCCGTGGATACGCTCGGGTCCTCAGTGCGGCGCCTCCTCGACGCCCGTGTTGCAGCCGCCGACCGTTTGGGACTCGATCTCGAACGCCTCTACCTCCCGGAGGACGTGCCTTCGGCCTGACCGAACGCGACCTGGTACGGTCCGGCTATGCCAAGACCAGATCCACGGCACTTCTTCGACAACTTCGGCGCGAGCGATCTGCCGCTGCTCGAGAAGCTCCGCCTGGTGGCCAAGAACAACGCCATCAAGATCAAGAACGGCACGTCGTGCTGCGGCAACCACGGAGAACCCGGTTGTTGAGTGGGTCCTGACGGGTCCGGTTCGGACCCACACGACCATCACGACCACGAGCACTGACCACGGGCAAGACGACTCTCGCTTGGGCTCGCGCAACCCCTAGTTTGGTAAGTGCACGATCCGGGGAGCACGATGGCGACCAAGCGGCAACTCACCTTGACGAATTGGGGTGCGTACGAGGTCGAGACCGACGGTGCCGACATCACAGCGGTTCACCCGTTCGCCAAGGATCCGGATCCATCGGCGATTGGGCAGTCACTGAAGGCGGTTCGCCGGAGCCGCGTCATGCGTCCCGCCGTTCGCGAGAGCTGGTATCGCAACGGCCCCGGAAGCAACAATGAACGGCGCGGCTACGAGCCGTTCGTCGAGGTCGACTGGGATATCGCGCTCGACCTGGTGGCGGGCGAACTCGATCGGGTGCGCACCGAGTTCGGGAACCGGGCGATCTTCGGCGGCAGCTACGGCTGGGCGAGCGCCGGCCGGTTTCACCATGCAATCGGACAGGTCCACCGCTTTCTGAACTCCATCGGCGGCTACACCGACTCGGTCGATGACTACTCCATCGCCGCCGGCCATGTCATCACACCCCACGTCTTCGGCTTCTCGTTCGACGATTTCGTCGACGAGCAACCTCAGTTCTCGGAGATCGCCGAACACACCGACCTGGTGATCAGCTTCGGTGGCATGCCGATCAAGAACAGCCAGGTCAGCTACGGCGGTCAGGGCCGGCACCTGCTGGCCGACCGGCTCGAGACCTGCCGCGACCGTGGCGTGCGGTTCGTCAACCTCTCGCCGCTTCGCGAGGACCTGATCGACGCCGTGGAGGCGGAGTGGCTGCCGACGCGGCCCAACACCGATGCGGCCGTGATGCTCGGCCTCGCCCACAGCCTCCTCATCGCCGGAGACCACGACGAGGAATTCCTCAACACCCGGTGTGTCGGCTGGGAACGGTTCAGCACCTACCTGCTCGGCGATACGGACGGAATCCCGAAGACCGCCGAATGGGCCGCGGCATTTCCGGCGTCGCCGCAGACCGCATCCGTTCGCTCGTTGCCGAGATGGCTCGAGCTCGCACGCTCATCACCGTCAGCTGGTCGGTGCAGCGGTCGGATCACGGCGAGCAGGCATATTGGGCAGCGAGTGCTCTCGCGGCCATGCTCGGCCAGATCGGCCGTCCGGGCGGCGGAGTCGGGTTCGGCTACGGCGCCGTCGGGCGCGTGGGTCAGGGCGTCGGATACCACGAACTACCCCGGCTTCCTCAGGGAAGGAACGACGTGACCGACTTCATCCCGGTCGCCAGGATCGCGGACCTGCTCCTGCACGGTGGCGAAGAGTTCGACTACGACGGGCAGCGCCTCACGTACCCGGAGACCCATCTCGTGTATTGGGCAGGAGGCAACCCCTTCCACCACCACCAGGACCTGAATCGGCTGGCGAAGGCGTGGCAGCGGCCGGACACCGTCGTCGTTCACGAGCCGTTCTGGAACGCGCTCGCCCGCTACGCCGACGTCGTGCTGCCGGCGACAACCACGCTCGAGCGCAACGATGTAGGCGGAAGCACGACGGATGACTTCATCTTCTGGATGGCGCAGGCCATCGAGCCGGTCGGCGAGGCGAGGAACGACTACGACATCTTCACCGACTTGGCGCTTCGCCTCGGCGCCGCCGATCGGTTCAGCGAAGGCCGCACCGGCGACGAATGGATCGAACACCTCTATGAGCGCTTCCGCGCCTACCACTCGGACTATCCGGCGCTCGCCGAACTGAGAAACGCCGGCCACTTCCAGATCCCCGATGAATGGAACCCACCGGCAACCTCCAGGCTCGCGGCGTTTGCCGACGACCCGACCGCATGCCCATTGTCGACCCCGTCCGGACTGATCGAACTTCACTCGCAGACGATCCAGGACTTCGGATACGTCGAGTGCCCGCCACACCCTTCGTGGATGGAGCCGGCGGAGTGGCTCGGGAACACGGACGACTATCCACTGCACATGATCTCGAATCAGCCAAAGACGAAGTTGCACTCCCAATGGGACCACGGCGAGACGAGCCTCGCCGCCAAGGTCGATGGTCGCGAGCAGATCGGGATGCACCCTAACGACGCCGCCGGGCGTGGCCTCGCAGAAGGAGACCTCGTTCGGGTATTCAACGACCGGGGAGCGACGCTGGCGAGCGTGGCCATCAGAGACGACATCCTCGAACACGTCGTCCAACTGCCGACCGGCGCCTGGTGGGATCCCGTGGAGCCCGGAGGTCTCGACCGTGCAGGGAACCCGAACGTCCTGACACGAGACGTCGGTACGTCTCCGCTCGCGCAAGGACCGACGGCACAAACGTGTCTCGTTCAGGTCGAACGCTTCTCTGAGACGGCGCCACGCATGGCTGCGCACGACCTCCCGGTGCTTCTTCGCAAGTAGGACTGCGACGTCTTCGGGTTCCCATCGGACGACGCAGCCGCGGACGCCGGTCGTCGGCGTTGGGTGCCGAAGCGCAACCTATGGTGTGGCCAGTTGACGAGAAGCCGGATGCAACCATGGACCAACTGCCCGCCGAGGTGCCAATCGTCTTCAGCCAGGCGGAGTTCGACGAGTTCGCGCGGCTGAGCGGCGATGACAACCCGATTCACATCGACCCGGCGTTTGCCGCCGAACCGAAGTTCGGACGGACCGTGGCCCACGGCATGTTCATCTTCGCCGCCACGCAAGCAGCGTTGACGCGAACCGCCTTCTCGATCGCGTGCGGCTCATCGCCTGGTCTTCGCCCACCCAGGCGGCGTGCCACCCGCTACGGGCTCAGGAGATAGTCCGTTGCCTCCCCGACGGTCATCGCAGCACCTTTCTCGTGCAGCTCTCGATATCGATCTGCACCGAGGGCGCGCACGGCGAGATCGATTGCCGGCTGGGCCACACGCTCTTGGAACGGCGCCATCTGCATCGTGAAGTGCGCATGCCCGCTTCCGAAGAGGGTGGCGGACCGTTCTGCCTCGCCACGATGCCCGGCGAACGTGGCGGCTTGGAGGAACGCGAGGCCGCTGTTCACGGTCTCGCCGTTCTTGAGCGCCGATCGGGCGGCCGCGCGGTTCAAGCCCGCTGCTCGATCGAGATCACCGTCGTCCCACACTACGTAGGCGAGCGCATGGAACGCAGTTGAATTGATTAGGCGGTCCGCAGCGGGTTGTTCTCCGAGGCGCATCATCTCCTCGCTGAGCCGGATCCGGTACTCCAGACGCTCCTCGACGAGGGTTACGAGGAGCATATCGGCGTGCACCTGGCCGTAGACCTCGCCCATTGCGACGAACCGCCGACGGCCCTCCTCGAGCATGTCTCGAATCTCCGGATCTTCCTCGCCCGACCACCGACGCGCCTGGGCGATCAAGGTGATTGGCCAGGCCGTTCCGTCCTCGTATCCGATCCTTCGGCACAACTCGAGACTCACCGGCAGCACCTCCATCGCCGTCGGGAAGTCGCCACTTGCAAACGCCAGATGTCCTTTCCTGGCCAACGCATAGGCATGCCCCTGATCGTCGCCAATCGCTCGGTAGATGTCGATGGCCTCGTCTACCCAGGCAATGGCCTGGTCCCACTGCTGTCGGTAGAGGAGTAGGAACGAGGCAACGACGAGCGCATCCGCACGATGTCGATCCTCTGCGCCCCCGGAGGCATCGATCAGCGCCCTCAAGC
The DNA here is from genome assembly GCA_963768245.1 of uncultured Flavobacteriaceae bacterium. Taxonomy (GTDB): domain Bacteria; phylum Bacteroidota; class Bacteroidia; order Flavobacteriales; family Flavobacteriaceae; genus Site-B1. The sequence continues at coordinate 441,491 of CAVYHG010000010.1, forward strand.
GACGTTCGCCCCCGATCAATTGACCATTGAACAACCAGACCTGGCCAAGCGCGAAGCCCATCTCGAGGGCTCCCTCGGTGTCGCCGATGGCGAGCATTCGATCGAACGCAGCGTTGTAGTCGGCCATCTCGACTTCGATCTCCCGCTGCGCCACCACTCTCCCACGACCGAAGAAGGCGGGGCGCAAGGCGGCACACGTGGAGCGGTAGTGGGCATCGTGCCGAGCGCGGATGAGATCCCACCGACCTTTCTCGACCAGGTGGTCCCTTGCGTAGAGTCGCGGCGTTTCCAGCAGGCGGTACAGGCTCGGGCCGTCGCGCGTGACCGCAACGTGGAGGAGGGAGGCGCCGACCAGCGATCGAATCTGGTCGACGGATTCGATCTCAGATTCGCGATTCAACACGGCGGCGGCCGCCGCCGCCGAGAACGGTCCCTCGAACACCCCGAACGCGTCGAACGCCTGGCGTCCGGCCGGAGTGAGAATGTCGTAGCTCCAGTCCATCGACGCGCGCAATGAGCGATGCATGGAACGCTCCGTTGGCTCCTCTGACAGCAGAGAGAATCGACGAACAAGGTGGCCGTCGATCTCCGCCGGCGAGAGCACATCGATCCTCGCCGCGGCCAGTTCGATCGCCAACGGCATGCCGTCGAGGTGACGACAGATTGAGCCCACAGCCGCGCGGTTGCCCTCATCGAGTGCGAAATCGCGGCGGGTGGTCGCCGCCCTGGCCTCGAACAAGAGTTCAGCCTCGAAACGCGTGTCGTCGCCCGGCGCCGTGGAGAGGCCTTCAAGATCGAATCGGACCTCGCTTCTGCGGCCGATCGCGATCCGGCTCGTGGCAAGAAGGTGCAGGTCCGGCGACTGTTCGAGGAGCACCGTTGCCATCGTGCCGACGGCGTCGATGACGTGCTCACAGTTGTCGAGCACGAGCAGCGCGGAGCGGGGCCGCAGATAGGCTGCAATCGAATCCGTGGGTTCGACGCCGGACTGCTCACCGAGCTGCAAGGTGGCCGCTACCGCATGCGGGACGGCTCCCGGATCCGGGATCTGAGCCAGATCAACGAACCACACGCCATCGCGAAAACTCCCTTGAACGGTGTGAGATGCCTCGATCGCCAATCGGGTCTTCCCGGCACCACCGGGGCCAACGACGGTCACCAGCCGGTGCTCATGGATCGCCTTGTCGAGAAGTACCAGCTCATCGATCCGGCCCACGAAGCTGCTCACCGGAACCGGAAGGTTCGTCTGGGGTGGTGCCGCATCCGGTTCGAGCGCCGGGTCGTGCAGCAGGATCTGTTCCTCGAGGCGGGCGAGGCCGGGTGAGAGGTCGAGCCCCAGGTCCTCCCCAAGTATCTTCCGCAGCGCCGTGAACGCGCGAAGCGCATCGGCCTGACGGCCGCCTCGATACAGGGTGCGAGCGTAGAGACCCCAGAGCCGTTCGCGATACGGGTGCTCTTCGCACAGCTTGTGCACATCGCCGGGCGAGGGAGTCTGGCCTGCCTGGAGCTCGGCCTCGAACCGATCCTCGAGAGCCGTCATCTCCACCTCGTTGAGGCGGGCGACCTCCGGCTGCAGAGAAATGAGATCCTCGAACCCTTCATACGGTCGGCCATGCCAGAGCTCGATTCCATGATCGAGGAGTCGTCTGGCGCCGTCCGGGTCGACGCCGAGCGTCCGCGCCGCCGTCCTCACGTGGCCCTCGAACATCGCCGCGTCGATCTCGTCGTGTTCCGTGAGGTCGAGCCGGTAGCCGCCGTCCACACGGACGAGCGCGCTCCTTTCCGACCGCGCGTCGGATTTGGGAGACATAGGTGTAGAGCGAGTCGCGAACCTGGTCGAGCGGCTGATCCGGCCAGATCTCGGAGGCAATCGCATCGATCGACATCGACCTCCCGGCCGCAGCCACCAGCAACGCCAACACTCGCGCGCTGACGTTGGCCACCGAGGGCAATCGACTCGCCGTTCTCTTCCAGCCGGAGCGGGCCCAGTACCAGGAAGCGCATCGCGTGCTGAGTGTACCGACGCCGTCCAGCGCTCGCCGAGCAGATTTCGGCCGGACCATGTCGCCCGCCTAAGAGTGGGCTTGTTCCACAGCACTCAGAGCTCGCAGGTGATGGGCCTCCAGAAGTGGGGATTCATCCGATCGGCGCCGGTCGGCTTCCCGTTGCCTTCACGCCCCCGTGGCGACGCGCTCGCTCTCTTGCTGCAATCCGTCGACGAGGCCGGTGATCCCCTTTCGCATCTGCTTGTTGGTGGTGCCCTTCGCCAAGCGGCCAAGGCGATTCAACGTGTAGTGGTAGCGCAGCGTCAACATGGTGGCGTCGTCGTCCGGGGCGATGTTGAAATCGGCAACGGCCCCCGACAGCGGCAGCTTGAACGTCTCGAAGATGTCCACGGTCATCCGCGCGTTCGGGGTGTAGACATCGATCCGCTCGTTGACGGCGCCAAACGGCGAGAAGTCGCAATGACGAGTGGTCCCCTGAGCGACCGGCCCTTCGGAAGTCAGCGCCGACGCCGAAACCCCGGGATTCCAGCGCTGAATGTCGCCGAAGTCATCCAGCACATTCCACACCGTCTCGATGGGCGCATCGATTCGACGCGTGATCGTGAACTCCGGCATGCCTACTCCCCTTCGTTTGGTCAACCCAACGTACTGCTCCTGCGTTGCTTTCCCCACGGCACGTTGCGGGCTGCGGCCGGTTGGACAACCGGACCGATGAAGAACCGACACTCGGTCGGCGACCGGCGTGCACTACGGTTGGCGAATGCCAACAGACTTCAACGCCGATCAGATCGAGCAGTTCCTCTCGGAGCGTCCGGCGTGGATACTCGAAGGGGTATCGATACGCCGGGAGTACGTCTTCGAGGACTTCAACGAAGCACTCGGGTTTGTCGTGCGGGTCGGTGCAGCGTCCGAAGTCGCCGACCATCACCCCGACATAGACATCCGCTGGAACCGGGTGACCATCGTGCTCTCGACGCATTCTGCGGGCGCGCTGACGTCGAAGGACCTCGTCCTGGGCGAGCAGTTCGACACATTCGCTTGAGCTCACACCTCGCAGCCGGCGCGAGGCGGCGTCCAAGGGCCACTTTGCCGCGGTCTTCCAAGGGCACCGGAATCTGCAACGATGCAGCCATGGCAGATCAGCAGGCGATAGCGGCAACGGTCACCGGCCGGGTTCAAGGCGTTGGATATCGCTACTCGGTGCTGAACGTCGCCAAGGAGCTCGGTCTGGCCGGGTGGGTGCGGAACGCGCCGGACGGCTCGGTGGAGACGCTGGCCCAAGGAAACGAGCGAGTGCTGGACCGCTTCGTCGTCTTCCTACGACAGGGCCCATGGGCAGCGCGCGTCGACGCAGTCGATGTGTCGTTCCGTTGAGATCGACGCGGCTCTGAGCGGATTCACCGTGCGGTCCTGATCCGACGCGCGGTGGGCGGCAGTCCGATCAGTGCATGCCCCCTCGAATCGGATAGGGAAAGCAGCCCATGCATTCCGCAGGCCGCACCATTCGAATGTCGCGCGTATGCTCGAACGAGGAACCCAACATGGAGGTGTCATGGGATCTGTATACAAGATCGTCGAACTCGTCGGCACGAGCGAAACATCCTGGGAAGAGGCTGCGTCGACCGCGGTGGCGACGGCCGGTGGCTCCCTCAGAGATCTTCGCGTCGCTGAGGTGACCGACCTGGACCTGCAAATCGCCGACGATGGGTCGATCGCGGCCTACCGCACCAAGGTCAAGCTCTCGTTCAAGCACGAAGGCAGCCTCTAAACAGGCACCGGCCCCTGCTGATCGGGCCGATCAATCGAAGTGTCCGGAGCGCGGCTGCTATTTGGCGCGACCCAACAGCTTGGAGCCGCCCGGACAATCCAAACGAATCGTGCCGTAGCCGGCCCGACCATCCAACCGGCCACGCTACCGACCGATCGAGCTGTCCGGCGACCCCAATGAACTGCCGGGCAGCGGGGTGCGGAATACGCGCACCTGTGGCCCGGTTGCCCCGACATGGATCCAACTCTGGAATCGGCCCTCGGGGAGGGCGGCATCGTCGACATCACGACGGTCGGGGCGAAGAGCGGACGGCACCGGCGAATCGAGATCGTCTTCCACTGCTTCGAAGGACGCTTCTACATCACAGGAAAGCCGGGCTTCAAGCGCGATTGGATGGCGAATCTCAACGCCAATCCCGAGTTCACGCTCCACCTCAAGCGCAACGTCACAGCGAATCTGACGGCGCAGGCTGCGGAGATCACCAACGAAGAGGAGCGGGAGAGCGTGCTCTACCGAATCCTCACGGAGAGCTGGGACAACGAGCCGGACAAGGCTGCGCACATCGTTCCCCGATGGGTCGCGGACGCTCCCCTCGTCGAGTTCACCATCACGTGAGCCGTTCGGCGCGCCGCTTCGCGCGACCGGGCACACCAGGATCGGAGTACAAACTCAACTCCTACGCCCGGCAGTGGAAGGAGGACGAGAACTACGTCGCGATCAACAACCTCGACGCCGACGGGGACGGGTACACGAACGTGGAGGAGATCGCCGCTCACACGTTCCCCGGGAAACGGATCCGACAACCCCTGCCACGGTGACCACCACAACCACCATGCCGGGCGCCACCACAACCACGGCGGCACCCGGCACCGGGGCCGCCATCTACCAGGCCCATTGCGCTTCATGCCACGGGGGTGGCGGCGGCAACTTGGTCCCCACGTCGCTCAGCCTTACCCAGATCGTCAACGTCGTGAACAGCGGGCGCGGCAGTATGCCCGGATACTCCGGGTCGTTGACGAGCGCTGAGGTCCAGTTGGTCTCTGAGTACCTGTTCAACTGGGCGCCAGCGCCAACCACGACCACTACGACGACCCCGGGCACACCTCCCCCACCGCCGCCGAACGGATCAGGCCCTCTACGGAGCGTCGTGTGCGGGCTGTCATGGCGCCAACGGAGGTGATCTTGCCGGGATCACCGCTGTCGCGCAGCCAGTTCGTCGACATCACCGCGAACGGCACGAACACGGGCATGCCGCCGTTCCAATCGACGTACAACACCACTGAGATCGACGCCATTGCCGACTACGTCCTCTCGCTCGCCGCTCCCACAACGACCACGACCACAACGATCCCCGGTTCACCGCCCCCTCCACCCCCCAGCGGAGCCGCCGTCTACGCCGGGTCGTGCGCTGCATGCCACGGTGCGTCCGGCGGCGACCTCGTCGGACGCAGCATGACCACCGGCCAGATCTCGGTCGCCGTCAACAACGGCGCCCCCGGTATGCCCGGCTTCTCGACGCGACTCTCCACAACCGAGGTCAACGCGGTCGTCGCCTACGTCGCCGGGAAGGCAGCCAGCGGTCCAGCGACCACCACGACCACGGAACCGGGCTCGCCCCCTCCGAACGGTGCCGCCGTCTACGCCGAGTCCTGCGCTGTCTGCCATCCGCTGATCACGGCGAATAGCCCCCGGCGACACGACCCGGGCGACCCCGAACGCCGATGCCTGGACGCCGGTGGGCTGAACAGCCGCCTGAAACACGTCGCAGCGTGGGAGTAGGTACGTGGCCAGAAACCTGAGTCAACCTTTGTCAGCATCAGGCACGGATGGGAATACGGCGCGGACCCCATCAGGTTGACCTTCCTACTAAATCAAAGCGAGGTACGCATGGCCGACACTCGAGAACTCACCCTCCCGGTGCTCCCGCTCAGAAACGGCGTGGTCTTCCCCCACATGGTCGTCACGCTCCACATCGAGACCGAAGAAGGGACCACGGCGATCGCCGCAGCCGACCAGTCCGACGGGCTGCTGCTACTCGTCCCGAAAGTGAACGGCGAGTACGCCAGCGTTGGCACCGTTGCGCGGATCCAAGATGCGGGCGACGGCAGTATCGTCGTCGAAGGACGGGCGCGGCGCAAGGGTCGGCGCGGGACGAACCGGCAAACACGGTGCGCTGTGGGTCGAAGCCGAGCAGTACCCGGACACCGACCTCCATGATGAGGCGCTTGACGAACTCGTTGCGGAATATCGCGCCCTGGTGCGAGAGGTATTGAATCAGCGTGGCATGGGCGGCGTAGCGGAGCGGCTTCTTGGCATTGAGAATGCAAGCCAGCTGGCCGACCTGGCGGTCTATTCGCCCGATTTCTCGCTCGAGCAGAAGGTCGAGTTGCTCGAGACGATCGACATTCGCGAACGTCTCGGGAAGTTGATGTCGTGGATGGGCGAGGTGCTCGCCGATCTGACCCTGCGCAAGAAGGTACGCGATACCGCCACGGAGCGGATCGACGAGTCGCAGCGTGAGTATCTGCTCCGTCGCCAACTCGAAGCGATCAAGCAGGAGCTCGGTGAAGAGGTCGAAGCGGCCTCCGAGTACCGCCAGAAGCTCGAAGCGGCCGACCTTCCCGCCCAGGCCCACGAGGCTGTGGAGCGGGAGATCGATCGATTGGAGCGGATGTCCGAACAGTCACCGGAGCATTCCTGGATCCGCACCTGGCTCGACACGATGTTCGACATCCCCTGGGGCACCGTCTCAGACGACCGTCTCGACCTCGACGAAGCATGGGCGGTTCTCGATGCCGACCACACGGGCCTTGCCGACGTCAAGGAACGGATCATCGAGCACCTGGCCGTCCGCAAGCTCCGCAAGGATCGGAGCCTCGAGAACGCCGGCAACCTGAGTGAAGGCACGATTCTGCTTCTCGTTGGACCCCCCGGCGTGGGCAAGACATCGCTCGGTGAGTCGGTTGCCAGCGCGCTCGGTCGCAAGTTCGTCCGAGTCGCTCTGGGCGGCATCCACGACGAAGCCGAGATTCGCGGCCACCGGCGCACCTATGTGGGGGCCCGGCCCGGCCGGATCGTCCGCGCATTGATCGAGTCTGAAACCATGAACCCGGTGTTCCTCCTCGACGAGATGGACAAGGTCGGCGCCGACTGGCGTGGCGACCCGTCGTCCGCATTGCTCGAGGTGCTGGACCCCGCCCAGAATCACACCTTCCGCGACCACTATCTGGAGCTCGATGTCGATCTCTCGAACGTGCTGTTCGTCGCTACCGCCAACATGCTGGAGACCATTCCGGCACCGCTGCTCGACCGCACTGAGGTGATTCGTCTCGACGGATACACCGACCTCGAGAAGGTCGCGATCGCCCGTGACCACTTGCTCCCGCGCCAGATCCGCGGTGCCGGCCTCGAGCCGGAGGAGATCACGGTCAGCGAAGACGCACTCACCGCGGTCGTGGATCGGTACACGCGTGAAGCCGGGGTCCGGTCGCTCGAACGCGAGCTGGGAAAGCTCGCGCGCAAGGTGGCGACCAAGATCGCCCGGGGCGAGGACGCCACAAGCGCCATCGAGATTGATGAGTCAAATGTCAAGGACTTCCTCGGCAAGCCGAAGGTCTGGCGCGACGAGGTTGAAGACCGAACAGCGGTGCCCGGCGTGGTCACCGGTCTTGCGGTGACGGGCGCCGGCGGTGACGTACTGTTCATCGAGGCGACATCGATGGACGGCGACGAAACCCTGACCCTGACGGGGCAGCTCGGCGATGTCATGAAGGAATCGGCACGGATCGCTCTTTCGTACATCGAGTCCCATGCCGACGAGTTGGGTATCGAAGCGGCCGATCTGAAGCGGAAGTTCCATGTCCACGTGCCTGCCGGTGCCGTTCCCAAGGATGGGCCGTCGGCCGGAATCGGCATGACGACCGCACTTGCGTCGCTCCTACTCGACCGGAACGTGAAACACACCCTCGCCATGACCGGCGAGGTCACGCTGCAGGGCAAGGTGCTGCCGATCGGCGGGGTCAAGCAGAAGGTGCTTGCGGCCCATCGAGCCGGTCTGACCGAAGTGATCCTGCCGGCGCGCAACGAGGTCGACCTCGACGACGTGCCGGAGAGCTGCCGGGACGAGATGACCTTCCACATCGTCGATACCATCGATGAGGTGTTGGAGAAGGCGCTCGAGCCGGCCTGATCTTTGCGGCGGCTTGCTGACAGCGGCGTCCTCCACGGAGGGCGCCGCTGCCGGCTGAGCATTCGCCGCCGGCGTCGTGATCGCCCTCACTCCCAGCGGAAGACCCGCACAGCAACGACGCCGGCGATGAGCGTGTAGACGGCCATCACGACAAGGCTCAAAGCGCTGGGCCCCGTGCCGAACCACGAAGCTTCGAACGCCGCGACGGCCGATCCGAGGGGCGTGAGGTCGCTGAGCGTCAGCAACCCGTCCGGCATGATCGATCGAGGTATCCAGACACCGGCGAAGAAGAGCATGGGGAAGTAGATCGCCATGCCGATCGCCTGTCCGGACACCGTTGTACGGGCGACGGCACCAACAAGCAACCCGATCGAGAACACGGATGCCGTGGCCAAGAGGAACGAGACCGCGAACCAGAATGGATTCTCCGGGATCGGCACATCGAAGAGAACCACGGCAACCAGGATCGCAAGGGCCGCTGCCCCAATGGCGACGGCAGCATGGACCACCAACTGGGCACCGAGCAGCCTGAACGGGTGGACCGGCGTCGTCCGCAGCCGACGCAAGATCCCGAACTGACGGTAGGTGCCGAGAATCGGGGGGAGCGTCACGAGCCCCAACGTGGCGAGTCCGAGAGCGAGCACGATCGGCGTGTAGACATCGATGTATCTCGCACCGTCCAGGTCGGGTGACGGCTCATCGAATCCCGGGAAGAGGAACCCCAGCGCTGCGAGAAGCACAGCGGGAAACACCAGACCGAAGAAGAGGGCGATCGGATCCCGAGCAAAGAGCCTGCTCTCGACCCGGATCAGCTGCGCCGTGGCTGCCATCAGATTTCCTCCGATTTGGCATCGCCGGGTGCTCCGTCGCGACTCGTGAGCGCCAGGTATGCGTCCTCGAGACTGACCTGCTCGATACGGAGGTTCTCCGCGATCACTCCACGCTGTGCCAGCAAGGCGGTGACGGCGTGCACGACATTGCCGGTGCCGGACACGACGATCTGCGGTCCGCTGCGCTCAACCTCAGTGACATCGGGCAGCGCGGCGATAGTCGCGTCTTCAATTGGCTCGGAGGGCCGGAATCGCAGACGTTGCTCGGTCCCGATTCGCTCGACGAGGCCCGCCGGCGAGTCGATCGCCACGGCGCGACCGCTGGCGATGACCATGATTCGGTCGCAGAGGCGCTCCGCCTCCTCCATGAAATGCGTCACGAGCACGACCGTGACCCCGGACGCTCGAATCTGTTCGATCGTATCCCACGTGGATCGTCGCGCCTCCGGGTCGAGACCGGTGGTGAGTTCGTCGAGTACGGCGATCTCGGGTGTTCCCACGAGCGCCAACGCCAACGACAGCCGCTGCTTCTGCCCGCCGGACAACTCGGAGTAGCGCGCGCGTTCCTTGCCGGCAAGGCCGAGGCGGTCGAGCAACGCATGCCAGTCAGCCGGATTGCGATAGAAGGACGCGTAGACCTCGAGCGCCTCACCGACCCGGATCTTGTCCTGGAGCCGGCTCTCTTGAAGCTGCGCACCGAGTCGCTCGGTGACCTTGTATCGATCGCTGATGGGGTCGAGTCCGAGCACACGGATCGAGCCGCCGTCTGGCCGCCGCAGACCTTCGATCGACTCGACGATGGTGGTCTTGCCCGCCCCATTCGGTCCGACGATCCCGAAGATCTCTCCCTCTTCGACGCCGAACGAGACTCCGTCTACAACGGCCTCGCCGTTGTATTCCTTGACGAGGTCTATGACTTCGATGACGGCCATCCGTGCTCCCCTCAAGTGTCTCGATCAGCATGACCAACGGCACCTGAGACCGCTCACGAAGCAGCCACAGCAGCTCCGTCGACCGATCCCGCCGATATCGGTCGGGTCGTCGGGTCTTCACCCGGATCGAACCGCCCCCATCACAGGGAACTAGGAGGCGTCGGTGTCTTCGTCGAGGGCGTCCTCGGCAGCCTCGGGGGCGGCGTCCTCGTCGACCAGCGTCACCTCCGCCTCCGACGAATTGCCTCCGATCAGCTTCTTGACAACCATCACCACAGCGGCGACCAGCGCTATGAGTAGCAGCAGGCGGAACAGTCGCCGGAAGCAGCGTCCGGCTCTCTTCCCTTTGACCGCGATCTCCTCGGCCGACTCGAGCACGTTCTCAACGGCACTCAGCTGACTTTGAAGCTGCGACACCTTTTCCTCGGCGATCATGATCGTGTCAACTGCACCCATGGCTCCTCGACTCTCCTCGGCAACGGCTACGCCACAACCGTAGCCCTCGGCCGCTCGACGCGCACAATTGGGCGCGGGTGCTCCAGGGTGCCTGATACATTGAAGGAGGAGTCCACATGATCAATCTCGATTGGCAACGCAACACAGACGGAGCGACGAGCGGCGCTTATCGCATCCGACGTGTCAGCGAACGACCGCGGCACCCTTGGCGCCTCGACATCGTGGAGGACGCCCAGCGCCCCGAAGGTCGCGGAGCGCTTTCTTCGTCATTCCATCGAACGATGGGAGGCGCCAAGGCTGCTGCCAGACGCGCCGATCGAGAACGTCACGAACGCGATCTGGCTATCGGCCATGGCATCGCAGGGATCGCGGCATCTCTCGTCTTCGCTGCACTGATAACGGTCAACGGAAGCGTGGGCGTGTTCGCCGCCGCAATGGTCGCCCTGTACGTGGCGCTCCGGTCGTTCACCTCCTTGGTCATCATCAGGCTTGGCGATGCGTGGTGGTGGGCCCGAGACGACGGCACTCCGGTGCGTGCCACCGTGGCAGACCGACTCGTGACGGCGGGGATGCACTGGCTGCGGAGCCGTTCCACGTCTGCAGCTGCGGCCGAACCTTCCGCGGCCGTGCACGTCCTGCCCCCGGAACCGCCGGCCTAGAGATCCCAGGCATCGTGGCGCACGAAGGCCACCGGGAGCCGATCAGCGTCGACTCGAGAGACATGTCGTATCTGGGATTGCATGGGGTCGCCGTCTCGCCTGCCCCTTCGAAGGCCAGAGGAGGCGGTAGCTCCTCACCACGGCCGTATCTGCTGCGGCCGAGTGGACCGCCAAATCGGGCCCACAGCCTGAGCCGGCATCGGTAGCGTTGAGCAACACCGATCCAACGGGAGAGAACAATGGAACTGGGAGCATTCTCGATCAGCCTGGCCGTTGAAGACATGGGCGCGTCGCGAGCCTTCTACGCGAAGCTGGGATTCGAAATGGTCGGAGGCGATGGCGAGTCGTGGACGATCATGGCGAACGAGTCCCACGTCATCGGCCTCTTCCACGCGATGTTCGAATCGAACATCCTCACCTTCAATCCGGGCTGGGTGGGTGTTGGTGAGCCGCTCGACGGGTTCACCGACATCCGGGAGCTGAGCGTGCAGCTCAAGGCGAAAGGCCTCGAGCTGACCAACGACACGACCGGTGAAACACCCGATGGTCCTGCCAGCTTCACACTGATCGACCCCGACGGCAACGTCATCCTCATCGACCAGCACGTGTAGCCCGAGGACCCCAGAACCGATGTCCGTAGCTGGACTCGTCGGCGCGGCGGGACGCGAGCCCCGGCAACCGGCCGGGATGGGCCAGCGGTTCGTACGTATGATGCCGCATGGGCGACCGTTCCGATGTGACGTATCCGAGCCGGAGATGGGTCGTCCCCCTGTCGGCCACCGTGATGGTCGGATTCGGGGTCATCCTCTACGGATTCTCTGTGTACGCCACGGACCAGGCAGCAGGCGCGGAGTTCTCGAAGACGGTGCTGTCGGTCGCCTACGGAGGTGCGGTGTTCGCCGGAGGCCTGATGGCGCTTCCCGTCGGTCGCTATGCGGACCGGCACGGGGTGCGCGTGATCGTGGGGGCGGGAGCGGTGCTCGGGTGTCTTGGCCTGGTTTCCTTCTCGATTTCGACCCAACCGTGGCACGTCGTCGCCGCCTGGTGGCTGCTGATCGGGCCCGCCCAGGCCATGATCTACTACGAACCGGCGTATGTGGCCATCGATCGTTGGTCCGCTTTGCAGGATCGTGCCGGCACGTTGGCGACCATCACCGTCATCGGCGGCCTGGCCGGCATCGTCTTCATCCCGTTGACGGCCCGACTGGTGGAAACGGTCGGATGGCGCTGGACGGTCGCGTCGATGGGCGTGCTGCTTCTCATCGTTGGGGCGGCAACCGCCGTCTTCGCTCTGCCGTCACACGGCGACAGAGTTCGGGGCGGCGCCGGGCCCGGCCGGTGGTCCCTGACGGCGCGGCTCCTGCGAGATCGCCGCTTCGTGCTCTACACCGTCGCGCTCGATGCTGATCCTCCTTTCCACGCAGGGAGTCATCGCGCATCGCGTGGCCCGTTTCGAAGAGACCGGCTTCTCGCTTGCGACCGTCGCCTTCTGGGCGGCGGCGGCGTCGGCGCTGAGCCTGCCCGGCCGGTGGATCGCACCACGGCTTGCCGTCCGTTTCGGTGCGACCCGGGTACAGGCCGTGATCGCCGCCATCGTGGCACTCAGCGTCCTCCTCATGGTGGACGGCACGACCGTGTGGCAGATGGTCGGGCATTTCTTCCTATTCGGCCTCGCCTTCGGGGCGCTCTTCCCATTGCGATCGATGGTCATGGGCGCGTGGTACTCCGGACCCACGTTCGGAGCGACGATGGGGACGCAGTGGTCCGCGGTGAGTTCTCGCCGCAGCAACCGGGCCGGTTCTCGTCGGCGTGCTGCGCGACCAGACCGGGGGCTACCAGGTCTCGTTCGCCGTGCTTGCGGCCTTCTACGTTGTCGCAGCCGTCATCATCCGAGAAAGCGCACAGCCTCGGCGAGAAGATGCGGGCGTCGCGTAGCGCGTCCGGCCTACAGGTCGAGGTCGGTGATGTGCCGAAAGCCATCCGTCGAGGACGGGCGGGCGGATCGTCGGTCGTGGAGCGCCGCACCGGCGACGAAGAGCACGAAGCCGAAGCCGGCGAGCACCAGCATGCTCGCCGAAACCGTTCCGGCCACGCCGACGCCAAGCAGCGCCGCGACCAGCATGAGACCGCCCGCGGACATCGCCACAGCACCGCTGGACCTTCGTGAGAAACCCATGCACCTTCACACTACGCGTCGGCGCACGACAGGGCTAGGCCCGGCCGGTTGGTCCGGCAGAGCACGCAAACGGGAGCGCCCGCATGGCACCCCCTCGCTGGTCGCGTACCGCTAGCCGAAGAAGTCCGTGATGGCTGCGGTGTCGTCGGAAAACGCCCACCGCTCGCTGATTTGGCCTGCGTCGTTGAGATGAAGGATCTCGGCCGTGCGGTAGTTGAAGGTCTCCTCGCCTCGCCTTGCCGTCACGGCCAACAGCGCAATCAGGTGATCGTCGCTTGCGGTCACGTCGTGGAGATCGACCGAGACTTCGAAGTCCCCCATGAACTGCATCTGGTTCATCAAGGCATCCCGGCCACGCACCGGCTCAGCGGCACCGATCTCCCACCACACGACGTCCTCGGCGACCGACTCGGCCCAGCCCAACATCTCGCCGACTCTCATGGCCTCGAAAGCCTGCCGATATCGAGCAACGTTCGAATTCTCTGACATGGAAGGTACCTCCCCGTACCCAGCGCCACTCCGGTCGGAGCGTCATCACTGCAACCCTACGCGCCGGCCGCAAGCGCCGTTCAGGATTCTGTCGTCGCCCGTGCCACGCACGATCACCGCGCCGGGCGGTGGATTTCGCCTCGATCACGGCAACCCCGAGGTGAGGACAGGCGACGCCTCGGCAAGAAGGCCTCTCCGAGCAACCGACGACGCGCGATAATCAAGCACCCAACACAAGGAGTGGCTCGTGAAGAGCAAAGGCACTGCTACATGGAATGGCGACCTGTTCAACGGATCAGGCACCGCGGCACTCGACTCCGGAGCTGCCGCGCCCATGCCCGTCAGCTGGGCGAGTCGCACCGAGGCAGCGAACGGCAAGACCAGCCCCGAGGAGCTCATCGCTGCCGCGCACGCTGCCTGCTACTCGATGGCGTTCAGCAACATCCTCGCCGGCGCCGGACATGTCGCGACGCAGCTCGATACGACCGGTGTCGCGACGTTCGCCAAGACCGACGCCGGGATGCGCATCACCACGATGGCACTGACCGTGGTCGGCCAGGTCCCCGGTATCGACGCAGACACGTTCGCCGAGCTCGCCGAGCAGGCCAAGATCGGTTGTCCGGTCAGCAACGCCCTGGTCGGCAACGTCGAGATCACCCTCGAAGCAACGCTGGCCTAGCGCCGCAGATCGGTCCGGACCGGGGCATCAACGCTCGCGCCGATAGCCGCGGTTGCGGGCATCATGCACGCAAAGAGCCGCCGTTGACACAACGGCGGCTCTCCGCAATCTGCACGGACACATTCGTGTTGGATCATCCGCTCAAGGTGTCCGTTTCTGACGCAAGTCGTGGTGGTTGGTGGCTGCATCGTCGAGGAGGGTTGTCGACGGTCATGGGCGGGCTAGTCATGACCCGCCGAGCGACGATGCGACCGACGCGCCCGGTCGCCCATTCCCGGGCACGGTGTTCAGACGTCGATCTTGCGCCAGCACGGCGTTGACGGCACGCGAGCTCGCCATCACGAAGAAGTGCACCGACGGGACACCGGAGTCGAGGAGTTCCTGGACCTGTTCGACGGCCCAGGCGATGCCGATGTCTCTGGCATGGTCTGGAGTCGATTCGATCTCGTCGGCCAACGCCGGAGGGATCTCGCAGTGGAACGCCGGAGGGATCGACGTCGAGTTGGCGGGCATTGGTGAGGATCCGCAGTCCGGGAATGATCGGCACGTCGATGCCCGCCGTTCGGCATGCGTCGACGAATGAGAAGTAGTGCCGGTTGTCGAAGAACATCTGCGTCACGATGTACTCGGCACCTGCGTCGACCTTCTCCTTCACCCGGGCCACGTCGGCCTCCAGGCTCGGGGCGTCGACATGCTTCTCCGGATACCCGGCCGCGCCGACACAGAACTCGGTCGGCGACGCATCGACGAGATCTTCGAGGAATCGACCCCGGTTCATCGCTGCGATCTGACCGACGAGGTCGCTCGCGTACTCGTTGCGGGTGCGACCCCCGTCGAGCGACTTGTGGTGCTCGGCCGTGTCCCCGCGGACCGCGAACACGTTGTCGATGCCGAGGTAGTGCGACTCGATCAGGAAGTCCTCGGTCTCCTCCCGCGTGAACCCCTCACACAGGACGTGCGGGACGGCATCGATGTTGAGCTTGTTCTGGATCAACGCGCAGATCCCGAGCGTGCCCGGCCGCTTCCTCGTCACTCGGCGCTGCGGTCCGTTGGGTCCTTCGTCGTAGACGACCTCGGCCGGGTGGCTCGTGATGTCGATGAACGGCGGCCGATGTACGGCGAGGTCCTCGATCAAGCCGAGCAGGCTGTCGAGGTCGCCGCCGCGCTTCGGGGGGATGATCTCGAAGCTGATCAGCGGCCCGTTGGCGTTCGCGAGGTGTTCGGTGACCTTCATCGTCGCCGACGGCTCAGACGAGGCCGACACTGAGGCGGCGTTCCAGCGTTCATGGTGACGACGACGCGCCCCGCCGAACGGCTGGCAAGCGGTCGTTCTTCCGGATGTCCATCGCTCAATCCTCCGCGCGGAGACGGGAGCCTACCGTAGGCGCCGAAAGGCACGACCGAGAGCAATCCACGGCGCCGCGCTGTAGGATCGTGGGACGGGACAAGGGAGTCCCTTCGACGGCCGAAGGGGTGGGTGTTGTGGCCGTTGGGGTGAACGTAGCCGGAGAGCTGCGTCCGGGCGATGATCAATGGCGCGGAGCCGTCGACGCCGTCCACTCCCGATCGCCAAACCGTGTGCATCCGGTTCTAGGAGGGCTGCGCCGTCTCGTTCTTGCTGCTGGCGCAGTCTTCGTGATCGGATCGTGTCTTGCCGCGTGGGCGCTCACCAACGACGCCACCTGGGTTGTCGGCAGTACCAGCGACAATCCACCCGCTATCGGTGATAACGACAACCTCGCTGGCCTTTCTGCGGTTGTGAGCTTTGCCGGGGATCAGGCCGAGGGGCTGCCCGTCGAAGAACGGTCCATCGCTCTCACCTTCGACGACGGACCCGACCCCGTGTTCACGAGTCAAATCCTCGACGTACTGGAAAGACACGGTGTTCAGGCGACGTTCTTTGTACTCGGAGCCAATGCTGTCGATCACCCGGGACTACTGCGGCAGACGGTTGCCGCCGGCCATGAGCTTGGTATCCACACTTGGAACCACCCGAGACTGGCGACGCCTTTCACCAAATCATGTCGACGCCCAGATCGGTTGACACTCGACGATCGTGGAGGGCGCCACCGGTGTGTCCACCACCTTGGCCCGGCTCCCCTTCACCGGGGATGTTCGCTACCTGGGCCCCGACGAGATGGCAGCGGCCTATCTGGTCGCAAACGCTGGGTACACCGTTGTCATGGCCGATGTTGCCCCACCCGACTACCGGCCGGGGATCACAGCCGACGAGATCGTGGAGGCTGCACAGCCACAGCCCGGTGAGAGCGCGGTCATCATGATGCACGACGGTGGCGGCGATCGCAGCGCCACGGTGGCGGCCCTCGACAGACTGATCCCCAAACTGAGCGAGCAGGGATACCAGTTCGTCACAGTCAGCGGGTACGCCGGTCTCGCTGATGCGCAGCCGCCGGCGACACTCGAGCGGCACCTCGCTGGAATGGCGGTGATCGAACGCGGCGCGCGTTGTCGATCTCCTCGCCGGAGCCGTGCCCGGCCTACTCATCGTCATGGGCGTCCTACTGATCATGCGATTCATCATGAGCATCGGTTTGGCCCTGTGGGTCTATCGCCGTGAATCCGGCAAACTGATTCTCCTCCACCACACCCGCGGGGTTTCCGTTGTCGTGCCGGCACACAACGAAGCGGCCGGTATTGAGGAATCCTTGCGCTCGCTTCTCGAGACTCGTCACACGGGTCCACTCGAGGTGTTGGTGGTCGATGATGGCTCGACCGATGGGACGGCAGAGATCGTCGAACGGCTGGCGCTCCCCTCAGTCCGGCTGATTCGGCAGCCCAACGGCGGCAAGGCGTCCGCGCTCAACACAGGGATTGAAGCCTCTTCGTACGAATTTGTCGTCCTGGTCGATGCCGACACAGTGTTTGAGCCTCGGACGATTGAACGGCTCATCGCACCGTTTGCCGACAGGCGGGTTGGGGCAGTGAGCGGCAACCCACGGGTCGCCAATCTGGACCGCCTTGTCGCCAAGTTGCAGAATGCCGAATACCTGCTTGGTTGCAGTCTCGACAGAAGGATGCAGGCCCAGGTCGGAATCATGTGGTGTGTTCCCGGTGCCGTCGGCGCATTCCGCCGTTCGGTCCTCAAAGACGTCGGTATGGTTCCAACCGACACCCTTGCCGAGGACACGGATCTGACGGTGGCAATGCGGCGGCGTGGTTGGAAGGTGGAGTTTGCGCCACGGGCCAACGCCTATACGGAGGTTCCAGCCACTTGGAAGGGTCTGTGGAACCAGCGCCTCCGCTGGTCCTACGGCATCCTTCGAGGTCACCTGGAAGATACGTAGCCGCGAACCAGATGACACCGGGTGGTACCGGAGGTTCATCGGCGTGTACCTGCTGCTGACCAATCTGGCGCTGCCGTTGATCGGGCCAATCATCGATGTTCTTGGCTTGATCAGTCTGACCTGGATGGGTGTGAACCGGGTGGTGGCGGTGTGGCTCGCCTTGTCGCTCGTGCAGGTGACGGCAATCTGGATAGCGGCGGCTCTCGACGGGGCGCCGTGGCGGGCGGCCTTGTGGGGCCCGGCGCAGATCATCGTGTACCGGCAGTTCGTGTTCTGGGTGACCCTTGTGGCGCTACAGCGAGCATTGCTCGGCCACAGGATCGGTTGGGGTCAGGCGGAGCGGATCGGCATTCGAAGGCGACATCGCGATGTCGACCTGGCCATGAGTTCTGGGGGTTGACGGCATGGGTGACAGACAAGTCTTTGGCGACACCAGCGGTCGAAGGGCGCGGTGGGTCATCGTCTTCGAGATCGCACTCGGCCTGGCAGCCGTGGCCGTGGCGGCATTCATTGCGCTTGTCCTGGTGACGATGGGGTGACCCTCGGGGAGTGTCGCGATGTCCGGGCTGGCTCGTCGGAGAAGGTGGCTGCCGGTGCGGCCTTCATCCTGGTGGGTCTTGGCCCAATAGGCTGATGTTGGAGAATCCCATGATCGACCCCGAATGGCATGACGGGCCGGATACCTACGGGAGCGGCGACTAGCTCATTCGTAGAGCTTCCGACCGACCCCGAACGCCGTGGACGCTCGATGTGACTGACCGCACTGTTCGCTGATGGGGGCGGCGAAGGTTCAACCCCTCTCCTCACGCCACCCTCATCGGCAAGCAGTAGGCGCCGATCGATGCCTGTGTTGTCGACGACCGGTCGCCGATCGGTTTGCGCACCACGGACCGGCGAGCGAGCCACCACCGCGTCCTCAGGGTCGCCTCAGGGTCGCGCTGGGGGATACCCGATACCGCCATTGGCCATGCGGGCGCATGATGGAGCCATCGGATCGAAATCGAAGGGAGACGACACCGATGAGCTCTTCACAACCCACCATCCTCGAACCGGAAGCAGCGATTCCCAGCGAGGCGAAGGGCTGGGCGGCGCTCAGCCACCTGTCGGCATTCGGCCTGTTCCTCGGGGTTCCATCGCTCGTCGGACCGTTCGTCGTCTGGCTGTTCAAGCGGGACGACCGATACGTCAACGAGCAAGCGAAGGAAGCGTTGAACTTCAACATCTCTTTCCTGATCTACGGCATCGCCTCCGCGTTGCTGATCATCCTGCTGATCGGGCTCCTTCTCCTTCCAGCTGTATTCGTGACCTGGTTCGTCCTGGTGATCGTGGCAGCCGTGAAGGCTTCGGCCGGCGAGCACTATCGGTACCCGATGACGATCCGCTTCATCAACTAGCGCCGTTCACCGCCTGAAGACCCGCTGAGCCCCACCGCTCAGCGGGTCTTCTCGCGCCCGGACCGCCGGCACGAACATCTTCAGAGGCGTCGCTCCTCCCCGGACCGCCCGAACGTGCCGATATCGGCAATTCCGATCGGATCAGGGGGACGGCACCACGAACGCCGGACGCCACATCTTGACGGAGTTCAGGAGCGCGATCCCCTCACAGCCGTCGAGATCGCTGACTCGGAT